>JAYSCL010000062.1:5412-21985 GCA_041914905.1 Enterobacterales bacterium
CCGTGGAGCAGCAGCGCCGCCGCCGATTTTTGGAGCAAGCAGATCGGCGAACCCTTGCAGCGCCGTTTGTGCCAACCGATTCGTTTTTTAAGCGATGCCAATTATCGCGAGTTTGTGCGCTCTGCATTGATGCAGCGCTATGACGTTTTGCAAACACCACCGCACATCGGACTGTATTTGCAGCGTGAACACGGCTTTGTCATTTTGGCACGCGATAAACATCGTGTGTCGTCCATTGTGTACTTCACGCACAGTGAATCCGCATTGACTCAACTGGCCGAACTCGGCGGGCAAACCTTGGCGACGCCGGATGAAATCGGTTTTGTCAGTGTGTTTGTGCGTTCACATTGGCGCTATTCCAGCGAACCACCACAATTTGTGACCATCGATAAGCACGATAAAATCGTTGACGCGGTGGCCAAAAGACAAGTCAGTGCCGGCGCGGTGTTTGCGCCCATGTTGGCCAGCGTGCGTGAACGTCGCCCGGTGCCCATCAAAATCATTGGCGAAGAACCCATTTCAGCCGAGGGTTTTCTGGTGGCGTCACCACAGCTACCGGTGTCACAACAGCAGCGCATCCAACAAATCGCATTGACGTTGGCTTCACAAGACTCCGCGATGGTGCAGCAATACGAACTCGTCAGCGCCGAAGACATTGCCCGCACCGCAGAAGCATTTCGGTATGCGGTTGATGCTTTACTGGGCGTTGTTGATGACAATTGATCGCTACTCGATCTGCACGGAACCAGCAAAATACCGAACCGAATCAAACAGCGTTTTAGGTAAGCCCTCCTGCGCTGGCACGCGCTTAAAGGTCACACTTGGCCGCCGCGAAAAACGTAACACTTAATGGTGTGAACCCTGTGTCTGAAACCACAAGGCTTTTCTGCTGAGCGGGGTATCGGCAGGTAAATCAGGGTTATTGAGATGGATTATTTTCCGTTCCGTCAACTTTAGCTGCTGTATTTGCTTTGAAAATTCACGCCTGAACAACACGTCAAATTCACCGGACGAAAGCAGCTGCTCCAGGCCACTGTCAATCGCTAACGCTAGCGGATGGTCTGATCGATTAACAAAATAGTAAAAGGCGGTGGGATAATGCAGCACAATATGCTCGTCGATCTCAATGCCTTGTGAACGCCAAGCGTTGTATTCAGGGATTATCTCAACCACCGATCGCGGAAAATAATCCACTCGCCGCATGGTCAGCATCATAAAAAATGAGGCGTAGTTCGATGCAGAATCAACCGGAAGCCCGTTTGCTGCAAGAATTTTGAAATCCGGCCAATCATGCCCCTGTATCGCTTTGAACTTCATAAGATCCTGAACCGTTGCCACATCTTTTAGCATCGCTTTATCCGTCTTCCTGACGAGACAAACACGCCAACCATAAAGCCCTTTATCAATCGGAAACCGAATCGGCAATAGCATTTCTTCGCGCTGTTTTGACGTCATGGTCCACAGTACATTGATTTTCTTTTTTTGTTGCAGCAGTAAAATGGCGCGGCTTTGCGACATTTTTTCATTACTGTCGACGACGCGATAGTGTTTGCCGGCCTTTGCCAGAGCAAGCTCAAGCAGTTTTAATGGATAGGAATTTCTGACGTCAAAGCCTTCTTTGGGATGGGGGAAAATAACCGGTTCAGCACGACAGGTGTACGTCGTCAACAAAAAGAGCGCGACAAAGCAGACGTGTATTGCAGCGAGTCTTTTTCGCCACCCACCCATTACTGCCGAGCAACCGTTAACATTTCTCGATTTCGAAGCGCATAATCGGATATCGCCACAGCCCTCCATTCGGTCAGACTCCTTGCACACAGATAAGCACCAAACGTAATGCCTGTGATGAAAAGCGCGCCGTCGGAGGTTTGCACATTCCGATCAACGTAAGTGAACCCATTTCATGAGTAAACCATTTTCCTACGCCGAAATGCCGCTTCCGTCAGCGCCACATCGCATTATCCTTCGCGTGAAATCGTTGCATAAACGTTTCGCAATCGCTGGCCGGCATGGGGCGAGCGAGCCAATAGCCTTGAATTTCCTCACAGCCTTTTTGTTGTAAATAGTCGTACTGTTCGCGCGTTTCGACACCTTCGGCAACGACGTATAAACGCAGCGCGTGCGCCATCGCGATTATCGTGTCCACAATCACCGCATCGTCACCGCCACGCATCATGCTGTTGACAAAACTCTTGTCAACTTTCAAACCATCGATCGGCAAACGACGCAAGTACCCGAGACTGGAGTAGCCAGTGCCAAAATCGTCGATACAGATCGCGATGCCCATGTCGCGCAGCGCTTGCAAGGTTGCGATCGCTTGTTCGACATTTTCCATCAGCACCGTTTCGGTGACCTCGATGTGCAGCAACGATGACGGAATGCGATATTCGCTTAACAACGCTGCAATGCGATGTTGAAAATGCGGATCAAACAATTGCCGGATCGATACATTCACGGCGATGGGCAAACCGGCCAACGTTGTGCCTTGCCATGCTTGCAACTGCTGCATGACCGCGCGCAATACCCAATAACCGAGCGGGCCGATCAACCCAAACTCTTCTGCGATGGGAATGAATTCCGCCGGTGACACGTTACCGAGGGTTGGACTGTTCCAGCGCATCAGCGCTTCAAAACCGGTGATGTGTTTGTCGGCGACCGCCATGCGCGGCTGAAAGTGCAGCAACAGTTCGTTGGCATCTTCAGCTTTGCGCAGCGCCAAACTCAAACTGGCGCGTCGTTGCGCGGCATCGTTCATGCTTCGCTCAAAATAACGCAGCGTGTTGCGGCCCTGCTCTTTGGCCGCGTACATGGCCATGTCAGCATGGTTTAATAATTTGTCGGCGCTGTCGGCATCATCGGGATAAATGCTGACGCCAATCGAGGGCGATATCTGCAATGTTTTTTCGCCGATCACAAACGGGATGGCAAACGCACGTTGGATCGCTTCAATCACGCGCGTCATCGCCTGCAAGGACGCAACTTGGCCGATCACCACGGTAAATTCATCACCGCCCAAACGGGCCACTGTGTCTTCAGCGCGCACCGATTCGCGCAAGCGCGTTGCGACCGCACACAGCAATTCGTCGCCACTGTGATGACCGTAGGAATCGTTAACGGATTTGAACCGATCGAGATCGATAAACACCAACGCCACCCGCAAGCCGCGTCGCTCCGACGACACAATCGCTTGCCGCAAGCGATCTTGAAATAATGTACGATTGGGCAGTTTGGTCAGGCTGTCGTAATTCGCCAGAAATTGCAGCTCTTCATCGCGTCGATGTTTATCGGACACATCGCGCATCGTACCGGCCAGTCGTGTCGGCTTGCCTTTGTCATCGCGTTCAACAATATGACCGCGATCCAATATCCAGACCCAATCACCTTGTGCGTTACGCAGGCGATACTGCGCTTCATAAAAAGGCAACACACCGTCAAGATGCAATTGCAACTGATTGTTGGCATTGGCGATGTCATCCGGGTGCATTAATCGTTCACGCGCGGTGAACGTCGCTTCAATGCTTTCGGCGTTAAAGCCAAGCATGTTTTCCATGCCGGTGCGCAACACTTGACCGCTGGTAATTTGCCAATCCCACAACGCATCGCCGGTGCCCCACAACGCCAATCGCAATCGTTCATCGCTGGCGCGCAGCGCTTTTTCTTGTTGCAAATGTTGCTGCAATTGTTGGTGCCGCGACCACAATCGCTGTGCGATCACAGCGAGCAATAACAGCGACAATCCCCATTGCACATCACGACGCTGCCACCACGCGGGTACCACATTCAGTTCCAATCGCAACGTTGCACGGGTTGGTGTGTCGCCGTAAGTCCAGGCGGCTTCCAGTGTTTGTTTGCCGATGGGCAAATTGGCAAATTGCAATTCACGCTTTTGATTCACGTGTGTCCATTTTGTCTCGGTCGCAAACCGGTAGAAAAAATGTTGCTGGTGACGATTACCCGCCCCGGGTGAGGCAAACCGCAGCATCAGCTGACTGTTGTCGGCCGGCAACGCCACGCTTTCGATTTGCTGTGACCAATTGGTTTGCACTTCGCCGTTGCCAATTTGCATTGCCGACACCACCAACGGCACCTCGGTTGGCAACGTTGGCTCACGTTCGGGCGCAATCAGCGACACACCGGAAATACCGCCAAACGCTAATCGACCGTCTGGCAATGTCGTCACGGCATTCAAATTGAATTCATCATCTGACAGGCCATCTTGACGATCAAAATGTTGCCAACGTGCGCCCGCACGCGGCAATCGCATTAAGCCGAGATTGCTGCTCGCCCACACATGACCAAGTTTGTCACTCTGCACGGCATAAATGACGTTATCGAATAAACCATTTTGTGTGGTGTATCGTGTCAGCACCGGCGAAGCGGCATTGAGTTTTTCAACCCGTGCCAAGCCACCGAAACTGCCGACCCACAATTCATCCGGCCCGGCCAAATACAGCGTGTTCACAAATCGGCTTTGATCAAATTCGACGACCGCTTGCGGACGCGCTTTGGCGCGCACGCGAAACAAACCGGCATCAGTTGCCAACCACAACTGCTGATGACCATCTTCAATTACATCGAGCACACGATCGGTCGGTAAATTCAATTCGGCGACGCCGCGCATCGAATACTGCGTAACATCGCCATTTTTTTGCCAAATCAGCAAACCCATATAATCGGACGCAATCAACCAATCGCCATTGTGACGCCGACGCATCGCCCGTACCGCCGATCGCCCCGGCATCACTTTGCTGAACCAAGGCGCCAGCTCAACCTGTACACGTTGCGACGCTGGCCAATAACGAAATACGCCGCGCGAATGGCCGACCACGAGCGTGTCACCCTCGTATACCAGACTGCGCACATGCAAATGATTGATCGCGGCGTTATCACGTTCGGACTTGATCGCCCGCATGATCGCCGGCGTATGGTCGGTGACGTGCCCCCCGAGATCGACGTGATGCAAACCGCTGCCTTCAAGACCGAGCCACAATCCGCCTTTTTGATCCGGCAAGATCGCAAACACATTGTTGCTTGATTGCTGCGTTGCCGAATTTTTTTCGCGCAACACGGTAAACCATTGGTGCCCTTCGGCGCGGTAAAACACACCATTCGATAACGTGCCCAACCACAAGCGGCCAGCACGATCGCGACACAGACTGGTAATGTTTTCATCTTGCAAACCATTGCCGCCGACCACATCGCGTTGATGCGTGTGGATCTGGCCATCGGGTTGCCGTTCCAACAGACCGATGCCCGGCACGGCGGCCCACAATCGACCATCGGGTTCAATCAAGGCTTGCGCGACAAAAGGCGCCACTTCATTGGGTTTGCGATCGCGCCACGCGGGATGCTCAATCACAAACGGTTGAAAGTTCGCATCGCGTTGCCATTGCACAACGGCGCCATAACTGCCAAACGCGATTACCGCGCCCGAGGGTGTCGTCGTCAACGTGGACGTGTGACCTTGCATCAGAGGATTAGTGATGCGCTGCGGTTGCAATGCGGCGTCCACTGTCCACAAATTTTTTTCGCTGGCAAGCCAAATGCGATCGCCGGCTTGCCACAGCATCGTGAATTTTTGCGTTGCATCACCGCTGCTGATGACTTGCGTCTTTTGCTGAGCCGATTGCCAAACAAAGAGCCCCCCTGCACTGAGCCAGTACACATCGTTGTGCAGCGCCGCGATGGCAAAAATCTGGTGTTGATTGGCATCGTGTGGCAAGCCCAGCTCAGCGGCCGTTCGAAACGATCCGTTTCGTGGATCAAATTGCAGCAAACCTTCGCCTAATGTCGCGATCCAAACCAGGCCATCGTCCGTGCTTGTCACGGCCGCCACCGGATGGCGCGCGAGCAATTGAGCGGCATCGGTTTGACTGGGTTGTGGCAGCGCCAACATATCGTGGCCATCAAACCGATGCAAAGCGCCCTGTGTGACAAACCACAAATAACCGAATTGATCTTCATGGATCTGCATAACGGTTTTTTGCTGCAACTGTTGACTCGCCTGCGGTTGCACGAGCACCAGATGACGATCAATCGCGGCCTCATTGGTCATCGCCACCGACAACCCGCTGGCGCCCAACAGCAACCACGGTAGGACACGTTTCACCATCAACGACAGTGAGCGCTTCATGCGACGGTCCCTGCACTGTCGGACGAGCTTGCGTCAACGTGTTCCCGTTCGGTTTCCACGCGATTGCGGCCACTGCGTTTAGCGCGATACAAAGCATTGTCGGCGCGCAACACGCTGTCTTGAAAAGTGTGATCACGGGCAAATTTGCTGCTGACACCCAGGCTAATTGTCACCCGAAAACCCGGCGCAATATCATCAAATGACAAGGCTTCGACAACACTGCGCATGCGTTCGGCAACCAGCGTTGCCGTGTCGATGTTGGCGCCCGGCAACACCATCATGAATTCTTCACCGCCCGTGCGCCCCAAGCGATCTTGCGAACGCCCCACTTTGAGCAACGCTTGCGCGATGCGTTGCAGCACCACATCGCCCCCCGCATGACCGTGCGTGTCGTTGACCAATTTGAAATGGTCGACATCAAACACAATGGTACTGAGCGCCTGATTGATCGTTTTCGACTGTGCAAAATTCAGATCGGCGTAGCTAAAAATATTGCGCCGATTGGCCAGCTTGGTCAGTTCATCGGTCAAGGCCAGTGATTGCATCGTGTTGCGTATGCGCAGTTGTTTGTAACCCCAAATGGAAATCACGATCAGCAGCGACAAGGACAAGATCACCACCGTGAATTGCAACGAGCGCATCTCGCGCGCGGCAGCCAATTCTTTCGCCGCAATTTCATGTTGCTCTCGCAGGCGATTGTTTTCTTCGACACGGCGTTCCAGCTGATAGGTCGCACGCATACGTTCGGTCGCTTCGACGCTGTTCTTCTCGGCGCGCTTTTTCACCAGCTCAGCCAGCTGATCAGCAACCGCTAGCGCCTCTTCAAACTGGCGAAGCTTTTTGAGTAACTTCAATTGAAACTGAGTGACCTTGATCATCGCCGGCATATCACCAAGGTGTTCGAACTCGGCGTACAGTGTTTTGATTTTGTTCAACAACGCTTCGCTGGGCTTGGTGGCAAACTCGACTTCAATCAGTGTCAGATCCGCCCGCAAGATCAGATCGTGTGCACCGATTTGTTCGGCATAGCGTTTCGTTAAATTGACGTGTTCAATCGCGCGCGGCCAATTTTCAATCGCAGCGTTAACGCCGCCGATCGCCAAGTGGGTGTGCGCCAACGCCATTTTGTCATCCACTTTTTGAGCGTAATCGATGCCTTTTTGAAACCAACTCAACGCGTCTGCGGATTCTTCTTTTGGTTTGAAGGTGTACGCGATGGCGTGATAGAGCAAGGGCAAACTGGAATTGTTTTGTTCTTCTACCGTTGTCGCCAGCAAGTTGTTGTAGATCTCACGTGCTGTCTCATTTTGCCCCGTATAGCGATAGATATGGGCCAGGTAGAGATCCGCGACACCAATGCCGTTGCCAAAATTCAGTTCGGTGTACAACTCACGCGCGCGCACCAGCCATTGTGTTGCCCCTTCAATATCCCCCAAGTAGCTGGCCATATAACCACGTGACACCAGTAAATCGGCAAACACGATTGAGCGCGGTGTATCGATCAGCAATTCATGCGCGGCCGCCAATGCCGTGAACGCATCGGCGTGACGTGACGCATTGAAATGCAAACTGGCTTGACACAGTAAATAGGCGGCACGTTCTTCGGTATCGCGCGTGGCATCGGTGGCCTCGATCCAGCGTGATGTCAGGGTCATCAAACGATCAGCATTGTTTTTGTCGTCGGTTGTGCACGCCAAGCTGCGGATCTGACGACGCAGACTCGCGGGTATGCTGGCGGGCAAATCGGCCGCCAGTTTTTCAAAATACTGCTGTGCCGCTTTAAGATCTTTTTTCGACACCTCAAAGCCACGCTGCGCACGTTCAACAATCGCCTTCACCTCTGGCGAGATCTCGAAATCGATATACAGACTCGGCAACAACGTGGCGTTGGCCGTCCGCGTCGCCGACGAGGCGTTGGAGACAAACGGCACACTCAACAACACCCACACGATCATCACGATCGCGGCAATTCGCATGACGTCTCTCCACTCCCACGGCGTTTCATCGCCACACCGATCTCGTGCGCTATCGGCATGGTACGGCTTTACTTTTTGCGGCGGCCACAAAGGCCATCCAAAAAAGTCAATCTTGTAGCAGATGCTGCAGCGCACAAGCGAGCGATTTGATAGGGCAAAACAGCTCAATCGTCGACGGATGGGGGCTCGCCCACCGCCCACCGCTTGGCGCCGTGTTAAATCGCTTTTTATAGCTTAGTCAGGCTTTCGAATGCAGTTTGTGTGGCAGCCACTTTTTTAACATGTCGATCAGTTGCCTGCGTTTAACCGGCTTCGATAAAAAGTCATCCATACCCGCGTCAAGGCAGCGGCCGCGATCGTCCTGCAGGGCGTTGGCCGTCAACGCCACAATCGGAATGCGCACAGGCTGTTGTTGCCGAATTTGCTGGGTAGCACTTAACCCGTCCAGCAAGGGCATTTGGCAGTCCATCAAAATCAGATCAAATGGTTGACGCAGCGCCATCACCACCGCTTCAACACCATTGTTGGCAAACGTGACGTCGATGCCGCAGCGTTGCAACATCGCGCGAATCACCATTTGATTGGCGACAACATCTTCGGCAACCAGTACCTGTGCCGAGAACTGGCATTCGCTGCTGTTATCGAGTTGTTCGTCGACAACGTGTTTGGTGATCAGCGGCATGTCTTTCTGATCACGCGCCATTAACACCATGTGCAGGCTGTGCAACAACGTTTCACTGTCGGTGGGTTTGTGCAAATACGCGCAGGCGGGAATATCGCGGTATTGTGCCGCTTCACCACGCACACCTTTCGACGACAGAATCACGAGTGCCGCATCGGGCTTTTGGGCTTTCCACCATGACAACACATCGGCGCTGCGCGCCACATCGCTGTCGACAAACAGCGTTTCGCGTTTTAATTCGACCAGGGCGCGTTGCAAGGCATCAACGCTGTCGATGACGTGCACATTGACACCGCAATTTTTTAATTGCCGTTCAAGCACCAAACGCGCCAACGCGTGCGGCTCCATCAACCACACCGTTTCACCTTGCAGAGCGATCGATTGTGACGGCCAAGATTGTTGCGGCGCCAGTGGTAATTCGATATCAACAAAAAACGTTGAGCCTTTGCCGATCGCGCTGATCAATCCAATAGTGCCCCCCATCAACTCGACGATGCGTTTACTGATCGCGAGCCCTAAACCGGTGCCGCCATATTGCCGCGAAATGCTGGCGTCGGCTTGCGTGAACGATTGAAATAACGTTGACTGGGTTTCTTGATCGATGCCAATCCCAGTGTCTTCCACTTCGATGCGCAACGCCGCCGTGTTTTTGTCCCACGATTTGGCGCGGACACTGGCTCGCACATGGCCGCTGTGTGTGAACTTGACGGCATTACCGAGTAAATTCAGCAACACTTGTCGCATCCGCACCGGATCGGCGATCAAACGCTTCGGTGCGCCGCTGTCATAATCGAGCACCAATTCAATGTTTTTTTCCTGGGCACGGATCGACAACATGCGCATCACTTCATACAGCGAGCGTTCGAGATCAAATGCGATGGGTTGCAACGACAGTTTGCCGGCTTCGATTTTGGAAAAATCAAGAATATCGTTAATGATGGTCAGCAAGGCATCGCCGGCGGTGTAAATCGTGTTAACGAAATCGCGCTGCTGTTCGTCCAATGTTGTGTCGCGCAACATTTCGGACAAACCCAGAATCGCATTCATCGGCGTGCGAATTTCATGACTCATGTTCGCGAGAAACTCACTCTTGGAACGACTGGCCAATTCGGCGCGAATCATGGCCTGTTGCAATTGTTGCTGCGCTTGAATGCGTTCCGTCACCACGTTGGCGATCAGAATAAAGCGATCAAGATGGCCATCACTGATGACCGGCAACAATTCCAGTTCAGCCCAAAAGGGTTGACCGTTACGTCGGTACAGCAGCAATTCGGTATGCATGACGGCGCGCTGCGCGATGGCCGCGTCAAGTTGTTGAATAATTTGCGTTGACGTGTCGGCGCCCTGCAGTTTGCGCAGAGGATGCTCGCCCAGTATGTCGCTGACCGCATAGCCGGTGAAACGCAAAAAGGCATTGTTGACCCACTCGACGTCAAACTGACGATTCGTGATCACGATCAGATTGTTGGCATGCTGCGCCACCAGCGCCAGTTTGCGTTGCTCTTGCTGGGCATCGTATTGCGCACTGATGTCCCACATAATGCCGATAACACGCACAACGTTGCCTTGCTCATTGCGCACGAATAGCGCTTCATCGCGCAAGCGCCGTTCGCGACCATCGGTGCATCGCATAACAAATTCCATCGAGAAGCCGTCGTCACGCCGTGCGATCGCACTGTCGATGGCGGCGGTTACCCGTTCGTATTCAGCTTCCGACAAATAATGTTGCAACACGCGGGCAGAGGACACCGGTTCCTGACGTGGGCGATCAAACAGTTCATACATGCGATCATCCCAAATCATGTGATCGGTTTGCCGATCCCAATCCCAGATGCCAAATCCGCCAGCGCGTGTGGCGATCTGCAATCGCTGTTGCGCGCTGCGCACTTCGTTAAATGCGGTTTCGGCTTGTTCGCGTGATCGCGTCAATTGCCATTCGGCATCGTTGCGAAAACGCAGCAGGCGATCGAGTTCGCGCGCCACCCGACCGAGTTCATCATCACTGTGCGTTTGAGGATAAAAGTCACGCAGACCTTGCGCTTGCGCTTGCACGACTTTTTGCAATTCGGCGGCCGGTTTCAGCACATGCCGACGCAATACCCACCACATCATGACGCACAGCAGTAACGTCATCAGCAGCGTTACCGATGCTTGTATCAACGCGTTCCACCACACATCGCGGGTTAGCTGTTGCGCGCTGATGTGCACCATCGCCGCGCCCATCACCACGTGTTTGCTGCCCGGTTCGTGTCGTTGCAATGGCAAGGTGAAATCGAGTTCATGAGTTTGCCGATGAACATGCTGAGCGCCCACGCGGGTGGTGATGGCTTCCGCCAGATCATCGGCTACGCCTTCATACGGCAGTTCACTGAGGGGCAATCCAAGCCATTCATTGCGTGTGCTCGCGATCACCCGCGCCGGATTGCCAAACACCACAACGATCAAATTGACATCGCGTTCGGCCCCCAGCGCCGTGACGACGCGATGAATCTCACTGGTTTTGTCGTACGTTTCCGCCGCCAACTGCACCGATGACGCCAATGTTTCAGCACGTTGCAACACATACTCGCGTAAATGCTGCTGATAGATGTACGTGGCGATCACCGTGCTGGCGAGTGCCAACAACACGCCCGTTAGCAGTAACGGCAACATCAATTTATGTTGCAAAGAAGATGAGCGCATATCAGCGTCCGTGCAGGTCACGCAGATCGGGCACAAACGATGACGGCACATAATCGCCCGTCATTTCACCGTTGCGTTGTAACACTTTTTGTACCTGCGCAATCGATTCCGTCACGCGCCCGGAATCCAGTAAAAAGGCACGTTGTTGTTCGAAACCGATGAGGCGAATATCCTGTTCCAGCACACGGCGAAATTCGTCACGCGTGACGCCTTCACGCTTGGCCATCACCGCATAGGCTTCATCCGGATGTTGTTCGGCAAAGTTGTAGGCTTGCTCCAAGGCTTGCAGAAATTTTTTAATCTCGTCGCGTCGTTGCGTGATCACGGCTTCGTCAAATATCACCACATCAAGCACCTCACCGGGAATGTCTCGCGTGCTGAACAACGTTGTCGCCAATTGCTGCGTCGCAAGTTGTGCCGATGTCGGTGGAAACGACACCAATGCATCGACCTGTTTTTGTATCAGCGCTTCCTGCATGGACGATTGCGCCATGGGCACTAATGTCACGTCGTCAAGCGTCAGCTGATGTTTGTCTAACGCGCGTGACAACAAATACAGATTGAGAGTGCCCGGTTCAAACGCGATACGTTTGCCACGCAGATCGGCAATGTGTTGAATCGCCGGCACCGCCATCACGACATCACCGCCATTGGAATAATCCGACACAAACACAATTTGCGGCGCTCGTGCCGACAACTCACGCACTTGCAGCATTTCGACAATCGTGCACGCCATGCCGTCCACTTGCCCGCGTTCGAACGCGCGGCGCACATCGGTAAGTCCGCTCATTTGCAACACCGTTACCGCCACACCTTGTTGCGCGAAAAAACCTTTTTGTTCGGCCAAATAGATGAATTCGTAACCGGGCCACGGATTGATCGCAATGCGCAGCGGTCGCGCGGTTTCGGGAGGTGTGCAAGCAGCGCTCAACCAGCACAACATGAACATGAGCAGAAAACGCATCAACAAGCCTGTCGACAGGGACGTCTGACAAGCATAGTTCAGGGGATTTTACTTGCAGGATTTAGCGCATCAGCGCCAACAGAAAGCCGGCCGTCAAGGCGAGGCCATACCCATTATTCAGACGAAACGCTCGAAAACAGGCCTCGCGTTCGCGCGTGCGGGCGATGCGCATTTGCACAACGACGAGCACGGCGGCGATCAGCCAGCCACACCAAAATGCGCTGCCCAATTGATGTTGCTGCGCAATCAGCACCCAGCCGAGCAACGCGGCGCCATGAATGACGCTGACAATGACGATATCGGCATCGCCAAATAAAATGGCCGTCGACTTGACGCCGATCTCGATATCGTCATCGCGATCGACCATGCCATACAAGGTGTCATACGCCAGCACCCACAACAGGGTGCTGACATACAGCAACCAAGTCGTGCTATCGAGCGCTTTGTCATGCGCGACATACGCCATTGGAATTGACCACGCAAATGCGGCACCGAGCACAACTTGTGGAAAATAGGTGTAGCGTTTCATAAACGGATACGCGCTGGCGATCGCGATGGCGCCAAACGACCAATACATTGTCTGTCGATTCAGCAGCAGCACCAAACCAAACGCCAGTAGCGCCAGCACAACAAAACACATCAACGCCTGTTTTGCGGTGATTTCACCGGTCGCCAATGGTCGGCCTTGTGTGCGTTTGACCTGACCATCGACACGCCGATCGGCAAAATCATTGATGACACATCCGCACGCACGCATCAGCACCACACCCAGCACAAAAATAATCACAATGCTTGGACGCGGATGACCATCGGTGGCGAGCCACAATGCCCACAACGTTGGCCATAACAACAAAAACGTGCCCACCGGTTTATCAAAACGCATCAGGCGCCAATACGGTAAAGCGCGCTCTTTGAGTTCAGACCAGCGGATCAGGTTTGTCATGCGGTTCCATTCAGCGTTTTTTAGGATCAGGGTCATCGCGCCGATGACGACATTTTTTGCAACAAGGCCGGCAACAAACATTCGTGCACCAGCAAGGCGCTGCCGTTGTAATCAAACCAGGAGCAGCGCGCATGAGAGCCCATCGGCAGGTCAATGCCATGGCCCGTCGCCGCAACACGCAAACGACTGTGAGCGGATAAACGGGTCATATGCAAATTCAAACGCCGACTGTGCGCAGTAAACAATAATTCGCCGAGCGGTCGCGTTTGCAATTGACGCAGATCGCGGTTGGCCCCTTTCAAACCACGTGGGCGCATCAGCGTTAACGCATAGATCCAGCTTTGCGCGCCACTGCACAACATCACTTCGCGCGCAAACACGCGACCCAGATCCGGCGTTTGCCGCCACCCCTGCGCCAACACCCGCACCTGAATCGGCTCGCCCACCAAGCGGCTCAACGCGCGCGTAAAAGAACCACGCGTTGCCATCAGTTGGCGTAAGGCTGGCTGCCCGATCAAACTGCGTCCGCGCCAGTGCTCCAGCATTTCCTGTTCCGGTTACGTCAAAACGGGCGTCATTGTAACGGTTTGAGCATTAAAACCAATCCGAGCGTTCGGACTTGCCAGTCAGCAAACCGGCAGGTATAACAGCGCGCGTTTTTTGTACAGGTCTTGCGGGAAGCGCGTAAGCAGCTCGAACCAGAAGGTGATTGCCATGTCGTTGAAGAAATATCAGTGCCTTGTTTGCGGATTGGTTTATGACGAAGCGGAAGGCTGGCCGGAAGACGGCATCCAGGCTGGCACGCGCTGGGCCGATGTGCCCGCCGACTGGTTGTGCCCCGACTGCGGCGTTGGCAAAGCCGATTTCGAAATGGTCGAAATCGAAAACGCCTAAACCTCGCCAACGCAAAAAACCGCCGACACTTGGCGGTTTTTTTATGCCGGTCATTCGATGCTGCGGCATTTGTGCTGACTATACTTGTGCGACCGTGTGTTTCTTTCGGAATAACCATGAATCAGTTTGTGCGAGTAGGCAGGGATTTAGTTTGTAGCGTGCTTATGGTGATGAGTAGTCTGGCATGGGCATCGGGCGGCGGCACTGAAGATCCCGATCCGACCGGCACCAAATACTTTGAATTAACGCCAAGTTTAACAACCAACTACCAACGCGATGACGGCAAAGTGGGCTTTTTGAGTATTGGCGTGCAATTAAAAATCAAAGGCACCGCCAACGTCGACAAAGTGAAACCGCATCAACCGCTGTTGATCGACACCTTGTTGTGGCTTGTGCGCGGCCAAACCAAAGATCAGGTGCAAAACATGGAAGCGCGCGAAGCGCTGCGCAAAGACGCGTTGAGCAAAATCAATGAGCGCTTGAAAGAAGCCGCCAAATCAAAAAAAGATCTGGTTGAGGATGTATTGTTCACGAAATATGTGTGGCAGTAGTGGCGACATTTATCAACATGATGAAACTGATCGTAAACGTTGCAACATCACTAGCCTAAACCTAAAACCAACCACTACTTTTCCACCGGCTGATTCAACTTCCACATCTCGAATCCGCCATCGACACTGGCGACATTGCTGTACCCTTGATTCACCAAAAATTGCGCGGCACCTTGCGAACTGTGGCCGTGATAGCACATAACCAAGATCGGTGTTTCAAATTCCGTTGACTGCATAAATTGCGGCAAATTTTGATTGTTCAAATTGATTGCCTGCGGTGCGTGCCCGGCCGCAAACGATGCCGCATCACGAATATCGACCATCACCGCACCGTTGTTTAACAACTGTGACGCTTCAACAACGGAAACGCGTTTAAACATGATTGACTCCTCGCGGTGTGCTGGCGACAAAACCCAATGCCATGCCGAGCAGCAAACCGGATAAATGGGTTGCATTGGCCACCGGTCCCAACAGGCCAGTGAAACACAAGACTAACCACACCAACATGAACACAATGGTACCCGTTGGCAACACGCGACCAAAGCGCTGATCGCGACGACCACGGATCCACAAATAACCAAGCAAGCCATACACAACACCTGACATGCCACCAAAATAGGGGCCGCTGACAAAATATTGTGTCGCATTGGACGCAACGCCAACCAACAACACCAAAATCAACAGCGCTTTGGCACCCAATCGCTTTTCCAATGCACCGCCCAGATCCCAAAGCCACATCATATTGAACAGCAGATGCAATAAACTTAAATGCAAAAAAATCGGTGAGATCAAACGATGCAATTGCCCGTGCATTATCGACGGCAAATGAAACCATAAAAAATGTGCCACACGCTCATTTTCACCAAACGCGGCCGCCAAACTGACAAGTGTTGCCAGCACCACCAACAACAACGCCGCCGGGCCCGTGCGCGCAAGCAAAGCTGGCCACCACGCCGATGCCTTTTGCTGGTCGGGTACGTCACGAGCTTGTCCGTGTGACCACGTCGCTTGGCGATATCGCGCATCGTGTGGTTGTTGCAAAAAATGTTGCAAGGCCTGTTGTGCCTCGCGCAACCGCTGTTCACCTTGCACACGAATCAGATACATGGGGCCTTCTGGTACCCAGTCCGACACGATGTGTTGTGATGTCAAATAATCACAAAAGATCTGTGCAGCCTGCGGATTATTAATACGACCGATGGGGATCATGCATTAGGGCGCTGGCGTCCAGCGCATCGGAAAATGCGGAATATCATCTTCGATGTATTGCTCACCGTTGATGACAAAACCGAGCGATTCGTAAAATGATTTTAAATAAGACTGCGCACCAATTTGACATGCTTTATCCGGCCAATGCGCGCTGACGATCTGCAATGCGCGTTGCATCAACTCACGACCAATACCACTGCCGCGCGCCGATTTGGCGTTGCACACGCGACCAATGGATGGACATCCGGCACCAATGTCTGCCGGTTGATTGGCGACCGGAAAATCCGGCGACACAATGCGTGCATACGCTACCGGTACATTGTCGCGCCACGCCGATAAATGAATGCAATCAATGTCTTTGCCGTCGAGATCGCCGAATGGACAATTCTGTTCAACAATAAACACCTCCTGACGCAGTTGCATCAACAGATACAATTGTCGGGGAGACAGATCGTCAAATTTTTGTGTGTGCCAGGTGATCATTTCAGTTGTCAGTTGTCAGTTGTCAGTTGTCAGTTGTCAGTTGTCAGTTGTCAGTT
>JAYSCL010000063.1:0-13880 GCA_041914905.1 Enterobacterales bacterium
AGCTTTGTGCTGACTGAATTCTAGGGGAAAAATATGGTTGATTATCCTATGGGGCCGCAACAGGTGCCGGCCGACTTATCCACTCCAAGTCCTTCATTTAAACGTCACGCTTGGCTGGCGATGACGGGCTTGGCAACGTTTATTGTGCTGTATTTGTCGCTGGGTGGTTGGTTCGCTTATACCGCCCTGCGTTTACTGGGTGAGTTGGGGCGACCAGGTGTCGCGCCGATGGGCTGGTTGGTGGGATTGTGTTCGGCGGTGCTGGCGATTTTTATGTTCAAGGCGCTGTTTTTTGTTCGTCATGGCGGTGCGCCTGAACACGTGGAAATTACATCCGCACAAGAACCCAAGTTATTTGATTTTCTGTATCGACTGGCTGATGAAACCGGCGCGCCACGTCCGCATCGCGTATTTTTGTCACCGCACGTCAATGCCTGCGTGTTTTACGATTTGTCGCCACTTAATCTGGTGTTTCCGTCTAAAAAGAATCTTGAAATTGGTGTTGGCCTGATCAATGTGCTGACTATGAGTGAATTTAAAGCCGTGCTGGCGCATGAATTTGGTCATTTTGCGCAGCGTACAATGGCGGTTGGCAGTTGGGTCTACATTGCGCAACAAATCGCTGCGCAAATCGTTTCGAAACGGGACGCGCTCGATAAACTACTGCGTTTTGTGTCGCGCACCGATTTTCGTATTGCCTGGGTGGCGTGGGCATTGATGTTGGTGATTTGGTCTTTGCGCGCGGTGCTGGAATCGGCGTTTAAGCTGGTCGTGATCGCGCAGCGTGCGCTGTCACGAGAAATGGAATTTCAAGCCGATTTGGTTGCGACCAAATCGGCCGGCAGTGATGCGATTGTGCACGCGCTGTATCGTCTGCAAGCCGCGGATGAAAGTTGGGATCGGGCGCAACGTTTTGCGTTTCGTCATGCACACACAGGTCATCGGGTTGGCGATGTGTTTGCGATTCAGCTGCGTTTTATGCGCAAAGTTGCTGACATTCTCAATGACCGTTCGTATGGCAAAGTGCCACCGTTACCGACGCAACAACGTGAACAGCATCGTGTGTTCACGGCCGACATTGCGCATCCGCCGCGTATGTGGGCGACGCATCCTCAAAATCACGAGCGCGAAATCAATGTTAAACGGCGTTATATCGCCGCTCCACTGGACGAACGCAGTGCCTGGTCGGTGTTTGCCGATGCTGACAACACCAAACAAATGATCACGTCGCAGCTATTGCGCCAAATCGAAAAGGCCGACAAGGTGTACAGCTTTGATGAAGCGTTGGCCGAAGTGGACAAACAATTTGATTTTGAATGCTTCCGTAATATCTATCAGGGCACCTATCTCGGTCGCAGCTTTGTTCGTCATGTCAATTCGCCGGAAGAACTGTACAACGTTAATATCGATGACGTGCAAAAGGCGTTTGCCGCGTTGTACCCACACGATATGCAGAAAAAATTCGAACAGGTGCGCAATCTCGAACGTGAACAAGCGTTGCTGGAAGCCGTACGCGATGGCCACTATCAGGCACCGGATGGTGTCATTCGGTTTCGCGATAAAACGTTGGAAAAACGCCAATTGCCGCAAGCGATTGCGACGGTTAAAGCAGAACTGAATGACGCGTTGGCCAGCGTCTATGCCCACGACCAGCTGTGTCGCAGTGCACACTGGGTGGCCGCCAAACAAATGAAAAACGGCTGGGATGAGTATCTGAAAGGATTGCTGGCGGTGCTGCATTATGTGGAGCACAGTGATGCCAATCTGCACGATGCTTACGGTGCACTCAATAATGTGGTGGCGGTTGTCACCGCCGATGGCAAGGTCAGCAAAAACGAATTGGCCCGCGTGATTTCAAGCGCCAACGATCTGCACAGTACGTTGCGCGTGTTGTATACAAATGCCGAGTCAGTTACGTTAAATGAAAGTTTGTTAAAAGCCTTAGGAGTGGATAAGTGGTCAGCCGCGCTCGGTGAATTCAATTTACCGGAAGCAACGCAGAACAATATCAACGATTGGATGAACGTCATTCACAATTGGGTCGGTGGCACCAGTGCCGCGCTGCAAGCGCTGCGGCAACAAGCTCTGGAAGAATTGCTGCGCACCGAAGTGCAGATCGCAAAGGCTCATCGCACTGGCGTCATGCTCGACCAAGCACCCACCGCCAGCGTCGTGAATACGCGTTACAACACGCTGTTGCCCGGTCAGGAACGGCCACGGCAAAAACGTTTGGATTGGTGGGATCATTTTCAAATCGCCGATGGCGTCGTTGCGGCCACATTGCGTGGTCTGGTGGCAGCAACCATTGTGTTGAGCGCGTTGCTGCTGACGTTGGTGAATTAGATGAACGTTTAGCGTAGAAGCCATCTCAATGACATCCAGACTTGGCGATCGGCGTGCATGCGGTGCTCAGAACCCTCATTTACTCCGTGTAAACTCCGATTCTTGCGCTTCTCAATTTATGAAACTGGGCTCGCACCTCGCCTTCGCCTGAATTATTTTTGAGATGGCTTCTAGTTGAATGGCGGCATCAATAATGGACAAATGATCCGAGATCCAAAATAAACGAACCGTGTTCTGCAATCGCGGTTCGTTCCGCAAAACGGCTACGGTGTGTGATTCACGACAACGATCGGCGAGCTAGCCGGCATCGCGTTCACCTTCGTGGCAAAGCCCACTATAATTTCAAGCTCAGCTTGCCGCCGGATTCTTCACGTGCCGTTGCCCTCTGCTACCGACGACTTTAGTGAGCGTCGTGTCGCGCTCAACCGTGCCATCATCAGTACCACCATCTTCGCATCGATGGTGGTGCCTTCTATCATCTTATTGGTGTTTATCTGGCGTTATTGGCAAGGCGCCAAGGAAACGCCATCGATTTTGCGCGTGTTTTGGGTGCTGTCGCTGATCGTTGGCAGCGCGGTGGCGTATTGGTTTGTGCGGCGTGATCAGATCCGGCGCGCGGCATTAACCTATTTTGCCTTGATCTTTCTCTCTTTGTTTTCGTTTCCGTTTATTTTGCAGATTGGTGTGCACGCGGTGGCCATTTATGGCTCACTGGTGCTTATCATGTTGTGCAGCTTCTTTTTTGCACCGCACACATCGTTCTGGATGGCCGGTCTCTCGACGGTGCTGGTGCTGATCATGTGGATCGGCGAGTTAACGGGTTGGTTGGTGATCAAGCATGAGAATTTACCCGATCCAACCATTGTGACGGCGTGTGCAATTGGTTTTTACGCGATCATGGCCTGGCTCAGCTGGCAGTACGCCAAACAAAACGCGGCGGCGAATGATCACTTGCAACAGCAAGCCAAGTTTTTATTGACCGCCAATCAAATTTTGACGGCACGTGAGCAGGAGTTGATTGTCGCCAAAGAAAATGCCGAAGCAGCCAATCGCGCCAAATCACAGTTTTTAGCAATGATGAGCCATGAGATTAGAACGCCAATGAATGGCATCATGGGCATGGCGCAGCTATTGTTGCAATCCGAGGACGAAACGCCACAACAACGCCATTTTTACGCCAAAACGATTGCGCAATGTGGCGACAACTTGTTGCAGATTCTCAACGACATTCTGGATCTGTCGCGGCTGGAATCCGGGCGTTTGCAATTGGAGCATATCTGGTTTTCGCCGGCAGAATTGTTGCAAGGTGTCGCCGCGATGTTTACCGAAAATGCGCGGCAAGCGTCGTTACAACTCACGACGGAATGCGCGTTTCCAACACAAACGCAATGGCAAGGTGATCCGATCCGGCTGCGCCAAGTGCTGATCAATTTGGTCAGCAATGCGATCAAATTCACGCCATCCGGCAGTGTGACACTGGCACTGAACATCGTTACCGACAGTGACGGCAAGTGGTGGGCGCGCTGGTCGGTGACGGACACCGGCATCGGCATTGCGCCAGAAAAACAACAACAGATCTTTGAACCGTTTACGCAAGCGGACAGTTCGATCTCGCGCCTGTACGGTGGCACGGGTTTGGGATTGACGATTGCGCAGCATTTGTTGCGTTTAATGGGCAGTCGTTTGCGCGTGCACAGTGAACACGGTGTTGGTTCGCGATTTGAATTCGATCTGTGGATGCCAACGCGGCAAGTTGATCAAGAAGCAGCAAGCAAACGGCAAGTACCGACCATGCCGGATCTACATGGCAAGCAGATCTTGGTGGTCGAAGACAATGAGATCAATCGTTCAGTGTTGATTTTGCAACTGAACAAAATGGGTGCGCAGGTCAGTTACGCCGAAAACGGACAACAAGCGGTGCAGATGGTGCGTGAAGCCGCGCCGCGATTTGATCTGATTTTAATGGATCGTCAGATGCCCATTATGACCGGCGATGACGCCACGCGTGCGATCCGCACGCATGAGCAACAACATCATTGGCCGCGCACACCGATTGTCGGTATCACTGCGCAAGCGTTTACCCATGATCGTGAACAATGCATAAACGCTGGTATGGATGAATTTCTGGCAAAACCGGTGATCGTCGACGATTTGTATCGCACCTTGGCACGCTTGCTCAATCGTTAATGGATAGGAGCAATGACTTACTGTGCGATTTGCACGCTGATCTTGCTGCCATCAGTCATCGTGAATTCGTGTTCGCCCAAACGATCGTTGAGCACAACGGTGACGACAATGCGCTCGCGGTTTCAGCCAAAAGGAAAAAGCAAATGCAACGTCGCTTAGCCTTTGTTCGTATTTATGGAGTGTTTTCGTGTGATGATTTGTGGCGTGGTACGTTCAGTTAATCAAATTACGATGTTCAATCCATTGTTCGATGTATTAAACCCATAGTTGACTCTATACCGATTCTATCAAGCGTCGACTCGATGTTGTGACGCCAAAATGTCATCGCGGAATATACTAACCAATTACATTTGGTCTACCGAATGGTATGCTAGCTAAGCGGGTAGGATACAAAAATTCTGCTTTTCACCTGATGAACTTTGGTGTTTTCTGCGGTTAAATCAATTTTTTTCATGTATTTCAATTAAATTTACTGTGATTAGGGGTAATAATGAAAGTTTCTCATTTAACTTTTTTCGCCATCGCTTTAACTTGCAAGTTCGCCCAAAGCGCCGAGCAATTGACCAGCATTACTATACAAGTACCAGTAGCTTATGCAAATGAATCAGATATCCCGCCTAAAGTTGTTGCAGAGTGTTCACAGCTAAGGAAAATAACTGGTCAGTTCATTGTAGATGTGCTCAAAGAAAAAAAATATGCTGCACCAGTTGTCGTGGATGAAGTGAATGAAGCATCAATCGGGCTTGCGCTGAAAACGGAGATCATTGGCATCACTGCGACGCCTGGCGGAGGGTGGTCTGGTGGCAAGACGATGACAACCAAAACACAGCTTTTCCAAGATGGCATTCTGGTGGATAGCGTTGTGCGCAGTCGTAGTTCGAAGGGCGGACTATTCGGTGCGGTGCAAGGTAACTGCGATATCTTGGCACGCGATGCTGAAGCGCTGGCAGCCGACACCTACGTTTGGTTAGTAAAATTAACAAAAAGCAAAACGTTGCCAGCGCAACTGATTGCAACCGCTGCGACTACTTCTGAAGCAGATGCTTCGGGCAATTCAAGCAACAACGCCAGCTCACCACTAAGTAACGGTAAATCGCTATTCATTCGTACGCCAGCACACTATGCCGAAAACAGCGGTATCCGGCGTGAAATTCTCGATGAATGTCATTTAGATAGCACGTTATCCAATTACGCTTTGGAAATATTTGGCCAGAAAATATCGAATAGCACCGAACTCACGGCAAACTCAAACACAGAAAATAAGGACGTTATCGAATTTAGCATTCTCAAGGCACAAGGTGATGCCGGTGGTACTGCGTCGGGCTCCAAATCTATGACGATCCGTACCGTTCTGCTTCGTAATGGTGAAATTGTCGCGCAACATGAGAATACTGAGTCGGGCGGCGGCGCCGGCATGTTTGGTCCGATGAAAGGCACTTGCACAATTTTGGCTGCGGTAGCAAGAAATTTAGCCGCGGATGCAGCAAAATGGTATTCAACGCGCACGCCTGTCGATGTGAACGCGAAACCAGCTCCGGTTGAAAGTAATTAAAGAAAAAGAAAATTCTCATGAAAAAGGGGCATGTTTTGTCCCTTTTTCGTTTCAATTGTATCAGCACTTATAGGCACGTCCAAAGCCAGTTGATCACAACGCAACCGAGTAAAAGGCTTTGAATGAACTGAATGCAATGGGCAATTGTTTCGTATGCTCGCAGAGCGTAGCAGTGTCAAGTGTTTGTGAATCAACACCTACTGTGCGATTTGCACGCTGATCTTGCTGCCATCAGTCATCGTGAATTCGTGTTCGCCCAAACGATCGTTGAGCACAACGGTGACGACAATGCGCTCGCTGTCCCAGCCGATATGACGAACAAACGTCAGCGCATCTTGGCGATTGTCGAGCCCAGTTAACAATAAATATTCCGATTGCAATTCGAGTTGCTCGTTTCGGATCACGAGCCACACGTCATACGAGATCAGACCGGGATTTCGCACCTCGATTTGCGCGATTTTATTGTCATCAACACGATCACCGAGCACGACATCTTGACAGGCAGTGAGCAGCACCAGCAACACCGGCAAACCATATAAGCGTGTCATCCTGTTCAGACCTTTTTGTTGGCCCACGTCATTAACAACACATACACCGGAATCGGCAAGATCATGACAAAACCAACAGCGGCCATGCCATCGCGCGCGATGATGTTGCTGATCACACCATAGACGACATAGCCCACTATTGCCGACAACACCAAACGCAATGGCCACAACCATCGATCGTGCCACCATGGCGTGCCGCGCCAGGCCAGTTCGGCGCGGGGTTTTTCACGATGGGGGTCCAAGCGGTGGGCATTTTGTTCGGCGATTTGACGATCGACAGAGGCTTGCATAGTCAATTTGGGATCGCGACTCAGTTCGGCCTGTTGCCAAGCCTGTTTACGCGCCGCGATCTGCGCGTCGAGCTCGCGTTGACGCTGTGCTTTTTCGCGGGCGATATCACGTTGATGAGGATCGTTGCTGTGGGTACCCATGGCAAAAACAAGCGATGAACAGAAGCCGATCGTAGTCCGAAGTGGTTGGCGGAACAAGTGACAGGTGTGGCGGGTTGAGCGTCGTAGCGCTCAACCCGGTCTACGTTATTATTTTAAATACGTTTTGATCCAGTCAGCGTATTGTTGCAAACGATGCTGCTGATAACTGGGCACCGTGAGGCCATGATTTTGACCGGGATAAATGATCAGCTTGGTGGGCAGATTGCGGGAACGCAAGGCCTGGTACATTTGTTCGGCGCCGTTACAGGGCACGTTAAAATCATTGGCCGCGCACAAAAACAGCGTGGGTGTTTTGATCGTATCAGCCCGTAAAAATGGAAAGCTGACGCGCGCATAGGCCTCAAAATTCTGCCACGGTGTGCCGAGTTCGTTTTCGTATTCTCGTGTGTACTGATCGAGACCGTAATTGCCGAGCATATTGGATGAGCCGGCACCGCTAAACGCAGCCTTAAACCGATGGTCACGAGCAATCACATAATTGGTCAGAATCGATCCATAGCTCCAGCCGCCAATGGCCAATCGCTCCGGATCGGCGACACCGGTTGCGATCAGTGCATCAACACCCGCACTGACATCGCTGGCATCAACATTGCCCCAATCAGCATAGATCGCGCGTGAAAAATCAAACCCACGACCACTGGAACCGCGTGGATTGATACCGAGCACAACAAAACCTTGCGCGGCCAACCATTGCCAGTCAAACATAAATTCGTGACTGAATTGATAGACCGGGCCACCGTGCAAACGCACAACGGTTGGGTATTTTTCACCGACGCGATAATTCAGTGGTTTAACGACCAATGCGTCGATGGTTTGACCGTCTTTGCCAGCGTAGGAGAAATCGTTCTGTGCTTGCAGATAACGCGAGGCCAGCCACTCATTGTGATCGCTGAGTACCGTTTCTTTGCCCGCTTGCAAGGCGCGCAATTGATACGGCGATTTGTCGTCACCGCTCAGCAATACGATCGCATCGCCGCGCAGCGCAAAAGCATAATCAAAGCGCGACCCGCTGCTGAGCGCGGTCACTTTGGCCGTTTTTAAATCAATGCGCGACAAGTGTGTGACACGGCTGTGTTCAATCAAGGCGTAAATCGCTTTGCCATCGGCTGACCATTGCGGATGCGTAAAACAGCGATCGATATTCGCCGCAAGCGACTCGTTGCCGGTGTTGACATCCACGACGGCCAATTGCCACGGTGCGTAATAAATCCATTTATCTTCACCGCTGCGCAAATACGCGATCTGCTGGCCACTTGGCGACCATTGTGGCCGTGATTCCCAATAGGGTTCATTGTCATTGCCGATAAAGGTCGTCAGCTGCTTTTCGTTTTGTCCGTCGCGATCGATTGTGTACAAATCATAGTTCATATGACGATCAGGATCGCCGCCACGCTTGCTGACAAAAACCAAACGTTTGCTGTCCGGTGACCACGCCGGCCACCAATGATTGAAGGCGCCTCGTGTTAACGCTGCCACGTTATTGTCGGCCAGATCAAAGCGATACAAATGTTGGTAACGGTTCAACAAATAATCTTTGCCGTCTTCTTTGAATTGGTAGCGATCAATTTCAAGCGGCTTCGGTGGCTTGTCTTTGCCGCGACTGTCTTTGGCCAATTCTTCCGGTGCATCACGCGCAATAATCGCAAGCGATTTGCCATCGGGTGACCATTGATAGTCGTCGACACCGCCTTTAAACGCGGTCAGCACACGCGCTTCGCCGCCGTGGGCTGGCATGATCCATACCTGCGCTGTTTCATCGTCACCGCGATCGGATAAAAACGTGATGTGGCGACCATCGGGGCTGTATTGCGGTGACCATTCACTGTCAAAAGCGGTTTGTGTTAACGCTTGCTTTTGTTTGCTCTTCCAGTCAACACGCCAGATATCACTGATCTGCGCATCGCTGTCGGTGTTATGGCTGGTCACCGTGTACACGACGGACTGACCATCGGGCGAAAATTGTGGTTCAGACAGATCCTGCAATCGATGCAGATCGGTGAGTTGCAATGGTGATTTTTCGGCAACAGCGATTGTGCCTGTTAACAACAACACCGCTTCGGTAAAAGTAACAAGAGTCCGTTTCATCGCCTCTCCAATCGCCGCCAATTAGCCTTACCCTTCCGCTAAAACGAATAAGGGTATTTCGTCATGATCATAATTGATTTCGTTGTCCGGTGAGTAAGATTCAATCAGTGTGCCTATGGAGTGATTGCCAGCGGTAAATGGCGATGCCGTTGGCCTGCCGGGCTGCGCCACAAACCGAGAGGCCCAAGCGCATTCGTCACGTGGTTTGCAATGCTTGTTGCAAACTCCGTTCAACCAGCGTTAACGCTTCATCGACATCCTGATGTGTGATGATCAGTGGCGGCATAAAACGGATCGTGCTTTGGCCGCACGACAGCAAGAGCAGGCCATTGTAATAGGCGCGTGTGATCACCTCGTCGCAGAGTTGCTTGGCGGCGGCTTTGCTGTGGCGATCGGTGACCAACTCCACGCCGATCATCAGACCGTGGCCGCGCACATCACCGATGCAGTCAAAACGTGACTGCAGCGCGTGCAAACGCTGTAAAAAATACTCGCCGACGACGGCCGCATTGGTGGCCAGTTCTTTTTCAACCAGATCCAATGTGGCCAATGCGGCGGCGCAGCACAGCGGATTGCCGCCATACGTATTGCCATGAGCACCACGTTGCCATTTTTCCATGATCGATTTTTTTGCAACAACAAGACCAATCGGTAAACCGGAACCGAGGCCTTTGGCGAGCGTCATGATGTCCGGCTTCACGCCGCTGTGCTCGGCTGCAAACATTTTGCCGCTGCGTCCGATACCGCTTTGCACTTCGTCAAAGATCAGCAAAATGCCATGGCGATCACACAAGGCACGCAAGCCTTGCAAAAAGCCATCGGGCGGCGGCAGATAACCGCCTTCACCTTGAATCGGTTCGATTAAAATGCCGGCCACTTCGCTGGGCGGTACGTTGCTCGCGAACAACACCTTTTCGATGTAATGCAGCACAGCCTGGCCCTGATCATCACCGTGCAACAACGGACGATAGTTGTTTGGATAGGGCACGTGGGTAACACCGGGCATCGTTGGGAAAAAACCTTTTTGCTGCGTGTATTTGCTCGACGTAAAACTTAAAGAGCCCATCGTGCGGCCGTGAAAGCCACCAAGAAATCCGATAAAGCGCGAACGACCTGTCACATAACGTGCGAGCTTTAACGCACCTTCAACACTTTCGGTGCCACTTTGGCACATAAAACTCATCGCCGGTTCATTAAACGGTTTTAGCGCGTTGATTTTTTCGCCGAGCGCAATTTGATATTCATGCCAGTAATCGCTCGAGATATGCAAAAACTGATCGGCGGCTGCTTTGATCGCGTTGACGACCTGCGGATGTGAATGCCCGGTCGAGCACACCGCAATGCCAGCGGCAAAATCAAGAAAACGATTGCCATCAACATCCCAGACCTCGGCGCCTTTGCCATGCGACATCACAAACGGATAATCGCGGGGATACGACGGCGAAATAACGAGGCTGTCGCGTGCGATCATCGCGCGGGCTTTGGGGCCGGGCAACTCGGTTTTAATGTGCGGTGATGACATAAAGGGCTCCAAAAAAATGAATTAGTTAAATTTTGGCAATGAGACCACTTGGGCATGTGCTTGACGGGTGCGTTGTTGCAGATCGCGTAGCACGTGCAATTCTTGCGTTGTCGGTGGCGCAATCGTGTCGAGACAATCGGCGACCTGCAGATCCCAGCCAGTGGCTCGTCTGGCATCGTCAACATCAACGCCGTAGTAAATCGCCGTCAAGATCAGCTCATCGCTATCGGGGTGCGGTGTTAAGACGCCGTAATCAGTGATCACCGCTTGTGGACCGGCACCGTAATCACCGAGTGCACGACGTTGATGATGGCCGGATAAAAATCCCGGTGACGTACAAAAATCGAGATCTGCCACAAAGCTGCGCGGTGTTTGTTTCAAGACAACAAACGTTTGTTTCGCATGCAAGGCAATTTCGGGCGCACCGCCGGCTCCTGGCAGGCGTGTTGTCGGTTGTGCGTAATCACCAATCACGGTCGAATTTAAATTACCAAAGCGATCAATTTGCGCGGCACCAAGGAAACCAACATCAACGCGGCCGGCTTGCAGGTAATACGCAAACACGTCGGGCAGTGACACGACACAGTTGGCACTGCTTGCGAGTTCGCCATCGCCAATCGATAAGGGCAGCACGGTTGGTTTGGCGCCGATGGTGCCGGATTCATACATGAGCACAATATCGGGTGCGTGTGTCAAGCGCGCGAGATTGCACGCCGCCGAAGGCAAACCAATACCAACAAAACAGACACAACCATTCCACAATCGCCGCGCGGCGGCAATCGTCATCATTTCATCCGCGTTGTACATTGTCATTTAAGCGACCTGCAAGGTATGCAAAAAACTGTCGTGATCGCACGTAGCGAGCACATGTTGTTGCATCCATGCCAAAAAAGTGTCGCGTTCTCGTGCAATCGTGTCCCAGCGTTGATAAAACGCGTTATCGCGTTGATAAAAGCCGTGTGCGTAGGAGGGATAAGCGCCACCGGGGACATGACAAAACGCGCTGACGATAAAGTGTGGGATCACAATCGAATTAGCCTGACTCGGTAATTGCGCGACAATTTTTTCTACCGTGACGATCACGGTCTTGGCAGCCAGGGCCGCTTCGCGCGCCGCACCCACAATGCCTTGCAGTAACACATTGCCGCTAACGTCGGCGTATTGTGCATGCACGATGGTCACATCTGGATTCAATGCCGGTAGGGTGGCCAACGCGGCGCCGGTATAAGGACATTCGATAGAACGAATCGTCGCGTTTTCACGTGGCAAATCACTGCCGACATAGCCTCGTAAAATCGCAAATGGTAAACGCGCCGCGCCGGCGCAGTACGCCGCGGCCATACCAGCGTGCGAATGCTCATTCAGTTGCAGTGCGTGCGGCCATTGGTGTTCGACCGCGTCGCGCAAACGATGCAATGAACCGACACCGGGATTGCCGCCCCAACTAAACGTCAATGCGCGCGCACAGCCCATGCCAATCAGTTGATCGTAAATCAGATCCGGTGTCATTCGAATTAAATGCAACGATCGCTTTTGTTGCCGAATCATTTCATGTGCCGCCGCGAACGGGATCAAATGCGTGAAACCTTCCAGTGCCACACTGTCGCCATCTTTCACATGACGTGCAATCGCATCGTGCAGTGACATCAACGTTGTCATGACAACACCACCGTTTGTGATTGTTCGCGCATGTACTGCGCCAAATAATAAAATGAGGCGATCGCTTTGCCGGTGTTGCCGGAGCCTTTCCAACCACCAAATGGTTGATAACCCGGCCAGGCACCGGTTGTCGCGCCGTGTGGACGATTGGCGTAACAAACACCGGCTTCGATCTGATCAAGAAACCACTGCACTTCTTCGGCGTTGCCATACACGCCGGCCGTTAAACCAAGCGGGCTGTCATTGGCCAACTGCATCGCGTCATGATTTGATTTGACGCGGTGTAAGAGCACGATCGGTAAAAACATTTCTTGCTGCCATAACGGGTGCGACAACGGCGCTTCAGCTAGCGTTGGCGCAACATAAAAACCGTGAGCAAAGTCGCCGTTACGCAAACGGTGGCCGCCGCAATGCAGCGTCGCACCATTGTGTTGCAGTTGCGCGCAAAAACGATCGTAATCACGGTAGGCAGACGCACTCGTGATAGGCCCAAGATAATGTTCGCGCAAGGCGGGATCGCCGATTTTTATCGCCGCAATCGCTTGCGTTAATCGCGCAATCAACGCGTCGGCAATCGTTTCGTGCACATACAAGCGCGATAAGGCCGAGCACTTCTGTCCGCCCATACCAAATGCCGAACGCACAATGCCCAGTGTTGCCCGATCCAGATCAGCATTGGCCGTTACGATGCAGGCGTTTTTGCCGCCCATTTCGGCGATACATGGTTTGGGATAACGCCCCTGCAATTGCAGGCGTGCGATCTTCATGCCGATATCATAAGAGCCGGTAAACGTAATGCCGGCGACATGCGGGTGTTGAATCAATGTGTCGCCGATCTCCTCCGATGCGCCGTGCACATAATTAAAAACGCCGGCAGGCAAACCGGCATCACGCAAACACTCGGCGAGCAGACGTCCGGCCCACGGTGTGATGCTGGCTCCTTTTAATACGACGGTATTGCCCGCGACTAATGCGGCGGCGACCGGGCCACCCGCAAGTGCAAACGGAAAATTAAACGGCGTGATCACGAGCCAAACGCCATACGGTTTCATGACACTACGATTGGTGGATACAAAATCAGGCAACGGATCGTTGGGTAGGCGATGATCAAACTGATGTTGCTGCACAAAGCTGTCGCAATAGTGGTAAAAAAAGTCAGCGGTTTCCTGCGCTTCACCAAGCGCTTCCATGCGGTTCTTGCCGACTTCCAGACACAGCGCCGCTGCGATAGCGTAGACCCGCTGTTCGATCAATTCTCCGGCCTTGCGCAAGAGTGCGATGCGGTGTTCAGCGGGCGTGTTTCGCCATGTTGTAAAAGCGGTGTGCGCTGCTGCAAATGCCGCATCAACATCGTTTATAGAGGCGCGTGCAAATTGGCCCAATGATCGCCGCGTATCGCTTGGACAAAAGCGTTCGTCGTAGTGGGCGGTTTCGACATCGCGACCATTGATGAACAGCGAATGTCGTTGCGGTAAACGCGTTTTTAGCGCCGCCATCGCCTGCTCAAATTGTTGATGCAAGGCTTCCGGCGG
>JAYSCL010000063.1:13980-21787 GCA_041914905.1 Enterobacterales bacterium
GCGTTTTTAGCGCCGCCATCGCCTGCTCAAATTGTTGATGCAAGGCTTCCGGCGGATTAAACATCGTTGAATACGTTAATTTAAATGTCATCGTGTTTCCTGGCTGCCTTCGATCAGGTTTATTGCAGAATTGGTACTGGACATGATCGCGCTAAATGGAGATCAAAGTCACACTGAAATAAAATAAATTCCACACGAAGCACGTAAAGTAGAACAAAGACCACAACGTTTAATGCCAGCGTTCAATTCAAATAGGCTCGTGTAAGCTTTGATGTTGCCACGCAGCTGAAAAACCTGTCTGACTTTACTTCGTGTGCTTTGTAGTCTTGGTGTGCTTCGTGTTGCGGCTTTCATTTGTGTTGACCCACAGGTAATGCGTTACGGGTTAAAGGCGCCATTCAGACAACAAGCGCTGCAACAACTGTGTCGCATCGCTCAGATCGTTTTCGCTGATCACCAACGGCGGCGCCAAAATGATCAGATTGCCCCTTGTCGCGAAGGACACACCTTGCGTTAACGCTGTGTTGACTAATTGTTTTAGTGCCGGATGCGTCTCGGGCCACGGTGCCAACGGTGTTTTATGCTCTCGATCGCTGACCAGCTCAATCACGGCAAATAAACCATCACCGCCGCGCACATCACCGACATAGGCGCAGCGCTCTTTAAAGGTTTGTAATTGCGCAAACCAGCGTTGACCGAGCGTGCGTGAACGTGTGATGAGTTGTTCGTGTTCATAGCTTTCAATCGCCGCGACACCGGCCGCGCAACAGAGCGGATGCCCGCAGTAGGTCAGGCCCGTGAACAGCATTTGCGTAGACAGTTTTTTGGCAACGGATTTGTTAACGATCACGGCGCCGAGTGGCAAATGTGCGCCGGTTAAACCTTTGGCAACCGTCATGATGTCGGGCGCGTTGTCATCGCCATACGCTTGCCACGCAAACCAGTGACCGCAACGGCCAAAGCCGCTCATGACTTCGTCGGCGATTAAAAGAACATCGCGTGCACGTGTCAGTGCACGCAGCTGTGGCCAATAATTTTTCGGCGGCACAATGCCATTGGTGCCGGCGTTCACTTCCATCATGACGCCAGCCACGTGATCGGCACCGACGCAGTCGATGGTTTGTGCGAGGTGCTGCACGGCGCGCTGACCACAATCGTTGTCGCTTTCGCTGCCAAACGGGCAGCGATAAGCATAAGGTGGTGGCACATGAACAACGCCGTAGGCGGCGGCATCGACCTGAAATTGGGTGCGACTGTCGCCGGACAACGCCATCGCGGCGTAGCTGGCGCCGTGATAGCTGCGGTCGCGCGTAATCATCAGCCCTTGTGGCTTGCCGCTGGCTTGGCGCGCGAACTTGACGGCATGTTCGTTTGCATCGGCGCCGCCCAGCGTGAAAAACACGCGGCCGTCTGGCATTCGTGCTTTTTCGAGCAGCAGTTCAGCCAGGCGCGCCCGCGGTGTGGCGCCCCAGCTGTTGGTGACAAAACAGAGTTGTTCGGCTTGTGCTTTAATGGCCGCAATGATGGCCGGGTGCTGATGGCCGAGGTTGCTGCATTCGGCGAGGCTGCTCATATCGAGGATGCGCTGACCGTTTTCGCTGAAGAGCCAAGCACCTTGTCCACCCACGATCGTGGGTGCCTGCCAAGTTTGCGGCACACACCAGCTGTGCAACACAGTGTCGGATTCAGGGCGCGTTGGATTCATCATTCGATTCCAGGTTGCGGGCTGTACGTTGTACGCACTATTATTCTTTTATCGAACAAAGACTAGTTTTTGATCAGGGGTGCTGTCAATGACCATTCCCGAAGTGGGCAATGAAGGCGGCGGGTATTCGTTTGAGGACGGTCCCGACTATGTGCAATCGCTGGCGCGCGGCCTCGATGTGATTCGTGCGTTTGATGCCGAACATGCCGCGATGAGTCTGTCCGATATCAGCGAAATCACCGGTTTGTCACGCGCGGTTGTGCGTCGTGTGTTGCTGACGTTGGCGCACCTGGGCTATGTCGGCCAACGCGGCCGTCAGTTTTATCTGAAACCCAAAATACTCGAACTCGGTTTCAAATATTTATCGTCGCTCGATTTCACTGAACTGGCCTTACCGTATATGGAAGACCTCGCGCACAAAGTCAATGAATCGTGTTCGCTGTCGGTGCTGGATGGGCACGACATCGTCTACGTCGCACGGGTGCCGGTACGCAAAGTGATGACAGTCAGTCTCGGTGTTGGCGCGCGCTTGCCAGCCTTTTGTGCGTCGATGGGACGCGTGTTGCTCGGCGGTTTAACCGAAATTGAATTGATCCACTGGCTGAATACTTTGGAGCCGAAGGCCAAAACGGATTTAACCAAGGTCGACAAAGTGCAGATCAAAACCGAAGTCGAGATCGCGCGCAAAAACGGTTTCGCCTATGTGGAGCAAGAAATGGAATTTGGTCTGTGTTCCATCGCGGTGCCGATCCGCGACAACAACCATAAAATTATCGCGGCACTCAATGTTGGAATGGGCTATCGCAGCGGCGCCAGAGAGCGTGCCATTCACGAGATCTTGCCGGCGTTGCAAACCACTGCCGCACTGATTGAAAAAAACACGCCGGCGCACACGGTGATCACGCGATGACGCGCGCCGTATTTCTCGTTGATGGTGTGCGCACACCGATCGCGCGCTATGGCGGCGCGTTGGCAACCGTGCGTCCCGATGATATGGCTGCACACGTTATTCACGCGTTGTTGCGCAAATTTCCCGACGTGATTGAACAGCAGATCGACGATGTCTATCTGGGCTGCGCTAATCAGGCCGGTGAAGACAATCGCAATATCGCGCGCATGGCCTTATTGCTGGCTGGCATGCCAGCCAGTATTCCCGGTGTGACGGTGAACCGTTTGTGCGCATCCGGTGCCGAAGCTGTCGTGCAAGGCGCACGCGCGATTGCCTGTGGTGATGCCGAGTTGATTCTTGCTGGTGGCGTTGAGTCGATGACACGTGCGCCGTTTGTGCTGGCCAAATCGGCGACACCATTTGCCCGTACGACGACGTTGGAAGACACCACCTTGGGTTGGCGCTTTGCGAATCCGCTGATGGAAAAAGTGTATGGCCTCGATTCGTTGACACAAACGGCTGAGAACCTCGCGCACGAACTCGAGATCAGCCGTCACGATCAGGATGCGTTTGCGCTGCGCTCGCAGCAACGCGCCGCCAAAGCTTATGAAGATCATTTTTTTGATGACGAACTGTGTTCATTAAATTTAAGAAATGAACGCGGTGAATTGACGCCATTTGTCCGCGATGAACATCCACGTCTCACCACACTGGAAACGTTGGCGCAATTAAAACCCTTGATTGAGCATGGCACGATCACCGCTGGCAATTGTTCCGGCATCAACGATGGTGCGGCTGCACTTTTGCTTGCGTCAGAAGACGCCATGACTGCACACAATCTGACGCCGTTAGCGCGCATCGAAGCCAGTGCGATGGCGGGTGTCGCACCGCGCGTAATGGGCATCGGTCCGGTGCCGGCCACACAAAAATTATTGCAGCGCTTGCGTTTAACACTGGATGATTTCAGTGTCATCGAAATCAATGAAGCATTTGCCGCGCAAATGTTGGCTTGTTTACGTTTGCTTGAACTCGACGACGATGCGGAGCACATCAATCCCAACGGTGGTGCAATCGCACTGGGGCATCCGCTTGGCATGAGCGGCGCACGTTTGGTGTTGACGGCCGCGCGTGAACTGCGTCGTCGACGCGGACAGCGCGCGTTGGTGTCGCTGTGCGTTGGTCTCGGGCAAGGAATGAGCATCAGCTTGGTCGCTGCATAAGCCAAGCATTTAAAGTGACGGTGCACCTTCGCACACGGACTGCAGCAAAAAAATTTGGTTTGGACGTTGATGAATAGTCAACGTCTTGACACAAAAAAAAGCCACACGGCCATAAAAACTGCACAAGTCGAGGAGGCAATAATGAAAAAACTAAAAACACAACGCAGTCCCATCGCATACGCGATCAGTTCCATTTTGGCGTTGTCCGCCACAACGCTGTCAGCGCAAGAAAATAACGCCAGCGGAGAAGACGAGGCCGAACGCGTCATCGTGACCGGTTCGTTGATCCGACGCACCGAATTTCGTGACGAACAACCGGTTGACATCATCAGTGCCGAACACGCGGCCGAATCGGGTTTTAAAAATGCCGGTGATCTGCTGCGCAGTTTAAGTTCGGTGTCGTCATCGCCGCAGGTACGCGCGTCAACGAGCACCGAGTTTGTGGTCGATGGTGGTGACGCCGCTGAAACCATTGGCCTGCGAGGCCTTGAAGCCAAACGAACCTTGGTATTGCTGAATGGTCGCCGCGCCGGCCCTGCTGGTACGCGTGGTTCCACATCGTCGTTTGATTTCAATGTATTACCGATGTCTGCCATTGATCGCATTGAAGTTTTCAAGGACGGCGCCTCATCACTTTATGGTTCAGACGCCGTGGCCGGTGTGATCAATATCATCACGAAAAAAGGTGATGGTGGTGAAGTCAATGTCAATGTGTCGCGACCGCAACAACAAGGTGGCGAATCTGAGCGGGTTAATGTGACGTGGGGCCAAAGCAGCGATAAAGCGACATTTCGTGTTGTGGTGGATTTCGAAAAGCAGCATGAACTCGCGCGTGGGCAGCGCGATTTTCTGACCTGCGGTCGTCGCAATATTTATGACGCTGACACGGGTGAAAATGTCGATCCCATTGATCCGCGCACTGGTCGTGCGCATTGCTTTGATTTGTTGTGGGGCCAAGTCTGGTTGTATGACTACAGTGGATCAAATGTACCGAGCAGCGACGTTCGCACGTTGGCGCAATACGATTATGGTGGCGCGCTGTCGGCCTTACCATGGATGGCAGCAAATGCGATTCCGAATGCCTTTGATGCGATGAACCCGAATCAAATGTACGCACCTGAAGGCTGGTATTTTGTGCGGCACGATCAACAAACCGATGCTATTGTCGATGCCAGTCACCCGTTTCAGGATCAACAGTCACTAGAACCTGAAGTCAAGCGCGCCACCCTTTTTGCCCAAGGAGATTATGATTTCGGTGGAGGCATGCGCGGTTATGCCGAGCTGCTGTTGAATCGTCGTGAATCGAAGACCAACTCGTATTTGCAATTCTGGAGTTATTTGTATTCCGAAACGCATGCGTTTAACGACGATGGTGATGATCTGACCGACGCCAACGGTGGCAGCAGTCAAAGCCCGGGCTGGGGTGGTGCGGTATGGATGTCACCAACCGGGATCACGAATCATGCTGACAGCGGCACAAAGGTCGAATATACGCGCGCCGTGCTTGGATTGACCGGCGATTGGGGCGATTGGTATTGGGATACCTCGTTGCAATTCAGCCGTTCGAATGGTCAATATTTCAATGATGAGATCTATGGTGATCGCATATGGGACCAAAATTTTTTGTTTGAACCGTGCGCCGGTGTGATCACGCACGCGGACGGAACGGCTTGTCAAAATATTCCCTGGCTCGATCCAGAATTTTTGCGTGGTAATTTATCGCCTGAAATGAAAGCGTATTTGTTTACGCAGCAAAAAGGCAAAACCATTTACGAACAAGCGTCATTGGATTTTGTAGCCAGCGGTGACATTGTCGATTTACCGGCGGGGCCGCTGGGCATTGCACTGGGCGTTAATATTCGCTACGACCGATTGGATGATACACCTGGTGATATCTGGCTTAATGCGAACAGTTGGTACGGTAATGCCGCTGGCATCACTCGCGGTAGTGATACGACACACGCGGTATTTGCCGAAGCTCGGATTCCACTGGTTGCAGACAAACCGTTTGTGGAATCGCTTGAACTGTCACTGTCGAGTCGATTCACTGACACGCGTGCTGGTGGTGATGCCACAACCTACAAATTGGGTTTGAACTGGGCCATTGGTGGCGGTGTAAATGTGCGTGCATCGCGCGGCACATCGTTCCGCGCGCCGGCATTATTTGAATTGTATTTGGCCGATCAACGTAGCTATGTGGCTCAGCGTCAACTCGATCCGTGCATTGAATACGATGCCGCATTGGCAGAAGGCGCGATCACGCAGCGCATTCACGATAACTGCGAAGCGGAAGGATTGCCCGGTGATTTTACGGGCGGTTCGATATCGGCGACGGTGATCACCGGTGGTGGCAAAGGTTTTCTTGAACCGGAAACTTCGGTCGCCAAAACGGTAGGTGTTGTCTGGAATGCACCCGACATCGATTTAAGCCTGTCGCTCGATTATTTTGATTTCTTAATCGAAAACGAAGTGCGTGCATTGGACGCTGCCGACATTGTTTATCAATGTTATGACTCGGCGTACTTCCCCAATGATCCATTGTGCGATTTGTTTGAACGACAAGGTCCGGGGTCGACGATACCCGATAATCGTATCGAACCTGTTCACGCCACATTTATCAACATTGCACAACAAATCAATCGCGGTATTGATTTTCGTATGGCGTATGCGACAGAACTCGCTTTAGGTGAGTTGATGCTCGAAACCAATCACACGTGGCAGCGTAAAAAATCGGAAGAGTTATTTCCCGGCATTTATGAAGATCAAAATGGGCAATTTGGGCACCCCAAACACACGGCAACGTATTTGGCTGCTCTGAAAAGTGGTGATTGGACGTATACCTGGAACGCACAATATTTTGCTGCCGTTTCCAATATCGAATCCAATGGCGGTGACACGATTGATTACTACGGTAATGATGTGCGAATGAAGCTAACCAGTGAATCGGTGATTTACCACAATTTGTCGGTTACGCGTGTTTTTGACGGTAGTGGCTGGACAGCAACCGTGGGCGTAACCAATGTTGCAGATAAACGCCCGCCAAAAGTGACAACTTACCGCTCCGATATTGATCGCGTCGGTGATTCGGCTTTTTACAGTCAGTACGACTTTTTTGGTCGCAGCTACTTTGCCGACGTGTCGTACAAGTTCTAACGCTTACGCGTCAACCACCGCTTCAAAACGAAGCTGTGGTTGACGCGGCAGAGATTACTTTGCAGTGTTTAATTTCTGTTCGAACATTTTACGGGATCACACCACCATGCCGGTTATTCAAGCCAAAGCGGATGAACTGAATTCGATCACGCCGCGTTATGCACCTAACCCATTACCCCACCCGGTATTTCTAAACTCTGTGCCAAAATGTGGCACGCATTTGCTGCGCAACATCTTTCGCCTGTTTGTACCGGTCGAACAGCAATACCACAAAATGTTTATCCAGATCCCGGTGCTGCATCAACATAAAGCCGCCTTCGATCGCAAGCAACCCATGTTGAGCTGGGGGCATTTGTTGTCGTCAGACGAATCGATGCAGGCGCTGCACGGCGTAAAACATATCTTAATCGTGCGCGACCCTTATGATTGGGTATTAGCGCGTGCACGTTTCTATTTGTCCGATAATTTTCAGGCCGGTCTTGAGCATTTAAAGAATGGCCAATTCAGCGTCGAACAAATTCTGAATATGATGATTTTCGGTATTTACCAAAAAGCACCGACCATGCAAGAGATCTTCACTCACAATGCAGTGGCCTGGCTCGGCCCTGACACCACATTAATTCGTTATGAAGATATTCTTCATCACCTGAAGCATATCGATAAAGGTGCAGCGGAAGACTATTTCGCCGATTTGCTCAGTGTTTGTGGCATGCCATCATGGCCAGCGAATTGGAAAGAACGGGTACTGATTGGTGCCGACAAACAGCACAGCGCCACCGCGCGCGAAAATTTGGCCGGCAAAACGTTTGATTTGCCTAAAGAGTTGCCAGCGCTGCACAA
>JAYSCL010000064.1:0-7284 GCA_041914905.1 Enterobacterales bacterium
TGTCGGCGATGCCGGTCGATTTCAAATAGGCTTCGCCGCGTTTGGCGATTGAGCGTGGGTCACGGTCGTAACCTTGCATCGTGGCCGGGTCAACGATGTCGCAGGTGATATTGACGGTGGCATCTTCAAAGAACGGGTCGAGTTTGGCGGTGCTGGCATCCGGCATCAAAATCATGTCGGATTCGTTGATGTGTTTCCAACCAGCAATCGAGGAGCCGTCGAACATTTTGCCGTCGGTGAACAGGCTTTCGTCGCACAATTGGGCGGGAATAGTGACGTGCTGTTCTTTGCCTTTGGTATCGGTAAAGCGCAGATCAACGAATTTGGCATCGTTGTCTTTGATCAGCTTCATGACATTTTCGACGGACATGGGTGGCTCCTGAAAGATGGGGTAAGTCGATGGCTTCGACGTTGGGCTGCATTTAGCAAAGCCTGTGCCAGCCGGCGGTTAGACGGAAACAAACGGGATTGGCGTGGCTTCGATACAAGGCAAAAACTCAAGACGCACCATTACGGTGCGCCCAATTTACGTGGCGATCAAATTCGGTGCAGAGCCGGTTTTGACCCCGCTAAGGTATAGCAGACAGAGATGACATTGCCAGTGACGATGCTGCGGGTGTGACGTTCTGCAAATACCCGCGTTTAAAACGGTAGCATAGTGGCCTTTCCAATGCCCGAGCCTTGCTCTTCAAAGGATGTTGCCGTGTGGTCGATTGTGTTGCGTTATCGTCGCGCCTTGCTTATCACCGTATCGATGCTGTTGGCGTACGGGTTGACGGTGGGGGTCTGGCTGCCGCGCTATCTGCAACACCATTTACCCGGTTGGGTGCAGGAGGCGACACAGGCGCACTTTTTTAGCCGCGACGTGCGCGTCAATCCGTTTACGTTGAAATTCGAAATCGATGGTGTGCAGTTGCTTGATCCACAGCAGCAAACCTTGCTGCAATTCGATTACGCACAAATCAATTTGTCTTGGGCCAGCGTATTTGTATTGAGTCCGCGTTTTGATGTGTTGCAGTGTGATGGTTTGTATGTCGCACTGACGCAATACGCCGACGGCCGTTTGAATTGGCAACAGCTGCAGGGCAGAGAACCTGCTGACACCAACACCGCTGCCCCATCGTCCGATATCATCAAGGTATTTGTTCGTCTTTTTCAGCTCAACAATGCCAGCGTTGTGTATCGCGACGAAACGCGAACGCCGGCCGTCGAGCGGGCGATCGCGCCATTAAATTTGCAGCTGAATGATTTCAGTACGGCGCCCGACGCACTCGGCCGTTACACCTTGCACGCACAGCTGCCCGATAAATCGCAATGGCAATGGCAAGGCAGCGTTGGTGTGCAACCGTTGCGCTCAGAGGGTGAGATCAAATTTGAACAATTGCAGTTGGCAACGATTGCACCGTTCGTCACATCGCTGCAGCAGTTTGTTGTTACTGACGCGCAAATAAGCAGTCAGGTAAATTATCAGTTCTCATTGGATGGCGATGTTGCGCATTTCACGTTGCCGAATGTGCAACTATCGGTGACCGATCTGACACTGAAACACCGCGATGACAACGACGCAGCGCTAACAGGCAAACAATTACGCATGCAAGCTGAACTGGCGGGCGATGAACACACCGTCACCATCAGCCAACTGCATCTGGATCAATTTTTTGTGCGTGCGACCACCTTGGCAGATGGCACGATTGATTGGCTGCAAAGAACACGCAATGAAATCGCCGCCACCACTGAAAAGTACCCGAGTCCCACCGCGTGGAAAATTCGAATTAATGATCTGCGATTGAATGGCGCATCAGCGCAGTATCGCGATGAGAGTACCCTGTCGCCGTGGCAAGCCGATGTAACACAATTGCATTTGACCGCGACAGCCGATCTGCAAGTTGGCGACACCTTTGCGTATCAACTGCGTGACGGCGATCTGCAAATGGCTGACACACAGTGGCGCGTTGTCAACGATGCCACGCCACTGACTACCTTGCGTGCACTGCATCTAACGCCGTTGACGCTCAACAGCCAAAACAAAACGATAAGCGCCGATACGCTCACGCTGAAATTACTGGGCAGTCAATTGCAACGGAATGGTGATGGTACGTTGAATGTGATGAACGCCTTGCACAGCCGTTTACCGCCCAGCAGCGATGCGCCGTGGACAATCGACATTGCGACATTGCAATTCGATGCCGAGCAAACGATATGGCATGACCAAACACTGTCACCCTCTGTGGTGATGCCGTTGAGCGCACTGTCGATCACGGTAGCACCGCTGGCCCCACAATCAGCGCGCGATTTTACGGCCAAAACGGTTCTGCGATTTGAGCAAAACGGACAGGCCGAGATCGCTGTCAACAGCAATTGGAAAACCCTCGCAACGCAAGCGCGTTTTGACCTACAGCGTTTTCCGTTAACGCCGCTGACACCGTATCTACAACAACATGTGTTGCTTCGCATCGCGCGCGGTGATTTTTCTGCAAAAGGTGATGCTCGCTATGCGCCCGGTAAAACGGCGGCGGCAATCACGGCACAACTCGAAGCCGAAGTGGCCGACTTGTCATTGGTACCAGCGGCAGGTGGCGATCCATTGTTTGGTGTAAAACAACTGCGTGTTGCCGGCATTCGTTATGACAGCAAAAAAGCCCGCGTCAGCATCGCTGATATTCGCGCTGAACAGCCGTTGGCAACCGTGCATGTATTGGCCGATAAACGCAGCAATCTGGATCAACTGCTCGTAAAAAAGGCGAGTACTGAAGCAGGGAGTCGCAGTGAATCGACACTGACGATAACGGCTGAACGTTTCCGTGTTCAAAACGGAATTCTGGATTTCCGTGACGATTCGCTGGTGTTGCCCTTTGCAACGCATGTCGAAGAATTCGGTGGCAGTATAACCGGCATCAGCAATCAACCGGATGCGCGTGCCAACATCGCGTTATCCGGCAAAATCAACCAGTACGGTGCTGCCACCATCAACGGCAGTGTGCGCGCGTTTGAACCGCTGATCTTCAGTGATATTCGCGCACAATTTAATAATGTTGAAATGAATCCAATGTCAGCCTACAGCGCGACATTTGCCGGGCGAAAAATTGACAGCGGTCGTCTGTCATTGGATCTGCGCTATCAGCTGCAACATGGTCAATTGAATGGCGACAATAGCATCACACTCGATCAGTTTGTGTTGGGGGATGACGTTGATAGCGCGTCAGCGATGTGGTTGCCGCTCGATCTGGCTTTGGCGATTTTGCGCGACAGTGAGGGGCGCATTCAGGTCGATGTGCCCGTGACCGGTGATGTCAATGATCCGGAATTTGGTTACGGCAAAGTGGTGTGGCAAGCCTTGGTCAATGTGGTCAGTAAAATTGCGTCGGCGCCGTTTCGCGCATTGGCCGGTTTGTTTGGTGATGACAGTGAAACGTTGGATGCCTTGCAGTTTGATGCCGGGCGCGCGCAGTTAAACCCACCGGAGCGCGAAAAATTGGATCGGATCGGCAAAGGTTTGCAAAGTAAGCCGGCATTGCAAATTGAAGTGGCAGCCATCTCTGATTCTGTGATCGACAAGATCGCGCTGGCCAGTGCGACCGTGCATCGCCAGATCTTGAGTGATCTCGGTGTGCCCGTGGCACCTACCGATGAACCGTCGCCGCTGGCGTTTGAACAAGCCAAAACACAACTCGCGTTGGAGCATTTAGCCGAACAACAATGGCCGGCAGAAAAATGGCAAAGCTATCAGCAGACCATGGTGACGACGGCGCGTGTGAATCGTGCACTGGCGGTGATAAACAGCGGCGCTGGTGATGAAAAACAATACCGCCAATTACTGCAAGATCTGATTGCAAACTGGCCGGTGTCGAACGAAGCCTTGAGCACTTTGGCGACGCAACGCGCCGACAATATCGTGAATCATTTAACACAAGTGGGTTTACCGGTCACTCAAATACGTGTGCACCCGGTACAGATCATGGACAGTGGCGAGCAACAAAAAGTGCGCTTGGTTTTAACACTGACGGCAACACGGTCTTAACCTCAGCCGCTGTGTTCAATTCTTTCAAGAGCAATGGTGAGAAGGCGTGGTGACAGGGGTAAAGCCCGGTTCTTTCACATGCCGGAACACCAATTGTTACCATGAATGTTCAATTCGAACGCCACTTGATAATGCAATGCTTTTTGAATCAGCAAATTTTTGACTGTTTCACTGGCCTCAGCAGTGTTTAATCGCCGCCAATCACCCGTTTGATAAATCAACACCGCTTTGTATTGATGGTTATCTAAGGGGTGAAAGTAGAAATACTGATAAAGGCCAGCATCGGCGCAGATGTTTTCGGCGTCGGCTAACGGAGCGTTGCTGAGACGGGGGGCTGTTTGAAATAAGGTTTCGTGTTGTGCGGAACTTATGCGCTCGAGATAACTGCTGTTTTCAGGAAACCACTGATTCAAACGTTCACCGTCATAGACCGCGTTGGCGATCAGTGGTTCTCGCATGGCGCTCGTCGTATCGAACCAAAATAACTCGCCTTGTGGATTAATCACCAATCCGATCTGTTTGTGTTGCCACGCAACATTCGAATACACCACGGCAAAACGGTGTTCACTATCGGCCGATGATGATGACGATGAGTCGCGACAGGCAGTGAGCGCCATGATGGACAGCAACACCAGAGGAAATGCGATCACAGGAGGCACGAACATGGCTCAACTCCAGCTCAAGGAATGAAGCGCCAGTGTGCTCTGCTCTTAACCGTTACCGCGATCCAAATTGTTATCCGTCGTCGCAAAGCTGCAATCCGTTGTAATCGACTTAATCACTGGCCAATTTTTGCCAAGGCGCAATCACCTCATGGTGCAGCGATTGATGCAATGCCAGCAATGGCGATTGTTGCCAACGCAGCGCGCGATATAACGGTGCACGACGGCCGTGCTGCCAATACAGCAAGGCATCCAACGCGACTTTTTCACCGTCGTGTTGCTGCAAATGGTGCAAGGTCATCAGTGCGGCGAGCAATTCGACATAGCTGTCCGTCACGGAACCGGCACCGTGGGGGCGCTTGATCGGCAATGAGGGCTGATGACGGCGTAACTGTTCCACGTACTTATGGCGTGCCAGTGGATTTTGTTGCAACAGGCACACCATTTGTTGGCGCACATAATCGGCTTTGATCTGTGCATCGGTCAGCGTCGGCGCGGCGGCCAGAATGCGGTGTTCGGGTTCGGACCCGCTGACCGAATCGTCGATGCGCAAGTGTTGCCAGCAGTATTGCACACTCAGTTTGCCGCGCTTTTGCCACTGATAAATGCGATCAGCGATCTGTTGTTCGCGAACCGAATCACGTCGCCACTCGGTGTCGGCGAAGACAGGCGACATGGCCATAAACACGAATAAGAGCATTAATAAACGAACGGTCGTGCTATTGATGGTGACAATAAAAGCCGGCGACGTCAGCATGTCGTTCTCCTTGGCTTTAGTGGGAAGAAACAGGTGATTGGGGTGCCGCGTTCTGCAAGATCGCATTAAGCGAGCGGCGCGCATTGGCAAAGGCATCTTCATGGCCGAGCAGTCGCACATCAAGATGCACCGCCAGCACGAGTCCGTGGATCTGCATGGCGAGCATCTTGGTATCAACGTCGTCACGAAATTCGCCGGTCTGCTTGCAACTGTCCAGCACACGTACCATACCTTCGCGCAAACGCAAGATCTGACCGCGTAGGTGTTCGCGCACGGGACCGGGCTTATCATCAAATTCGCTGCTGGAGCTGATCAGCAAACAGCCGCCTTGGCGCTTCGGCTCGCACTGACAAGGGCATTGATGGCAGACATCACAGTCGCAGCAACCAAAATGGATCCAGCCTTCAAACAATTTATGCACGCGGGTGAGGCCGCGTGGCGCAGCCAACACCGGGCGATAAACCGTTTCGATAAACCGGGCTTCGGTTTCTTCGAGCACGGCGAGTTGCAATTCCTCTTTGCTGCCAAAGTGGGCAAAGACACCGCTCTTGGATAATTTCAGGCGCTCTGACAGAGCGCCGATAGAAACCTGTTCGAGACCCATCGTACGTGCCAATGTCAGCGCGCAGTCGACAATGCGACAACGGGTTTGTTCACCTTTGCTGATGGCTGACATAGTGGGACTCGGTAACAGGGGTGAGTCAATTTAAGAACGACCGTTCGTTTTTGTCAAGCGGCTGCAGACAGACGGCTTGATCGGTTCTTAAACCAGCGTACGACGTTAATCAGGGCCAGTACCAACCAAACCATTGCGCCCAGCAACATGACGATTTCGCCCAATTGATGAAAGGCCGTCGCGATCGCGGCGCCGGCCACTGTTGCCATGAACGCACGTAGCGGATGCACCGCGCGAAGTTGTTGCCATGCCCACGCAAATGCCGGCAGCCACAGATGACGAGTGAAAAACGCGATCACCGCGCAGACGCCCAACTGCACGACACCCCATTCCGGCGCCACCGGAATGTTAATCAACATATGCCCGACAATTGCCGGCAATAGCGAACCGCTGTAACGCCGCAGTATTCCGTACAGCAATCCCCCCCACATCGCGTTTAACAACATCAGCACGTTAAAGCCGTCCAGCTGCAGGTATTGCGCATGCGAAAACGCGAACAGGCTGGCGCTAAAGCACAACGCCGTTGCGAGCGCCCAGTCGCGACACAAACGACCCAGCAGATAACCACGATAGAACGCTTCTTCGATGATCGGGATCAGAACGAAACTGCCAACGGCCATCAACACCCAGAAATCCCAATCCCAAGCACCGTCGAGCAAGGCTTGGCGCCAGGGGGCCATCGTACCAAGCGCAAAATGATGTTGTGCCATTTCAATAAGGCGGGCCGGGATCACGGTCAGCACACCCACGGACAGCCCCAGCAAGATCGGATTTATCGACTGGCCGGCTGCCATTTCCGTGGTGGTGGACGTTGCTCGACGCGTCAAGGCGAGTGCTGTCAGCCACCAGCCCAAGTATTGCCAGAACAACACCTGCAGCAGGCTCCAGGTGATCGGCAGTAAGTCGAGATTGGGGTCGTTGGTGATGGCGGTCATCGGGTTGCTGAGCGAGATACCGAGCAACTTCGCCAACAACAGGCCCAACACCGAGCCAAAACTGTACACCGACAACACTTCCAACAGCGTGAGCGCCGGCAGGCGCGGTCGCAGATTCATGAGGAGCACTCCACATCATCAAGGGAGTGCCATTAGGGCTGACAACGGTCACATTTGGCGTCCGTGGCGACCGCGTTTACCCATGCTTACGTCAGCGACGATGGAGACTTACCTTA
>JAYSCL010000064.1:7384-21353 GCA_041914905.1 Enterobacterales bacterium
TTAGCTCAGTGCTAACGGCGTTCGTTGCGCCATTGGCTTGGGGTTTGGCCGGTGACGGCCTTGAATGCTTTGTTGAACGTGGTCTTGTTGCTGAAGCCACAGGCCAAAGCCAGATCGAGGATCGGCGTGTCGCGGTTTTTGGGATCGAGCAGACGTTGTTGCACGGCGTGCACCCGCAGCCCGTTAATGTGCTCGTAGAAGCTCGTGTGCAGTGTGTGGTTCAACACATACGACAGCTGATGGCTGCTGGCACTGAATGCCTTGGCGAGTTTGCCCAAACTCAAATCGTGTTCGAACAACAGCGCTTCGTTTTGGCTTAGCTGCAGCAGCTGCGTTTGCAGGCGCGCGATCGCGTCAGGCGTTAAGGCCGTCTTGGGAGCCGTATTGCCGTCGCTTTGTTCCATATCCGTCACTGCCGTTGCGGCCGTATCGGCTTCGCTCAGCAGCGTGATCTGCAGTGGTGCAAAAATGCCGGGCTGGCGCAGTGCGTATATGCCAAACATCAACACCAACACGGACAGCAGCAAGGCCATCAACACGTCAACAGTGCCGGCGCTGACGACACCAAAATGAATGACGAGCACGCTGACATAAAAAACGGCGGATGCCCACACCAAGCGTCGCAACCAAGACAGGCTAACCGGGCTGATGTCAGCGACGCGTTGATACAACTGTGTTTCATAGCGTCGCAGCAAAAATGCACTGAGCACCAAATACAGCAACAACGAAACCGCTTTCAGCAGCGGAATAATTGCGACACCGGACCGCGCACCAGAAGGCTGCAACAACGGCAGCAAGTCGGCATCGGCCAAAATCGCCAAGCGCAGTGCCAGTGCCATATAGGCCAGAGGTAACAGGCTGTGCCAAAACAACCAACGGGGCTGAATCCAGCGTGTATAACCGGTTTGCTGTGCCACATAGAGCAGCAACAGCGGCCCCAACAAAAATGGGGTACCGGAAAGAAAGACAATGGTGCGCGGAAAACGTAGCCAGGCATGTAATTCTTGCAGCAGCGGCACCATTACACCGGCAGCTAAACACAGCAAAAAAATACTCAACGCACGATTGGGTTTGTGTTGATGCGACCACAACGCTGCCGCCAGCAATATGGCTTCGGCGATGCCAATACTTAACACAACGGCGGCACCGGTCCAGTGCAGACTGATCGTCGCCGTCATCGGATTAACCTTTCACGAGAATGCGCAAAAAAATTTCGCGCGGTGATGCTGTTTCATCGATCGCAACCACTTCATGACCATTAATGCGACACCAGGCCGGAATATCGGCTTTAACACCGGGATCGGTGGCGATGACGAGCAGCTCATCGCCGACTTGCAATTGTTTAATCTTATTTTGCGTGCGAATGACTGGTAGAGGACACAACAAACGACGGCAATCAAGCGTATGTTGTGTCATTGCCATGTCCATATTTCAAATAGCATTTTCGTCATCAGTGGTGGTTTCGCTGAAGTGGTCGTCGTGGTTAATTTGTTCGTTTACCGAATCACCCAACGCGGCATTGCCTGTTTCCGGCAACGTGACATCCGCCGGCGGTTCACTGCCCGGCAATGGCACGCGCCACAGCCCCAAATGCATAGTGCCGTCTTTCATCGTCAATGCAAAATGCACGAGGTTGCCTTCCAGCCACACGCGCTTGTCACCGAGCCATTGCTGAATGGTGTCGTGACCGACCCATTGATTGACCAGGCCCAATGGCAAACTCCATTTGAATTGACCATCAATACGTTGCAGCGCGGTGGCGACGGCATCGGGTGCCTCACTGGCAGGCAACACAAACTCACCTTTACCGCGCGCGTGCACACTGTCGGAGCTGATATCAAAACGATCAATACGCAAGGTTAGTCCAGCGTTCACTAATTGTTGGAGCGCGACCATTCCTTGCTGTGTCACCGCGTCGTCGGCGTGGCCGGACAACGATTGCGACAACATCTGCAATTGTTGCAATGCTTGTTTATTGAGACCGGCGATTGTCAGCTGAATATCGGCCTGCGTTGGGATCTGTTGCGCGACTTGCAGACGTTGCCATTTTAATGACAAACGATGATCCGACAACGCCGGATTGCTATTGGATTGATTGCTGGTGTCGTACTCGACATGTTGCAAATCAAACAGATTGATACCGTTGTTGCTGGCTTTGACAGCGTCCAGCGTAAAGCGCGCATTGCCGAGCCATAACTGACTGCTGTCACGTGTAAATTCACCGTCAAAACGCAGGTTACTTAATTGAGCGGCTATTGGCGCTTCCATCTGTGCTGATGGCCAGCTGCCTTCGGTGCGATAATGTCCGGCCGCTAGATCGATCCAGTTGTGCCAGCGCAGTGGTTCCATCGCAAATTTTTGCGTGTCGCTGACGTTGAGCTCCGGTGTTTCTACCAGCACATACAACTGATCGGCAAAACGCGCTTGCAAGGCCAATTGCAGCGGCGCTTCTTTGCCAAACACGGTTTTTAACAGGGCGTCAAATTCCGCTGGCCAGCGTGGTGTGATGCGCGCCGACATCCAGCCCACATTGAGACCTCCGTGCCACAAGATCGGACCGTACTGAATCGCATAAGCCGCACATAAACTGGCGCCATTCGCCAGAACGCCGTAACGCGGACGAAAACACACTTCGACATCTGACGTAAACAAACCGCGATTGTTGCGCGGTTTTGAATATTCCATATCGTATTGATCAGCAAAACGCTGATGAGCGTCGTCAAAATGCTTTTCAAAAAACAAACCGAACGTGATCGTTAATGCCACGATCAACACAAGCAGAGGCAGCACACCCCATTTCAGGATCTTTCCCATGAATAATTCCCCTAAAAATAAAACGATCGTCGCTACCGTGTGGACAGCACGGCGCTAGGCATCTTGCCGAAGACTTGCCACCGCAGCAACCCGGTTTAAACGATCAAACGTGCCATTCAGCCGGAATGTCATCGACCTTTAATGGCGCGACTTTGATCAGACGTACGGCACCTGAGCGCTGCCGGTATTCGAATTCAACCAAATCGGCATCACGGCCTTGTGTGTAACGTGCCAGTAAACTCGCCGCCAGCTGCAGATCGGATTCATCGTGCAGCACGCCATCGATTAACGCGAGTGCGCCGTAGTGTGACGATGGGATCAATGAATCAAATTGATATTGATAACCTTCCAAAAACAGGCCCTCGCCTTCTTCACGCGAAATAATCATTTTGAAATGCGGACGTGGTCGTAAATGACGCCCCACTTTCAACAGCAAAATATCGTCGAGCTCGTAATCTCGTTGGCCGCGTGATTGCCACAAATCGCCCAATTTTTTTGAATATTCTTCATTCGTTAAAAAGCAGCAGCCGCCGGCCGGTTGCGCCCACTCTTCGATGCCAAACTGTGCGGCCAACGCAAACTGTGGTTTGCGTGAGCGGCCGGTGATGCCGTGCAATCGTGTGCGATCAATCCAGCCTTCGCGTTCTGGCAAACTGGGAATCAAATGTTGTGCGCACAACGGCCGCACCAAGCGATCATCGGCTTGCGATTCGCGCGCGATCAGCGGCATCGTGTCTTTGCGTTGTGATTTGGGGCGTTGGCCGATCACTTCGCCGGTGATGATAAAATCAAAGCCGTTTTCTTCCATAAATTGTTTGGCTTTGCCGACCATAAAAATTTTGCAGTCGAGGCAAGGATTCAAATTGGCGCCATAACCGTGTTTCGGGTTCAGCAAGACTTGTTTGTATTCTTCAACGATATCGACAATATGCAGCTTGATACCCAGTTGTTCGGCTACCCACAGCGCATTGTTTCGTTTTTGTTTTTTCTGATCTTGTTTGCGAATCGCGTGCGTGTGGCCTTCGACACAAAAACCGGTAAAAAAATTGAGGCCTTCGACATCGACACCCTGCTCCATGATGGTGCGTGCTGCCAACATGGAATCCAATCCACCGGAAATCAGCGCAATCGCGCGGCGTTTAACGGGGGCGGCGGGGACAGAGACAGCGGTAACAGAGGTCATGGTGAGGGGGGACGGCGGTAAGGGGGCGCGATTATAGGGATCGCCATCCAAGCTGGTCAAAAATTCGTCTTTTGCGTTGGCCAATGCTGGCAAAGATCTGGTCCCAAGGAAGGATCAAACAATAAATCGACGAGCGAAGCACTGGCGGAGCGGCTCCTCTATACTGCAGTATCATCTCACCTCCCCCCAATTCCCGATGCAAGAACAGCGACTGCAACTGGACTATCAGCACCGCCATCATTTGTTGGTGCGGGTTTACCGTGTGGCGGTGCTGGCGTCGATTGCCGCGTTTGCGTTGAGCTTGACGCTGTTTGAATGGCCAACCAGCAGTTTGATTGTGGCCTGTCTGCTGTTGATGTTGATCGGTAATGAATTGGTGAAACGTGGGCAGCAACGCAGCGCAGCGTGGTTGTTGCTCACGGCGTTATCCACGACGGTGCCGTTGTTGGCGATAGTGGGGGAAGGCAGCAATGACAGTGCGCTTTTTTTCTTGGCGCCAATGGTCGTGTTAGCTGGCTTATTTCTCGATTCAAAAGGATATTGGCGCTTTGCCTTTTTGCTGGCAGCCGAATTGGTGCTGGTGACGGTTGCTGAAGGACTGGAATGGATTTCACCGACAACCGGCAAGGTTACGCCCGCGATTCTGTGGTCCGAATTGGCCGTGATCTTGCTCGCGCACTTTGCCAATTGCGCTTTGATCAATGTCGTGATGTCGGGGGTCGGTATTTTTGTGGTGTCGAAAACAGCCCGCATGGCTGAACAAACGGCAGCCTGGCATCGCGCGGCGATCACCGATGCGTTGACCGGTTTGTACAACCGTCGCGGTTTCACCGAACACGCCGATCGCTATTTTCGGCGAGCGTTGATCAACAGTTCACCGGTCGCGGTGATGATGATCGATATCGATCATTTCAAAGCCATCAATGACAGTTATGGTCACGACGCCGGCGATTTGGTGATTCAGCAAGTGGCACAGCAACTGGCCAATCAATTTCGCAGCAGTGATATTGCCGGTCGTTTAGGTGGTGAAGAGTTTTGCGTATTGCTGGTCGATATTTCCGTCGCGCATGCGCGCTTGAGTGCGGAACGTTTGCGGCAACAATTGGCCCGCATGCCAGTGATTACCGACAACGCGCGCGTGCCGTTCACCGTATCGATTGGCGTTGCCTGTGCCAGTGTCAGCTGCACGTTGCCCGATCTGATTAAATTGGCCGATCAAGGTTTGTACAAAGCCAAACAAAACGGCCGCAATACGGTTGCACTTACGGAGTTTCAAGAAACCCAATCGCCATCGATGCCCGATCTGCCCGCCAATGAAGCCTGAATCCGCCGCCATCAGCACAAAAGCGTTTCCGCGCGAGCGAGTCAGTTAGCCGGCCAGAACGCAACCGCCAGCGCTGCGATGGCAAACAGCAAAAACAAGATGGCGGCACTGCGGTGAATCAGGTGGGCCGGCAACTTTTTCAGCATTGCCGCTCCGGCAAAGGCGGCCAAACCTGCCGACGCAGACAGCGCGAAGCTGGCGCCGACCCACACCGGCAATGCGGCTTGCGTGCCGGCCAGACCCGCGACCGCAAGTTGCGTTTTGTCGCCGAGCTCACCAACAAAAATCAGTGTAAAAATGGTCAAGTAGGCGGAATGCTTAGGCTCGGAAGGGCGCTCGTCGTGGTCGTCGTCGGCCTGCTGCCAACTACGCCAGGCAAAAAACAAAAACAGTGTCGCAACGATGATCGCGAGCAACTGACGAGGCAACCAGTGTTGCAAGCTTGCCCCGACAGCAACAGCAAGCAGGTTCAAGACAAGAAAGGCAGCCGACGCGGCAACCCATACCTGCAGCGGGCGATAACGGCTGGTCAGCGTCAGACATAACAGCTGGGTTTTGTCGCCGAGTTCAGCAACGAACACCAGCAAAAATGCCGCACCGGCCGTGCTCCACGCTTCCATCTTGACCCCCTTTGGCAAACGGCGGGCAGTATAGCGGCCCTTGCGGCGGGGTATTCGGATAAAAAACCGCCAAAGTTCGGACAAACGCGTACAATACGCGCCCTTTTTTCCCCAGTCGGCAGTACCCCACCGTGATCGAGAAGCTTCGTAACATCGCCATCATCGCCCACGTTGACCACGGCAAAACCACCTTGGTCGACAAGCTTTTGCAACAATCCGGCACTTTCGGCGAGCGCGCCCGTGTCGAAGAACGCGTGATGGATTCGAACGCTCTCGAAAAAGAACGTGGCATCACCATTCTGGCCAAAAACACCGCCGTCAAATGGCGAGACTACCGCATCAACATCGTCGACACACCAGGACACGCTGATTTCGGCGGTGAAGTAGAACGTATTTTGTCGATGGTCGATTCGGTATTGCTCGTAGTGGATGCCGTCGATGGCCCAATGCCGCAAACGCGTTTCGTGACGCAAAAGGCGTTCAAACACGGTTTGCGCCCGATTGTGGTCGTTAACAAAATCGATCGCCCCGGTGCGCGTCCGCACTGGGTGATCGATCAAGTATTTGAATTGTTTGATCGCTTGGGTGCGACCGATGAACAGCTCGATTTCCCGGTCGTGTATTGCAGCGCCCTGGGTGGTTATGCCGGGTTGGATGCTGACATTCGCGAAGGCGATATGAATCCGCTGTTTGAAGCCATTGTCAAACACGTGGCGCCACCCAAGGTGAATATCGACGGTCCCTTGCAAATGCAAATTTCGCAATTGGATTACAACTCTTATGTTGGTGCGATCGGTATTGGTCGTGTTGTGCGCGGCAAAATTAAACGCAATATGCCGGTTACTGTGATCAATCGTGAAGGCAAAACCTATAACGCCAAAATTGGTCAGATCTTGGGTTACCACGGTCTTGAGCGTTACGAAGTAGAAGAGGCGCAAGCCGGCGACATCATCGCGATTACCGGTATTGAAGCTCCGCAAATTTCCGACACGATCTGTGCTCAAGACACCGTTGAAGCGTTGCCGGCCTTGGCTGTAGACGAGCCGACCGTCACGATGACATTCCAAGTGAACACGTCTCCGTTTGCCGGCCGTGATGGCAAGTTTGTGACATCACGTCAGATTGGTGATCGTTTGCAACGCGAATTGGTGCATAACGTTGCGCTGCGTGTTGAAGATACGGATGATCCGGATAAATTTCGCGTATCAGGCCGTGGTGAATTGCACTTGGGTATTTTGATCGAAACGATGCGTCGTGAAGGCTTTGAACTCGGTGTGTCACGCCCTGAAGTCATTTTCAAAGAAGTCGATGGTGTGCGCCAAGAACCGATCGAAAACTTGACCGTGGATGTGGAAGAAGAGAACCAAGGTTCGGTCATGGAAAAATTGGGTTCGCGTTCGGGCCAATTGGAAAACATGATTTCCGATGGCAAAGGTCGTGTGCGTTTGGATTATGTGATTCCGTCGCGTGGCTTAATCGGTTTTCAAACCGAATTTATGACCGCGACTCGCGGTACCGGTTTGATTTATCACACGTTCAGTCATTACGGCCCAGCAACGCCAGGCACCATTGCGCCGCGCAGCAACGGCGTGATGATCAGCAATTGCAAAGGCACGGCGGTAGCGTATGCCCTGTTTAGCTTGCAAGAGCGTGGTCGTTTGTTTATTGAACACGGCACTGAAGTGTACGAAGGTATGGTCATCGGCTTGCATTCACGTGATTCGGATCTGGTGGTGAACCCAACCAAAGGCAAGCAATTGACCAATATTCGTTCGGCCGGTGCCGATGAAAAATTGATTTTGACACCGCCGATCAAATTCTCGCTTGAACAAGCGCTGGAATTTATCGAAGACGATGAGTTGGTTGAAGTCACCCCCAAAGTCATTCGGATTCGTAAAAAATACTTGTCGGAAAATGAACGCAAGCGCGATTCACGCAGTGCGGGTTAATTTCCTGGTACTTAGAAAAACGCCGCTCACTCGCGGCGTTTTTTTTTGTCCTCGCTTCGGCGTTGAGCATTGAATTATTGTGCCGCCCCCCGGTCTAGTGCCATCCTGCTGGCTATACTGAATCAAATCGAAAAAGGAAATCCGAGGATGCGTCTATTCCTTCTGCTTCTGTTACTCACCGCTTGCACCCGCGAGCAAGTTCAAACCGGCATGATGGTTCCGCGCATGTTGTTTGGCTATCTGCCGCCACCGGAGCAAACCACCGTGTTACAGGAAATGACCAAAGCCTATGACATGTGCATGGCGGCCAAATCGGATGCGCCAGGCTGCACACAAGAAGCGTATGACACCGTACGCGTTGCCAAAGGGCTTGAACGCGAACCGATCCCCGAGGGTATCGTGATCATCCGTGAAGAAAACGGCACCGTAATCAAGGAAGTAGGAGCGCAGAAATAAACCGAATTCGCTGTCCGGCCGCTGTGGTGACGCAAGCAACTGGCGTACACTGGCTTACCTCGTTTTAAACGCGCTGCTGCCCCATGAACGGCCTTTACCCTGATCTGCGTCCTTTTGATGAACGTCGCCTGGATACGGGCGATGGCCACTCGTTGTACGTTGAACAATGTGGTGTGCCGCATGGCTTGCCGGTGCTGGTTTTGCACGGTGGTCCGGGTGCCGGTTGTCAGGCCAATCAGCGACGATTTTTCTCACCACATCATTACCGCATTATTTTGCTGGATCAACGTGGTGCTGGGCGTTCGACGCCACACGCAAGTGTGAGCAACAACACAACGGCTGATTTGTTGCGCGACATTGAATTGTTGCGCCGCCATTTGCAGATCGATCAATGGGTGTTGTTTGGCGGCGGCTTCGGCGCGAGTTTGGCGCTGTTATATGCGCAGCAATTCCCGTCGCATGTGGCAGGTTTGATTTTGCGCAGTGTTTTTTTGGCACGCCCACAAGATCGCGATTGGTTTTTTGGTGGTGGTGCTGCCGCGTTATTTCCCGATGCGTGGACAGAGTTTTGCCGCCATGTAGGTAAAACCGATCGCGAAGCCGTGTTCAGTGCCTATGCTGAACGTTTGGAAAGTGAATCCGATCTGACACGCATGAGTGCGGCACGGGCATGGGGGTTATATGCAGCGCGTACACGTACGTTGCTGGAAAACAATAATCATCACAATGCCGACGGTATGCGTCATTACAGTACCGCTCGCATTGCTTGTCATTACGCGCGCCATCATTATTTTTTAAGTGACAATCAGATCTTGAATGCGGCAAGCAGTTTGCAAGGTATTCCTGGCATGCTGATACATGGCCGCTTTGATGTGGTGTCACCGTTGTGCAATGCGTGGGATCTGCAAAAGGTCTGGCCCGATGCTGAACTGATGATCGTGCGTGGTGCTGGCCATGTGGCGACCGAACCGGCGACGACCAATGCGCTGGTGCATGCGGCCCGCGAAATGTATCGACTGATCATGAATGAATCCACAAACGGTGTGGATTGATTAAACAGTTGGCGGTGCGAGCGACCATTTGGTTGTTAGTGTTCAGAATTGAAAAAACGGTTTTGATTTAACTGGCAACGGACGACTGACAACTGACCCCCTTCCCATTCCGACAATCTTCCATGTTCAAAAAACTGCAGCCCGGCGTGCCTTTTGTTTTTATCACCTTGCTGATCGACGTATTGTCATTGGGCATTATCATTCCGGTTTTGCCCAAATTGGTCGAGCAATTTATGGGGGGCAACACGGTCGATGCCGCGCGCATTTACGGTGTGTTTGGTTTTGCGTGGGCATTAATGCAGTTCTTGTGGTCACCGCTTATCGGTGCCTTGTCCGATCGATTTGGGCGTCGCCCTATTTTATTGTTGTCTTGTTTCGGTTTGGGCATTGATTATATTTTAATGGCGATGGCACCGACGTTAGCATGGTTATTTGTTGGTCGTGTGATTTCGGGGATTACAGCCGCTAGCATGAGCACCGCCAGCGCGTACATCGCTGACGTAACCCCAGCGGAAAAACGCGCCGCGTCATATGGTCTAATTGGTGTCGCCTGGGGTGTTGGTTTTGTTGTGGGGCCAGCACTCGGTGGTTTGCTCGGTGAATGGCATACTCGTGCGCCGTTTTATTTTGCTGCGGCATTAGCATTGTTAAATTGGCTTTATGGCTATTTTGTTTTACCCGAATCGTTGCCACCAGAAAAACGCGGACCCTTTTCGTGGAAACGTGCGAACCCCGTAGGGGCATTAAAACTGTTGCGTTCGCATCACGAGTTGTGGGGATTGGCCGGCGTAAATGGTTTGTATTGGTTTGCACATTATGTGTTGCCCAGTACCTTTGTGTTGTATGCCGGATTTCGTTTTGATTGGGGAACGTTGATGGTGGGCTATATGTTGGTCGCCGTCGGCGTCGCCGGCATTACCATGCAAGGTTTTTTAATTAAACCGATCATCAAGAGAATCGGCGAGCACAACGCGATTTATGTTGGCCTAATCGGTGGTGCGCTCGCTTTTGTGATTTACGGTTTTGCACCGACCGGCGAATGGATGTGGCTGGGCATACCGTTTGGAGCGTTGATGGGATTGTTTCAACCGTCACTGCAAGCATTGATGACGCGTCATGTGTCGGCACAGGAGCAAGGTTTGCTGCAAGGCGCCAATAGCAGCGTGTTTGGCATCATGGGTATGGTGGCGCCACCGGTGTTTACGCAGACCTTTGCGTTTTTCATTGCACCGACCACCGTAGTGCACCTACCTGGTGCAGCCATGTGGCTGGCCGGTTTTTTTTGCATCATTGCGGCGCTCTTGGCATTTCGTGTCTTGCGACGGGAGTCGGTATGAACCAAGATCAACCCCTCGAGGTCCAAGCCTTAGCCGTCGGAACGGAGTGATCGATAATGTGGCGTCTGTGGTGTGTGCTGTTAGTGACAGGCAATGTGATGGCCGCCGAAGCCTATAAATGCAAAGGCAAAAACGGTGAGCTGATATTCGCGGACCAGCCTTGTGCCAAAAATGCTGAACTGATCGAATTGAAAGAGCCGCAGACTTTTTCGGCGCCTGCCAGCCAACCCAATGCGCCGATGGGTGAACCCGTTGAAACCAGCAAACCACCAGCCAAAGTTAATTACCGTGAGTTTCGCGTGGAATCACCGCGGGCCGGCGAAGTGTTCGACGATGGATCCGGTAATGTGATGGTCAGTTTATACATGGAACCCATGTTGTCCGAAGGGCATAAAATTCAACTGTATTTGAATGGCCAAGCCTATGGCGAAGCGACCAACCAATTCGTGTGGGCATTGCAAAATCTCGATCGCGGTGAATATCAGATCAAAGCTGAGTTGCGGGATCAGCGTGGGCGCGTACTGAAATCGACGCAGTCGTCATTTGTCGTGATCAAACGGGTTGCTAAAAATATGGTGACCTCACCCGGCGTTCCGCCGAAAGTAGAACGCGAAAGCGACGGCCGACGTCGCTAATTGATATCGCACCAAACTGGTGCAGCAAAGTCATCCGATTTCGCTACAATGCAGGCATCCTGGTTCATTCTTCTTCCACCATGGCTGCCGACCTGCTCGATCACTTGCAAACCGCTGTTATCGCAATTGACGCCGACGATACTGTCAGTGCCGTCAATTCAGCTGCCGAAGATCTGCTGGGTCTTAGCCGTCGCCAATTGATCGGTCAGCCGTTTAGCCAGCGCTTGGCACCGGATGAAAATCTGTTACGACTGTTGCAACGTGCACGCGACGAGCAACGCCCCTTGCAGCAGAGCGATATCAATCTGGCGTTGCCGCTCAAACCTGAGCATTGGCTGCACATTGTCGTCAGCCCGTTTGCCGAAGGGCTTTTGTTAGAGCTGTTCCCCGCCGACGATGCGCATCGACTCGCACGCGATGCCGAACGTGCGCAGCGCAGTCATGAGTTGTTGCGTGTGTTGTCCAATTTGGCGCACGAAATCAAAAACCCCTTGGCTGGCTTGCGAGGCAGTGCGCAGTTGCTGGCGCGCGAACTGCCGGACGCGGCACTGCGTGAGTACACCGATCTGATCCAACGCGAAGCCGATCGCTTGCGGGCCTTGGTCGAGCGTCTGCTGACACCGGCTAAACAGCAGCCGCGGACACTTGAAAACATCCACGCGATTCTCGACAACGTGATCACACTGGCCAAAGCCAGCCACGCCAAAGCGCAGTTCGTGCGCGATTTTGATCCCAGTTTGCCGGACGTAGCCTGTGTCCGCGACGCAATGACGCAAGTGCTGCTCAATCTTGTACAAAACGCCATTGACGCCGTCACTGCGCAATCACCGATTAATTTGCGTACCCGTGTGGAATCTGGCGTGCCAATTGCAGGAAGACGAGTGCGTATGGCCTTGCGTATCGATGTGATCGATCACGGCCCAGGCATTCCGGTCGCAGTGCAGGAAAACTTGTTTCTGCCGCTGCAAAGCACCAAACCGAACGGAACTGGCTTAGGACTGTCGATCGCACAAAGCTTGATGCAACAACAAGACGGCGTCATTGAATGTGATAGCCGCCCAGGGCTGACGCGCTTCACCGTATGGTTACCGATGGAGACGCGATGAATCCGCGCTTACTTATTCTTGACGACGACGACAGCATTCGCTGGGTCTTAAACCGCGCGTTCAATCGCGATTACGATGTTGTGCTGTGCGACAATGTGGCGGCCGCGCGTCGTCAATTGAAACAACAGATACCCGCCGTTGTGTTATCCGATATCCGTTTGCCGGATGAAGATGGCATTCAATTTTTGCGACAACTGAAACAAACTCAGCCGCAGTTGCCGGTGATCCTGATGACTGCACACGCCGATCTGCAAACAGCGGTGCAATCATTTGATGCCGGCGCATTCGAGTTCGTTGCCAAGCCTTTCGATCTCGATGAATTGCAAGCACTGGTGCAAAAAGCGTTGGCCACCACCGCAGCGCCGGCCTTCGAAAACGACAATGTCACTGTCGATCGTCATATCATTGGTCGCAGCGCCGCGATGCAACCGGTATTTCGCGCAATTGGTCGTTTGGCCAAAACCAGCTTCAATGTGTTGCTGATTGGTGAATCGGGCACCGGTAAAGAACGGGTTGCACGTGCACTGCACGAACACAGTCCGCGTTCACAACAAGCCTTTATTGCATTGAATATGGCCGCGATCCCGCACGATTTAATCGAAGCCGAATTATTTGGTTATGAAAAAGGTGCGTTCACCGGTGCCGCCAATCGCGCGCCAGGCAAATTTGAACAAGCCGATGGCGGTACGCTATTTCTGGATGAAATCGGCGATATGCCGTTGCCTGCACAAACGCGTCTTTTGCGTGTGTTGTCAGATGGTGGATTTTATCGGGTTGGTGGTTCGCAGCTGTTAAAAACCAACACACGCGTCATTGCTGCCACCCATCAAAACCTCGCTGACTTGGTCAAACAAGGTAAATTCCGCGAAGACTTATTTCATCGTTTGCATGTTGTACGCATTGATCTGCCCGCACTGCGAGAACGCAGTGACGATGTACCGATCTTGATTGAGTATTTTCTTGAACAAGCGGCCAGCGAAGCCGGTGTTGCGCGCAAATATATCGACAATGAATTGTGGCCGCTGCTGCAAAATTATGTGTGGCCCGGTAATGTGCGCCAACTCGAAAATTTGTGCCGGTATTTAACGGTTATGGCGGTTGGTGATGTGATCACAGTTGACGATCTGCCACCCGACGTCAAACCGATGGACGTGCAACAGCATGATGCCTGGCAAAAACCGCTACGTGAACAAATTCGTCGGTTCGCGCAAGCTCGCGATGCCAATGCATTGCAGGAATTGAGTCGCGAACTCGAATCATTGCTGGTGCTAAATATACTGGATGTCACGCAAGGCCATCGTCAGGAAACGGCGCGTTTGCTCGGTTGGGGGCGCAATACCCTAACGCGTTATCTGCAAGCAATTGGTGTGGACGGTGATGGTGATCCGCATTGAAATTGGTTGTGAGTTATCAATTGACAGTAATATATTAAAAAAACAAACTGACAACTGACAACTGACAACTGACAACTGACAACTGACAACTGACAACTG
>JAYSCL010000065.1:0-21210 GCA_041914905.1 Enterobacterales bacterium
AACGGCTTAGATCAGTTGTCAGTTGTCAGTTGTCAGTTGTCAGTTGTCAGTTGTCGTTCAGTGTACTTTTTCAACTAACTACTGAAAACTGACAACCGCGTCTTTTAGCGACACAACTTCGCAATCGCTTCATTCTCAACCAAGCTCGCTTCGCCGTCGGCATTCGCAAACGTCAGTACGATCTCGCTGCGCATGGGTTGTTTTTCGCTGTTCATTTCAGTCGCTTCGGGTTCAAGCCGGCTGACAAGTGCCAATGCCTGGTCCGAAAATTTCGCCTGTGGATTTGATTTGAGCACACGCACATCAAATAGCCGCGCGTCGCTATCAATGCCAAACCCCACACGCACACAGCCGTACTCAATCGTGCGTTTATAACGCGGACGATCGCCACCTTTTAACGTGTCACCAATTAACCAGTAATCGGCCAGTTGATCCAGACTGAGTGTCACCACCGATTTGTTTGGCGTGATGCGCTGCGGCGTCGTTGTGCGATTTGCATCATCGTCAACAGGCGCGGTACTGCACGCGCTCACCAACAACACCCAAGCCAATGTGAATGCCAATTGTTTCATGAAGGCTTTCCTTGATTTACCCTTAATCCAGTTTGCCGTGATGGCGCAACAGCGCCAGCAACTGTGTCTCATCCCACACTGGAATATTCAGTTCCTGTGCCTTTTTCAGTTTTGATCCGGCACCGGGGCCCGCCACCACAACCGAGGTTTTTTTCGACACGCTGTCCGTTGTTTTGGCACCCAGCGATTGCAGACGTTCTTGCGCAACTTCACGCGGCATCGCGTCCAGGGTTCCGGTTAACACAAAGACCTGACCGTTCAACGGCAAGTCACTGACATCGCGTTTTTCGACGGGCGGCCAGTTCACTCCGGCGTCCAACAATTGTGAAACGGTATCGCGATTTTTCGGATTCGCAAAAAAATGCGCGACACGATTGGCGACCACTGGCCCCACATCGTTGATCTGTTGCAAGCGTTCTTCATCAGCGTTCATCAATGCCGACAACTCACCAAATTCTGTCGCCAGCGTTTGCGCCATCACCTCACCGACATCGCGAATACCGAGTGCAAAAATAAAACGTCCCAACGTTGTCGTTTTGCTTTTTTCAATCGCGGTGACAATTTTTTGTGCTGATTTGTCGCCCATACGATCCAACTCGGCCAGTACATCGGCTTGCAAGCGGTAAATATCGGCAGGACTGTGCAACAGATCTTTTTCGACCAGTTGCTCAATCAATTTATCGCCGAGTCCTTCGATATCCATTGCACGTCGATGTGCAAAATGTTTCAGCGCTTCAACTCGTTGCGCAGGGCAAGAAATGCCGGCTGAGCAACGAATCGCTGCCTGCCCTTCTTCTCGTACCACCTCAGCAGCGCAAACCGGACATTGCGCAGGTATCGCTATGGGCTGAGCCTCTGCCACACGACGTTCTAACACGACACCGGCAACTTGCGGTATCACGTCACCGGCGCGACGCACAATAACGGTGTCACCAATACGCAAATCCAACCGCGCGATTTCATCAATATTGTGCAGTGTCGCGTTGCTCACCGTTACACCACCAACATAGACCGGCTTCAAGCGTGCCACCGGCGTTAACGCTCCAGTACGCCCAACCTGAAATTCTACCTCCAGCAACTCGGTCAGTTCTTCTTGAGCAGGAAATTTATGCGCCAACGCCCAACGCGGTGCCCGCGAGACGAAGCCTAATTTTTCCTGATCAGCGATGTGATTCAGTTTGTAGACAACACCATCAATCTCATAGGGAAGTTGTTGGCGTTGTGCACCAATTTTTTGGTAATACGACAGTAACCCCTGAATACCATACACAACGTCGGACTCAGGACATACACGCAAACCTAGCTGCTTAAGCAAAGCAATGCGCGCAGAATGTGTTGCAGGCAACGACAAACCTTCACAACGTGCGATGCCGTAGCAAAACATCGCAAGGCGACGTTGCGCCGTCATTTTGGGATCCAGTTGGCGCAAACTGCCGGCGGCCGCGTTGCGCGGATTGGCAAATAATTTTTCACCTTTTTGACGCTGCATATCGTTTAGTGCATCAAAATCGGCCTTGGGTAAATACACCTCACCGCGCACCTCCAATAAAGCAGGCGGTGCATCGTCCATTAAACGCAGTGGTACGCTTTTGATCGTTTTAATATTGTGCGTAACGTCTTCACCGGTTTCGCCGTCACCGCGCGTTGCGGCGCGAGTTAAAACTCCGTTTTCATAGATAATGCTGATCGCCAAACCATCCAACTTGGGTTCGCAACTGAACTCTTGGTCTGCTGTCGTATTCAATCGTTCGGCAATGGTGCGGACAAAATCGGCGACATCCTCGTCGCTAAAGCCATTTTCAAGCGACAACATGGGTACTTGATGGCGCACTTGCGTAAAGGCCGATAAGGCTTGACCACCCACGCGTTGTGACGGTGAATCGGCGCTAATCCATTCCGGGTGCGCCGCTTCGATCGCCTTTAATTCCTGCATCAGGCGATCGTATTCCGCGTCCGGAACGCTGGGATTGTCCAGTACATAATATTGGTAATTGTGATGACGAATTTGCGCTTTAATTGCGTCGAGTTTTTGTTGATCGGCAGACATGACAAGCACCAAGACAAGTGAAAAAGGCGACAGAACAATCGCCCAGGCCATCGCAAATAAAACGGATTAAACGTGCGCCGGTTTGGCGAATTGCTGCAGCACCGCTTGATGGTGCGCACGCGTTTCGTCAGTCAACGGTTTGCGTTGACCATCGAGCACGTCACCATTGAGTTCTTTTGCCAGCATTTGCGCTAAGTCGAACATCGCGCGATAGGCGGCCTGCGGGTTGAAATTGCCCGGCAAGGTCATAAACAAACTGATGCCGGGCGTTGAAAATTGATCCATCCGATCAGGATCAAACGTGCCGGGGTTTAATGCATTAGCCACCGAAAACAACACGGTGCCTTGCCCAGAAGCATCGGCGTACCGATGAAAAATTTTGTGTTCGCCAAAGCGCAGATCGTGTTCGATAAAACAGTGATTTAACTCAACACCAGTGAAATAGCGGCCATGCCGCCCCAAAACGGTCAATGTGATGATCTGCATTTCGGCATTAGCCGACGAGCGTACCGCTTTGTTTTCAGTCGATTTGCGCTTAACGGGTTCTACGTTGGACACACGAGCAGAACCCACCACATCTTCGGCGAACAGATCCAACGTCTGTTTGGGAGGTTCACGGGATGGCTCACGACGTACAACAACCGGCGATTCGACATCAAAATCCGGTTCAAGATGGCCATCATGCTCTTCAACTTGGCCAATGACCCGCGTACGACCAACGCCGGTCTCATCAAATCCCTCGCGATCGCTGCCTTTTGCTATCGGTAAATCGGGCGGAATATTCTTTTCAAGCTTGAAGGAGTATTGATTGCGCGCGCGACGACGAAAACTGTCCCAAGCCACATAGGCCACTACAGCCAAACCAATAATGACGATGAGCAGACGTAAATCCATGCCACGTTCCGAGAGCCCCTGATTGCTCGCGAAGTGTACCGTGCGGTACTGCAGTTGTCAGTGCTGAGTTGCCAGTTTTCATTGCGCCAGCCGTTTTACCGAAAACTGACAACTGGCAACCGATTTTTCACACACCCACCAATGCTGCCGCCTGCTCGATATCGACGGCGACGATACGAGAAACACCGGGTTCCTGCATGGTGACACCGCAGAGTTGATTGGCCATTTCCATCGCGATTTTGTTGTGTGAGATGTAGATGAACTGAATGGTTTCCGACATCTCTTTGACCAGCTTCGCATAACGTTCGGTGTTGGCGTCGTCGAGCGGCGCATCGACCTCATCGAGAATACAGAACGGTGCCGGGTTCAATTTGAATATCGAGAACACCAGCGCAATCGCCGTCAGCGCCTTTTCACCGCCGGACAGCAAATGAATCGTGCTGTTGCGTTTGCCCGGCGGACGTGCCATTACCGCAACACCGGTTTCGAGCAAATCGTCACCCGTCAATTCAAGGTAAGCATGGCCACCACCAAAAATTTTCGGGAACAATTCCTGGAAGTATTTGTTGAGCAGATCAAAGGTATCTTTGAACTTACTGCGTGTTTCTTGATCGATTTTCTTGATCGCATCTTCCAAGGTCTCAAGCGCCTTGTTGAGATCATCATCTTGCGAATCAAGATAAATTTTGCGTTGTGACTGTTCGTTAAATTCGTCAATCGCGGCCAAGTTAATGGCCCCCAGACGTTGAATGCGTTCGCCAATCTCGCTTAAGCGTGATCCCATTTCGCCTTCGTTGTCGCTATCTGTCAACAAGGCCAACGTAGCTTCAAGATCGCGCTCTTCTTGTTGCAACAACTCCATTTGCTGTTCACGGCGCACGGCAAACTCGCTGCGCTCGATACGCAATTGGTTGACGCGCGAGCCGACGGCTTGCGCTGACTGTTCCAACTCATGACGACGACGTTCGTACGCGCGCATCTCTTGATCGGTGCCGGCCAAGGCGTCGCGTGCCTGTGTCAAATCGGCTTCGATGGCGATTTTGCGATTTAACGCCGATTCCAAATCACTTTCCATTTGCGCCAACGGCTCGATGCTTTCTTCGATTTGCTGCTCGAGCTGTTCGCGACGTTCCGTGATCACCGCCAATTGTTCACGCACACGCTGTTCGGACGTTTTGGTCGAACTGAACTCCGCGCGCAAACTCTCCATGCGCAGCGCCAGTTTGTGATAAACCTCTTTGGCATCACGTGCCGAATCACGCGCATGATCGAGAATTTGACGCAACTCTTCGCGTTTGGCTTGCAACTCATCACGGCGATCGTGATCGTTGCCCATTTGCTCAACCGCTTCCTGCAACTTCATCCGGCACTCAGCCAGACGCTCTTCTTCTTCGATACGCTGACCGTCGAGATCACGCGATTCATTCAGCAATTGTTCGCGCTGACGCTTAACTTGATCGAGTTTGGTTTGCTTCTGAGCCAATTGCGCGCGGCATTCAACGACTAACTTTTCGACTTCGGTTAGTTGCTTTTGCAGCTCGCCCCAACTGGCCTCAAGCAAACGCAGTTCTTCACGAACATTTTCCGCCTGCTCTTCTAGCTCCATCAAATGAACATCGCGTTCTTCGACTTTGGCGCTGATTTCTTCCAGTTGTTGTGCACGTTCCAGCACACCCACCGACGCATCGGCACTGTGACCGGCTTTCAAATAATTGCGACCGACAACCAGCCCATCGCGCGTCACAAAGGATTCATGCGCCTGCAGTTGCGCACGTTCACGTAGCGCTTGTTCAATCGAGTCGGCAACAAAAACGCAATGCAACGAAGCCGGCACAACACCACTGACAATCAATTGCGCCAATGTACGACGTGTAGCATGGCCATTGATCGGCGCGGCTTCCACGAATTGAACGCGACCGTCGTGCAATTGGTGAACCGCAGACAACACATCATCGAGTTTATCGACAACAATCGCCTGCATTTGCTCGGCCAACACCGTTTCCAGTGCCAGCTCCCAACCGCTTTCGACTTTCAGGTTGGCCGACACACGGGCGCGCTGAGCCAAACCGTGTTGCGACAGCCACGGACCCATTTTTTCTTCGCCGCGTGCTTGCGCCGCTTTTTGCAACGCTTCAAGCGCAATTTTCTTGCCGCGTAAGCCGTTTAGTTCGTTGCGCGCATTGTCAATTTGCGTGCCGAGATCGCGGCGACGATCACGCAACGAGTTAATTTTGCTGATGCCATTGGCATGTTGTTCGCGTACCTGTTCAGCATGGGTTTCCGCATCAAGCAAACGCTCTTCAAGCTGCAATAATTCTTCATTGCCTGGCTGGGCATCAAGCACCGCCACTTCTTGTTGAATGCGTTGAATGCGCTGCGTAATGCGTGACAAGACCATTTCGCTATGGCTGGCGCGTGTGCGTTCAACCTGGGCCTGCTGCGAAGTTTGCGCAGCGCGCGCGTTAAAGTCATCCCATTCGATTTGCCACGATGCCAGTGCCGCTTCGTGCTCATTCAAATTGCCTTGCCCAGACGATGACACCGTTTCCAGGCGATTTAATTCAGGTTCTAATTGCTGAATTTCAACCGATACCTTGGCCAACTTTTCAGTATCGAGTTGCAAATGTTCGGTAGCGGCTTTTTGCGATTGCTCCAAACGAATCAAATCATCGCGCAAAGTATGTCGGCGTTCACGCGTGTACTTGATCGCTTGTTCAAGGCGAACGATTTCGGCATTGGCGCCGTGAAATTTTCCCTGCACCGCATTGAACGCATCGGTCAATTCAATGTGTTTGTTGCGCGACTCTTCGGTGCTTGCATCCAATGCACGCAGTTCAGCCATGCGCGCTTCTGTGTCGACATCCATGCTGCCGATGGAGCGATCCAGATTTTCAATTTTGTTGTTCAGTTCGCGATAGCGCAATGCGGCCAAACGCGCTTTTAAATCGCGCTCTTCCTGACGCAGTTCCTTGAATTTGGCCGCGTTATGCGCCTGCCGTTGCAAATGCGATAGCTGACGACCCAACTCTTCACGAATATCGCCCAAACGCGCGAGGTTTTCGCGGGTTTGTGTAATGCGTGATTCGGTTTCTTTACGACGCTCTTTGTATTTCGAAATACCGGCCGCTTCTTCAACAAAAATGCGCAATTCTTGCGGTTTGGATTCGATAAGACGCGACACCATGCCCTGCTCGATGATCGCGTAAGAACGCGGACCCAAACCGGTACCCAAGAAAATGTCGGTGATGTCTTTACGACGGCAACGTGTGCCATTCAAGAAATAGGTGCTGGTGCCGTCTCGCGTGATTAAACGTTTGATCGAGATCTCGGCGTAGGCCGCGTATTCGCCACCGAGAGAACCATCGCTGTTGTCGAACACCAATTCGATGCTGGCTTGGCCGACCGGTTTACGTGCACTGGAGCCGTTGAAAATAACGTCCGTCGAGTTTTCCCCGCGCAGGTTTTTCGCACTCGACTCCCCCATGACCCAGCGCACGGCGTCGATAACGTTCGATTTGCCGCAGCCGTTAGGACCGACAATCGCGGTCAGGTTGCTCGGGAACGGGACCGTAGTCGGATCAACGAAGGACTTGAATCCATTCAGTTTTATTTGCTTCAGACGCATTTTTTATCGGTTCTTGCAGAGGCGATTTACAGACAGGGCAACACAGGGCTGACCCCAAGGCCGGCAAGTTTAGCGGAAAGCCATCCCCAGGCGTAGGGATAGCTCTGTGGATAACTTGGGGGTGAGCTGCGGGATTTGCTTGTTGTGAGACCGTTGGTGTTCGATTGCCGAAAAAGTGATCAATCACATGGGCAGGTTTCGCCTTGTGATGCGCTGTTTGGGGCTTACAGCGGACGCAGTTGCTCGGTGATACTCCGCGTCCGCCCGGTCACATCGTTGCCGGTGTGTAACGTTGATTTACGTTCGAACAACATGAGCAGGCATTCCTGCTCGGCGATTGGGTTATGACGAACACCTTTGGGCACGACATACATATCACCGGCCTGCAAGGTCACCGTCTCGGCTTCCATTTCGATTTTGAACGTACCCTGCAGCACAAAAAACAGCTCATCTTCATGATCATGACGGTGCCAAGTCAACGTCCCCAACACTTTGGCGACTTTGACATAGTGCTCATCCACTTCGCCGATAACGCGTGGCGACCAATATTCGCTGAGCTCGGCGGCGATTTGTTTGGGAGTGCGTACGTTGGCCATTAGGCGGTTTCCTTATTGATTGTTAGATGCGTTCTGTAGAGCGTCATTCAGGATTTTGGTGATGCGACCATACCCGACGACATGAGCCCCTTCTTGAACTGTGAATTTAAAACCAATAGTTAACCTGCCAGTTTGATACTCAGGGACAAGAAACCAAATGTTGGCTAGTACGGATTCACCAGGCGAAACCGATTCTTGCCCGATATACTCATGAGCTGCGTCGTTGAGCATGCCCTCGAAACCGAAATTGTGATTTGCACGATAACCAGATTTTACAGCAGTTTGACGGCCGCCATTTTCAGTCGGGATAAAACTGATTTCTGTTTCTATGTCTGGACGTCGAACGGTAATTGTCATTGCATGCTTCAAAAATTGCGCGCCCATACAATTGAGACATGGCCCTCTAAGGGGTTGTGCTCAATATAAAACTCAAAGTAATACTCGTTTGGAATATTGAAATAAACGCTTCCGTCGATAATTTCACGGGTAAATGCTTTGGCTGAAACAGACGTCACAAGCGCTTTTGCTTCGGATAGCTCCCAATACTCTTTGGCAAGAACAATGGCCAATGCAAGCACTTCTGGCTCGGACAGTTTTTTTGACGGTGTAATGTTTTTTGTTACGGTAAAGCCTAGGTGGTCACACCCGCCGTAAGTAACTGATGATGCGGAGTTTGCCGTTGAACCCCAATGAATAGTGTTCGATTCCTTGTCGATGACCCCACCAGGGTGTTGCTTTGCGATGGTTTGCAATTGCATAATTTGGGCAGACTGATCGTATGTGCAGTCTTCTGCATAACACATACTAACGGAGAAAATTACCGGCAAGAAAGTGGCCGTTCTCGTTATGATGTTATTTGTAATTAATTTCAAATTAATTGCCATTCAAATACTCTTTGATAAGCTGAGGTGGATTTCCAAAATATGTCTCTTTAAAGACATTTGATTCGCTGAACTCAGCCAGCTTGGCATAAGCGACTCTTAGCTCTGATGAATACAGCACGCGCAGCGTGTTATCTATGCATGAATGAGGTTTGCAGCATTCAATGAAAGTGTACTCTTGCGATGGTGTCCCTAAATCGAGTTTCTGTATTGGACCAGCCGTGCAGTCAAGCTCTGAAATCCACGCCTCTCTCGTTCCTTTACCAAGCATTTTGATATAAGCATCTCTAAACTCTTCTTTTTTCATCATATCCCATGGGTAAACATTAAATGGGTTCTTAAATGATGCGGATGTAACGATATTCCGGACCAGTATTGTCGGAATCAAAAGGAGTGAAACTAAGACGATGGTTTTTTTAGCTTTCATCTTTAAACATATAACGTGGAACAAATCGGTGTTGCGCGGGTTTATTGCGCAGCGTTCAACGACCGAGGGACGCGAGGTTGATCGCCGGGTTATGATTCATTGGCCGCTGCAAAGAACTCGTAGGTACGAATGAAACTCAACACGCATCCGAAACGCTGCGCGGTTCAGACTTACGTGCTGCCACCACCACCTGTGCAAACACTTTTTCACGTTCAGCATTGTCATGTTGCCACGGCAATTCAGCCCGCCCGCAACACAATAGCACCGGCGGAATACCCCGCACCAAACGAACACAACAAACCGTATTCACCCGCATTAAAACCATCACGGTGAAAATGAAACGCGATCAACGAGCCGGCCGAACCGGTGTTTGAATAGCGATCGAGCACGAGCGGTGCTTCGGCATCGGTTGCCTCGCGGCCTAACACTTTGCTCGCGATCAGTCGATTCATATTGATATTGGCCTGATGCAACCACAGGCGTTTTAACTGCTGTGGCGTCAGTTCAAGCTCGGACAGATGATTGACAATCAGATCCGCCACCAGCGGGCAAACCTCTTTAAATACTTTACGTCCTTCTTGTACAAACATTTTGTCGTCGTTGTCACGCGTGGCCGGATTCAAACGGTCGAGCACCCCAGCATTGCTGCGAATATTGTTGGAAAACTGCGTAAACAGTTTGTAGCCAACCACTTCAAAACTTTGATCGGCTTTTGCGGTTTCGGCACGTTCAATAATGACGGCGGTGGCGACATCGCCAAAAATAAAATGGCTGTCGCGATCGCAAAAATTCACCACCGCCGAGCCCAGTTCCGGGTTCACCACCAGCACTCGTTTTGCGCTGCCACTTTTCACCGCTTCGACGGCGGTCTTGATGCCGAACGTCGCCGATGAACAAGCAACATTCATATCAAACGCATAACCACTGGCGCCGATCTGTTGCTGCACTTCGATCGCTAATGCCGGAAACGGCCGCGCAAACGCCGACGCTGCAACGAGCACAAAATCGATATCGCTGCCATCACAACACGCTTGCTGCAACGCAATATGTGCAGCATTTACCGCCATTTCGCATTGCAATGACATATCGTCATTGCTGCGTTCGGGAATGCGTGGGCGCATCCAGTCAGGGTCAAGGATTCCGTCTTTGACGTTGACGTAACGTGATTTAATGCCCGAGGCCTTTTCAATAAATTCAGCCGAGGATTCGGACTTGGCGGAGACATCACCACGCGCAATCGCATCGGCATGGTCGCTATTCCACTTTTGCACATACGCGTTAAACGCATTCACCAGCTCTTCATTGCTGACACTGTGCGGCGGTGTGTACACACCACTGCCACTGATAACGACACCGGTCATTTTGAGATCATCCGTACTGCGATTGGATTACATTACGTGTAAGCGCGTTCGCCAGACAAGTCTTACGTAACGACTGGTTTTAGTATAGGAGCGTTTTAAACACTCAGTGGAAATGCAGACCAGGCTGGAATTTCAAAAGGATTTGGTCACCGACAACATTATCCATTGCCGGCGAATATCACGATCTCGCACACGTTCGCGTTCGAAATAATCGGTGTCGGCCGTTTCGAGATTGGTTTCCATCAGCTTCCAACCGCGCAGGGTCAATTGCAACGTAAACGGCGTATCAAAACGGTTGCTATAGGCATCTTGTGCGCTCGTCAATGCATATGACACGCGCACTTCAGAAACTAAGTTGATGGGATTGAGTGTGATACCAAGAGAGGATTGCTGACCAAGCTGCGCATCCAAACGGTGGTATTCACCGCTGGCCCAACCATCGAGATAAGCGTTCGCGAAAGGAAAATCCTCGGCGTTGGCCTTTTCGGCCAGCAGAAGACTCATCAACAACAAAACAAGGCGCATCGAGATGCTCCCTCTTCTGCCCTCCGCACCATGCGAAATTGACAGAGACAACAAGGAAATCCTTCGCGTACGCCTTCTTAAAACCATGAAAGACAATCCGCTGTCAACAACGGTTTACTGACGCTTACCTTTGGCGAGCTCAATAACACGCGCAAGTTGTTGATCCAAACGCTTTTCTGACACCGGACCATCGGTGCCAATCGATTGCGCAAAAACCGCCACTCGCCATTCGCGCAGCAATCGTTGCAGTTCTTGCCACTCCCCCGTTTGCATGACACTGGCCGGCACTTTCGCCGCATTCACTTTGAGCTGCCACGCTTGCCATTGTGGCATGCGCTGCAATTCACGCGCTGGATTACCTTGGCATTGATCAATGCGCAATCGCAGCGCGTCGAGATAGCGTCGTGTGTGGCGCAAATCCGCCAGACCGCGATGATGCAGAAAACCCGGTGCCAGAATGTCATCAAGCCAGGCATTCATATCGGCAGCCACATCGGGCAATTTGGCTTTGAATTCGCGCACGATGCGCGCGCGTAATGTCGCCGCCAATTGAAACAGATCAACCAGCACGGGCAGCGAATCGGCTAGTTTCGCCCGTACGGGGTTAGGCAGTGTCTGCAACAATGCTTGCAAAGCCGTTTGATCCCGAATGCGCCATAGATCGGTATTCGTGCAACTGATAATGGCGGCACATAACCATTCATCCAACAATTGTTTACCGCAAGGAAAAGCGCCGGCGGCTAACATCAAACTGTTGAGCGCGCGATTATTGCGTTGGTACTGTTTGAAATCAGTTTGCAAGGCCAACGCCAGCAAACGAATGATGCCTTGCTGATGCAGGCGCTTAGCATCGGCTTCGTACAAAATCGGCACGATGCTAACACTGGTGACATCATCTTGTACGGCCAACCACGCTTCGCCGACACCGGCATTCACTTTTTCGGCAATCGCTTGCACGGGCAACGCCATCAAATGCGTTTGTTGAAAATCTTTGGTTTGGTTTTGCAACGATTGTTCACGTTTTTTCAGCAACTCGGATTTGAGTCGACTCAAGTCGCGACCACGCGCCACGGTGTCTTTGCCATCACGCACTTCGATATACATGCGCAAATTATCAGGCAACTCTACGGCAGCCAATTCAGCCACCGGAACACGTACACGTTTTAACGAATACAAATCGTCGCTGAGCGCCTGCCAAAACGGTTTCTGTTTCCAATTGGCGGTCAGCAGCAACTTGGCGGTTTCAGCAATGGGCATCAATTCTTTACGTGTCTCTTTTGGGAGGCCACGCAAAATCGCTTCGAGTTTGTTCGGCAAAAAGCCCGGCACTAACGCGTCAAAAACATGATCGGGTAACTGGTGCAGCAAAGACAACGGCACACGCACCGTAACACCGTCGAACACTTCACCGGGCGCAAATCGATACAACAACGGCAACTTCAATGTATTGATGACAAATTCAGGCGGATAATCGTCGTCGCTGATGCGATCCAGTGTCGCCTTGACATCAGCCTCTGTCAGCAACAAAGGCTTTAATGCGTCCGGACTGCGTTTATACAGTTTTAACAACGAGTGTTTATCGAACACATCCTGCGACAAGCGGGCTACCAGCAGTGCCACCAACTCATCTTCACCGCGCAGCAGATCGCGACGACGCGTACGCTCTTCTTGTTCCTGTACTTTTTTGAGCAGCATCTGATTCTGTTTATGAATCGAAAAGTCCCATTCGATTTCATTGCGAATCAGCGCATGGCGCACAAACAATTGCCGCGCCTGTACCATATCAATACGCGACAACGCGATCGGGCGACGCACGATCACTTTCAATCCGAACAAGGTGGCCTGTTCATGCACCACCGCATCACCTCGCTGCTCCCGCCACACCGGCTCTTCGTAATGGCGTTTTAACAAGGGGCCACACAATTGCTCCAGCCATTCCGGTTCAATTTTGGCGAGCAATAAGCCGTACAGTTTATTGCCATCGAGAAACTCAGAAACAACAACCCAAGGTTTGGCCTTTTTGTGCAGACCAGAACTCGGGTGCGCCACAAAACGGATATTGCGCGGACCGCTGTAATCGCCATCACGGGTGGCCTGGCCGATTTGGTGAAATAAACCGCTTAGCACGGCGCGGTGCAAACTGCGGTAATCCGGTGTTATTTCATTAAACTTCAGCTGTAATTGCTGCGCGCTGGCGCGCAACTGCGCGACCAATCGCCCCCATTCAATGATGGCGACCACGTTTAGAAATTCGGCTTTTAATTCTTTTCGCCAAGCATTAACGGATAAGGCTTCTTTGCGTTCATGAATATGTTTCCACAAATTCAGCACACCGACAAAGTCGGAATCGGGATCATGAAAGCGGCGATGTAACCCGGTGGCGACATCGGCCTTTTCCTGCGGGCGTTCGCGTGGATCACGCAGAGCCAGAAATGACGCGATGATAATCGCTTCATGCAAGCAACGTTCGGTTTCGCCGGCGAGCACCACGCGCGCCAACGCCGGTGGCAACGGCAGTTGACTCATGCGACGGCCAATCGTCGTCAATTTGCGTTCTTCGGTAATCGCGCCCAATTCAAGCAAATAACGCAGTCCGTCACTGATGCGCTTGGTGTCGGGTGCATCCACAAACGGAAACGATTCAATATCGGTAAGTCCTAACGCCAGCATTTGCAAAATCAAATCGGCGAGGCTCGTGCGCAAAATTTCGGGGGTGGTGAACTCGTCGCGTTTGGCAAAATCGTCTTCACCATAAAGACGGATACAGGTGCCATCCATCACACGGCCACAACGGCCGCTGCGTTGATTGGCACTGGCTTGTGAAATGGCTTCAATCGGCAAACGTTGTACACGCGAACCTTGTGAATAGCGACTGATGCGCGCGACGCCCGAATCGATCACATAACGAATGCCGGGCACGGTGAGCGAGGTTTCAGCGACGTTGGTCGCTAACACCACACGGGTTTTGCCACCGCTTTGAAAGACTTTGTTTTGTTCGGCCATCGGCAAACGCGCGTACAGTGGCAACACATCGGCTTTGACATGTTGGCGACGCAAATACGTCGCGACTTCGCGAATTTCACCTTCACCACTCAAAAACACCAACACATCGCCCGGACCTTGTGTCCATAACTCATCCAATGCAGCGTGAATGCGCGCCGGCAAGCTGCTGTCGTCTTGTTCATCGTCAACTGGTCGATACCATATATCGACCGGATACGTACGCCCGCTCACCGTCAATATCGGAGCATTATCAAAGAAACGCGCAAAGCGTTCAGGATCGATAGTCGCCGAGGTAATGATCACTTTCAGATCGGGGCGTTTGGGCAAAATGGTTTTGATATAGCCCAACAACAAATCAATATTGAGGCTGCGTTCGTGTGCCTCATCAATAATCAGCGTGTCATAACGCAGCAACAAGGGATCGGTGCGCAAGGCCTGCAACAACACACCGTCCGTCATCACCGCGATAAAACTGTCATCGCTGATGTTTTGATCAAAGCGAATGGCGTAGCCAACGTGTTTGCCAAGCGTCGACTTCAATTCATCGGCGATACGACGCGCGACGCTGGTTGCCGCCAAACGACGCGGTTGGGTATGGCCGATGATGCCGCGCACTCCGCGTCCCAATTCAAGACACAGTTTCGGTAATTGGGTGGTTTTGCCTGATCCGGTTTCACCGGCAATCACCACCACCTGATGATCGCGAATGGCGGCCAAAATTTCTTCACGGGCTTGTACGATCGGCAAACGCTCATCGTAGTCGAGCTTGGGCAGCGCCGCTTGTCGTTGCTGCAATGTCAGATTTGCACGCGCGATTTGTTGCTGCCAACGCTCCCACTCACGCGCAAATGGCTGTTGTTGCCGATGACGTTGTGACATCGTCATCAGCAACTTTTTGAGTTGGGCATGGTACTGTGTTGGTGCCGACAGCCATTGTTGCTGCAGCAACGCATAATCAAATTCAGACATAAAATGAGTTTTTCGCGGGCGGGTTGTATCGTGATCGGGCAAGCGCTAGCATCCGCGCCTATTCTCCAAGGAGACTATCAATGTCTGCAAGCACCATTCCCGCCGTCACGCATGATCTGTTGCAATTTATCGAGCGCAGCCCGTCGCCGTGGCACGCGGTCGCTAACGCCGTAACGCGTTTGGCAGCGCAAGGGTTTCGCTTGTTGCAGGAGCGCGAGGCGTGGTCATTGCAAGCGCATGGCCGCTATATGGTCGTGCGTGATGACGCGTCCTTGATTGCATTTGTCGTCGGCGCTGACATTGATAAAGGCTTTCGCATTATTGGCGCGCACACCGATTCGCCCGGTTTGCGTGTTAAAGCCAACGGCGCCCACGACAGCGCCGGTTATTTGCGTTTGGCCACCGAAATTTATGGTGGTCCAATTTTGGCCACCTTTACCGATCGCGATTTGGTGCTGGCTGGTCGCGTTGTCGTGCGCGATCCTGCGGCGATTGATGGCATCCGAACCGAGTTGGTGCGCCTTGACGATGCATTGGTACGCCTGCCCAATTTGGCAATTCACTTGAACCGCACCGTCAATGATGACGGCCTCAAAATTCACAAACACAATGGTTTGAATTTATTGCTCAGTGCACAGGGAGATGGCGACAAACCATCGCAACGATTGCGCGAGTTGTTGGCAACAGCGTCCAACTGCTCGCCCGATGCGATCTTGAGTTTTGAATTGTGCGCCGCCGATGCTCAAGCGCCGAATTTTTTTGGCGCACAAAAAGAATTTATCGCCTCACGCCAACTCGACAATCTCGGTTCCTGCCATGCGGCGTTGAATGCGATTGAATCGCTGACCAACGATGACGTAACGGCTGTTATAGCACTTTTTGATCATGAAGAAGTGGGATCAGAAAGCACAACCGGCGCCGCCGGCAATTTTCTTGAATCGATTCTGCAGCGAATTACCCAGTCGCAGTCGAATGCCGACGATGCATTGGCGCGCGCCAGCGCCAACAGCTGGCACATGTCGGCTGACATGGCGCATGCCCATCACCCATCACACAGCGAGTGTTTTGATGGCCTGCATCATTTAAAAGCCAATGGCGGTGTCGTACTGAAAATTAACGCCAGTCAACGTTATGCCACCAACGCGATTGGTGAAGCGTTTTTTACTCAGTTGTGTGAACGTGCTGGCGCCCCGATGCAAAAATATGTGCACCGCGCCGATCTGGCCTGCGGCACCACCATTGGCCCGGTCAGCGCCGCGCGCTTAGGCATTAAAACATTTGATGTCGGCACGCCAATGTGGGCCATGCACAGCGCGCGCGAAAGCGCGGGCACACATGATCATCCGCATTACATCAATGTGATGAAGGTGTTTCTGGCGGGTTAGCTCACAAAGCTTGCTTATGAAGGTCAGCCAAATGAATAGGATGAACTTCAACACGAGGCTCACAAAGCAAACAAAGCAAACAAAGCAAACAAAGCAAAACAGAAAATTTTCCTGATTAGATAGCAATCTCAGCGTTCTTGCCTGTTCATGGTTCGACTCTCCTTTAGTGCTGAGCATGACGAAGCATCACCACGAACGGTATTTGAATTGCTTTGCGTCTCATCGAAACATCAACAGCCGTTTCCGTTCGTCCTGAGCCTGTCGAAGGATGAACGGTCACGGTGGCTGAAAATCTACCAAATCAGAGAAATTTTCTGCCAAGGCAACACTGGGCTCATTGATCAAAACTCGTAACTGATCCCCGACAATAACCGTGTGTCCGTTTTTTCCACACCGCTCGGTGGATCGCTGTCGTGATTAACATCCAGTGACAGTTTCAAATACAAACGGCCATCAATGCGCACTTGCAAGGCAAACATATTCAGCAAGTGAACATCGTTGTCGCCTTTTATCGCTGGCTGATAATAAATCGTGTTAGCCAGCGACGCATTATCGTTCATCTGCCATTTGAATACCCAATACAAATTACCGTAAATCGCCGTTTCGGATTCGTCGGCTTCGCCGTCTAAACCTTCAACCAATTCGTCAGAATGAAATAAGCCGACGGCAAACGTGTTTTGTAGACGGGCGACATCGTCATCGGTGACAAAACGAACGCCAACGCCGGCCAGATCGCTGCGTTTCAAACGACGGAATTCGTTTTGCTCATGTTGAACAAACGCCTCATACGACATCAACCGGGTTTGCGCATCGATATAGCGGCCATGCAGAAAAAGACTGTCGGCATCTTTAACGTTTTTCGATTCACCGTAATCATAACCGGCGACCAAAAACGCCGTATCTTCACCGGAAAACCAATCGGCGCGCCCTCCCAGCTTCAACGCTTCGCGTTCGCTATTGCCGTAGCGCGCTTCGAGCGCGGCTTCGGCCATGCCACTCCAACCGATGCGGGTAGGCTGAGCGTTCATGTTTTCGATATTGACAACGGCGGCAGCAGGAAATGCGACAAATAAAACGGCACTAAGAAATACTTTCATGGAACCAATTCAATGTAGAGATCAAACTAACACGGACGATAAATCGGCCAGAAATTTGGCAACGGGCTTGTAAAAATCAGGGTCTTCCCAGTAACCGTTATGGCAAGACGGATTCCACGATGTGCGCGCACTGCCAACGTTGATTTCCCACTCTTCGTTGACCGCGTTTTTGTAATCATCACTGATGGCTTTGAGTGGGTAAGCAATGATGTCGTCTTTGTCGTAGAAATTAATCCAACGCGCTTTTGGCGCCAGTTCAGCTGACAAGTTTTTGCCACCGATTGGTTTCACGCCACCGCCATTTTGTGCAGCCCAAATGGCCAACGGGCTGCCAAACGTGATGAAGCCTGCCAGAGTTTCAAAGCGTTCAAATGGCGTCAGTTTTTGGGCATCACCACCAGGACCTTGGCTGAGGTAATGTTGCGCAATGACACTGCCAAACGAATGCGCCAGCAATACCAAGGGGGTTTGGTCAGCATCGATGCGGCGATGATGTGCAAGACGCGTCATTTGGGCACGCACACGTGTGTGAATGTTTTTATATAAGTCACTGCCTTCGCGGTACAGCAACGCGGTGCTCATGTAATCAATGATCCATTCACGCAAATTGGGATAAGCCAAATCGTTGCGGTAATTCACCGCCTGCAGGATCTGCATGTGCTTGTCACGCACCAGATCCCCCCAGTAGATCTCGTGCCAGACCAAATCGTCTTCCTGATGACTTTTATTTAACGCAAGATAGGTTTCGGTGACGCGGTGTTTGAGTTCGACCGAATAATGTTCTTCTTCGGTGCCCATGCCGTGCAAAACGGCAACCGCAATATGACGCGACATTCGGCGTCTACTCCTGACGACAGATTTACAGTGAAGAGGCGCGAACTTTGCGGGATTTGGTTTTGAGCTTCAAGGGTTTAAATGCAATTTTGGCGCTAAAACACGGTAGCGCCAATGGCCAACATCACCCACACTTAAGGGGATGCCGTTGTCGGCGAATACAAATGCCTTGCCATCGCAAAAATACGATTCGCCTCGGAGCAGTAGAAAACGGAATTTGATCAAAGCCTGAGCACAACGGCGTTTGTCCGACTTGACGCCGGAACCGGCCCGGCGTAACTTTCCGAACACATCCGACCACTAACGAGTTTGGCACCATGGTCCACTTCCTTTGGATTGTTTTTATCGTGTTTGCGCTGGGCATTGCGGCCTATCACCGCTTTGCCGGCTGGACAGCCGTGTTCTGGATCGCGGGTTTATTGACGATCTGGACCGTGTTCAGCGACGCCAACTGGATTGATTGGGTCGTTATCGCGGCGCTGATCGTGCCGTTTGCCGTGACGCCAATCCGTCGCGTGTTGTTCTCAAGACTGATGCTCAAAGCCTACCGCAAGGTGATGCCATCAATGTCACGCACCGAAAAAGAAGCGCTCGATGCTGGCACCACGTGGTGGGAAGCGAAGCTGTTTTCGGGAATGCCGAACTGGCGCGAGTTGTTAAATTTGCCCGGCGCCCGTTTGAGTGCAGAAGAACAAGCGTTTATTGATGGACCGGTCAAACGCGTCTGTGCGATGGTCAGCGATTGGGAAGTGTCTCATGTGCGTGCCGACCTACCGCCCGATGTGTGGCAATTTCTCAAAGATAATGGCTTTTTTGGCCTGATCATTCCGCGTGAGTATGGCGGCAAAGAGTTTTCGGCTTATGCCCACTCGCAGATTCTGATCAAATTGAATTCGGTATCACCGACTTTGGGCAGCACGGTGTCTGTGCCAAATTCACTTGGTCCGGCCGAATTGCTGCTGCATTACGGCACCAAAGAACAGAAAGACTATTACTTGCCTCGTTTGGCGCGCGGCGATGAGATTCCCTGCTTTGCATTAACCTCGCCCGAAGCGGGTTCCGACGCCAGCAGCATTCCGGATATCGGCATCATCTGCAAAGGTGAATGGAACGGTCAGCAAGTGCTGGGCATGCGCCTGACGTGGAACAAGCGCTACATCACGCTAGCCCCGGTTGCGACCGTATTGGGCTTGGCATTCAAGCTTTACGATCCGGAAAAACTGATTGGCAACGACGAAGATCTCGGCATTACTTGCGCACTCATCCCCACCAAAACGCCGGGCGTGGTGATTGGCCGTCGTCACTGGCCGTTGTCGATCCCGTTTCAAAACGGCCCGACGCAAGCTGATGAATTATTCGTACCGCTCGACTACATCATTGGTGGCCCCAAAATGGCGGGACAAGGCTGGCGCATGTTAGTCGAGTGTTTGTCGGCCGGTCGCGCGATTTCATTGCCGGCCTCCGGCACGGCGGCGACCAAAGTCGCTGCGCACGCTGCCGGCGCTTATGGCCGCATCCGCACGCAGTTCCGGTTACCGATTGGATATATGGAAGGCGTTGAAGAAGCGCTCGCGCGTATCGGTGGATTAACTTACGCCACCGACGCGGTGCGCACGTTGACATTGGCAGCAGTCGATGCCGGCGAAAAACCGTCGGTGGCCAGTGCCATTGTCAAATACCATGTCACTGAAAATGGCCGCACAACGTTTACCGATGCGATGGACATTCACGGTGGCAAAGGTGTCATGATGGGACCGAATAACTACCTCGGGCGCGGCTATATGTCACAACCTATCGGCATTACCGTCGAAGGTGCAAACATCCTGACTCGCAGCTTGATTATTTTTGGTCAAGGTGCAATTCGCTGCCATCCTTTTGTGCTCGCAGAAATGCAGGCAGCGCAACTGGAAGACGAGCGCGAAGCGCTAAAAGCCTTTGATGATGCCGTTTGGGGTCATATCGGTTTTGCGATCAGTAATCTCACGCGCATGACGTGGAAAGGCGTCAGCGGTGGCCACCTCGGCAGCTCACCGGTCAACGATTTTACGGCGGATTATTACACGCAGTTGTCGCGCTTATCGGCGGCGCTTGCTGTGTTTACCGATTTCAGCATGGCCGTACTCGGCGGTGAATTAAAACGGCGCGAAAAATTGTCCGCTCGCTTGGGTGATTTGTTGTCGCACTTGTACATTGCGTCGGCAACGCTGAAGTTTTTCCATGACAAGGGTTCACCCGAATCCGACGCGCCGTTAGTCAAATGGGCCGTTGAACATTCACTGTGGCGTGCTCAAGAAGCGATTTACGGTATTGCCGATAATTTCCCGATTGGATTGATTGGCCGTAGCTTGCGTCGCCTGGTTTTCCCTTATGGCCGCGCCTACAAAGCACCGAGCGATAAATTGGGTCATCAGGTCGCGCGTTTGTTGTTGTCACCAAGTTTGGCGCGCAGCGAATTGATCGCCGGCATTAATTTGGAACCGTCACAACACAATGCGCTCGCCGTACTTGAACAGTGCTTGCAAGATACCGTCGCCGCTGAACCGGTGTGGAAACGTTTGCGCAAAGAAATGGGCACGACCATTACCCGTTTATCGAACCGTGAGATCATCGCGCTCGCACAACGTGAACAACGCTTGTCGAGCGATGAAGTCGAATTGCTGCAACGTACCGAAAACGGTCGTCTGCAGATCATTAACGTCGATGATTTTGCGCCAGAAGAGTTGCCGCGCGCGCAGTTATTGATGGCGGAAAAATCGGCGGCGGATAAGTTTAAGGTCGTCGCCTGATTGGTTGTCAGTTGTCAGTTGTCAGTTGTCAGTTGTCAGTTGTCAGTAAAGGAAACGGTATTTGCCTTTTACTGGCAACTGATGGCTGAAAACTGGCAACCAAATAACAAATAAAAAGGGCGCTCAATGAGCGCCCTTTTTATTTGTTCGAATTTTGGCGGAGTGGACGGGACTTGAACCCGCGACCCCCGGCGTGACAGGCCGGTAT
>JAYSCL010000066.1:0-20188 GCA_041914905.1 Enterobacterales bacterium
CCTGTCAACTTGATTTTGAATCTTTTTTATCGACTCAAAACTTAACCTTGACCGGACCACCTACTCCGCTTTTACGTGCGTCGTTGGCAGGGCGCGCATTATAGGGGGCTGATTCGTCTGTGCAACCAGAATATTTCTGCTTTGCATACTTGACGCTGCACGCCAGTAGAATTATTCGCGCGCAGCCTTGAGTGTGAAATCAAACGACCAATAGATACGTACGCCGAACAGTAATGATAGTAGAAAAATATAAATCAAGGGCTCATTGAGGTCCGATTTGACCAACCACACAAAATGAAGCACGCCCAGTGACGCGATGACATAGACCAAGCGATGCAATCGCTGCCAACGACGTCCTAAACGCCGTTGCCATTTTTGTGTTGACGTTATCGTTAACGGCAGCAATAGCAAGAACGCCAAAAAACCGACAGTGATATAGGGACGCTCGACAACATCCTCGACAACATTTGCCAAATCGAAAAACAGATACAGTGCGTAATAGCTGGTGAAATGCAGGGTTGCGTAGAAAAAGCTAAACAAGCCAAGCATCCGCCGCAGACGAATGAGTTGCGGCCAATTCAGCCATTTTTTTAGTGGTGACACCGCCAGCGTCAGCAACAAAAAACGCAGCGTCCATTCACCCGTTTTATGCACGATGTACTTGGCGGGATCGGCACCGAGATCGCTGTGATAGATACCATAGAGCAAAAACAAAAACGGCAGCAACGACAAACCAAACAACAACGGCTTAAGCCGAAATCGCAAAAACGACTCACTGCGAAGAGTGGACAACCACATCAAAAGTTCCGCCTCAGATCCAGACTGCTGTAAAGCGAAGCGACTTGGTCAGCATAACCATTAAACGGTTCGGTATTGATGCGTTCGACGCCGCCCAAATTGCCGGAATAAATCCGCCGTTCTTTGGCCTGACTCCAGCGAGGGTGCGAAACGGAAGGATTCACATTGGCGTAAAAGCCATATTCGTTAGGAGCGGACAAATTCCAGCTCGTCTTAGGCATATGTTCAACTAGGCTAATCCGCACGATTGATTTGATGCCCTTGAAACCGTATTTCCAAGGCACTACCAGGCGAAGCGGCGCGCCATTTTGTGGCGGCAACACTTTTCCGTACATTCCCACAGCCAATAAAGTCAGTGGATGCATAGCTTCATCCATGCGTAGCCCCTCACGATAGGGCCAATCCAACGATGCAAACCCTAACCAGCCAGGCTTTTGCCCCGGCATTTGCGCCGGATCGACCAAAGTCTCAAAAGCAACAAATTTGGCTTTGCTGGTGGGTTCAACACGCTTTAACAGACTCGCCAGCGGCACACCAAGCCACGGGATCACCATCGACCAGGCCTCGACACACCGCATACGGTAGATTCGTTCCTCCAGCTGATTGAAATTGACCATGTCTTCGAGACTGTATCGGCCGGGCTTGGCCACCTCACCGTCGATAACGACCGACCATGGTTTTGTCTTGAACGCCTGTGCGTTTTTAGCGGGATCCGCTTTGTCTAACCCGAACTCATAAAAATTGTTGTAGCTGATGGCGGCCAGCTCTTCCGTCTGTTTCAGCCCGGCTCCGGTTTTATCGGCTTTGAACAGCAGTTTGGCGCGACCGTCATCCGGGGTTTTGGCTTTTTTTTCGGACCCAAACCAATCGGCTTCAGCAGCTGTGGCGCCGCCCGCAGCCAATGCGACCAACGATTGCAAGATCGCTCGTCGATTGAGGTAGGTGGACTCATCGGTGATCGGTGACGGCTTAGACAAACGTAGGCGGTGCAACATGCAAACTCCCGATTAAAACGAACTTCTTTTGGATGATTATCACGAACATTTGTTACGCAGCGCCGCCATTTTTTGATCGTAATTTGATGCAATTCAGTTTGCGGCCCATCGCGTCAGATTACAGTCCCTCCGGCCCCAGCTTGCAATTCTGCTATAGTTTCGCGGCGGCAACCCGAGTCTGGGGTCGCAGTCATGGGCCGCTGCACGCCCTACATAAGAATCATGACATTAGCCACCAGCAAATTACTGATCAAAGGGGTTACCCCCACAGGCCACGCTTTCCGCCCCAGCGACTGGGCAGAACGGATGTGTGGCAATTTAAGCAGTTTTCGCAATCGCCGAATTTTCTACTCACCGCTGTTGCGCCCGGCAATCGTGGATGGTCACCGCTGCGTTGTCATCGATCGTCAACTGGCGCATGTGCACCCGAAACTCTATGAGGAAGTGATCACGTTCGCAGAGGAAAACCATTTACAAGTCTGCGATTGGTTGGAAGACTAGACTAACAGGTGTATAACACCGCGCTATAGTTATATCTATTCACCGGCAATGGAGTCGTAAATGAAATATATGTATTGCGCCGCAGCCATGCTAAGCCTTCTGGCTTGCATATCCGTAGCTGAAGCCGGCGATACCTATAAATGGAAGGATGACAAAGGCCAGGTGGTTTATACCGATACGCCGCCCCGCGACCGCCCTTACGAGGTGATCAAACAGCGCAAATACGATACGACCGCGCAAACCGGCAGCAGCGAAACCGGCAAACCCGCTACAGGCAAAGATGCGGCACCAGCCGCTGGCACAAGTGCGAAAAAACCACCTCAATCTGAAGCTGAACGTCGCAAATCCAATTGCGATATTGCGAAGAACAACCAGAAAACACTGACCGAAGTCACCCGCATTCGAATCACTGAAAATGGTGAAGAGCGGATGCTCAGTGATGAAGAACGCGCGGCCAAGATCAAAGCCGTTGAAAAAGACATTCAATACTGGTGCGATGGTCAATAAACGTCACACCGCACTTGCGTATTCATGCGCCTGCTGTATTTGTGTGTCACTGCAGAGCATAAAAAAGCCCGAATCATTCGGGCTTTTTTATGCTCGGATAAAATCAAATCGCCGATTCGTTTTCTTCACCAGTGCGAATGCGGATCACACGCGCCACGTCGTACACAAAAATTTTTCCATCACCGATTTTGCCTGTTCTGGCCGTTTCCATGATCACGTCAACGCAGCGATCAACGATATCGTCCGGCACCACCATTTCGATTTTAACTTTCGGCAAAAAATCGACCATGTATTCGGCGCCACGGTATAACTCTGTGTGGCCTTTTTGACGACCAAATCCTTTGACTTCACACACTGTCATGCCGGTGATGCCGACCTCACCCAACGCTTCACGAACATCATCCAGTTTGAAAGGCTTTATCACTGCCTCTATTTTTTTCATTATTACCACTCCGTAGGCTGTTGGATAAAACGCGATGTGATCGGATAACGACGATCACGACCGAACGCTCGCTTGCTGATGCGAGGTCCCGGTGCGGCCTGGCGCCGTTTGTATTCATTGCGATCGACCATGCGCAACACTTTCAATACCGTTTCACGTTCGATACCGGTCGCAATGATAGCTTCTGCGCCAAGATCTTGCTCAATATACATCGCCAATATGTTGTCGAGTACCGGATAGGGCGGCAAATTGTCCTCATCCTTCTGATCGGGCGCCAATTCGGCAGACGGCGGTCGATCAATAACGCGTGTTGGAATCACTTCACCGTTGCGATTGCGATAGGTTGACAAACGATAGACTAACATCTTTGGCACGTCTTTCAGCACGTCAAAACCGCCGGCCATGTCTCCGTAAAGCGTTGCATAGCCAACGCCCATTTCTGATTTGTTGCCCGTAGTCAGCACCAGATAGCCAAACTTGTTGGACAGCGCCATCAATAACGTACCGCGACACCGCGCCTGCAAATTTTGCTCGGTCAAATCGATGCTAGTGCCCGCAAATACTGGCTGCAATTGTTGTAAAAAACTTTCCACCATTGGTGCAATGGAAATGCAATCAAACTTTACGCCAAGTTTTTCAGCTTCCAATCGTGCATCTTCGATCGACATATCGGCTGTGTAGCGATAAGGCATCATCACCGCTCGCACACGATCAGGGCCCAACGCATCGTGTGCGATGGCCAACGTCAACGCCGAATCAATACCGCCAGATAACCCCAGCACAACGCCGCGAAAGCCATTTTTTTCGACATAGTCGCGCACCGATAAGACCATGGCTTGATAAATTTCGGCAACGTCACTGACATCTTCAGCGCTGCTGGACACGGCGCGCAGTCGCGCGCCATCCCAGACAACATGCCGGCAATCTTCAGCAAACGCATTGCATAACAATTGCACATCACCGTTAAACCAGGCCTGCGAGCGTCCATCAAAAATCAACTCATCTTGGCCGCCGACTTGATTGACATAAATAATCGGTAAGCCCGATTCTCGATGACGCGCTTGCAATGCGGCACGTCGCTCGTGCGCTTGTTCTGAATGCCAAGGCGACCCATTGGGGCTGATGATGATATGTGCGCCGGCGGCTTTCGCTGCCGCGATCGGTTCAGGATGCCAAAGATCTTCACAAATTAACAAACCAATACGCACGCCATTAAACGTTGCGACAACCGATTCATGGCCCGGAACGAAATAGCGTTTTTCATCAAAGACTAAATAATTTGGTAATTTTTGTTTGCGATAAGTAGCCAATACGCGGCCACGATGTAACAGGGAACACGCGTTGTACAATTCACCGTGTTCGGCCAAGGGATAGCTGACAATCGCGGCGATATCGTGCGCGGCATCGGCGATTTTTTGCAGTTGCGCCTGACACAACGATAAAAAATCATTGCGCAGCAACAGATCTTCGGCCGGATACGCCGGAATAACCTGCTCAGAAAACACCGCCAACTCCGCGCCCTGCTCACGGGCACTGTGCAAGGCGGCAATAATGCGATTGCTGTTGCCGACAATATCACCGACAACAACATTCAATTGAACCAACGCGATTTGCATGGACTGCCTGCTAAACAACATCTGATGCGCCATTGTCGCGCAAAGCGGCGTGCCTGCCCAGTTGCGGGATCAGCGATTTTCACCGACACTTCATCACCTTAGTTTATCCCGCAATAAATCATGGCTTTACGCAGTGCGCCACTGAACAAAGATTTCCATATTTGGCGCTCCCTGACCGCTTTCAGTATGTATCGCATCTTTTTAGCGGTCGGATTCAGTGCATTTTACGCGGTCAAAATAGGCCCTGATTTTCTCGCGTCCTCCGATCCCAAGCTGTTTGTGCTGGTCACCCGTCTCTACCTTGGCCTGACGCTACTGACGTTGCCACTGGTCTTGTGGCGATTCATGAATCACCGCGCACTGGTCATGTTCATGGTGTTGGTCGACATAGCGGTGATCACCATCGTCATGCACACCAGCGGTGGCCCCGGTACCGGTTTAGGTATGTTGATCGCGGTCAGCGTCACCGTCGCCTGTTTGTTATTGGGAACCGTCGCGTCGCTGTCGATTGCGGCCGTTGGCGCCATCGCGATACTGGGTGAACAAACCTTTGCGGTCATGCAAGGATTGCGTGACAGCAAAGCATTCTTGCAAGCGGGTATCTTGGGCGCAGCCTATTTTGCGATGGCGGCGCTCGCTGTCTTGCTGTCAAAACGCGTATCGGAATCCGAAGCCGCTGTTGCCGCCAGCCGTGCCAGCCTTGCCAAGTTGGAGCGACTAAACGAACACATCATTCAATATATGAACACCGGTGTACTGGTCGTCGATGCGCAAAATCAGGTTCAGTTGATTAATCATGCGGCGTGGACCTTGCTCGGTATGCCGGCTGATATTCAGCACCGTTCGCTCGAAGAAATCAGCACCGCGCTCGCCAAACAATTACGTCATTGGCGGCGCAATACCACGGTCAAAGGCACTCCGTTTCGCATCAATTCGTCATCGCCCGATCTGATGCCATCATTCAATTCACTTGGCGGCGATGCGCAGCTGTCGCTGATTTTTTTGGAAGACACGTCGAAAACAACGCAGCAGGCAACACAGTTAAAACTGGCATCACTTGGACGCTTGACCGCGTCGATTGCACACGAAATACGTAACCCGCTTGGCGCATTGTCTCACGCCGCTCAATTGCTGCGCGAATCCGATGAGATCAGCGACGCTGATCAACGATTGGTTGACATCATTGAGAAAAACTCCGGGCGTATGAATAACATCATCGAAAACATTCTGCAGATCTCACAACGGCGTCCATCACAACCCGAACGCATACTGATCGCCAATTTTTTGCAGAGCTTTGTCGATGACTTTCGTGTCGGTCGAAATCCACCGCCCGAGATTAAAGTTGATGTGGCGGTTAAAGATTCCGCCGTGTTGTTCGATGTCGGTCAGTTGATTCAGGTCCTGACCAATTTGTGCGAAAACGGCATTCGCTACAGCATTCGCAAAGTGAATCGTCCCTTGCTCGAACTGCATGCCGCCGAAGACAAACGTACAGGCCGTCCGTTTTTGGACGTCATTGATTACGGTGAAGGGATCAACCCAGAAGTCGCCGAAAAAATGTTCGAACCCTTTTTTACGACTAGCACCAAAGGCCTTGGCCTAGGATTGTATCTCGCACGAGAGCTTTGTGAAGCGAACCGCGCTCATTTAGAATATTTGCCCATACCCAGTGGCGGCACCTGCTTTCGCATCACATTCGCGTCCACCAATAAAACGATTCCACAGACATGAAAAACCATACCGCGCTAATTGTCGATGACGAACCGGATATCGTCGAACTTCTGAGTTTGACCCTACAGCGCATGCGCATTGATACACGCGAAGCCGGCAATTTGGCACAAGCCAAACAACTGTTATCACAACAACGCTTTGATCTGTGTTTGACCGATTTACGCTTGCCCGACGGAGATGGTTTGGAACTGGTGCGTCATATTCAACAAAATTTTGCGCAATTGCCGGTTGCCGTGATCACGGCGCACGGCAATATGCAAACCGCCATTGATGCGATGAAATATGGTGCATTTGATTTCTTGTCAAAACCGGTTGAACTGAAAGAACTGCGCGAGTTGGTGCAAAACGCACTCAAGCTGTCACCGACCACCAAACCGAAAACAGACGAAACGCAAACAGAAACACCCGGATTGATTGGTAGCAGTCCCAAAATGCAAGCGTTGCGTCAAACGATCACCAAATTGGCTCGCTCGCAAGCACCCGTTCATATTGGTGGTGAAAGCGGTACCGGTAAAGAATTGGTTGCGCGACTGATTCATCAGTTGGGGCCGCGTAATGATGCCCCCTTTATTCCGGTGAACTGCGGCGCCATTCCGTCTGAATTGATGGAAAGCGAATTTTTTGGTCACAAAAAAGGCAGCTTTACTGGTGCTGTCGCTGACAAGCAAGGTTTATTTCAAGCCGCGGACGGCGGCACGTTGTTTTTGGATGAAGTTGCCGATCTGCCGTTACCGATGCAAGTCAAATTACTGCGTGCCATTCAAGAGCGTGCGATTCGCCCTGTTGGTGCCGAAAAAGAAACCTCGATCAATGTGCGGATCTTGAGCGCGACTCACAAAGATTTGCACGATTTGGTGGCCGCCGGTTCGTTTCGGCAAGATCTGTTTTATCGAATCAACGTCATTGAAGTGACAACACCCCCGTTACGTGATCGCATCGAAGATATTGGTGAATTGTCAGAATTTATTTTGGCGAAGCTGGCACAACGCCATCATATGAACGTGCCCAAACTCACCAGTGGTGCCGTTAACGGTTTAAAAAAATACAGCTTCCCCGGCAATATTCGCGAGCTCGAAAATATTTTGGAGCGTGCGTTAACGTTATCCGATGGCAATGTGATCGAAGTCGAAGATCTGCAATTGCCGGAAAGCCCGCAACTGGTCATCGACGCGTCGACTTTGGCCAGCATTACACCGGGCAAACGCGGCGATATCCCGCTGGATATGTATCTGGAAAAAATTGAGCGTGATGCCGTACTAGAGGCATTGGAGCAATGTCGTTGGAACAAAACCGCCGCCGCCCGCAAACTGGGTATCAGCTTTCGTGCGATGCGCTACAAGTTGCAGAAACTGGGTTTGGAATAATAAGTTGATACGGTTCAGCCGCAACAATAGCTGGTCGTCGCAAAATCACATCGGCCATCAAGCGGGCTGACGCCGGTGCCAATACAACGCCGTTCCGAAATTGTCCGGCGTTTATAAATAAATTTTGCACTGTCGGCAACGGACCGATTAATGGCACACCATGACGAGATCCCGGACGCAATCCCGCCCACTGCAGTTCGACGGTTTGCGACTTCAATGATGGCATCATGTCACAAGCGGATTGCCACAATGATTGATGCGCTTCTTCAGTAGTTGATTTATCAAAACCGACATCTTCGACCGTTGAGCCACACAAAATGCGCCCGTCTTTACGCGGAATCAGATAACGACCGTTTTTCAAAACGATGTGCCGTAACGAGTGTGTGTGAGGTGCAAACATCAGCATCTGGCCACGAATCGGTTTGATCGCAATGGGCAAGGCGAACTGTTGTAACAGTGTTGCCGACCATGCGCCGCCGCACACAACAAATTGGTCAGCGGCAAAAACGTTATGACCAGATTGTGCATACTGCACGCGCTCACCGACGAACTCAAAATGATCGATCGACGTATATTCAATTAGCTGTGCACCGCGTTGCAACACGTCGGCTTTGAGTGCTTTTAATAACCTCGGATTGCGCACCTGCGCCACATCAGGGAAATAAACCGCTTGAGTGCTATCACGGCAGATATGATCCTGAATCTGTAAATAATCGCGCCCACGCAATAATTGAAAGTGACGCTGCTGCTGCGTTGCCCACGTAATCGCGGCGCCTTCGTCCGAAATATCCAGCAAAAGCAAACCACTGCGCTGGAATTCACAATCAATTGCTGTATCGGCATAAAGTTCATCGCATAACGTTGGATAGTACGATTGTGACCAAGCGGCGAGCGCTGTCACGGCGTCAACATAACGCCAAGGATAAAGCGGCGACACAATGCCGCCCCCCGCCCACGATGATTCTTTACCGCATTCGCCGGCTTCGATCAGTTGTACGCTGACACCAACACGCAGCAATTCACGCGCGGTCAATAAACCGATAACGCCACCGCCGATAATGCACACATCTCGGTGACAAGAGGAATGAAATGCCACTCGATTAACGCGCCGACAAAGATTGGGAACCCGATAAGGACACCACGCGTTCATTTAGCGCGACGATATTTTTGGCCATATCTTTGACCAAATTCATGAAGAGTTGCGGATGCGTGTTCACCATATTCGCAAATTCGGTTTGCGATACGACCAAAACATTACAGGCTCCCCGCGCTTTGACTGTTGCGGTTCGACGTTGACCGGTCAATACTGCGATGGCACCGAAAATTTCTTCTTGTGCAATCTCCCCCACTTTCACTTGATTGACGTAAACATCCGCAGCGCCATCCATGATCGTATAAACGCTGTCGGAAATATCCCCCTCGTGAATGATGACATCACCATCGTTATAACGCATAAATCCCGGTGATGGCCTTTCGTCACCTTCGACTAATAAAGTGATGAGCTGATTCAGCAAACGACGTTGTAACGATCCCCAGTGTTGCCACAACTTTAATGCATCCGCATCTTTTGTTAGGCCGTCCTGCAAATTGGACAATTTGGCCAACTTGAAACTGGCATCGCTCCCCAATACCAAGGTCATCGGCGGGATTTCAGCCGAGGGTAAAGCGACATAGTCCGACGCCAGAAAAATATCACCGTCGTCCCAGCAATACAGCGTCTTGTCGCCTTGCACGACTTCAACCGAACCAGAAACAACGTGTACGATTGCATCGGGTGGTAAACCGTCGGCGATTAAATCGGTTGTGTCACTGCTTTGCCAATCCAGCCAGCGCGTCGGCATTTTTTCGGCAACTTGCTGACACACACGTTTGAATTCCCGTTGTAATAGCACCATTTCGGCGCTCGGCTCAACCAAGGGGATCATGGGCTCTCCTCGCTATTATTGTTTTAGTCTAGCGCAAAACGACTGCGGCCGTATTTCACGGCCGCAGTTTGATAAGGATTCTCGCTGTTCTCACTTTGTCGTGGTAGCTAACCGTTTACTGTTTTGTAAACGCGCCATGTCGGCAACGATTTGCGCGGCCGCGTTCAAGCGTACATCCAGTTCGTCATCGTCCGGCGTTTCATTTTCCGGCAAGGCTTTGAGCGGGCTCAGGCCTTTGCGGGCACGACGGGCGTTTTCACGAGCCAACTCTTTTGCTTGCGCCTTTTCACGCTCACTGCGACGCTCCTGCTCATTCAGCGAAATCGTTTTGTCTTTACGACGCTGGTTGTATTCCGCCACGTCGGCAACAACGTATTGGAACTCCGGATCTTTAGCGACGCGTTTTTCGTGCAAGGCTTTCAGCTGAGGAACCCACTTTTGCACATGACCAGCCGGCGTGAATTTGGTTTGCGGTACAAAATCCCAAGGTAATGCATTGGGCAGAGCGCCTTCGCCAAACTCGGATTGATCATAAATGGTTGGCAGTGAAATATCCGGCAACACGCCACGGTGTTGGGTGCTTTGTCCAGTGACACGATAAAATTTGTGTACCGTGTATTTAACTTGGCCGAGCACATCGCTATCGCTGTCGCGTAGGCGATTCAAATCGAACATCGTTTGCACGGTACCTTTACCAAACGTAGGTTCACCGATCACAACGGCACGACCATAGTCTTGCAACGCAGCGGCCACAATTTCGGAGGCGGATGCGCTTTGACCATTCACCAGAACGGCCAATGGACCATTCCACGTAACCCCCGGTTCATCGTCTTCAACCACATTGATGCTGCCGATCGGATTGCGTTCTTGCACAACCGGACCGTGATCGATAAACAAGCCGGTCATCATCGCGGCTTCATCCAAACCACCACCGCCGTTGTTACGCAGATCCAGCACAATGCCGTCGACTTTTTGTGCCTTTAATTTGGTGATTAAGTCGCGCACATCGCGTGCAACGCTCTTATAGTTTTCATCACCCATTGCACGGGCTTGAAAATCGACATAAAACTTCGGCACATCAATAACGCCAATCTGATATTTCTGCCCTTTATCGTCGATAGTTTTCACCGACGATTTTGCTGCCTGATCTTCCAGTTTCACTTTTTCGCGCGTAATCGACACGATCTTGGTTTTGCCATCCGCTTCATTGGCTTTTGGCAATACTTCCAAACGGACCTGGCTTCCGGCTTTGCCTTTGATTTTGGCCACGACGTCATCCAGTCGCCAACCAATCACATCTTCAAACGGACCATCTCCTTGTGCGACACCCACGATGCGATCTTCAGGGTTGATCTGTTTGCTGCGATCGGCTGGCCCCATTGGCACCACACTAACGACCTTGGTATAAACATCGTCGCTTTGCAACACCGCACCAATGCCTTCGAGCGACAAGCGCATCTCAATATCAAATACTTCAGCCTGACGCGGTGACATGTAATTCGTGTGCGGATCCAACGTCATCGCAAAGGCGTTCATGTAATAGCTGAACACATCTTCGCTGTTGCTTTGATTCATGCGACGCTTGGCCATTTCATAACGCTTGGTCAGCAGATCTTTGATTTCTTCCGGCTTTTTCTTCGCCAGCTTTAAATTCAACGCATCGTTCTTAACACGCAAACGCCACAGTTCATTGGCTTCAGCTGCGTCTTTCGGCCAAGGTGCTTTTTCACGATCAAATTCCAACCGTTCCTTGCTATCAAAGCTCAGTGGCTTTTGAACAACGGTCAGTGCGTGGTCGTAACGCTCATTCCAACGTTGCAAAAACACATTGAATATTTGATAAGGGATCTGCAGATCACCACGCAACAACGCTTCATCAATTTGTGTGCGGTACGGCTGAAAGCTATCAATGTCAGCTTGCACAAAGTAACTGCGTGACGGATCTAAGGATGACAGCAATTGATCCATGACTTTGCCAGACAGCTCATCATTAAATCGCAAGCTGCGGACGTAATGATTTTGCCGCAAAATGCTGGTGATCATTTGAGCGGTATGTTTATGCCAAGGTTCCGGTTTCAGTGGCGTTGCATCGGCCCCCACCGACAATGGCAACACCGAGATGACAACACCTAATAACAGGGAACGAACAGAAACCGACAGAGAAGAAAGCGATGTGCGCATAAATACAACCTTGTGCGAAAACGGCGCATAAAACTGGATTGGTTTCAGCATGGCACAAAGGCCCGGCCTCTGCCACGCCTTTGACAGGTAACTTTGTCGCAGAATGCTAACGAACCCGCTGCAAGCCGCGCCGGTACTGGCCTGCCTTTTTCAGAACTGAGGTTCGCCGTGCATAAATCAAGCGCAAGAAAAAAGCGGCCACTGCCGCTTTTTTCATCACCGTTCGCGCTTAGAAAAACGCCTGAATACCGGTTTGGGCTCGACCCAAAATCAACGCGTGTACGTCGTGGGTACCTTCGTAGGTGTTGACGGCCTCCAGATTCATCACATGGCGTATGACATGGAATTCGTCAGCAATACCGTTGCCACCATGCATATCGCGCGCGACACGGGCGATATCCAGTGCTTTGCCGCAGGCATTGCGCTTCACCAAGCTGATCATTTCCGGTTTGAACTTGCCATCGTCAATCAAACGACCAACCCGCAAGCTGGCCTGCAAAGCCAAGGTGATCTCGGTTTGCATGTCAGCCAGTTTCTTTTGAATCAGTTGAGTGGCCGCCAAAGGGCGCCCAAACTGTTGGCGATCGAGTGTGTACTGACGCGCAGCATGCCAGCAAAATTCAGCCGCCCCCATGGCGCCCCAGCTGATGCCGTAACGAGCCATGTTCAGACAGCCAAACGGACCTTTCAGGCCCTCGGCTTTTGGCAGCTTGTTCTCTTCAGGCACGAACACATTGTCCATAACGATTTCGCCCGTCGTCGACGCACGCAAGCTGAACTTGCCTTCGATCTTGGGGGCCGACAACCCTTTCATACCTTTATCAAGCACAAAACCGCGAATGATACCTTCATCGTCTTTGGCCCAGACAACAAACACATCAGCGATTGGGGAATTGGTGATCCACATTTTGTTGCCGGTCAGAAGGTAACCACCATCCACCTTTTTGGCCCGCGTTTTCATGCCACCCGGATCAGAACCGGCATCCGGTTCAGTCAAACCAAAACAGCCAACAAACTCACCTGAAGCAAGCTTCGGCAAATACTTGTCTTTTTGCGCATCCGAACCGTATTTGTAGATCGGGTACATGACCAAGCTCGATTGCACCGAACAGGCCGAGCGATATCCGGAATCAACACGTTCGACTTCGCGTGCGACAAGGCCATAAGCGACATAGCTGGCACCCGCGCAGCCATAACCATGAACGGTTACGCCGAGCAAGCCGAGCTCACCCATTTCATTCATGATTTCGCGGTGAAAAATTTCATGGCGATTGGCTTCACGCACACGCGGCATCAGTTTTTCCTGACAGTAGGCGCGGGCCGTGTCACGAATCAAACGCTCATCTTCGGTCAGCTGTTCGTCCAGCAATAACAGGTCATCCCAGTTGGACAGGACGGCGGTAGCTTTTTCAGGTTTCGACATCGTTGGGGTACTTCCGTGCTAACTGCCAAAGGCAGAGGTGGCTGAAAATAACAGGGTGCCGATTCTACGGCAGGGGGTGGGGGTCAGCTAGTTGGACCACATTGACTTTAATCAAATTGAATCGAGGTCGCCTTGACTTTTACCAATATGAACTACACTTAAGCTATGTGGTGTTCTCCTCGATACTGGGGTGCGGTTAAGGCCCCCTTGATGTAAGTTTGATTTTCCCCTGACCCGAGATCTTCCGTAAGGAAACTCGGGCTTTTTTTTTGGCTACGATTTTCTGTTGTCTTAACGGCGTGCTATTAGCGTTTGGCGCGAGAAAACAAACGATAAAAATTCTCGGTGGTGGCCAGTGCCAAGGTATCCGATGTCACGGCTCGTTCTTGCGCGACACATTGCGCCACTTCGACCACATAAGTCGGCAAATTGGTTTTTCCGCGATAAGGCACCGGTGCCAGCCATGGCGAATCGGTTTCGACCAACAAACGATCTTGCGGCACCTTTTTGGCAACGTCGCGCAAATCAACGGCATTGCGAAACGTCACAATGCCCGACAGTGATATGTAAAAACCCAGATCAAGCGCTTGTTTTGCCATATCCCAAGTTTCAGTAAAACAGTGCAACACGCCACCAACATCACTGGCGCGTTCTTCGCGCAAAATAGCCAACGTATCCGCCTGCGCCATACGCGTGTGAATCACCAACGGCAGTTGTTTTTGGCGTGCTACTTGAATGTGTGCACGAAAACTCTGTTGCTGTGCCTGAGCGGTTTCTTGGTTGTAATAGTAATCGAGACCGGTTTCGCCAATGGCCACCACTTTGGCGTGATTGGCGGCGTCACTGAGCCAATCGACATTGTGTTGATGAATACCTTCGTAAAGCGGATGCACACCCACAGTGCAGCTGACATCGGCGTATTTCTCGGCAATGGCCAATACATCACCAAAGGTTTCACGCTCGACACCGATATTCAGAAAATGACCAACTCCGCGCCCACGTGCATCGTTTAGCACGCTGTCGAGTGTTTGATTTTCGTTCAGTTCGAGACGATCGAGATGGCAGTGGGAATCGATTAGAAACATGAAGATCGGTTGCGGGTTGTGGGTTCGGATTGCGTGAAAAAAACAGTATTCGGTATTGATTGTTTTCTGGGTTTTACCCGAACCAACAACCCACACCCGCAACGTTTCTCACATTGTATGTGTCGGCTTATCCGATTGCAGAGCGCCGGCTAAATAAGCTTCGATCTTGTTACGGGCTTGGCCGTTATCCTGACTGGAAAATTGTACGCCGATGCCGGCAGCACGATTTCCCTGCGCGCCGCGGGGGGTGATCCAGACAATTTTACCGGCGACCGGGATCTTTTCTTTTTCTTCCATCAGTTGCAGCAGCATGAACACTTCGTCACCGAGGTTGTATTGCTTTTGGGTCGGGATAAACAAACCACCATTGCGGATAAACGGCATATACATCGCGTACAACACCGCCTTGTCCTTGATGGTCAGCGACAGGATGCCACCTTTTGGGCCTACTGCCCCACCGGCCGGGTTTTCCATCAAACAACTCCGAAGTTTACGCAGGTCAACGTGCTAAGCAAGCTTACTATGGTCCAGCTTTCGTGCCAAATCAAACCAACGCAGCAATAATTGTTCGATCACGTTTTGAGCGATCAGGTTATTGGCGGCACGCAGTTGGCGACGTGATTCAAGCGTTAACTCACTGAGTTCGCCCCAAATCATCGCTGAAGGACTTTGCATGCCGGCGTGACTGCGTCGCAGCAGCGCATCAAGCAAGCGTTCGGCATCGCCACAGTTTGCCGCCATCTGGAGCGGATCCGTTTCGCGCCGCAGTAAAGCATCGATCTGCAGGGTCAATTGGCGAGCACTGTCGTCGTTGTCCTGCAATCGTTGCAGCGCCAGTAGCGGAGCACCTGCACTTTCACGCAAGGCTTGCTCGATCTGTTCGGCCGTGTGTGACGTTTGTGTTGCCAACCAATCACGTGCATCCATCAGCGTCGGCGATTGAATCAGTACCCGCGAACAACGGCTGCGAATCGTGGCACTGATTTTTTCTGGCTGCGTCGACAACAACATCAGCACGGAATCGGCGCCCGGCTCTTCCAGCGTTTTCAACAAGGCATTGGCCGCCCCCGAGCTCATCGTGTCGGCATCATGTAAAATCGCCACACGAAATCCACCGCGATGGGCGCGCTGTTGTAAACGAACAGTCAGCTCACGAATCTGTTCGATACTCAATCCTTTTTTATCTTCAGCGATGGTCACGGAGATCCAGTCTGGATGGTGGCCTGCTTTGGTCAATGCACAACCTGCACACTGGCCGCAGGCAAATTCTGCTCCGGTTGCTTGCACGCATAACAAGCGTTCCGCATACGCACGCGCCAACAATTCGCCGCCTAAACCTGGTCGACTCAATAACAATAACGCATGGGCGGGGCGCGCTTGTGACAGCGTCCACGTTAACGTTTGCCAATGGGCGCGCAACCAAAACGGCAGTGTCATGTCGGCCAACGCTGCTGCAATGCATTGGCGATTGTTTGTTGCACAACCGGCAACGGCTGGCCGGCATCAATCACCAGAAAACGTTGAGGTTCTGCCTGTGCACGTTGCAAATATTGCGCACGCGCCGCGACAAAAAAATCGACACGCTCTTGTTCAAAACGATCGGCGGCGCTGCGCGCTTTAGCTCGCTGCAATGCCGTCTGCGGATCCAGATCAAGCAAGATGGTCAGGTGCGGCCTGAAGTGACCAAGTGTCCATTGTTCCAACTGCTGTAAACGTTCCAATGCAATACCGCGACCGCCCCCCTGATAGGCATAACTGGCGTCGACAAAGCGATCGGACAACACGCATAAGCCTTGTGCCAGTTTTGGTTTGATCACCGACTCAACATGCTGCACGCGTGCCGCAAACATCAGCAGCAGTTCGGTGTCGGCGCAGATTTTTTCTTCACGCGGCGTCAACAGCAAATGACGAATTTCTTCGGCAATGGGTGTGCCGCCCGGTTCGCGCGTCATGTACACCGATAAGCCTCGCGTTTGCAGCCAATCGCGCACAAACTGCAAATTGGTTGTCTTGCCTACGCCTTCGATACCTTCCAGCGTGATAAATAATCCATTGCTCATGGTTTTCGTTTCAATTGGTAGCGACGAACTGCCGCATTGTGAGCATCAAGTGTCGCCGAAAATTCACTGCTGCCGTCGCCACGCGCAACAAAATACAGTGCATCCCCCGGTGCCGGTTGCACGGCCGCCATCAACGCATCTTTGCCGGGTAAAGCGATGGGGGTTGGCGGTAAACCCGAACGCGTGTAGGTATTGTAGGGCGTATCGTTGAGTAAATCGATTTTACGCAAGTTACCGTCAAACGATTCACCCAGACCGTAGATCACCGATGGATCGGTTTGCAAACGCATACGCTTTGCCAAGCGACGAACGAACACCCCGGCGATCTTGCTGCGATCACTGGCCTGCCCAGTTTCTTTTTCAACGAGACTGGCCATAATCAAGGCTTCGTACGGCGATTGATACGGTAACGCAGCCGTTCGTTGCGCCCACGCCTGAGTTAGCTCCTGCTGCATGCGATCGTAGGCCAATCTCAATACATCGAGATCAGCTATTTTTTCGGTGTATCGGTAACTGGCCGGAAAAAATTGGCCTTCGGGATAGCGGTCTTCGGCACCAAGTGCACGCATGATTTCCGCATCGCTCATGCTGGGCATTTTCTGTTTTAACAATGGTGCTTGTGACAACGCCCGGCGCACATCACGAAAAGTCCAACCTTCGATAAAACGCACTTCGTTTTGCACAATATCGCCGCGCACAATACGATCCAGCAGATCGTGCAACCGCATACCATTTTCGACACTGTAATGGCCCGCTTGTACGGCCGCTTGTTCAGGAAAAAAACGAAAATAATGGCGCAATAACACATGGTCGGTGAGCCAACCTTTTGAGGTCCACTCACGTAATAGTTGACGACCATTGCTGCCCGACTCCACCGAGATCACCGTTGCATCGCTGTTTAGCTGCAGGGGCTGTGCACTCAGTTGTTGAGCCTGTTGCCAGGCCCATTGCCACGCTAAAAACGCAGCGGTCACGACCACGATCAAAAATAGAAACAGTTTTTTCATTCACCGGTTCGTCCAATGGCGGCTTGAAAGTGGCGCGTGTCTTTGCCAATTACCAACATCTTGTTAATCATCTGCGTGACCGGCCAAATACCGATCACACTGTTGCAAACAAACGCTTCTTGCATAGCGGTTAATGCCAGCGCTTTCTGGCGTTTGACTTCTTGCACTCGAATGCCGTATTGGCGCATTAACGCCAAAATTTCAGCACGCATGACGCCAGCAATACCGCATTGATCCAATTGTGGTGTAAACCAACCGTCGTTTTCTCGCCAAAACAAATTGCTGAATGTACCTTCGATCAGATTGTCCTGCTCATCACACATAATGCCTTCGGCAAAACCGTGTTCCGGCACCTCGGCCCGCGCCAAAATATTTTCCAATCGATTGCAGTGTTTGATGCCGGCCAAACGCGGTTGACGAGCCAAGCGCGTGGTACAGGCAAACACCGCAATACCCAGCTTGGCATTTTGTGATGTTAACGTAAGCGATTCACGCCATTGCAACACACGCGTGCTGTGGGCGATCGCTGGCAACGCATAACCGGCACCGCCACTACCGCGCGTCAACGTGGCCCTGATAACACCATCCGGTACCTGTGCCGCATACGCATCGATCTCTTCACGCAGTTGCATGACATCAAACGGCGGCAATAACAACGCACGAGCGTCACGTTGCAAACGTTCAAGATGAGCGCTCAAACGTTCTACCTTACCGTTTGCTTTGGCCATGGTCGTGAAACAACCGTCGCCAAACAAAAAACCGCGATCTATGCTGCTTACGTCAGTGGCCGGTTTACCGTTGATCCAAATCGTTGTCATAGTGGCTCGAAAAAAGCACTCGCGACACGTTCGCCGCCAGTATATCGTACACATAAAAAAACCCGGAAAGGCGTGAACCTTACCGGGTTTATCTTCACAGCGACTGTTAAACGCGTTTGAAAATCAGCGAACCGTTGGTGCCGCCGAAACCGAACGAGTTTGACATCACGCAATCCAGTTTGACCTGGCGCGCGGTGTGCGGAACATAATCCAGATCACAACCTTCATCCGGATTGTCCAGATTGATCGTTGGCGGTGCAACTTGATCACGCAACGCCAGCACACTGAAAATCGCTTCGACAGCGCCCGCCGCACCCAGCAAGTGACCGGTCATCGATTTCGTCGAGCTGACCATCACTTTCTTAGCATGATCGCCGAACACACTCTTAACGCCCATCGATTCGGCCAAATCACCGGCATTGGTCGATGTACCGTGTGCATTGATGTACTGCACATCGGATGCATTCAGCTTGGCATCGTGCAAAGCATTACGCATAGCCGCCGCGGCACCTGAACCATCTTCCGGTGGCGACGTCATGTGATAGGCATCACCGGACATGCCGAAACCGATGACTTCGGCATAAATTTTCGCGCCGCGTTTTTTCGCCATTTCGTACTCTTCGAGCACGAGAATGCCTGCGCCTTCACCGATGACAAAACCATCGCGATCTTTGTCCCACGGACGTGAAGCGCGCGTCGGATCGTCATTGCGTGTCGACAACGCTTTGGCGGACGCAAAACCACCCACCCCCAGCGGTGTCGTTGTCATTTCTGCACCGCCGGCCAGCATCGCGTCGGCATCGCCATAACCGATCATACGAGCGGCCTGACCGATACAGTGCGCACCGGTAGTACAGGCTGTCACGATCGACAGGTTTGGGCCTTTGAAGCCGTATTTAATTGACAAGTTACCGGCCACCATATTGACGATGGAGCCAGGAACGAAAAAGGGGGAAATTTTGCGAGGGCCACCGTTCAAAAACGAAGCATAGTTATCTTCGATGGTGCCCAAGCCACCAATACCGGCGCCGATAATCGCGCCAATACGACCAGCGTTTTCATCGGTAATTTGCAAACCGGAATCGGTCATTGCCTGCATGCCGGCGGCCATGCCGTACTGGATGAACTTATCCATCCGACGCGCATCTTTGGCGGGCATGTAGTCTTCGACATTGAAGCCTTTGACTTCACAGGCAAACCGCACGCTGAATGCTGACGCATCAAAGTGGGTAATCGGGGCAGCGCCGCTTTTGCCTGCTTTTACGGCTTCCCATGTGTCTGCGACATTAAGGGCGAGAGGGGTTAAAGCTCCCACGCCTGTCACCACAACGCGACGTTTGGTCACGTGGTGTCCTCCTCGTTTACGTCTGAAAAAACAGCGGGCCGTTTAAAGCGGCCCGTTGCTTGCAGAATCGTGAAGATTAGTTCTGCGAATTCGCTTTGATATAGTCAATCGCGGCTTGGACAGTGCTGATTTTCTCAGCTTCTTCGTCTGGAATTTCCAGATCGAATTCTTCTTCCAACGCCATGACCAATTCAACGGTGTCCAGCGAATCGGCGCCCAGATCGTCAACGAATGAAGCTTCGGCGTTGACATCTTCTTCTTTTACGCCCAATTGCTCCACAACGATCTTTTTGACGCGTTCTTCGATAGTGCTCATGGAAATAAATTCCTCTAGGTTCGCAAGAGGCAGCTAGTTTATTGATTCGCACCCTATTTGCAAGGATGGAACCG
>JAYSCL010000067.1:0-18703 GCA_041914905.1 Enterobacterales bacterium
TTGAGCAATGATTAACTTAAACGCGTTCAAAACCTATCTGCAACGCTTGCCTATGCTTGTCCGCTCGCGCGGCGAAGCTTATTTTCACTCAGGCCGCGTCATTTCCGTTGAATACGACGAGCGCACCGACTGCGTGCTCGCCTATGTGCGTGGTTCACAACACCAACCCCATGAAGTGTCGCTGCACCTTGGCAAACAAGGTGAACCGGACATTTGTCATTGCACCTGCGATGAAAGCGTCGATTGCAAACATATCGTCGCGACCAGCTTGTGGCTGCTGCAAAACACCGATAGCAAAACAATGCAGCTCAAACGCACCAACCCAGTGGTGCCCTGGTTGCAGACACTGCAATCACCACCGCAACGCTCGGTGCCGACCACCCGCGTCGATGACGCCCGTCGTTACACACGCGTGCCGGCCGCGCCCGCCGATGAAGAACGTCGTGTGGTTTACGTGCTGGCGCCGGATATTCCCAATCAACAAATGCACCTGACCGTCATGTACAGCAAAAAGCTGAAAAGCGGCATCTGGGGCAAACCGGCCAAAGTCGCCAAACGCGATGTACAAAGTCCGCCGGAATGGTTTGGTGAACACGATCGCGAAGTCTGCGTGCTGTTAAGCGATCTGCCACAAACCGGTTATCAATTTATTTTGAATGACGAAGTGTCGCCCAAACTGATCCCGATGCTGCTCGAAAGTGGACGCTGTTACTGGGACGACAATGAGCGCAATGCGCTGCGCGCCGCCGAGACATTAAGTGCGCAAGCCGAATGGATCTCACTGCCCGGCGATCGACGCCAGTTGCAAGTCGTATTGTCACGCGACAATTGCCAGCTGATTTTTACTGAACCGCTTTATTATGTGCATCCGGACAGTGGCGAATGCGGTCGTGTCGATTGCGATTTGCCGATTGAAATGGTGCGTCAATTGTTGGCTGCGCCGATTTTTCGCGCGACCGACCTGCACGCCGCGCGTGATCACTTAAATAAAAAATTACCGGTGTTGGGCTTGCCCACGCCACAGCAATTGCCGGTCAAAGCGATTAAGCACGCGATACCACAACCACGTTTGTATTTACGGCGATTGGAAGCCGCGGGCAATCCACGCATCCCATCCGCAGCCAAGGGTCTTGATGTTGCGCGTTTTGTCTTTGTTTACGACGACAAAGAAGTCAGCGCGCTGCCCACGCAAGTGATGACGCGCCGCAATACCGGCCATCAAATTCTTGAAATTCATCGCGACACCGAAAAAGAGCGCGAATATTTGCAATTGATTCAATCGCGCTTGATTGATGCGACCACGGCCTATGGTCATAACGCTATTGAGAATGCGTTTGAAGAACACGACTTTGCCGCTGCCAATCAAAAAGACTGGTTGTCATTTATGGCGCGCGAAGTGCCTGAATGGCGTTCACTCGGATGGGAAATCGTCATTGTCGATGGCTTTGGTTACGAAGTGCTAACGCCCGATTCTTGGTACGGCGATGTCGAAGAAAGCAAAAAAGATCCCGAATACTTCGATATGGAAATCGGCGTGTATGTCGGTGGCGAACGCATCAACTTGTTGCCGCTGTTGATGCAAGCCCTGGCCGAAAATCCGGAATGGCTAAACGTCAACCGCAGCAATGCCGAACTCGGTGATCTGGTGTTGCAAGTGAAAGGTCGTTTTCTGACGGTGCCCGCCTCACGCTTGCAACCGATCCTTGATATTTTGATCGAGATGTTTGAAAAGCCGCAGCTGCAGCAAGGCAAATTGCGTTTGCCGCAAAACCAATTATTGCGCATGGGCGATTTCAGCAGCTGGAGCATGAAAACCGGCGAACGTTTGCGTCAACGCGTCGACGATTTAAAACAATTCAACGGGCTGGAACCGGTCAAACCGGCGGCAGGCTTTCTTGCCCAACTGCGCGGCTATCAAGAGATCGGTTTGGCGTGGCTGCAATTTTTACGCAAAAATCTGCTCGGTGGAATTTTGGCCGACGACATGGGTCTTGGTAAAACGGTACAAGCCTTGGCTCATTTGCAGTTGGAAAAAGCCGAAGGCCGTTTGAAACACCCGGCGCTGGTCATCGCGCCAACCAGCTTGATGTACAACTGGCGATCCGAATCGAATCGCTTTGCGCCAGAATTGCGCGTATTGATGTTGCATGGCGGCCAGCGTCAGCAGCATTTTGAGTACATCAAAGATTATGATCTGGTGTTAACCACTTATCCGTTGGTGTCGCGCGATCAGGATGTGCTGGCCTTGCAGCGCTGGTCTTGGCTGATTCTCGACGAAGCGCAAAACATCAAAAACAGCAAAGCGATGACCACAGGTGTCATTCACACACTGAAATCGGAACATCGATTGTGCATCACCGGTACGCCGATGGAAAATCATCTTGGTGAATTGTGGTCGCTGTACAACTTTTTGATGCCGGGATTTTTGGGCAGCGATTCGCAATTCCGTCGCGTGTTTCGCATTCCGATTGAAAAAGAAGGTAACCGCGATCGCGCGATGGCGTTGTCACGCCGCGTGGCACCGCTGCTGTTACGACGCACCAAACAACAAGTCGCGACCGAATTGCCGCCCAAAACCGAAATGGTGCGGATGGCTGAAATGGGCCAAGCACAACGCGATATGTACGAAAGTATTCGCTTGAGTTTGCACAAACGTGTGCGCGACGAAATTGCCAAACGCGGTTTGGCGCGCAGTCGAATCATCGTGCTGGACGCGTTATTAAAGCTGCGCCAAATTTGCTGCGATCCGTCGCTGGTTGAATTGCCCACCGCCAAAGAAGGCGTCGAGTCGGCGAAGCTGGAATTGTTGATGGACTTGATCGAAGAACTACTCGATGAAGGCCGTCGTATATTGCTGTTCTCGCAATTCACGTCAATGCTCGACATTGTCGAAACCCGGTTGAAGGAAACCAATATCCGTTATGTCAAATTAACCGGTCAAACACGCGATCGCCAATCGCCGATCAATCAGTTCCAAAACGGCGATGTGCCACTGTTTTTGATCAGCTTGAAGGCGGGTGGCGTTGGTCTGAATTTGACGGCGGCCGACACCGTGATTCATTACGATCCTTGGTGGAATCCGGCCGTCGAAGAACAAGCCACCGACCGCGCTTACCGTATTGGTCAAGACAAACCCGTCTTTGTTTATCGATTGATCTGCGCCGGCTCCGTCGAAGAAAAAATGGCCGTTTTAAAAGCACAGAAAAAAGCGCTCGCCACCAGTATTTATGGCGACAACGAAGGCGGCGAATTCAAACTGACCGAATCGGAAATCGAGGCACTGCTGGCACCGATTGACTGAGGACTGCTCGTTCGTCAATTCTAAAGTACGTGTAGGGCGGCCTTCAGGCCGCCAAGCATTACATATGGCGGCCTGAAGGCCGCCCTACGCGCTGACAACCACCTGTATTCTCACCGTTAATCCGGAAACAGATCGCGGATCTGCATCAATTCATCGATGTTGTTCAGCACGATATCCGCCAACACCGGATCAAATTTTCGCCCTCGCTCTTCTTTGAAAAAGCGTTCGACTTGTGAACGTGACCACGGTTGTTTGTAACAGCGTGCACTGAGCAAGGCATCAAACACATCGGACACGGCCGTAATGCGACCAACCAATGCTATCTCATCGCCTTTGAGGCCACGGGGATAGCCACTGCCATCCCAATTCTCATGGTGTTCATGTGCCGTTGTTGCGGCGATTTGAAAGATCTTGCGCGCTGACTTGCTCATCATGTCGTAGCCCAAACGCGCATGGGAACGCATCACCACTTGTTCCTGTTGGTCATGCTTGCCAGGCTTGTTCAAAATCGCATCGGCAATCGCAATCTTGCCCACATCATGCATCGGCGATGCGGTTTTGAATTGTTCAGCAATGTCGGGACTAACACCGGCCTTGAGCGCGATATAGTACGTAATGTTGGCAACGCGACGCACATGATTACCGGTTTCATTCGACCGCGATTCAATGGCTTCGCCCAGCAGATAAATCATTTCTTTCTGGCTTTGCTCAAGCTCATTGCTCAGATGCAAGTTCTCAAACGCTATGGCGACGTTGGAGCAAAATAAGACAATCAGCTCACGATCAAATTCGGTTAAATGGCGCGTATCGTGCACATACAACAAATATTCGGCGCCATTGCTGCTGGCAAAATAGATAACGTAATAGTCGTTATTGAACGTCGATCGCTTTTGTTGCCGTGCGTGATTCAATCGTTCGTTGATGTCGCGGTCGTTCAAATCATCGACTCGACGTGACACCTGCGACTCGAACACGCCACTGCCCGCGCGAATACGGTAGACGCCATTTTCCAAGCTGGCGGCAAAACATTGCTCGATGCGACAGAACACTGCGTCTTGATTTAATAACAATAGTTGCGTCAATTGGGCTAATACCGCACTGGCGAAATTGTGTAATGAACGTTCTTCAAATATTGTCGTGGTTGCTTGCAACACCCGTTCGACACCGGTCTTGTTGCCTTCGATGATCAGCAGGTCGCGGTACGAGCGCAAACTCGCGTACATCAGCGTTTTCAGCTTCTGCGCCGTTAACTCCGTTTTTTCTTTGTAATCATTGATATCGTAAGCGGCGACAACGCGATGTTCCGGCGCTTGTCCCGGTTGACCGGTGCGCAACACCAAGCGAATCAAATGCAACTCAAATACTTCGCGAATACGTTGCACCAACTCCAAGCCGGCATGTTCGCGCTCCATGACCACATCGAGCAGTGCTACCGCCGTATCGGGATGTTGCTGCAGCAGCTGTTCCGCTTCTTGCGCCGAATAGGCGTGCAGCAACAACAGAGGGCGCTCTGCAAACGAAAAACTGCCGAGCACTAATCGCGTAACGTGATGGACTTCTTCTTCATCATCCGCAATCAACACCTTCCATGGCAAACGCGTCACTTTATTGGGGCTTGTCGGGCCGGCATCATCATCGGCGAACACCGAGCCCGTCTCGTTTACTGACATGGACACTCCGCAGTGCGGCTCGCTTACCGTACTTAAATTCAGTATAGGTCTACACTGCAATTTGGAAAGCTTGCCGTCATCATAATATGACAATACGTGTGCGCATCTTGTTGTTCGTGCTGCTGGCCGAAATGGGTGGTTACGGCATGTTGGTGTATTTCGCACATGTGCGCGCCGCTGAGGCATTGCATACCGCACGCACCGCGCAGATTGAAGCAACACTGACCGGCTATTTGCATCGCATTGAAGGCATGATGGCCACCATTGCACGCAACGCCGATGATCTGGCGGTCGCAGGCGAAGACTTTTATCGTCGACGCCAATCGGTCGCCGTCGCGACAATGAATCGCGATATGGAAGTGCATTTGCGTCGCCATTTCGAGCGTATGCCAACGGCGCTGGGTGGCGGATGGTGGTACGAACCGTTCCAATTCGATCCCAAACGCCGCTTGGTCGGCCCCTATGCTTTTTGGCAAAACAATCAGGTCGTATTTACCTGGGATCTCAGCAGTGACGACTACAACTATCCGCAGCAGTCGTGGTATTTGCGTGGCATGCAGTTACTAACGGCCAAAACACCCGGCCACGTCATCTGGACAGCACCGTATCGCGATGAGGCCGGTAGTGAGGCGCTGATGATGACCGTCGATGCATTGATGTTTGATGGTCGTCAGGTTATCGGCATGGCTACCGTTGATTGGTCCTTGCAGGCAATGCGTGACTTTGTCGCGACGATCAACATCACCCCCAACAGCTTTGCATTTTTAATTGATAAGCACAGTCGTGTTTACGTCAGCTTTGTTGCGGATGATAACCGCGTTATGCAAGCCGCTGATCAACTGCCGTGGGAACAACAGTTGCTGAAACAAAGTGTTGTCGCGCAGATGACGCAACTCGAACGCGTTGATTTTCGCGATCAGCCACATCGCATTTATCATATCGAAACCAGCAACGGGCTGATTCTCGGTGTGTTTGTACCGGAGCACGAATGGCTGCAAGAGCTGCAGCCAATCTTGAAGCAAAATTTACTGAACAGCGCCATTCTGGCACTGCTTATGATCAGTATTGGCTTGTTGATTTTAGCCGTTTTGTTTCGCCCCTTTAATCGTGTGCTCACGCAAATACAGAACAGCATGGTCAGTGACGCTGACGATCATTTGCATTTAACGCCGCTGCGTTATGCTGAACGAAACGAGTTCACGCCAATTATTCACGCATTGAATCGAGTCTATGCCGAGGTCACCGCCTACACACAGCGTTTATCACAGGCGAATCAAGCGCTTGCCGAACAGCAAAATCAACTCAACGAATTAAATGTCACCTTGGAACAAAAAGTTTTACGCCGCACAGAAGAACTCGCGCTAAAAAATGATGAGCTGGCAACGTCGCTGCAAACCTTGCGCGACACACAAGAGCAGTTGATCAGCGCTGAAAAACACGGTGCGCTAAATCAGCTAATTGCCGGTGTCGCGCACGAAATCAACACACCATTAGGTGTTGCAATCACCGCAATGTCACATCTGCGCGAACTGCAACAAACCCTGGCGACCGATTATCAGAACGACACCTTGAAGCGGGATATGATGAATCAATTCATCAACGAAGCCGATGAAAGTCTGACGATCTTGCAAAGCAATTTGAACCGCGCCACGCAGTTGATGCGCAGCTTCAAACAAATTTCCGTTGATCAAACCAGCGAAGCGTCGCGTTCGTTTAACCTCGCGTCTTACATCAACGATGTGTTGCTGTCATTGCGACCGACATTGAAAAAGACGCCGCATCAGATCACGGTCGACTGCCCTCCCGATCTGGTGATCACGAGCTTTCCCGGCGCATGGTCGCAGGTATTAACGAATTTGATCATGAACTCACTGACCCATGCGTTTCCTGATGATCGCCGCGGTCATATGGCCATTAGCATTCGTGTTGAAGGAACGCAGTTGCAGTGTCGCTATGACGACGATGGCATCGGCATTGCGCCCGAACATTTGCCGCATGTGTTTGAGCCGTTCTTCACCACACGACGTGGCCAAGGAGGGAGCGGGCTGGGTTTGCACATTGTTTACAACATCGTTGAACAAACGCTAGGTGGGCAGATCCACTGCCGCAGTCAGCCCGGTGACGGCGTTCATATGAGCTGGGTCATTCCGCTCAATGCGCCGAATAAAAATTCGCCGTCGGTTTGATCAACGACGAATCCGAAATTGCCCAATCGATTGCTGCAAGCGTGCTGATAGCTGATTCAACTGGTCACTGTTTTGCACATACAGTTGCGTGGATTGACGCGTGTTGTCGGTGATCTGTTTGATCGCATTGATATCGTGATAAACACGCTCGGCGAGCTCTGCTTGCTGTTGCGACACATCGGCAATGGCGCGATTATTGTCAGTGATTTGACGCACCGACTCATTGATGGTTGTGATCGCGTGCGCGGCACGTTCTGCTTGAGCTTGACTGGCATTCGCGCGCTCTAAACTCTGTGCCATCAGTTCCACCGAGTCGCGTGTCGTTTGCTGTAAAGCTTCGACAATTTGACGAATTTCATCGGTTGATTCACCCGCGCGACGCGCCAGTTGTCGCACTTCATCGGCGACCACGGCAAAGCCGCGTCCGCTGTCACCGGCACGCGCGGCTTCAATTGCCGCATTCAACGCCAACAGATTGGTTTGGTCGGCAATTTCACGAATGACATTCAACACCGCACCAATGCGTTTGCTGTCTTCTGCAAGCTTGCTGATCAGGCCAGACGATTTCTGCACATCATTGGCCAAAGCGCGAAACGCTTCGGTCAATTCACGAACCACACCGGAACCGCTTTGCGCAAGCTCACACGCGCTGCCGGAATTTTGCTGCGTTTGCGTTGCCTGCTGCAAAACCGTGCGGGCACCGTTCAGCATTTCCTGCACACGATGTTCAAGATCACTCGATTTCTGTTGCTGCGTGTTCATGCCTTGCTGCGTTTGCAACACGACATCGCGCATACCATCAACCGCCTGACGCACATCGCCGCTGGCATCATCGATTTGACGAATCAGCTGCAACAGACCGTCTTGCATCGCATTGAAGGCCCGCCCCATTTCTGCCACTTCATCTTCGCCAACACTGTCGACTCTGACATTCAAATCGTGCTGATGCTGTACCGCCAACATGGCCTGGTGCAACACCGTGATATGACGTTCAACGAACGCAATCAGCATTTGTGAGGCCGCCAAGACCCCCAGCATCAGTAGCAATACGACGATCGCATAAGCGAGGAACTGATCGCCAATATAACTGGCAAAGCTGATTTTTTTGCCGGCCGCTACCACGGCATCATGGCCCCGCGATAACGTGAACAAGCTCAGCAAAACCATCCCAGCAAAACTGACCGCATTGACCAGCCAAAATTTGTATTTTAACGGAATATCACGCATACCCATCACCCACCACATTGTGCCACCTTCAAGCGTAGCTCAATCCAGCACCAGAACGACACATAGATGGTGAAAAGTTTGCGCGGAGCTATTGCCTGTTTATATTGCCCGCATCCTTGGTGTTGTTGATGTAGTAAATCTGCTTTATGTTCTCAATCGGTAGTACCGTTATCTCACGACGATCGTTCAGCAAGAACAGGTAGAGGCTGTTGCCGGCTATGATGCGTTGCGTTAAAACCGTGCCGCTGTCATCGTTCAGAATAATCTGCGTGTTCGAGTTGCCGGACTTGTCCAGCGCTTGCAGTTCGGTGTTGCTCATCAACCATAATAGTGCCGAGTAAATGACGATAAAGAGGCTGAACAACAGTGTTGCATTGGGGCGTTTGGCATAGGCCGAAATGAATGGAGCAACACTGGTGCCTACGGTAATCATTAATGCGTAAATCACCATGGTTCTCAATTCATCACTGGTGCTCGAACTGCCCAGTATAACCAACGCGATCAACATCATGACAATGCCGAAAACCGTTCCCCAATTGGCGACCAACAGCTGTCGCTGTAAAGCATTCAAACGCTGCACTTTTCGCGTCATCGACATCATCACAATGGCCAATAACGTTGACAAGATAACCGCCATGAGGCTGTCCATACTCGCCGCAATGTAATCGCTAAGGCCAAAGTAACGTGAAAACGGCAAATCAAAACTGGAAAAGAAAATCGCAACGTGTATGAAGCCGCTGAACAAGAAAAATGCCGACACCAACGGGATCAACACCGGCAAATGTGGTGCAATTGACAGTGTTTCAAACTCGATACTTTTCAGTGTATCCTTGCGCAACCGTCGCAGCGATTTCGCGCTTAATAAATTGGATATTGGCAACGTTGAGCCACAACTCACACGATGCAAATCGTCGGCCAATTGCTGAATCGCCGGGTCGTGACGAGCCTGATCCCACAACTGCTGCGCGTCATCGTCACCAATAACCTCTTGCCGCTCCAGCGCATGCACAACCTGTACGATCTTTTTCGTTGGCGCACTGTTATCACCAGATTGTTCTGCCTTACTCAGCCAGGGGATTAATCGCAAACCCAATGCTTCGCGCAAACGATTACGTTGAATCAGCAATGGCCATTGCCGTGGGTGCAGCAACCACCAACCATAAGATTTATTCATCATTTCCCCAATCAGTCATCGCGCTTATTGATCAGGGCGAGTCCAGATCCAGATCGCAACGATCAATAACGTTATCGTAATGGCCAGCGCCCACACCATCGGCATTTGCAGCCAACAGGTGATCGTACTGACCAACATCATAATGACCGCCGCCCATTTGGCCAATCGCGGGATCGCCTGACGTTCACGCCAGTTGATAATCAGCGGTCCTAGTTGTGGGTGTTCCAGTAATTTCTTTTCCCATTTGGGATTGGCCTTGGCAAAACAAAACGCCGCCAGAATTGCCCAGGGCGTGGCCGGCAATACCGGCAGAACAATACCGAGAATGGCCAGCGCGATGGCCACTAATCCGGCGATTAAAAATAAAATTTTTCGGGTGGTTGCCAACATGGTCGTCTGCGTGGGCACAATGTGCCCTGCTTAAGCGCGTTCACTTGAGGCCACTATTTTACATGACGATCTGGGTCGACGCCGACGCGTGTCCAAAAGCGATCAAAGAGGTGCTGTATCGCGCCGCACAGCGCGTGCAACATCCCTGTGTGTTGGTCGCCAATCAATTTTTTGTGGTACCGAAATCGCCGTTTATCAAAATGACGGTTGTCGCTTCCGGTTTTGACGAAGCCGATAACTTTATTGCCGCACAAGCCCAGTCCGGCGATCTGGTCATCACCGCTGATATTCCATTGGCTCACGATGCGATTGAAAACGGCGCGGAAGCGCTGCATCCGCGTGGTGAAAAATATTCGATCGATACCATCAAACAAAAGCTGACGATGCGCGATTTGATGGACCAGTTACGCGGCAGCGGTGAACACACCGGCGGCCCGCCCCCAATGCACGCACGCGATGTGCAGGCGTTTGCAAATCAGTTGGATAAGTGGCTGGCGAAAAGACGATGAATGGTAGTTAGCCAATATGACTCCCGATCAAAGAGCTGCTCGTTTAAAACGTTTGGTTTCTGCCGCAAGGGCTTTACTTTCTTTTGAGATTGGCATGGCTCATGGTGCACACCGAGTCGAAAACGCGCTTTACCATTTAGGCCCAGAATTCAAAGATTCGCACAAAATATTTCAGCAGTTCATTGCGGCAATTCCTCGAGATATTCCATTTGGTCCTCCTCGTTTGCATATGGAACCATCATATCTCTTGAAAACAGATAAAGTATTGGCAAAGATTGAATCGAAATATCGCGAGCCGATATTAAAAGAATGCCTAGAGATAATTGCTAAATATGGCTAACAGGTCAATCAACTTCGCGCAGGCGAAAGCCTGCACCGGACGCGCTAAGGTGCGCCGGTTATTTCTGCGTTATACACCATGAGCACCGTTACAACTTACGACATTCAGTCCATTTTGCGGAAATGGGCAATTGATGAGTTAAATGAGTCGGAGGTTCATGAATGGGCTGAAGAACGTTATTGCACTGGAAATTTTGAAATCGAGTCTGCAGCAGTAAATGAAGTTCTCGCCCGTCTCGACACTATGGATATGAATCTCACAACTAAAGAAGATATTCCCGTTTTATTGAGAGCCTTAGTTTCTAATGAATTTGAGGCGATACTAAATCAACACGACAAATCAATAGATATTGAAATGCGCAAACTTAAGTTGAAGAGCGTTCCACTATATTCGCAATTTTGCAGGTGACTACAGAACCGCAAGACACGTTGCTCGAGTAAAGAAAAAGGCGCCGTTCGGCGCCTTTTTTATAATCACAATCAATTACGCCTGCTGCTCCAACAGCGCTTTCATCGACAAACGAATACGGCCTTGTTTGTCCACTTCCAGCACTTTGACTTTGACTTTTTGACCTTCTTTCAAAAAGTCTGCAACGTTTTGAACACGTTCGTTCGCGATTTGCGACACGTGTACCAGACCGTCTTTGCCGGGCAGAATGTTAACGAAAGCACCGAAATCGGCGAGACGTACCACAGTGCCTTCGTAGACTTGATCAACTTCCACTTCGGCCGTGATGGAGGCGATGCGGCGCAGTGCGATCTGTGCACTTTCGCCGGTGACGGCGGCGACGCGAACGGTACCGTCGTCATCGATGTCGATCGAAGCGCCGGACTCTTCCGTGATGCTGCGAATAACCGCGCCACCTTTACCGATGACTTCGCGGATTTTTTCCGGATCAATTTTGATCGTCGTGATGCGCGGTGCAAATTGTGACAACTCGCCGCGCGGTGACTGAATGGCTTGATTCATCACATCGAGAATGTGCAGACGACCGGCTTTGGCTTGATGCAAGGCCACTTCCATGATCTCACGGGTAATGCCGTCGATCTTGATGTCCATTTGCAACGCGGTGATGCCTTTATCGGAACCGGCCACTTTGAAATCCATGTCGCCCAAATGATCTTCATCACCGAGAATGTCGGACAACACAACGAAGCGATTACCTTCTTTAACGAGACCCATCGCGATACCGGCGACAGGGGCTTTAATGGGCACACCGGCATCCATCAAGGCCAGCGACGAACCGCAAACCGACGCCATCGAAGACGAGCCGTTGGATTCGGTGATTTCCGAAACAACGCGCACTGAGTAGGGGAAGTCCGCAAAGGCTGGCATCATCGCGGCAACACCGCGTTTGGCCAAACGACCGTGACCGATTTCGCGGCGTTTGGGTGTGCCGATACGACCGGTTTCACCGACCGAGAACGGCGGGAAGTTGTAGTTGAACATAAACAGGTCTTTCGATTCGCCGAGTGGCGAGTCGAGAATTTGTCCGTCTTTTTCAGTACCCAATGTCACCGTGACAATGGCTTGCGTTTCACCGCGCGTAAAAACCGCCGAGCCATGCGTGCGCGGCAAGACGCCCGCACCAACCCAGATCGCACGAATCATGTCGTGTTCACGACCGTCGATACGCGGCGCGCCCGACAGCACGCGCTCACGCACCGTTTTGTATTCGATATCGCCAAACGTTTTCTTCACGTCATCGGCGCTGGGTGCGCCTTCAGCGCCCGTGGCCAGTTGGGCGACAACCGCGCTACGGATCTCATCCAGTTTTGCATAACGTTCTTGCTTAACTGGAATTTGATACGCCGCGTTGATTTGTTCGGCCGCGGCAGCTTTAACGGCGTCGACAAGGGCGGTGTTCGCCGCCGGCGCGCTCCAGTTCCAGCTCGGTTTGCCGGCTTCTTTGGCAAACTCTTTAATCGCTTGAATAACCACTTGTTGCGCTTGATGACCAAACATCACGGCGCCCAACATCACGGTTTCGGACAATTCTTCGGCTTCGGATTCCACCATCAACACGGCGTTTTCGGTGCCGGCAACGACCAGATCCAATTGCGATTCTTTCACCGCTTTGATGCTGGGATTCAGCAGGTATTGGCCATCTTTGTAACCGACACGCGCGGCACCAATCGGGCCCATAAACGGCACGCCGGACAACGACAGCGCGGCGGACGCACCGATCATTGCGGCGATATCCGGTTGCACTTCAGGATTGATCGACAGCACTTGCGCGTAAATTTGAATTTCGTTGAAGAAACCTTCGGGGAACAGCGGACGCAGCGGACGATCGATCAAACGGGCGACCAGCGTTTCGTTTTCGGAAGGACGGCCTTCACGTTTGTTGAAACCACCGGGGATACGACCACCGGCATAAAATTTTTCTTGGTAATCAATGGTCAGCGGGAAAAAGTCTTGACCTTCTTTGACATCGGTTTTGGCGACGGCGGTGACGAGCACAACGGTGTCGTCCATATTGACCATAACGGCAGCGGTGGCCTGACGGGCAATTGCACCGGTTTCGAGCGTGACGCGGTTAGCGCCGAATTGAAAGCTTTTGCTTATCGGATTCACGAGTATTCCTTAGTTTCTATTTTCACCATATGTTTGCGCGCGCGATCTTATGCTTCTGCTTGGGGCTTTGCACGCAAAATGCGGAGGCAACTGCTCCTGCGCGTCCTGCGTCTGCGGTATTTGTGCATCCCTGCACGGCAAAAAGACAAAAGGCCCCGATTGGGGCCTTTTGTCATATTTTTTACTTAGCGGCGGATATTCAAACGCTCGATCAGCGTTTGGTAGCGAGCCAGCTCTTTGCCTTTCAGGTAATCCAACAGTACGCGGCGTTGGCTAACCAAGCGCAGCAGACCACGACGGCTGTGGTGATCTTTGGTGTGGGTTTGGAAATGACCTTGCAGGTCGTTGATACGAGCGGTCAACAGTGCAATTTGCACTTCAGGTGAACCGGTATCGTTCTTGCCACGCGCAAAATCAGCAACGATCTTGGCTTTGTTTTCGGCAGTTAGTGACATGGGCGACTCCTAAGTCTTTAAGTTCATACAACCCGCGACGCCGCTCACTAATGCAGCCAGTCGCTTGGGGCGCGGCATTGTACAGAATGAACATGGGCAGGACAAGCACCGTGATTAGCCGCGAAAAAAGCCCTGCTTCGCGTAGAATCCGCCCATCCAACACTGCCGCCAACGACCATGGACGAATTTGATATTGACCGCTTGCGTGCCCGCGATCGCACCCATTTTGCTGAACTGGTGCGTGCGTATCACGGTCGTTTGAAGGCCACCGCGCGCGCCATTGTCGGTTCGGCACAAGCCGAAGAGGTTGTGCAAGAGGCATGGGTTTCGGCCTGGCGGGCGTTGCCGGCGTTTGAAGGCCGCTCGACATTAAAAACCTGGCTGACACGAATTGTTATCAATGCCGCCACGTCACGTCAGCGCCGCGATTGGCGCGAAGTGTCACTCGAAGCGATCAGCGACGATAACCCGGATCTGTGGCAACGCTTTGACAGCAGCGGCCATTGGAACCAACACACACCGTCAGAATGGTCCGCCGATTCGCCCGATGCACTCTTGCAGCAAGGCGAACTCGGCGATTGTGTGCAGCAGACCCTGGCCAGCTTGCCGGCACTGCAACAATCGGTGTTTGTGCTGCATCATATCGATGAACTCGAACCCGAAGACGTTTGTAACAAATTGCAGATCAGTGAATCCAATCGTCGGGTGCTATTGCACCGTGCCCGTCTGCGCTTATTTGAGTCCGTCGAACATTATCAGGAGACCGGTGAATGTTGAGCTGTAAAGACACCGTGCGCAGCGCCAGTGACTATGTCGACGGTCGTTTAAGCTGGCGTCAGCGCATGGCGCTGCGTTTGCATTTATTGCTATGCGATTACTGTCGCCGCTTTTTGCGGCAATTCCGTTTAGCCAGCGCGACGGCTTGTCACGATGCCCAAAAACCGGCCAGCGATGCCGAAGTGGTAGCGGTGCTGTCCCAAATTGATAAAGAACCGAAGTAGTTCACCGATTTGCCGCTTTGCCTGTTGCCAGTGAACCGGTAGCATGGCGACCTTTCACGCTTTCCGGCCTGTGCCGGCAAAACACGTCTAAAACACCACAATCGCTACAGGGGTCACCCATGAAACATTTTGCCATCGCCGCCACCGTGCTGGCTCTGGCCGCTTGCTCAGGCAAGGACGAAGCCAAGAAAGACGAAACCACGGCTGAAACCGCCGCCAAACCGGCCATGACATTCAAGTCCGATGCCGATAAAGCGTTGTATGCCGTTGCTTCGCGTTATGGCAGCGAGCTGCGCCGTAACTTTGAACAATTCAAAGAAATGGAAGTCACCGTCGACAACGAAACCGTTGTTAAAGGTTTTGCCGATGGCTTGAACGACAAAGTCGGTTTGTCTGAACAAGAAGGTCAAGAAGCGATCCAGAAATTCGCTGAAGGCTTGCAAAAGAAACAGCAAGAAATGATGGCCAAGAAATCCGGCGACAACAAAACCAAAGGTGAAGCCTACTTAGCCGATCTGGACAAACAAGGTTGGCAAAAAACCGCGTCAGGCTTGCGCTTCAAAGTGCAGCAAGAAGGCAGCGGTAAAGTGAAGCCGAAAGCTGAAGATACCGTGGTGGTGCATTACACCGGCACCTTGGTCGACGGCACCAAATTCGATTCATCGTATGATCGCAATCAGCCGGCTGAATTTCCGGTCAATGGTGTGATCGCCGGCTGGACAGAAGCGCTGCAAATGATGACCAAAGGCGCCAAATACCAATTGGCGATCCCGTCAACGATTGGTTACGGCGACAACAGCGCCGGCAAAATTCCGCCGGGCTCGACATTGCTGTTTGATGTTGAATTGGTCGACATCAAAAAAGCGGCAACGAAATAAGCCGAATCGTTTAGACCTTGCGCGCCGCTTCTGCGGCGCGCATGCTTTTGGGTGTCGTAATCTGATCGAGCCGATGGATGACACCGACGAATCTGACTTCCTTTGCCGCGTTCTGGCCCTATTATTTGGCTGAACACCGATTGCCCATTTGTCGCGCTTGGCATTATGTCGGCACCACGATGGCCACTTGTATGTTGCTGTGGTTGGTAACCGCCGGCCACTACAGCAGCTTGTGGTGGGTGTTGATCGCCGGTTACGGTCCCGCTTGGATCGGACATTTTGTTTTCGAAAAAAATCGCCCGGCCACATTTACGTATCCGCGCTGGTCACTGATGGCCGATTACAAAATGTATTGGTATTGGTTAACGGGCCAGATCGAAGAAGAACTGCAAAAACACAGTCATGTTATTTTTGATCCGAAGACCTCTTTAGAAACCAAAACGCCCTCGTGATGAGGGCGTTTTCAATTTAACAATACGTCAGTCACGCTGCTTTTTCGTCTTCATCAAACAGAGCCGCAATTAACGCGTCTTCCCATTCCAGACGCTCTTCGAGGATTTGGCCAATCGACGCCAAGTCGCGATCAAATTCTTCGCTCAAACTGTCTTCGGTGTGATCGCCGTATTTTTCACTGAAATTGACAATGGCATCAGTGCTTTCGGCAATGTGAGGAAACAATCGCTTGGCCAATTGTTGAGCGGTCTTGCCACGTTTTTCGGCGACGTCCAGCAACTGCTCGTAAATTTCAAAATGTCCGGCTGACACATAATCCACCAGCGCATTGCACAGCTGCGCAATTTCGTTGGTGCCCGGCAAGGCTTCGCGGCGATTCGGCACCACCGACAATCGGCAGTACAACACCAACAAATCTTTGCGGCTCGCCAGCCAATGATCCAGCGCGTCAAACCGACCGCCAAACTGGTCGCGCAGCGCATCTACTTTTTGAAGCAGTGGCATCGTTGTTGATTCCTTGTCGTTTCACAGTTCCTTTTTATCACAGCCGCGATTCGGATCGGAAGGCTTTGAATATTTTGCGACAACAAACTAGGCTGACAGGATCGCCTGACAATCACCTGTTTACGCTCGTGAACCTCTTCCAAAGCAGCTTACGCCGATTACAACCCTGGTCTGTCTTGTTATTGCTGACACTATGCATCGTGCTGGTCGTTGTCGCGCTCAGTTTGGTGTTGTTTTATTGGCAACCGCAATATGTAACGCCACAGCCATGGCCGTTTTGGGCTGCCATCACATTGGGTACATTTGTTGTCGGTGGACTTTGTGTGGCGTTGGTTGCCGTTTATCGCAGCCGCATCATGTTGTCGTCACTGGAAAGTAATTTTCTTGAATTCATGAACGTCGCCGCTGACATGATGCTGGTCAGCGATCTGGAAGGTCGTATTGTCGATGTCAGCCGTCGCAGTTGTGAATTGCTGGGCTTCAGCCGTGATGAGCTGTTGCTGAAAACGTTGTGGGACATCGATGTGGAATGCTATTTGCGTCGCCATCCCAAATTGCGCTTGGACATGGAACGCGGCCACACCATCACGTATGAAACGTTTTATCGCAAACTCGATGGCACGCGCTTACCCGTCGAAACCCGCGTGCGCAAAGCGTATTGGATGGACAGGCCAGTGTATATCGAAATTGCGCGTGACATCACGTCGCGCAAGTTGGCCGAAGACGCGTTACTCGAGTCGAAAGCTGCCGTCGAGCGTGCACGCAATCTGCTCGAATCGCGCATGGTCGAGCGCACCGAAGAACTGCACAAACGTATAGAAGAACGCAATCAGGCACAGCGTCGCGCGCAGGAACTGTCCGGCATGTTGGAAGACATGATCGATTGCATGCCGTCTATTATCATTACCGTTGATTCGGCACGACGTGTGCGTCATTGGAATCGTTTGGCCGTCGCGTTGACCGGCATCTCGGCGCAGCAGGCCACCGGCAAGTTTTTGAAGAGCCTGTTGCCCCAATTTGATCAACAAATTGAAGCGGTGACAGAGGCCACCGCGTACGGCCGTCGCCAACACGCCGCACGCGTTCATGCGCGCCTGAATGACCGCGCCTATTTGTTTGATGTGGTCGTTTATCCGTTGTCAGGTCGAGGCAAAGGCGTCGTGATCCGTGTTGATGACGTCACTGAAAAAGTACGTATTGAACAAACACTGGTGCAAACCGAAAAAATGTTGTCTTTGGGTGGTCTCGCGGCGGGTATGGCGCATGAGATCAATAATCCGCTCGGTGCCATTTTGCAAAGCACACAGAATATCGAGCGGCGTTTATCGGCCGATTGGCCGCGTAACGCTGCCGTTGCCGAACAATACGGCGTCGATATGGAACATCTGCGGAGCTATCTCGACAAACAACGTATTCCCGAGTTTTTATCGGGCATTCGTGAAGCTGGCGAACGGGCTGCGGCAATCGTCGCAGACATGCTGTCGTTTGCACGACAATCGAGCATTGAATTAGTGCCCATTGATTTGATCGCCGCGATGGAAGCCTCCGTCAGATTGGCCAGTGCCGACTACAACCACAAAAAGCAATTCGAGTTTCGTCGCGTGCACATCCTGCGCGATTTCGAAACGGAATTGCCGCGTGTGCGCGCACAAAAAAATCAGCTCGAACAAGTGTTCCTGAATTTGTTACTCAACGCCGCCCATGCCTTGGCCTCTCAGAATAACGCGGATCCACAAATTCGTTTGCGCCTGTTTCGTCAGGATGACAATGCCGTCGTTGAAATCATCGATAACGGCCCCGGCATGGAAGAAAGCGTGCGTCGTCGTGTGTTTGAACCGTTTTTCACGACGAAGGAAGAAGGTCATGGCACGGGGCTAGGATTGTCGGTCAGTTATTTTATTATCACCGAGCAATTGAAAGGCGCAATTGAAGTGGAAAGCACGGTTGGCGAAGGCACTTGTTTTCGCATTCGCCTACCGTTTAGTGACAAACACGCGTCATTGCCGGTCAGCACGCGCGCGCAAATTGAATTGCCGTT
>JAYSCL010000068.1:0-18495 GCA_041914905.1 Enterobacterales bacterium
AATTAATAGGTCTTAAAACAAAGCTTGAATACGTGACACGTTCGAGAACATAGATAACTATTACTGCTCTAAGATCGTATTTAGACGCAAATCGGCTTCAACATTGGTTAATTCTTGGTAAATTAGAACATCTGTTGGGTTTTCACAACGACGAACACTACGCGTAAGGAATAATCTCAATGCATCCGTTACAGGAAAATACAAGAAGGCTTGTCTTATTTATCTTTATTCTTTCGGGGCTTGCAGGATTAATTTACGAATCGATTTGGTCTCACTACTTAAAATTGTTCCTTGGGCATGCCGCTTACTCTCAAGCGCTTGTACTTGCGATCTTTATGGGTGGTATGACATTAGGGGCTTGGCTGGTTGGAAAACACACGCAACGAATAAGTAACCCTCTGGCCGTTTATGCATGGATCGAGGCCGCGATCGGCGTTATGGGGTTTGTTTTTCATGACTCTTACCTCAGTGTCACCGATTTCGCATATGACAGTTTGTTCTCAAGTTTGGACACGGCTACAGCCATTCAATTATCAAAGTGGGGAATTGCAACACTACTCGTTTTACCTCAATCGATCTTGTTGGGTGCGACTTTCCCCCTTATGAGCGCAGGCTTGATTCGATTGTTTGAACACGAAAAAGGCCGAGTGTTGGCTAGCCTTTATTTTGCAAACAGCTTGGGCGCAGCCACTGGCGTATTAATAGCTGGTTTCGTGCTTATTGATCTTGTTGGCTTACCCGGCACAGTATTAACTGCGGCGTTAGTCAATATGGCTGTTGCGTTGCTAACATGGAAAATCGTATCTGAAATTTCTAATACCCAAACAGCCCCCTTTGGCACCTCTACTGTGGTCTCATCTCAGCCTAAAAGCTATGTCATTGGAACAAACGCATTTCTGCTGATTTCTTTGATAACGGGCTTATCTTCCTTCATCTACGAAATTGGGTGGGTTCGTATGCTCAGCTTGGTATTGGGCAGCTCCACGCATTCTTTTGAGCTCATGCTTAGCGCATTCATTTTTGGCCTTGCGCTTGGAGGGTACTATATTCGAAACAAAATTGATCGGATTTCGGATGTTACTCGCACACTCGGGTTGATTCAGCTACTTATGGGCACAATGGCTGCGCTTACTCTGCTGATTTATCTTGGGTCGTTTGATTTTATGAAATTTATAATGGGCGCACTCAACAGAACCGAGTCTGGCTACTCCTTGTATATATTGATTAGCCATTTCATTTCATTCTGTGTGATGGTTCCCGTTACTGTTTTGGCAGGAATGACTCTTCCGTTAATCACATTCGCGATGCTGGATAAAGGCTGTGGCGAAAAAGCGATCGGCCAAGTTTATGCCGCAAACACGTTGGGTGCGATAGTCGGCGCTCTAGGAGCGGCGCTAATACTGATGCCGCTCGTTGGGCTCAAATGGGTCATCCTGATTGGTGCTATTCTCGATGTTTTACTTGGTGTATATCTGCTAAAGAAAAGTTCATCCCTTTATAAAAAGCATTTGATGATTTCCACGTTATCCGCATTAGCGATTGTGTCACTAATTGCCATTGGCGTGAAGCTCGAGCATAGCAAACTTAGCTCAGGCGTATATCGTCACGGCCAGCTGGTTAAGCGTAATGTTGAGTTCTATAAGGATGGCAAAACTGCGTCTATCGCAGTTGCGTTAAACAATAGCACTCGTTCAATTATTACAAACGGAAAAGTCGACGCAGGTGCATCAACAAAATCTGACAAAGTGGATATCGACGAATACACAATGATACTCACCGGAGCATTACCAATCCTTCACATGCCAGATGCTAAAAGAGCTGCGGTCATTGGCATGGGGTCGGGCATAACTGCTCACGTTGCATTGACATATCCAAATTTGACTAAAGTTGACATTATCGAAATCGAACAAGCGGTCGTAGAGGGGGCTAAATTTTTTGGCGAGCGGAATGCCCTAGTGTACAACGATACAAGGGCTGACATCGTCATCGACGATGCAAAATCCTATTTCTCATCACAGAAACAAAAATACGACTTAATCATATCCGAACCGTCTAACCCCTGGGTTAGTGGTGTTGCAACTTTATTTTCTGATGAATTTTATTCGATAGCAAAAAGAAAATTGAACAAAAATGGTCTCTTTGTTCAGTGGTTACAAATATACGAAAGTGATCCACTAATCGTTTCATCAATTCTGAAAGCGATATCGAACAATTTCGCAGATTATTTCATTTATCGTGCACACAGCGATCTGATTATCATCGCATCGCCAAATGAACAAATTCCAGAGCTATCGCCTATTCCACTCAAATACTCCGAATTTTCAAAGCAGCTCGATAGAATAGGCCTTACATCTATCGATGATGTCGTTTTCTTTTACCAAGGAAATAAGGCTACTTTAGGCGCCAGCTTAGAGAGTATCCCTTCGGCAATGAACTCAGATTACTTTCCTCTGGTTGACCAGATTGCGGCCAAACATCGATTTATGAGAGGAAACATGACGTTGTTTGAGGACTATCAGTCGTTCATATTTAACTTAAATCATCTGACGCGGAACACGCCAAAGCTTTCGGAAAACTTTTTGCTCAGTAACCGTTTGCATTTGCAGTTTGAGCAGACAAATATAAAGTCTATGTACAGAATTTCCGCTGCTATTGCCGAAATGATGGCCAGTAACAGCGTCGCCCCTCGATCGCCGCTGAGTGAAGTGGAACGGTTGCATAGTGTACAAGTTTACACCACGGTTAAGACCTTGCCTCCAAGCTGTACTCAGGACTATGCAAAGGACGTTTGGGGCCCTCAAGTCAAATCAGCGGCTATTAGTCTTGCCTATATACGGTCCAAAGCGGGGATGGCGGCACTGTGGAAACATGTGCCAGAGCACAACTGCTTTAAGGGGCTTAGTCACGAGCAAAAGTTGGAATTGGAAACCCTCAAAAGCCTTGTCGACCAGGATTTTGAGCTAATGCGCCAGAAGGCTCTGGCGTTGATAGGGGATGCAGGCTCTCTTCAAGCAAGCCAGTATCATGAGTTTGCATACGCCGCTACTCTGTATTCTCTGATTGCTCAAAATCATTTGCAGGAAGCCAATACCATCGTGCAAGCGTTTATGGGGGAACGAACTTTCAACGCAAAAACATTGGAAACCTATATTGAGCAATCGATGCATAACGCGGTACTTAAATAATTCGGCTATTCTCTTTGGTAAAGTGAGCAGCAAGCATGGGCAGGCTATGAAGGGTAGAATCCTGTACATCAAAGTTCGATACGGTGATAAAGCACCAGTATTGGGCAATATTCTGCTTTTTGTTTAGCACGCGTTGATCGGATAACAAACAATGTCGACACAAATCACAAAAACATCACTGGGTGGACTTGGCAGACGATTGGTTATTGATGGCTTACTTGAAGAAAACATCGCTCAAGATGCCGTTAACCAATCTAACAAATCGAAAATCCCGCTTGTGACCTACATTGCCCAAAACAAACTGGTCAAATCTCATGTCATCGCCAATATCGCTGCTCAAGAGTTTGGAGTCCCCTTATTCGATATCGACGTAATCGACCCGGACTTGATTCCGGCCTCGCTCGTTGAAGAATCCATTATTCGTCAACACCGCGCTATACCATTATACAAAAGAGGAAATAGGCTATTCGTCGCAATATCTGACCCAACCAACTTGGAGGCGCTTGACAAGGTTCGCTTTCATACCGGGATGTCGGTAGAAGGAATTTTGGTAGAAGATGACAAGCTAGGGAAAGCAATCGATAAAGTTCTGGAAGCAAAAGACTCCGGTTCACTCGGTGGTGACGAGTTTGATGATGCTGATTTGGATAATTTAGACATACAAGGGGGGGAGGATGAGCCAGGTGCAGATGATGCTACAGGTGGCGACGATGCTCCAATTGTGCGATTTATCAACAAGTTACTTGTTGATGCAATAAAAAAAGGTGCCTCAGATCTTCATTTTGAGCCTTATGAAAAAGAATATCGTGTCCGTTTCCGTATCGACGGTGTTTTAAAAAAAATGGCCGCACCGCCCGTCAATCTGTCCAGTCGATTAGCTGCACGCCTGAAAGTCATGTCTCGTTTGGACATCGCAGAACGTCGGGTACCCCAAGATGGTCGTATAAAACTGAAATTGTCAAAAAACAAAGCGATTGATTTTCGCGTCAGCACACTCCCTACGTTGTGGGGTGAAAAAATTGTAATGCGTATTTTGGATCCCAGCAGCGCGATGTTAGGCATTGATGCATTGGGGTACGAACCGCTACAAAGGCAACGTTACTTAGATGCCTTGTCAAAACCTCAAGGAATGATTTTAGTCACAGGCCCGACCGGCTCCGGTAAAACAGTTTCGCTTTACACGGGTGTTAACATCCTTAACGACGAAGAAACCAACATTTCTACAGCTGAAGACCCTGTCGAGATAAATTTACCAGGCATCAATCAGGTTCAGATGAACCCGAAAGCAGGCCTCAATTTTGCTGTAGCGCTGAAGTCGTTTTTACGACAAGACCCTGATGTAATATTAGTGGGGGAGATTCGCGACCTTGAAACCGCCGAAATCGCTATCAAGGCCGCACAAACCGGGCACTTGGTTTTGTCAACGTTACATACCAATAGTGCGCCGGAAACGCTAACTCGTTTAATCAATATGGGCGTAGAAGCGTTCAATATCGCAACAACGGTGCATTTGATTATCGCACAGCGACTCGCTCGACGTTTGTGCAGTCATTGCAAACGCCCCATGACAGTTCCCAAAGAGACACTTATCGAGGCCGGCTTTAAGCCTGATGAGCTCGACTCCCTTAAGATTTTTGAACCTGTCGGATGTGATAATTGCGTTAATGGATACAAGGGCCGCGTGGGTATCTATGAAGTCATGCCAATAAGCGATGCAATTAGCCGTATTGTCATGGCCGGAGGAAATGCAATAGAAATTGCCGATCAAGCGCAAAGAGAGGGCATTAACAATATTCGCCAATCCGGTTTGGACAAAGTAAGACAAGGTCTTACTAGTCTAGCTGAGGTTAACCGCGTAACGTCAGACTAGCTAATAGTTCCGCTAAAGAATGTCGAGGAAGTACGCGCGTGTAGATTCGTCAATTTTCCTCAATAAATCATAAAGTTGTGTTAGAGTTGCTAGAATTTACAACAGGATTCGTGCTTTACTTGTGAATCAGTTTGTATATGGCAGCACTCGCCCTATAGAGGTATTGGTCATGGCACTGGCGACAACTAAGAAAGAACAACCCCCATCTAAAAGACCGGGATCGGTGTCTCGCCCAGCCCAAAAAGTTGAAAAACAGCACACTTATGCTTGGGAGGGGGTGGACAAAAAGGGACAAAAAATAAAGGGCGAAATGCAAGGAGCCACTGATGCTCATGTTAAGGCGGCCTTGAGAAAACAAGGAATTACCCCAGCCAAAGTAAAGCGCACCGCAGGCGATCTGTTTAAGCCCGGAAAGAAACCCATTGAGCCCTCAGATATTGCTATCGTTTCTCGCCAGCTCGCAACGATGATGAAAGCGGGTATCCCGTTGGTCCAATCGTTTGAAATTGTTGGCCGCGGCCACGAGAAACCTTCAGTTCAAGAATTGATGCTCACTATCAAATCAGATGTGGAAGCGGGTTCGCCATTCAATGAAGCTCTACGAAGACACCCCAAATACTTTGACGATTTGTTTTGTGATTTAGTTGCTGCGGGTGAACAATCAGGTGCACTAGAGCAGATGCTCGATCGTATTGCCACGTATAAAGAAAAGGTTGAACGGCTAAAATCAAAAATTAAGAAAGCGTTATTTTATCCAACTGCGGTCATGGTCGTTGCCGTGATTGTTACCGCGATTCTGCTACTTTTTGTAGTTCCTATGTTCGAAGAGATGTTTAAAGGTTTCGGGGCGGACCTTCCTGCTTTTACAGTTTTTGTCTTGGACCTTTCAAAGCTGCTGCAAGAAACATGGTACGTCATAGCAATTGCCATTGCTGGCGCTGTAGCTACGATGAACTACTTAAACGTTACATCACAAAAATACCGTGATAGTAAAGATCGCTTTATTTTAAAGTTACCGATTATCAGTGGTATTCTGCACAAGGCAGCGATCGCTCGTTACGCTCGTACTTTATCAACAACATTTGCGGCCGGCGTTCCGTTGGTAGAAGCTCTGGAATCAGCAGCCGGCGCTTCTGGCAATGTTGTCTATAGGACAGCAATTCTAAAAATTCGTGACGACGTAACAACCGGTATGCAGATGAATTTAGCCATGCAGTCGGTTGGTATTTTCCCGAATATGGTCGTTCAAATGGTTGCGATCGGTGAAGAATCAGGTGCTTTAGATAGCATGCTATCTAAAGTCGCAGACATCTATGAAGCAGAAGTCGATGATGCTGTTGATGGATTGAGCTCACTGCTAGAGCCCCTAATCATGGCAATTCTTGGCGTTCTGGTCGGCGGTCTGATTGTGGCTATGTATCTGCCGATATTCCAGTTGGGCAACGTAGTTTAATGTTGTTTGTGTTATTGCTGCACGGCCGGTTTTCCGGCCGTTTTGCTTGTCGCCGCTATTATTTTCAGTTAGTGGGAAAATTCGCATGCTCATTTCTCAATTAGCCAATGATCGCACTTTATTTGTCGTGGTACTGTCGATATTTGGATTGTTAGTAGGCAGTTTCTTAAACGTGGTTATTTATCGCCTCCCCATCATATTGAAACGGCAATGGGTACTACAATCGAAGGAATATCTAACCGAAGTAAACGAACATAAGTTCTCAGATCTCGATCAGAAGCAACCTCGTTTCGATTTGCTTATTCCACGTAGTACCTGTCCACACTGTGGTACGCAAATTTCAGCATTGCAGAATATCCCCATCGCGAGTTATTTGTTGTTGGGGGGAAAATGTCGACACTGTAAAACGCCCATTTCAGCAAGATATCCAATCGTCGAAGCACTTACTGCAGCTGTCTTTGGATTCTCCGCGTTTATGTTTGGTGTTGATGTTCTAACATTAGGCGCACTACTTTTCTCTGCCATGCTTATCGCCATGTCAGGTATCGACTTGGATCACAAATTGCTGCCCGATCAGCTTACTTACATCCTACTGTGGAGTGGTTTGTTGATAAATTTAATCGGGGGATTTACAGGATTGTCAGACGCGGTGATTGGCGCTTTGGCCGGTTATTTGAGCTTATGGTCCGTTTACTGGTTGTTCAAATTGACTACCGGCAAAGAAGGCATGGGCTACGGTGATTTCAAATTGTTTGCGGCATTGGGGGCATGGCTCGGTTGGCAAATGTTACCGCTGATAATTATTTTGGCGGCGGTGACGGGTCTGGTTATTGGGGGTGGTGCAATGCTGATTCGCAAAGGTGATCGGCAAATTCCGTTTGGTCCGTATTTGGCGATTGCCGGTTGGCTGGCGATGTTTTTTGGTGCGCAATGGGTAGAGCTGTATTTGCGTAGCATGGGAGTGTAATTTAGGTGTTTCGTGTCGCGTTGACGGGCGGCATTGCCAGCGGAAAGTCGGCGGTTGCCGATGAATTTGCGCGACTGGGTGTGCCGGTTATTGATGCGGACGTTGCGGCACGTGCAGTGGTGGTCAACGGCAGCGAGGGTCTGCAGCAGTTGGTGACTGAATTCGGCGAAGGAATACTTGACGAGCGAGGTGAGCTGAATCGACGTGCATTGCGGGCCATCATTTTTAATGACGATGCGGCACGTCAACGCGTCAATCGCATTCTGCACCCACGCATTCGCGAATACATGCGAGCTGATGCTGCCAAACATTCAGCCTCATACGCACTATTTGTTATTCCGTTGTTACTTGAAACCAGCCAAGCGCAAGACTACGATCGCGTCCTCGTGGTTACCGCTGATAGGGCAACCCGAATTCAGCGCTTGTGCTCGCGCGATCACATTGACGAAACACAGGCTCAGCAGATTTTGGCAACACAAGCATCGGATCAAGAACGCTTGCAGATTGCACACGACATCATCACGAATGATGGTGATCGGCAAGCGCTGAAGCCAGCGGTGTATCAACTACATCAACTCTATAGCACTTTGGCAGCGAAGGAATGACCGGCCGCGACACCGTATTTGAACATCCATTGAGCGAAAAAACCCGCACCTATTTGCGTCTGGAATTCTTGTTCAACAAAGTGTCTTCCCTGATCGCCGAATCCAGTTATCACACGCATCATGCCGCATTTGGTGCACTGTTCGAACTGCTTGAAGTATTGGATCACGGCGATACCCGCGCCGAATTGCACAGTGATCTGGACAAACAATTACAGCTATTCAAGCAAATGGCCGGGCACCCGAGTGTCGATCGCGAAAAATTGCATCGCTTTCTCGCGCAGCTCGAAAAACTGTATAGCTGGATCGTGCACCACCGCGGCAAATTTGGTGCGGCGTTACGCGAGGATGAGTTTTTGCAATTGGGTAAACAACGATTTTCGTTGCGCGGTGGTTCTTCACCGATGGACTTGCCTCGACTGCATTGTTTTTTGTTGCGCGATGCCTCCGCGCGACGCGAAAAATTGACGACTTGGCTCAATGAATTGCAAGGCGTTCGCACCAGCGTCGATGTGTTGTTGCGTTTATTGCGCGAACAAGCGCAGTGGCGCGATGCCGAGTTTGATGAAGGTTACTTCCATCTGGAACCGGTTTCAGGTCATCTGCTGCGTATGCAGATTATGGACGACGGCGAATTCTTTCCGGAAGTCAGCAGTGGTCCCCGTCGCTGTATCATTCGCTTGTGCACCGCGAATGATGAAGGGCCAGTCAAATTTGTTTCGAAAAATGCAATTCTGCGTTTTGCTGTCAGTGGTTGAAATCATGTCTACAACGTCGCGAATTGTCGCCTGTCCACAGTGCAAAAAATCTGTCGTGTTTGATGCCAGCAATAAATGGCGTCCGTTTTGCAGCGAACGCTGCCGTCTCATTGATTTGGGCGCTTGGGCCAGCGAATCACATCGCATTGCTGGTGCGCCAGTTGATGAGCATCAGCAAGACCATTCCGAAGAAGATCACTGAGCCCAGATTCACCAAAAATTGCGGATACCTGCAACGCCTTGCGCGCCATGTTGCAAAGCGACCGAGTAATCGTCGCGGGTCAAGCCACCTAAGGCATAAACCGGCAACGCTGTTTTGATAATGGTTTCGGAAAATGTCGGCCATCCCAATGGACTGACATTTGGATGAGACGAGGTTTTTTGCACAGGCGATAGAAAGCAGTAATCCAGCTGCCATTGTTCGGCTAACTTCAATTCGTTTTCATCGTGACAGCTCGCTGACAGCCATTTGCCTTTTGGTATTTGTTGCCGCACATTTGGCGATAACGCACGCAACTGAGTTGCCGAAAAATGAAATCCCCCAATCGGTAAATCTGCTATCAACGGCCAATGGCGATTCACGATCAGGCGATGGTGTTCAGCGACATGGGTAAGCAGTTTTTCAACAATCCGGCGAAAAACGTGATCGTTCAGTTCGGGATCACGCAAATGCAGAAAACAGTCCGTTTGCGAAAGTACGCTGACACAGTGACGATAAAAATCTTCATCATCCCGCAGTTGCGGTGTGATGGCCATGAAAGGCGGCAATTGCAATGCATTCACAATCGGCACATCGGCCTCCGGCATCGGAAACTGATGTATCTCATTTGGCAAAACCCAGGTTAAGGGTTGACCTTCGTTGGGGTGTAACTCGCCAGAGAACTCAGTCACGGTGAACACCACAAGCTCAACGCTTTTTTCCGGGTAGTGATGTTGCAGGCGGATCAGCGGCTGCCATCGTGTCGCGGTAATGTTCAGTTCTTCTTGCAGCTCTCGCACTAAGGCTTGTTCATCTGTTTCATTTTGTTCTATTTTTCCGCCCGGAAACTCCCACAAATCACCTTTGTGTTTGTGCGGCGGCCGTTTGGCCAATAAGATCTCGCCTTTTTCATTTTTGATGGCAGCAGCGGCAACTCGAATCATGATCAGAACAAACTGATGGCGCTGCTATAACAGCGCCAATTGGAATTTAGAATATAGGCGGACTTAAGCCCGCCTTACAATTGAAGACTGAACACTGACATTAAACAATTGCACCGTGGCATTGTTTGTATTTTTTGCCTGAACCACAAGGACACGGATCGTTACGACCAACGCGTGCGGCAGCGCGCACAGGGGCCTGCCCTGAAGCGGAACGCGTTATCGCTTCACCTTGATCTGATGGTTCAGCCTCAGTCAATTGCGGTGCCTGTGCGTGCATCATTTGTGCACGTTGCAATTCACGTTCTGTGCGTTCGCGCTGTTCACGTTCGATACGCTCGACTTCCGATTCCGTGCGGATCTGCATGCGCGACAAAATGCTGATGACATCGTACTTGATGCGATCCAACATGCTGGCGAACAGCTCAAAGGCCTCCCGCTTGTATTCTTGCTTTGGATTTTTTTGCGCATAGCCGCGCAAATGAATGCCTTGGCGCAGATGGTCCATATTGGCCAAATGTTCACGCCAATGTTGGTCAACATGCTGCAACATCACCGCTTTTTCGAAGTGACGAATAATGCTGCTACCGACATGCGTTTCCTTAGTTTGAGCGGCTTCATTAGCGGCGGCGACAATGCGCTGACGAATGTCTTCTTCACCGAGCTGTTGCTCTTCCGCCAACCACTTTTGCACCGGTAGATCCAACGCGAAATCTTTCTTCAAGCGTTCTTCCAATGCTGGTACGTTCCATTGTTCATAAACACTTTGCGGCGGAATATAATCAGCAATGACGCTACCAATCAGGTCTTCACGCATCGCTTTAATGGTGTCCGAAATGTCCTCCGTCGCCATCAATTCAGCACGTTGATCATAAATCACGCGACGCTGGTCATTGGCCACATCGTCGTATTCGAGCAGTTGCTTACGAATATCAAAGTTACGCGCTTCCACTTTGCGCTGTGCGTTTTCGATCGCTCGATTGACCCAGGGATGTTCCAGCGATTCGCCTTCCTGCCACCCCAGTTTCTGCATCATCACGGCCATGCGTTCGCTGGCAAAAATGCGCATCAAATCGTCTTCAAGCGACAGATAAAAACGCGAGGAACCCGGATCGCCTTGACGTCCTGCACGACCACGCAATTGATTGTCGATGCGACGTGATTCGTGACGTTCGGTACCGATAATCGCCAAACCACCGGAGGCGACAACAGCATCGTGGCGTTCTTGCCACAGGCGTTTGCATTCTTCAATTTGCAATGGCGTTGCATCCGCGCCCAGCTCGGCGATATCGGCTTGCAAAGAACCGCCGAGCACAATATCGGTTCCACGGCCGGCCATATTGGTCGCGATGGTTACCGCACCGGGACGACCGGCTTGCGCAATAATTTGTGCTTCCATTTCGTGGAATTTGGCATTCAATACTTTGTGCTCAATGCCTTTTTCCTGCATGAAGTTCGACAGAATTTCTGACGACTCAATCGATGCCGTTCCCACCAATACCGGCTGACCTTTTTCACGACGCGCAATGATGTCTTGCAACACAGCAAGATATTTGTCTTTTTTGTTCAAGTAAACCAAATCCGACATGTCTTTGCGCACCATCGGACGGTTGGTGGGAATCACCACCGTTTCCAAACCATAAATCGATTGGAATTCAAATGCTTCGGTATCGGCCGTGCCGGTCATGCCGGCGAGCTTTTTGTAAAGGCGGAAATAATTTTGGAACGTCGTCGATGCCAGCGTTTGGTTTTCATTTTGAATGGCGACGCCTTCTTTGGCTTCGACCGCTTGGTGCAAACCTTCTGACCAACGACGGCCTGGCATCGTGCGTCCAGTGTGTTCGTCAACGATCACAACCTGACCATCTTTGACGATGTAATCCACATCGCGTTTAAACAAGGTGTGTGCGCGCAAGCCCGCGTAAACGTGGTGCAACAACGACACATTCTGCGAGTTATAAAGCGAATCCCCTTCTTGCAGCAAGCCATGCTTCAGCAACAGGGTTTCAATTTTTTCCTGACCTTGCTCGGTCAAATGAGCCTGACGGTGTTTTTCATCGAGGAAATAGTCGCCATCGGCGTTTTCTTCGTCATTATTTGTTGAACGCTTTAACGCTGGAATCAACAAATTGACTTGTTTATACAGTTCGTTGCTGCCTTCTACCGCCCCCGAAATGATCAACGGTGTTCGTGCTTCGTCGATCAAAATCGAATCCACTTCGTCAACCACTGCAAAATACAATTCGCGCTGCGCTTTATCTTGCAAGCTGAACGCCATGTTGTCGCGCAAATAATCAAAACCAAATTCGTTGTTGGTGCCGTAGGTGATGTCCGCCGCATAAGCTTCACGTTTGCTGCTTGGATCTTGTTGCGACAAAATCACGCCAACGGTTAAACCCAAAGCCTCATAAACTGGGCGCATCCAGTTTGCGTCACGTTTGGCCAAGTAATCATTGACGGTCACCACGTGCACGCCTTTGCCGGGGATCGCATTCAAATACGCCGGCAAAGTGGCCATCAAGGTTTTGCCTTCACCAGTGCGCATTTCCGAGATTTTGCCGGAGTGCAGCACCATGCCACCGATCAGCTGTACGTCAAAATGACGCATACCCATTTTGCGTTTGCCGGCTTCACGCACTGCTGCGAACGCTTCAGGCAGTAATTGATCGAGCGTTTCACCTTTTTGATGACGATCACGAAACTCTTGCGTTTTGGCGGTGAGTTGTTCGTCGCTGAGCGACTCAAATTGAGGTTCGAGCGCGTTAATCTGTTCAACAACTTTGCGCAGTTTGCGCAACAATCGTTCGTTGCGGCTACCAAAAAGACGGGTTAAAAAATTGGCAAACATATTCAGTTCAAATCCTGTTTTGCTTCGTGCTGCCCACGATTTTTAGCGATACCAAAAATCGGCAGACGAGGATGACACATGGCCATCATTACATGAGGCATTGCTGCCTGTTCTGGACGGTCGCGCATTGTACTGCCTTCCGCCCGCCCCCGAAACCGCAAAGCCGGTAACAATATAAAGCTTCTGCGTGAATACACCCGACGGTAACGACCGAGACCTAGTGGCGACCCAATAGTCGAATTCAAGTCAACTAGTGTGATTTCACCGTATCCGTCACCAGTTCAACGCTACCGTCAGCACGAATTTGCCAATTCGCATTGGGAAATGCGGCGGAGGTCAGACGATTGATCAACTTCACCGAATACCGATCAGTATCGACGGCGGGTCCATCAGGGCGACGTTGCACAAAGGAGTGAATTTGCCCGCTTAAAAATCGACCATCGACATCGAGTTCGGTGGTCAGCAGTGGCGCCACGCCCGCATTGCCAGCGATGCTGATACCGTAATACGTTGCAAAATTGCCGAGGCTATAAGCAATCAACCGATCTTTATACACTTCGATCGCACGCGGCACATGTGGACCGCTTCCCAAAATTAAATCAGCTCCCTCGTCGATTAGCGCGCGCGCAAACTCGACGACATCACCCCGATCTTCCCCCTGAAACAGCTCATGTTTGAAAGGTAGATTTTCGGCACCCGCCCCTTCGGCACCGCCATGAAACATCACGATGACTAAACGATTTTCGGCAACCAATGCCGCCACTTGCCGGCGCGCCTCGACCAGATCGTTTAATTGATAGGCCCCCATGTTGGGCGCGAAACCGATGACCGCGATGTCGCGTCCTTTCACGTTAAGACGCGCGATATCGCCAACACGACCGGTGTGCGCAATGCCGACAGCATCGAGTGCCGCCATGCTGGAACTGCGGCCGTCTTCACCAAAATCGCGCGCATGGTTATTGGCCAGATTCATCACATCAAAACCGGCATCGGCGAAATGTTTGGCATAGCGCGTGGGTGATCGAAATAGATAACAGACTTTGGGGTTTTGGCAAGTTTTGACTGGCTTGCCGCCATCCTGCAAAACCCCTTCGAGATTGCCGAGTGCGAGATCGGCGGCGCTCAACAACGGGGTCGCCTGCAGCAGATAGCTGACACCGTCATCATCCGGTAAGGTGTTGGACGGGTAGTCAGTGCCGATCATCAGATCACCAACCGCCGCGAAACTTAATTTGGTAGGCATTGCGGGCACAACGTCAGTCGGAACTGGTGTTTCATTGTTAGTGGGTGCTTGCTCTGCCGGCACAGTCGGTGTCGTAACCGACGGAACAACAACCGGTCCGGCAGGCTTTTGTGGCGCGACCGAACAGGCCTGGATAGCCAATAACCCGAGCGTCAACAGAACACGGGCTACGGTGGCAAAAAGAGGAAGACGCATGGATGAAAACAGCGAGTCAAAAAAGCGGACGCGGAGGATCGCAGATCGACAGGCCTAAAGCAAAACGGGGCATCTTACGATGCCCCGTTTTGGGATTAACCTTCTTCGCCGAGGAACTTGGCCGGATTTAAGAACAGGCCGTCACGAACCACTTCGTAGTGTACGTGTGGCGCCGTTGAACGACCGGTTGAGCCCATTAGCGAGATCAGCTGACCTTTACGCACCAGCTCACCCACTTTCACTTTTAATGCTTTGTTGTGCGCATAACGTGTCGACAAGCCATCACCATGATTGATTTCAACCACGTTGCCGTAGCCATCTTTAACACCGGCAAACGACACAACACCCGCTGCAGTTGCGTAAATTTCTGTGCCTTCAGCGGCCGCAAAATCAAGGCCGTTATGCCAAGTTGCGCCACCGTGGAACGGATCGGTGCGGTAGCCAAAATACGAGGTGATGTAACCAACTTCAGTCGGTTTGCCCGATATCGCTTTTTCAGTGCCCATATGTTTGTCGAGCAGTAACGACTCAAGCACCGCAAGCTGACGGCCACGGGTTTCGATCTGTGAATTCATCGCATCGAGCTGGCCGATAAATTCCATAGGCGAGGTTTCGACCGCCGCAGTGGTACTCGACGATGGACCGCCCATCGCCGGCGCGCCGGTAAAATCAAACTCTTTGCCGTCTACACCGACCAATTCAGTTACGCGCGCACCGACCGCTTCGACTCGAGTCATATGTGCCTGCACTTTGGCAACACGCAGTGCCAACGCCTGCAACTGCTCTTGCGATTCACGTTTGGCACGCTCGACTTCATCGCGCTGCGCCTTCAATTCTTTTTGCCAGTTCTTGACCGTGGTTTCAGACACGACGCCATTCGGATGCCACGTAACGGCCAATAAATAGCCGCCGGCACCCGCTGCGGTGAGCACGGACAAGCCCAGCAGCATGGCACAGGCGACACCCCAGTTTCCTACACGAACACTGCGGACGCCGGCGCGCGTATGCCGAATGAGCGTAATCATTTTTGTGTTTCTCCGTGACTGCTAAACGGGCCGCACGCTCAGTACATGAGTATGCAGCCGATATGACAAAAACCAAAAAGTTGTCGTCGCTGGCGGTAGACTAGTGTCCATGAACCGCAACGACTCTGCCGCGAAGTCCTTGGCAAATCTGCTCGACGATGCTTCCGGTCAGCTCAAAGTGCTGATCGATCGTCTGGCTCAGCTCGAGGGACTGGACCATACCTTAGCCCCTTCCCTGCCCGCAAGCCTGCGCGGCAAGGTTCGTGTTGCCAATGTGACCAGCGACACGATCGAACTCAGTTGCTTCGACGCCCTCACTGCTACGCGGTTGCGTTATGTGACGCCCGAGGTACTGGCGCACTTTAACAGCAATGGCTATCCCCAGATCCAACATATTCGTCTTGCGGTGCAACAACACCGTTAGCCGATTTTATTGGGCGGTCTGAAAGCCGCCCTCTGCGATTTCAGTTGTAAACCACGACAAAGCGAATCACGCCGTCGCCAGTACCGGATTCATAATGTAGCTGATCGGCGCGCTGGCTTTGGCATCATCAAACGACACCAGCTCCCACGCCTCTTTATCGGCTTTCACGGCGCGCAACAATTTGTTGTTCATCGCATGGCCGGATTTATAGCCGGTATAAGCGCCGATCAAGGAATGGCCCATCAAATACAGATCGCCAATCGCATCGAGAATTTTGTGTTTAACGAATTCGTCTTCAAAACGCAGACCGCCATCGTTCAATATGCGGTATTCATCGAGCACAATGGCATTGTCCATCGAACCGCCCAGCGCCAGATTGCGTGAGCGCAAGTATTCAATGTCGTTCATAAAACCAAACGTACGCGCACGCGCGATCTCACGCACAAACGACGTTGACGACAAATCCACCATCGCGCGCTGATCACGACCACCGAACACCGGGTGATTGAACGAGATAGTAAAGTCGAGTTTAAAACCATCAAACGGTTCAAACGCCGCGACCTTATCTCCGTCACGCACTTCAACCCGCTTTTTAATGCGGACAAATTTTTTCGCTTTTGGCTGTTCTTCGACACCGGCCGATTGAATCAGAAAGACAAACGGACCGGCACTGCCATCCATGATGGGAATTTCAGCCGCGTTGACATCAATAAAGCAGTTATCGATACCAAGGCCTGCCATCGCAGCCAGCAAGTGTTCGATGGTGCCGATCTTGGCGCCATCTTTAATAAGGCAGGTACAAAGGGCGGTGTCGCCAACGAGTTCAGGCTCAACGGCCATTTCAACGACCGGATCGAGGTCGACACGGCGAAAGACAATGCCGGCATCAACCGGCGCTGGGCGCAATGTCAGTGTAACTTTTTGACCAGAATGCAAACCCACGCCAGTAGCGCGGATAGCAGAACGTAGTGTGCGTTGTTTAATCATCTTTTATTAATACAAGCTCTCAACGCATCCCTGACGAATGGGTGCCGACCCTTCCTATGGTCGGACCTTAGGTTGCCCCAAGGGGCGCGCAGTGTACCTGAAACGCCGCGCTTGTTCAAAAAACGAACTGTCCTCTTAAGTGTACTTGAAGTCAAGAGGATAAAGCATTGATATAGCTGGCAATTCGTTATTAAAAATACCGCTTAGTTCCGTTCCGGGATTAAAAATGGGGACGTTTATGGAATTCATAAGCGGGTGTACAGGGACGAAATTCAACACGAAGCACATCCAGTTCACAAAGCGCACCAAGAAATGGCTCGGTTGTTTTCGAGCCCTCACCCAAATGGTTACAGGCTGGGAATCTGCTCTGACGATGGTACACCCTGCAGATGACTACAGGCTTTTAACTTCGCGTGCTTGGTGAACTGGGTGTACTTGGTGAACTGGGTGTGTTTCTTGTTGATGTTGAATTTGAAACGTCAGGCGAAACACGAAGTTTCTGTTGCGGCAACGGTCAGGGTAATTCTTAACATAAACAAAAAAGTGGCGAACCACCGACACGGGCCAGGGTTTCCCGTATCGGCGGCTCGCCACTGTTAGGGCTAAGCTGTGGGCTAGTCAGCTTGTTTGCGTAAAAACGCTGGTACATCAAACCAATCGGAATCAGCACCCACCGCCATTTTTGGCGCTTGCGGTTGCACGATTGGCTTGTTGCGTTCAATCGTTGGGCGTTCCAATTGGTTGTAATCGATCTGTCCGTCTTTGCGGGTAGGCGGAACCAGTCTCACATTTTGCGTGGCGATCACGCGGTCTTCCACGCGCCCCAAACCGGTCGCGATCACTGTCACGCGAATTTCTTCGTTCAAACTGTTGTCGTACACGACACCAAATTTAATCGTCGCGTCTTGCGCCGCGAACGAATGCACGACATCACCAATCGCTTCCATTTCGATACCGGTAAACGTGTCTTCATGAACAGCGATATTAACGAGCGCCGCACGCGCGTTGGCCAAATTAATGTCATCGAGTAACGGCGAGCGCACGGCCAATTCGGCCGCACGACGCGCACGATCTTCGCCACTGGCCATGCCGGTGCCCATCATCGCCAAACCTTGTTCGGCCATCACGGTGCGCACGTCGGCAAAGTCAGTGCCCATATAACCTTCTTTCGTGATTAAATCGGCTATGCCTTGCACGGCACCACGCAGGACATTGTCCGCATGACGAAACGATTCTTTCAATGTGGAACCGGCAAAGACCTGCATCAATTTGTCGTTGGGGATCACGATCAAGCTGTCAACGGCACGACGCAATTCCGCAATACCGTTATCGGCGACTTGTGCACGTTTACCCATTTCAAATTTGAACGGACGTGTCACAACGGCCACCGTCAAGATACCCATGTCTTTGGCAATTTGCGCAATGATCGGCGCCGCGCCGGTACCAGTGCCACCGCCCATACCGGCCGTGATAAACACCATGTCCGCGCCTTGCAATACTTCTTGAATGCGCGCTTTATCTTCCAACGCCGCTTGTTTACCGACTTCCGGATTCGAGCCCGCGCCCAAACCTTTGGTCAAATTGCCGCCCAATTGCACAGTGACACGCGCCTTGCTTTGACGCAGCGCCTTGCCATCGGTATTGGCCGCAATAAATTCAACGCCTTCGATGTTGGCATCGACCATGTGATTGATCGCATTACCGCCACCACCACCAACGCCGATCACTTTAATGACGGCGTTTTCCGCTGTGCTTTCCAGAATCTCAAAATTGAGAGCCATTGGTATTACCCCCTGTT
>JAYSCL010000069.1:0-15565 GCA_041914905.1 Enterobacterales bacterium
GACATCGCCCTTTCACGGCGGTAACCGGGGTTCGAATCCCCGTGGGGACGCCAAATAAAAAAGCCCGCTTTCAAGCGGGCTTTTTTATTTGGTGCTTTCGAAGAGTTCGAAGCCCGGCGGGTTCGACAAAATGGCAGGACAGCCATTTTGGACGATGCGCAGCATCGCCCGTAGGGCGAGTCGCATGGATGCGACGAGTCTATCCCCGTGGGGACGCCAAAAACAAAAACGGCTCGCGAATGCGGGCCGTTTTTGTTTTTGCGAATCTCGCAGAGAATTTTGAACCCCGGAGGGGTTCGAAAAATTTGTCGGGAGCAAATTTGGACAACACGAAGAGTTGCCCGAAGGATGAGCCGCAGGATCCGGCGAATCTATCCCCTGACGTTCAAGCGTAAGCCTGGTTTCCGGCGGGTTTTAATCGATCGGCCTTTTTCGCTGGATAATTTCGGCCCCCATCGCCCACTTTTCTTTACCCACCCTCAAGCTCTGGGCATACTTACCCCCCATTTTGAGGGAGGCTTTTTGGTGGCCTGGCGTCAATCCCGTTTTATCTTAATCAGCGCTTTGTTGTTGGTGGTGGTCGCAATCGTCATTACTTTGTGGGCCGAACGTCACTACAGCCGTGCCACAAAGGCAAAGAACGTTTCCGACGATCTGCTCGGTATCATCAGTCAAATGGAAGGCACTCTGGCCTTGGCTGAGACCGGGCAGCGCGGCTTTTTATGGACAAAAGACGAACGCTATTTGCCAACGTATGACGAAGCCAAAAAATCCGTGGTGATGTTAATTTCACGTTTCGAACACGCCAGTCGCGATCCAGAAATCAATGCCAAGTTTATGCTGCTGAAGCGCGTCATGATCGCCAAATTGAGCGAACTGGAACACACGCTGGAGTTGATGAAGAAAAAAGAACACAGCGATATCGAACTGCAAAAATCGGTCACTGATAATTTGCAGTACAGCACGCAGTTGCGCGAACAGTTTGCGGCCTTGCGTGCGTTGATTTTGCAATTTGAGTTGCAAGCGGAATCGAAAGTGGCGTTGTATCGTTCGGTGGCGACTTCCGGCATTGTGACGATATTCATCTGCGCCTTTTTTCTGATGGCCATTACGCACTTTCAAAACACGCTCGCCCGTCAGCAATTGGAGCTGTTGGAAATCGATGCGCAACGTCGTGGCTTGAATGCGCGATTGCAAGTTATTTTGAAAAACATGCCAATGGGTTGCATGGTGACGGACGAAAAAGGGCTGATTATTTACTGGAATCCGGCCTGTGAAGACGTTTATGGCTACAAAGAAAATGAAGTGCTCAATCGTTCGATTTATGGCTTGTTGTTGGAAGATTATCGTCGCAATGATTACGCCTATGTGACCGAACAATTGCACGCCGGCGTGCCGGTCGTCAGTGGCGTGACACGCAATCGCAAACGCGATGGCAGTTGGTTTTGGTGTGAGTGGCATTGCTCGCTGGTGCAAGCAGAAGATAAACGCTTGAGCGGTTATCTGACGATGCTAAGTGATGTGACGCTGCAGAAAGAATCGCACGAGTCTTTGGAAGAGCACAAACAACAATTGTCAGAACTGTCTCAGCGTTTGCTGACTGCTCATGCCGATGAACGCAAACGTGTAGCGCAAATCGTGCACGATCAATTGGCGCAAAATTTAGCTGCGGTGAAATTGACGCTGGATGGTGTGCTGATCAATGCCGCACAGCAGCAAGAATTGGAATCCGAAATCAAAGTCTGGCGCGAACATATGCCGCGTTTGTTATTGATGTTGTCACACGCCCTAGGGGATGCCCGTGAATTGCTGAATGATTTGCGCCCACCCTTGCTGGAAGAGTTTGGCATCATCATGGCCCTTAAAAATGATGTGATGCTGCTGGCGCGACCAGGTGATCTGTTGATTGAATGGCCGTCTGAACAGCTGGTTATTCACCGTTTTCCTGCACATGTTGAACAAACCGTATTTTTTGTTCTGCGTGAAGCGATCAATAATGCGATGAGTCACGCCAAGGCCAGCAAGATCGTCATTTCGGTACAAGAGACGACAAACGACACCATTTTCAGCGTTGTTGATGATGGCGTCGGATTTGATCCAGGCGCGATGGCTCGTTTACCCGGTCATTACGGATTGATCGGCATGCGAGAACGGGCAAACAGTATTGGCGCCGGCTTGAGCATTCAGTCTAAGCTTAACCGCGGCACCGAAGTGCAGTTATCGTTAAGGGTGGAACAATGATTAAGGTGTTTTTGGTGGATGACCATCCGGTCATGAGGGATGGCTTAAAGCTCATTTTGTCGAATACCAACGATATTGAAGTAGTCGGTGAAGCCGGAGACGGCGCAACAGCCTTGCAGTTGTTGCAAGAAATGCCGGTTGATGTCGTTATCATGGATATTTCGATGCCGACAATGAACGGCATCGAAGCGTTGCACAGCCTCACGCAACGTCATGCTTCATGCAAAGTGATTATCTTGTCGATGCATTACAACGAATACTACGTCCAGGAAGCCGACAAGGCTGGTGCGTGGGGGTATTTGTTGAAAGGCGGTGCCAGCAAAGAGATCGTGGAAGCCGTGCGTTCGGTTGCACGCGGTCAGCGTTTCTACACAAAAGAGATCGCCGAGCACATGCGCGAATTGAAACAACGTGCCGCGCAGAACGTTTCTCCCTTGCAATTGCTCAGCTCACGCGAACGCCAAGTCTTGCAGCTGGTCGTTGAAGGTCATTCCAGTAGTGAAATCGGCAGAAAATTGTTTCTCTCACCCAAGACGGTGGATACCTATCGCAGCCGATTAATGCAAAAATTAAACGTTGCCGATGTACCGGCTTTGGTGCGCCTCGCTGTACGGGAAGGTGTAGTGTCAGTTGATTCCTGAAGTAAGGTATTGATAACTTCACACTGTTGAAATATTGACGTATTTCTCAGTGAAAACCTGACAATTTTCTGACAATCCTTCGTGTAGCCTACGGCGCCTTTGCTAGCTAACTGATGAAGCTTGTGATTGTGACCGGAACAAACTTTGCTACTGTCGTCGTGCTGGATGAGCAAAATCCAGCACGTCATCCCCTCATCAAGTGGTGTAGTCAAGCCACCAATGCTGTCGAAGTTGTGCACGTACGCACAGTTGATGAAACCCTGGAAATCTGCCAGCGTCGGCGTGTCGATGCTGTGCTGGTGGCTGCCAAACTGAATGCCCAATCTGGCCAAGCGGTCTCGCAGAAGCTGTTGGCGCATTTCCCCAAGCTGTCGATCTTTGTTGCGCAAGAATCGGTGACATTGGCTAACGCCCATGACCACGATCCCGTGCAACTGGTGCAAACATTGTCGTGGCGTGAACGCCAAGTGTTTGAAATGGTCGTCGATGGCAAATCGAGCGGAGAGATTGCGCAATTGCTCGGTCTGTCCTCCAAAACGGTGGATACCTATCGTTCTCGACTGATGCAAAAACTGCGCGCCGATGATTTGCCAAGCCTTGTGCGTATTGCCATTCGCACGGGTGTAACGTCACTGGATTTTGCGCCTGCCTGATTTTGTTGTCTTGGTCGAAAGGGATTTCACCGCCCAAGATTGAAATACAACACTCCCGAGTTGTATTTCAGCTTCTTCCTCTTTCTGTTTGTATTTTTCATCACTGACTTTTTGTCGTTCGCGATCACTTCGTCTCGCCATTTCAATAAATCGATCGACGTTTTATCACCGAAATGAGTGATAACACTTGTTTGTGTCGATGCAAATGTCGTTACGTTTATGAATTTCAATTCGATCTCGTTGCATTGCGGCTATATTCATAATAGCCATGGAGATCGACAAACGATGAATTACACGGTGTTAGTGGTAGAAGACAGTGCGCTGCAGCGCCATTACGCCACGCAGCTGTGCCGCGACTATGGTGTTGCTGACATCATTAGTGCCGCCGAAGGGTTGGAAGCATTGCAGCGTTTGCGCGAGCGGCAGGGGCCCGTTGATATCGCGTTGGTTGATCTTGAAATGCCAGGGATGGATGGTGTCGCACTTTTGCGTCATCTTGCCAAAGAAAAACTGGCGCACAGTGTTGTTATTGTCAGTTCAAAAGATTCGAGTCTGGTGGGTAGTGTCGGCATGATGGCCGAAGCCGATGGCATGAATGTATTGGCCATTTTGCGCAAGCCATTGAGCGCGCAAGCGATCGCAACAACGTTCAGTCGTTATATAGGTCCGAAAGAAAAGACAGTCGAATCCGTCGCTGGTGCAAAGCATTTTTCTGCCGCCGATATTAAGCGCGCCGTCGAAGCGAAAGAGTTTTTTTTGCAGTATCAACCCAAAGTGACGCTGCGCAGTGGATTGCTCAAGGGGGTTGAATCGCTGATCCGTTGGCGTCACCCGGAACTCGGTATTATTGCACCGGTGCAGTTCATCGCGATTGCCGAGCAAAACGGTTTAATGGATTATTTGACGCGCTATATTTTGAACTGTGCTTTTGCGCAATGGAGTGAATGGCATCGTCATGGTCTTAAGATCGGCATGGCGATAAATTTGTCGCCCTTGTCACTGGAAGATGAAAACCTGGCCGACTGGATCTTGTCGTTGGCGACACAATTCGATGTTGATCCGCGCTTTCTGACACTGGAAATCACCGAGAGCGCGGTGATCAACGAACTGGCGGCGGCGATCAGCACCCTAGCGCAATTGCGTTTAAAAGGTTTTGGTGTGTCGATTGATGATTTTGGCACCGGCGCGGCGACGACACAGCAATTGAGTCGAATGCCGGTTACCGAATTGAAAATTGATCGCTCATTGGTTTTTGGCTGTACCACCAAGCCTCATTTGTTCTGCATTTTGGAAAACACTGTCCGCCTTGGACAGAGCTTGCATTTAAGCACCGTCGCCGAAGGCATCGAAACCGCCGAAGAGTGGCAAGCGTTGCGGCAGATGGGCTGCGAGCAGGCCCAAGGTTTCTATATTTCCCGTCCGATGGACGCTGCGGATCTGCCGTTATGGATACGCACAGGTAGCGAACACGTACGAAAGCAAAACGCGTAAAATCCCGCGCTGTCTGTCCCCCGCTGAAACACGGCTATGTTACCAATCGAATTTTTGCTGCAACGCCAATCCTGCGGTCAATTGACCGAGCCTGCTCCGAGTGATGAGCAATTAACGACACTGATGGCCTGTGCCGCACGCGCGCCCGATCATGGTCTTTTGCAACCGTATCGTTTTGTGGTCGTCGACGGCGATCGTTTGCAAGCGCTCGGGCAATGCTATCGCGATGTGTTGCAACGCGATGGTGAAACCGATTTGGCAAAACTTGAACGTGCACAGTCGCTGCCATTGCGCGCCCCCATGATCATTGTCGCGATTGCCAAACAAGCCGATCATCCGAAAGCACCCAAGCAAGAACAATTGATCACGGCGGGCATAGCTACCGCCAATATTATTGCCGCTGCACAAGCGTTGGGATTGGGCGCGTATTGGCGCACCGGTGAGTTGGCGTATCACCGAGCGGTGCAACAAGCGCTCGGTTGCTGTGATGACGAATCGATTATTGGGTTTGTTTATATTGGCACGCCAAAATCAGCTGCTCGCGATGTCCGCGTGCAGGATCCGAGTGCGTTGTGGCAACGTTGGTAACGGATTGAGAACTCGCCTCCGTATCATCGTGCCGTAAAAAAATCTGAACATTCGGCAACACGAAACTCCGCTCGATCACCCATACGCACATGAAGCAAGGTATTTTGTCTTGTTCTTTGCGCGTTTAAAAAACTCAGCTCAAGCGGATCGTGCGCACACGCAAGCATCTCTGTTTTTTGCTGCTTCGTGTTGCCAGAACGATTTTCTTACGGTCTAGCACCAATGACTGCGAAAGTACTATTTCTTATCGCATTGTTCGAATTCAGCGGCGCGATTTTCATAGTCCAGGCAAAAATCCGTTTTGCCGCTTTTGTTCTTGATCTCCTTGCCGTCAAATTTAGCCGTTACCACTTTTGATTTTGTGATCGAAAAACGCGCATTGGCGCAAGCCTGTACTGCCAATGCCATACACTGTTCCGCCGTTCCGGCATCTTCGGTTTCGGTGCAGGATTGTTTACCGTTGCATTTTTTATAGCTGATGTCTTCTTTGCCTGGGCACGCGGTGCGGGTGACATGCATTTCGCAGGTTCCGGCCAGTACGCTAACGGGCAAGTAGAGTAGCGCTGCCAAACAGACGAGTTGTTTCATCGAGGTTTCTCCTTTGTTGCGGTTGAGACGTTGCAAAACGTCACTCGGCACTAGGTGTAGTTCACGATAAAAGACTTGTCCAAATACATGTGCCAAAAAGCAAAAAGGCTCGTAAAAACGAGCCTTTATGACAGATTTATTGCAAATTTATGTCAGAAGCCCTGCCATAATTTAGCGCCATTATTGTTCGCCTGAACTTCGTCACGTAGCTTATTAATACGCGCGTATTTATTCTCTTCGGCTTGTCGTGCTTCCGATTTATTGTTGTCTGCTTTGCTTTCCAGTTCACGCAAAAAGCTGCTGACTTCGCTGATGTATTCACGATTGGTGATTTGGGTGTTGTTGCTGGTAGCCATCACAAACTCCTCAATTAAAATTCGGCGTTGCGCGGTGTGCGCGGAAACGGGATCACATCGCGAACGTTTTGCATGCCGGTCACATAAGCAACGCAGCGTTCCAGACCCAAGCCGAAGCCGGCATGTGGCACGGTGCCATAACGACGCAAATCGCGGTACCACCAATAGTTTTCGATTGGCAGACCCATTTCTTTCAAGCGCATATCCAAAACATCAAGGCGTTCTTCGCGCTGTGATCCACCAATGATTTCACCAATGCCGGGCGCCAGAATATCCATCGCAGCAACCGTTTTGTTGTCTTCATTTAAACGCATATAAAATGCTTTGATGTCTTTCGGGTAGTTCATCAACACAACAGGACGGCCGACGTGTTTTTCAGCCAGCCAGCGCTCATGTTCCGACTGTAAATCGATACCCCATTGCACCGGGAACTGAAACTTCTCGCCGCTCTTCAACAGAATGTTGACGGCCTCGGTGTAGTCCATGCGCACAAAGTTGTGTTTGATGATATTTTCAAGGCGCTCGACTGCCGTCTTTTCAACCCGTTCAGCAAAAAAGGCCATATCGTCAGCGCGCTCATCCAACACCGCTTTGAACACATATTTCAGCATGTCTTCGGCGTGATCGGCGTCGGCCGCCAAATCGGCGAACGCGATTTCCGGCTCAACCATCCAGAATTCAGCCAGATGGCGCGATGTGTTGGAGTTTTCAGCACGGAAGGTGGGGCCAAAGGTGTACACCTTCGACATGGCCATGCAGTAAGTTTCGACGTTGAGCTGACCAGAAACGGTCAGAAACGCTTCTTTGCCGAAGAAGTCTTGGCTGTAATCGATCTTGCCGTCGGCCGTGCGTGGCAAGTTCGCCATATCAAGCGTCGAAATGCGGAACATTTCGCCGGCGCCTTCGCAGTCAGAAGCTGTGATGATCGGCGCCGCAATCCACATGAAGCCGCGTTCGTGATGAAAACGATGAATCGCTTGTGAAATGCAATTACGCACACGTGTCACCGCACCGATCACATTGGTGCGCGAGCGCAAATGGGCTTGCTCGCGCAGGTATTCGAAGGTGTGGGGTTTAGGTTGCATTGGATAGGTCAAAGGGTTTTCCACCCAACCGACAACAACAACTTCCTCTGCTTTGAGTTCGACTGATTGGCCTTTGGCAGGAGATTCAGTAACAGTCCCCACTATGTCTACAGAGCATCCGGTACTTAACTCTTTGATTTCCCTCGTATAGTTATGGAGATTCGTTTCTGCAATGACCTGAATCGGATTGAAGCAGGAGCCATCATGTACGTTTAAAAACGACAAACCTGCTTTGGATTCTCGAGCCGTACGTATCCAACCTTGAATACGGACACGCTCGCCGACGGTTGCTTTGCCTTTGAAAATATCGGCAATGGCCATGCGAGACATTATCTTTTCCTTTAATTTATGAGTTTAATTACTTGAATTAAAAGGGATTACTTGTTTACAACGCAAACGCGCAGCTGAGCTAGACGTTGGTTGATCTGGCGTTTTTGTTCGTCGTTAAACGTATGCCAGTCGCGCACCTCTTCAAATCTGCGGCCGCAACCACGACAAATGGCATCACCCAGCACTGTGCTGCAAACACCAATACAAGGTGAAGCGGTATCGTCACGTTTACCGGAAATACTGATCGACATGAAGACACCCAAATTACGTAAACGACAACGAAAAAACGTCGGCTATGGTAACGAACACATTTGGGGGAAGCTACTGTCCCAACGACTTTGTAAGCTATCTTTGTCATGAGGCCATATTTTGTCAGTCAGGATGGCAATGGCAAAAACCGATTCGTCAGATTTCGATGCGCTTTTTATGGCTGCCGCGTTTGCCGCGTTGCGGGAAGCGGTGGTGATTTGCGCAAATGACGGACGGGTTTTGATGATCAACACGGCCGCGCGACGATTGTTAGCGCTTGAAGATGACGATGGCGGACGTATTCAGTTAACCGATCTGATTCGTCTGATCGATGAAAGTACACGCGATCCCATCGAATACTCGGTGCAAGAGCTTGCTGATGAGGAGTTTTTGCGCCATATCTCCGACAACGCGCTGATTATTCGGCAAAACGGTACCGAATTTCCCTTTGACATCACGGCCACGCGCGTTGAACACGAGCAAGTGCAGGGCTGGATCATCACACTGAAAGATCTGTTTCATGTGAGATCATTAGCCGACACGATTCATTTTCAACGATCACACGATCAGCTAACGGGTCTATGCAATCGCGCCGAGTTCGAACGCCGTTTGCAGGACTGCTTGACGCACGCCGAAGCGATTCATCGCACCGCCGCATTGGCGTTTATCGATGTCGATCAATTTAAGGTGGTTAACGACACCTGCGGGCATATCGCTGGTGATGAATTACTGCGGCAAATCACTGAGCTCATCCGTTTTGAATTGCACCCCGGCGATATGCTGGCGCGGGTAGGCGGCGATGAATTTGGAGTATTGTTGCCAAACGTCGCAATCGACGTCGCGAAAAAGCGCTGCGAAAGCATTCGTCGACGGGTCGAAGAGTATTTGTTTACGTGGTCTGATAAAAGTTTTTCGATCAGTGTCAGTATCGGATTGGTGCCAATCAAAGGCAGTGATCAAAATTGGGCAAGTTTGATGGGGCAAGCCGACGCGGCTTGTTTTCACGCCAAAGAAGCCGGGCGCAATCAAGTTCGCGTTTATTCGGACGAAGACGCACAAGTCGCGTTGCGGCACACTGAAATGCAGTGGGTGTCGCGGATTGTGCAAGCGCTTCAAGATGACCGCTTTAAATTATATGCACAGCCGATTGTCAGCACGCAAACCGGCGAAATCAAACACCAAGAGATCTTGGTCAGAATGGTGGATACCGATCGTAATTTGGTGCCTCCCGGTATTTTTTTACCGGCTGCCGAACGATTCAATTTAGTGTTGATGATCGACAAATGGGTGTTGTCACGGACGCTGCAATGGCTGTCGCGACAAATCGCTGAGAATCGTACGCCCATTGGTTGCGCGATCAATGTGTCGGGTGCCAGTTTGGGGCAAACGCAGTTCACGGAGTTCGTCGCCGAACAAGTATTGAAAACCGGCGTGCCCCCCCACTTGTTGAGTTTTGAAGTCACCGAAACCGCCGCCGTCAGCAATCTTCATGCAGCACGCGCATTTATTTCGCGCTTGAAAAATATGGGCTGTCGCTTTGCGATTGATGATTTTGGTGCCGGTATGTCCTCCTTTGCCTATCTGAAAAATTTACCGGCCGACTACCTGAAAATTGACGGTGCCTTTGTCAAAGAAATTGCCACCAGTCATATCGATTATGCGATGGTCAAATCCATTAACGAAGTAGGGCAGGTGATGGGTATGAAAACGATCGCTGAATTTGTTGAGAACGACGCTATCTTGGCCAAGCTGCGCGAAATCGGAATTGATTTCGCACAGGGATATGGTGTTGGCAAACCCCGCGAGTTACTTTAGGTCTGCTGTGCAGCCCGGAGGCTTTGTGCTTAAATAGCGGCCCGAAAAACGTCATCGGTCAAATAACCCTATGCATGCTGATGATTTAGCACAGCTCGATATGAGCAGCGCTGATGCCAAACGCACGGCCTACCGTGAGTTGGCTTTGCAAGCTCAAGCGCTGTTTTCCGGCGAACGCGATTGGCTCGCCAATTGTGCGCAATTCAGTGCATTGATTTACCAACAAGTGCCCCAGCTGAATTGGGCTGGCTTTTACATTAATCGCCAGCAAGAATTAGTGCTTGGCCCGTTTCAAGGCAAAGTGGCATGCGTCCGCATCCCGTTCGACAAAGGTGTTTGTGGTGCTTGTGCACGGACTCAAACAACACAGCTTGTCACGGATGTTCATGCTTTTCCTGGTCATATTGCCTGTGATGGCGCCAGCAACTCCGAGATTGTCATTCCCATTCACGTAAACGGAACGTTGTGGGGGGTTTTTGATATCGATAGTCCGCTGATTGCACGTTTTGATGAGATTGATCAGATGGGGCTTGAACAATGTCTGCACATTCTTATTAGTGCCACACAGTGGCCGGAGTCACCGTAATGTCACAAAACGACGAAATTGCTCGGTTGTTTGATAACAACCGTGAGTGGCGCGAACGCGTCAAACGTGAGGATTCGGAGTTTTTCAGTCGCTTACGTAATCAGCAAAACCCGCAATATCTGTGGATCGGTTGCAGCGATTCACGGGTGCCAGCCAATCAAATCATCGGTCTGTTACCGGGCGAAGTGTTCGTTCATCGCAATGTTGCCAATGTGGTGAGTCATACCGATTTTAACTGCCTGTCTGTGTTGCAATACGCCGTCGATATTCTGAAAGTGAAACACATCATCGTCTGTGGCCACTATGGATGCGGCGGTGTGATGGCGGCCCATGATGATCTACGTTTGGGTATTGTTGACAACTGGCTTGAAAACATCAAAAACGTACACCGTCACCACCACTCACATTTTGATGCGATTCCAGAACGTGAGGGGCGTATCAATCGTTTGTGTGAGTTGAACGTCGAAGAACAAGTGCGCAATGTCTGTCACACCACCATCGTGCAAGCCGCCTGGGAAAGAGGCCAGGATTTGCATGTGCACGGTTTTATTTATGGGGTTGCCGACGGTGTGCTAAAAGATCTGCATGTGACGCAGCCGAAATAAAAAGAAAGCGCCAACGGCGCTTTTTTTATTTCGGTTGCTGGTGTTTTTTGTGACTCTTAAATGAGGATGTCGAGCATGAAAGCTCAGTAAAGCACCAATGCATTGTTCGATTGAGCAATGCTCACAATGCTGGTTCCAGCAAATCTTCAATCCAGATCTTTTCAATGTAACCTGATTCGCCAAATTTGGTTATTTGCTTGATTAACTTATCTTTTGAAAGTGTCGATAACCAATCAGGAAGCGTTTTAACCAAAGACTGATGAATAAATACCCAATCACCATTCATTTCGAGTTTGCTAACATCATAGTTAAGCAATTTGCTCTTGTATCGAAAATCCCGTTTTTCAAGCTCCGCCAGTGAGAGTTTAAAGGGATAAGAATGCGGGTCCTTTTCAAATTCAACAACGTTGCTCTCAAGATTCCTGAGAGTGGTGTGGCGGATACAAATTACAAAACTGATTTTTCCGGGTTCCTGATAACGACCGCCCATTCGGATGAAAGAGATTTGCCAATCAGCAAAGATTCTGTAAATGAATGATTTTCCTCTTACTACCCAACCAGCGTTTTCAAGAGATGAGCAAAATTCTTCATAGGTCATAGATGGAAGCTCTAACGCGTTTTAAAGTCCAATGCGGCGCGCAAAGATTCGGGCAGTGCCGGTAGCGCCGACCGAGGCAGCAAGAAAGTCGACAGATTAAACAGATCGCGGAAGAAGCGATTATTTTCGGTGGTGGATTTTAAGTAGTCTGAACCACTTGAACCACCGGTGCCGATTTTACTGCCAATCATGCGTTGCACCATCATCACATGACGGTAACGCCATGTCGTAAATGATTCATCGAGTTGCACCAAGGCCATCAGTAGACGGAACGGCAAATGCAAAATCGGTTCGTCGCGATACAGATTGATAAAGACGGCGGCTAACAAGGCGCGTTGACTAAAGCGGAAACGGCCTTTTGAGCGCAACTCGTCATAGCGGTTTTGATCAAGCAGGCAATCGAATGTTTCGCGCGTTGCATTCAATTCACGCAGCTGAAAGTCGCGTTCGGCGGTCGTCAACATCGGATTGTTCTGCACGATCTCAGTATCATCGGCCAGCATCTTGTCAACGGCTTGGCGATAGGCTTTCCAGAAATCAAAATCGGCAAACGTGATGAAGGGAATTCGTGCCAACCAAGCGTCTATGTGATCGTGTAGGCTGGGCTGTGCTTCAAGGTTAATCAGGTAATTGCGATCGGTTTCATTCAAACGGCTGTAGAAACTCTTTTGATCGAAGTTGATGCGGTCGTTGGCACGCAAGCCCAGGCGAATTTCAATTTCTTTAAACTGAATGCTCTGGAAACCAGAGGCCGGAATGAGGTAATCGCGAAAATCAAGGAAATCGAGTGGCGTCATCGTTTCGAGAATATTGATCTGGCGCACCAACACGTCTTGTATTTGATGCACACGCTCTAGCCGCGCAATGACAACACCCAGTTCATTTTCCTGTACACGTGGTTGCGCCATGATCTGATGTACATCACGCAGCTCATGTAATATTTGTTTGAACCACAGTTCGTAGGCTTGATGCACAATGATGAAGAGCAATTCATCGTGGGCCTCGGCGCCGTATTGCTTGCTGGCAGGGTGTTGCGCATCCAACAATTTGTTCAGTTGCAGGTATTCGCCGTAGTAGCACGGCACAGTATTTTTTTGCATAACAGATCCATTATTTCGGATCGAATCGTTCCAACGTTAGTGTTGTGTGGCCAGAAACGATATCGACAATAAAAAGGTCGCCATAGCGGCTTTCGTCCAGTTCAAACGGTAACGTTAAGGACAGCGCCGCCATCAGTTCGCCTATCGTATTCGAATGCGCAGCGATCAGCACAGATCCTTGTGGATTTTTCTGCCATTGCCAACACAAAGCGGGGCCACCTGGCGCAGCGTAAAGTTCAATGGCCATGGCTTTTTGTGTGGCTGTTGGCTGCACCGTTTGTTGCGTGCGGCGATAGGGCGTTGCGTAAATATGGAGCAGCGGAATTGACCGCAAGGTTTGCGCGAGCGCGTCGGCACGCTTTAAGCCCTTGGTGGTAAGAGGAGCATCATGTTCAGCGCTGGCTTTTTCGGCGTGACGAACGATAAACAATTGGCTAGTGGTGTTCATTAAAAACGATCGTGGTTGATCACGATCCAACCATAGAACAAATCGATGCAAACGATCAGATTTTTTGTGGGTGGTGCCGCTCCTGTGTGCCCCCGCGTCTGTGCGCTACACAAAAAAAGGCGACCCGAAGGTCGCCCATTTTCCACAAGGCTTTTACTAAAACCACCACGTCATGCGCATACTGACGTTATCACCATTGACCACTTCGCCCGGGTAATCAATCGATTTATATTCAATTGCCGTGTAACGAACACCAAACATTAAATGGCGACCAAGTGCGACATCAACTTGACCGATCAACCCTTCGGCATTTTCGAATTGCTCAACGCCTTCATGGATATCGGTTAAATCAAGTTCTGGATTCACCTCGTAGGTTGCGCCAATACCAAACCGGATATCGTCTACAAAACCCCAGGCCAGTGCATCGAAGGTCCAACGATCAAAGGTCGCGTCGGTTTCGGTGTGCAGCAATCCATCCACTTTGTAACCGGCATTCAACTGCAAACCCACTTCATCATTGACTGACAGCATTTTGCCGATTGAGCCGCTGAATCCGCTGCCGGCACGAACGCTGTCGCTGTGTTGATAATCGTCGTAATAGTCTTCTTCAACGGTAATCAGTTTGTTGCCGCCCCAGGCGTAGGCAAAATCAAAGACCCAGTCGGCTGCGTTGGTTTGATTAATGAGAGAGAGGAAGAACAGGGAAATTATGGTGCGCCATTTCATGATCAGGCTCCGAGCGTCATCAAGATGGGCGTACTGTGGACTGGCGTGTGTTAATCAAAGCTGAACATCGCCGCACTTGTGTGTCTGTTCATCCTGAACATAAAAAAAGGGACCGAAATGGTCCCTTTTTTACGCAAGCTAAATGCTTAGCGTTTTTCAACCGGCACGTAATCGCGTTTGGTGTGACCGGTGTAGAGCTGACGCGGACGACCGATTTTTTGATTCGGCTCGGCGATCATTTCGCTCCACTGTGCTACCCAACCGGTGGTGCGTGCCAATGCGAACATCACCGTAAACATGTTCATCGGAATGCCCATCGCTTTCATGATGATGCCGGAATAGAAATCGACATTCGGATAAAGCTTTTTCTCGACAAAATAGTCGTCTTGCAGCGCTATGCGTTCCAACTCCATCGCGACTTTCAGCAGTGGATCGTTCTCGGCACCGAGCGCGCTCAACACTTCATATGCGGTTTGACGCATGATCTTGGCGCGCGGATCGAAATTCTTATACACGCGGTGACCAAAGCCCATCAAACGGAAGGTATCGTTTTTGTCTTTGGCGCGTTTGATGTATTCCGGAATGCGATCAACACTGCCAATTTCCATCAGCATATTCAAACAAGCTTCGTTGGCGCCGCCATGTGCGGGGCCCCATAGCGATGCGATACCGGCGGCGATACAGGCAAATGGATTGGCACCGGAAGAACCTGCCAAGCGCACGGTTGACGTCGAGGCGTTTTGTTCGTGATCGGCGTGCAAAATCAGAATGCGATCAATTGCGCGAACGAGGATCGGATCCGGTTCATATTCTTCGCAAGGCACACTGAACATCATGTGCAGGAAGTTCGCGGAATAACTCAGTTTGTTTTTGGGATAAACAAATGGTTGACCGATGCTGTACTTGTAGCACATGGCCGCCAATGTCGGCACTTTGGCAATCAAGCGCATCGCGCTGATTTCGCGGTGTTTGGGATTATTGATATCGAGCGAGTCGTGATAGAACGCAGACAGTGCGCCGACCACACCGATCATAATCGACATCGGATGCGCGTCGCGGCGGAAGCCTTGGAAAAAACGCGCCATTTGTTCATGCACCATCGTGTGGTGCGTCACGCGGTAAACAAAGTCATCAAGTTGTGCTTTATTCGGCAACTCGCCATGAACCAGCAAATGAGCGACTTCGAGAAAGTGTGAATTTTCGGCCAATTGTTCGATCGGATAACCACGGTATTGCAAAACACCGGCATCGCCATCGATATAGGTAATTTTTGATTCGCAAGAACCCGTCGACATAAAACCGGGGTCGTATGTGAAAACTTTGTTTTCACCGAGCTTGCGTATATCGATGACTTCGTAACCTTGGGTTGGCGAATACATCGGCAATGAAATTGGCTCGGCGCGATCAGGCAGCTGCAGCTTGGCAACCTTGTCAGCCATTGTTATCTCCTCGAAACGCGGGGGCT
>JAYSCL010000070.1:0-15123 GCA_041914905.1 Enterobacterales bacterium
TCCGCTGTGCTTTCCAGAATCTCAAAATTGAGAGCCATTGGTATTACCCCCTGTTTTTTGTCGAACACGCATTGGTTGCGTGTTTATCGCGCGATCGCGATGCATTGCCTTTGCAACATTTGTTCGAGAAAAAATAACTAGCCCAATTATTTTTTACTCGTACAAATTTTATTGACTCGTTCACCACCACGTTCATCGAATACCGTTTGTGGTGAGCTTGTCGAACCATGAACGAGCACCATTTATTTCGTGTGCCCGCTCTTAAAATCCTTTAAACCATTTCTTCATTGTGGCGAACACATTGCCCATCGTGTCTTCGCCACGTGGTGCGGCCTTGGGCTGCGCCATTTGTTGTTTGCCATAAATCAGCAAACCCACACCGGTTGAATAAATCGGATTGCGTACAACGTCCGACAAGCCCGCGACGCCGGTTGGTAACCCCAATCGCACTGGCATATGAAACACCTCTTCAGCAAGTTCAATGACGCCCTGCATTTTGGCAGCGCCGCCAGTCAACACGATGCCCGACGCGATCAGTTCTTCAAAACCACTGCGACGTAATTCGGTTTGCACGAGCTGAAACAGCTCTTCATAACGCTGCTCGATCACATCCGCCAAAATTTGGCGCGACAAACGACGCGGTTCGCGATCGCCCATGCCGGGCACTTCGATCGAATCATCCAGCGCCGTTAATTGCTTTAACGCACAGCCGTACTTGATCTTGATGTCGTCGGCATGTTGCGTGGGAGTGCGGAGCGCCACTGCAATATCATTTGTCACTTGATCACCGGCGATCGGGATCACATGCGTGTGACGAATTGCGCCGCCAGTAAAAATGGCGATGTCCGTCGTACCTCCGCCGATATCCACAATGCAGACACCCAGATCTTTTTCATCTTCGGTCAGCACTGCATAACTGGACGCGACTTGCTCGAGAATAATTTCGTCCACTTGCAAGCCACAGCGGTTCACACATTTGACAATGTTCTGCGCCGCGCTGACAGCACCTGTCACGATGTGAACCTTGGCTTCCAAACGCACACCGTTCATGCCGACCGGTTCTTTAATGCCTTCTTGTGCATCAATGACAAACTCTTGTGGCAATACATGCAGAATTTTCTGATCGGTTGGAATCGCCACCGCACGTGCCGCTTCAATGACTCGATTCACATCATCGTGCGTCACTTCAGTATCCCGAATCGCAACGATACCGTGCGAATTCAAGCTGCGCACATGCGATCCCGCAATGCCGGTGTACACCGAGTGAATTTGGCAACCGGCCATCAATTCGGCCTCTTCCACCGCGCGTTGAATGGACTGCACTGTCGATTCAATATTGACCACCACACCTTTTTTCAAACCGCGCGATGGATGCGAGCCGATGCCGACGATATCCAAACCGCCTTCGTCGGTGATTTCGCCAACAATAGCAACGACTTTGGACGTCCCGATATCGAGACCCACTATCAAATTTCTGTCGTTTGGTTTCGCCATCATCTATCCCTTATAAAGACGCCGTAGCGGTACTGCTTTGTTTTTGTATTTGAGGCCATGCCACAGCAAAGCCGGTGTCATAACGCAAATCGATATAGGTAGGCACCACACCATCGTTAACAAGCCCAGGGTACAAACGCACCACACGCTGCAATCGTTCTTGCCATTCCTCACGCCCAAACATCAAGCGCACATTATTGTTCAACGTTAAGGTCAACGCACGACGCGGATTCAAGGTAACTTGATTCACCGCCAAACCCAATGGGCGCATCGCTTCATTGGCCACCGTGTACTGAATCAGCGCCAACGGTAATTGCGTTTCAGCTGTCACAATGTGCGGTAAATGTGTAAACGCGGTGTAGTTACTCGGTGAAAACGCCTGCCCATCCCGATCAACCAGCTGCGCTTTGTTCAAACGCAACCACGGTTCTCGTTCGGTAATGTGCACAACCAATTCCGACGGATAAACACGACGCAAACTGACCTCTTTTACCCACGGTAATGCCGCCACGCGCTGCGTCATTTGCGGTAATTGCACATTCAACACGGTTGCGCCTTTTTTTAAATCCAGTGCGGCCATCACATCGCGCGCTTGCAGTTGACGCAGATCACCGTCAATGCGTACACGTTTGATCTGCCACGAAGCACTTTGTTTGTAACGGGCGTGCACGGTGTAAACAACGATCGTCGCGGTGATCAACAACAGCATCATCAATGCAAAAGGCAAGGCGCGACGCAGCCCGGCAACACGATCGGTCGCGGTCTGTTTTGTCGGTTTGCGCGTAGCGCCTTTTGCCATGGATTCGATTCTCTTTTATTACATCGTGGTCAGCAAAATACGCTGAACCAACTCCTCAAAACTGATACCAGCTTGCTTGGCTGCTTTCGGCACCAAACTGGTTTCGGTCATGCCGGGTACCGTGTTAACTTCCAGCACAAAAAATTGCCCCGTTGTGCCATCACGCATTACGTCAACACGACTCCAACCAACACAGCCAAGAGATTGAAAAGCCCACAAGGCCAATTCACCTAATTGCTTTTCGTCAGCGGCATTCAAGCCGCTGGGACAGTGATACTGTGTCGTGCCACCGCTGTGGTATTTCGCCGTGTAATCGTAAAAATCACGCGGCGTTTCCATGCTGATGCTTGGTAGCACTTCATCATTCAAAATTGCTACCGTGTATTCTTTGCCTTGAATAAAACGCTCGACCAACACACTATTGTCGTATTTCATTGCGTCGATGATCGCCGCGCGCAACTCGGCAATGGTGCGCACTTTGGCCATGCCCACACTGGAACCTTCGTTCGACGGTTTGACAAACACCGTGTGGCCCAGTTGATCAAACACGTGTTGTGCACCGGCATCGGTGGCGACCATCGCTTCGTCCACGATCAAATAATTGGCCGTCGACAAACCAATGCCCATCCATAATTGTTTGGCGCGGATCTTGTCCATCGCCAGCGCTGACGCCAGTACGCCGGAACCGGTGCACGGAATTTTTAATAACTGCAACGCTCCTTGCAGTTGACCGTCTTCACCACCACGACCGTGCACGGCGTTCCAGACGCGATCAAATTTCTGTGCCACCAATTGCTGTAAAAAATCATCGCGAGCGTCAATACCATGCGCGTCGACGCCGCTCGCTTTCAATGCATTCAATACGGCGTTACCGGACCGCAAGCTGACATCGCGTTCCGCTGACGTCCCGCCAAATAGCACCGCTACTTTGCCAAACTGTGAGGGCGCAGGTAATGCAGCGCGACTCATGACGATTCTCCTGTCAGCACAGACCAATTTAATTGCGCGGCCGCTAATTGCTTGGCAATACCGCCGATATCACCGGCGCCTTGCAGCAACAGCAAATCGCCATCCTTCAATACATTTTTCAGCAAGCCTGGTAATTCATTTTTGCTTTCAACATAAAACGGATCAACACGGCCACGCGCACGAATACTGCGACACAACGATCGCGAATCAGCACCAGCAATCGGCGCTTCACCGGCGGAATAAACCTCCATCAGCAACAAGGCATCGGCTTCGGACAGCACATTGGCAAAATCTTCGTAACAGTCGCGTGTGCGCGTGTAACGATGCGGTTGATACACCATCACCAAACGCTTTTCCGGCCAGTTCGCGCGCACGGCTTTGATGACGGCCGACACTTCACGCGGATGATGACCATAGTCATCGACCAACCAGACACGACCATTATCGGTGTCGTGTTCACCATGCGATTGAAAGCGACGACCAACGCCTTTGAAATTCAATAACGCGGTTTGAATCGCCTGATCGCTGACCCCTTCTTCGCCCGCCACCGCGATGGCGGCCAATGCGTTCAGCACATTGTGACGCCCCGGCAAATTCAGCGTGACATTCAATTCCGTTTTGTTTTTGCGCACGACGCGAAACTTGGCCAAACCGCCACTTTGTGTCACGTCGATCGCGCGTATATCCGCGTCTTCGTCAAATCCATAAGTAATCACCGGTCTGGTGACACGCGGCAATATGGCTCGCACATTGGCATCGTCGGTGCACATGATGGCCGCACCGTAAAACGGCAAATTATGTAGAAAATCAACGAACGTATTTTTCAGCTTTTCGAAATCACCGTCGTAGGTGTCCATATGATCGGCATCGATATTGGTCACGATGCTGATCATCGGTTGCAGATGCAAAAAGCTTGCATCGCTTTCATCGGCTTCGGCCACCAGAATTCGACTCGACCCCAAACGCGCATTGGTGCCGGCTGAGTTCAGCAAACCACCAATCACAAAGGTGGGATCCAATCCGCCTTCGGCCAAAATGCTGGCCGTCAAACTCGTTGTCGTGGTTTTGCCGTGTGTGCCAGCCACCGCAATGCCGTGACGAAAACGCATGAGCTCGGCCAGCATTTCGGCACGCGGCACCACCGGAATGCGCGCGTCACGCGCGGCAACCAACTCTGGATTGTCGGCTTTGATTGCCGTCGACACGACAACGACATCCACGTTCTGAATGTGTTCAGCGCGATGGCCAATCAGCACCTTGGCCCCCAAAGATTTCAAGCGCTGACCAACGGCGTTGTCGGCAATATCCGATCCCGAAATCGCATAACCTTGATTCAACAACACTTCGGCAATGCCGCCCATGCCGGCACCACCAATACCAATGAAGTGAATGCGACGGATACGACGCATTTCCGGCACGGTATAAATGCCGTTTTGTGTGATGTGTTGGTTTTGTGTACTCGTGCTCATAACGCCACCTGCTGACACACTTGTGCCACGTGATCGGCCGAATCGGTAATAGCCAATGTTTTGGCGCGCATCGCCATCGCATGCAATTGCTCACGATGACGGTGTGCGTTATGCAACACCTCACGCAATTTTTCCGCCGAAAATTCTTTTTGCGGAAGCAACCATGCGGCTTCACGCGAAGTTAAATACGCGGCGTTGTGGGTTTGATGATCGTCAACCGCGAGTGGGAACGGCACAAACACCGCCGGTAAACCGACTGCGGCAATTTCCGAAACCGTCAGTGCGCCAGCGCGGCACAGTACGATATCGGCCCAGGCATACGCCGCGCGCATATCATCAATAAACTCAACAACGTTAATTTTTTCACCATCGATATCGAGATCGGCACGGCGATAAATCGCTTCGGTATCGCGATGTTGGCCTTTGCCGACTTGATGCCACACATGAGGACGTTCCGCTTCAGGTAGCAACGCGATGGCGGGTGCCACGGTTTCATTTAACACGCGAGCTCCGCGAGAACCGCCAATGATCAATAAACGTAATGGCTGATCGACATTGGCCGCTTTTACCGGTAGCGCAAGCAAGTCGGCGCGTACAGGATTACCGACAACATCGGCTTCGGCTAATGCATTGGGGAACGCGGCCATTTTGCGTACAGCAAATTTGGCGAGCCAACGATTGGTCATACCCGCGATCGCATTTTGTTCGTGAATCACCAGCGGCACACCGGACAAACGCGCCGCCACACCACCTGGACCACTGGCAAATCCGCCCATACCTAACACAACGTTGGCACGCGTATGCTTGATCACTGTGCGTGCTTGCCAAATGCTGCGCAACAATTTGAATGGCGCCATCAACAAACTCAGCGCGCCTTTGCCACGCCAGCCGCTAATGGGCAGCAAGTGCAAACGAATATCGTGCAACGGAACTAATCGCTCTTCCAATCCACCAACGCTGCCAAGCCATTCAATATGCCAGCCTTGTTTTCGCAACACATCCGCCACTGCCAACGCCGGGAAAATATGTCCACCGGTACCACCAGCCGCGATTAACAAGCATTTGCTCATGCAGACACCTCACTTTGATCGCGAGGAGGTGTTCGAATTCGGGTGGCGTCATTGGCCAAACTCGCGCCAGCGTTAATTCGGCGCTCGTAATCGACACGCAACACAAACGCAACGGCAACGATGGTGACAATCACGGCATTACCGCCATAACTGACGAACGGCAATGTCAAACCTTTAGTCGGCAATGCGCCACTGGCGACACCGACATTGATCAGAACTTGTAACGCGATCCAAGTGGCGATGCCGATACAGCCATAGGCTTGAAACGCCATATTTTGCGCCAACGCTTTTTTGGCAATTTGTAAAATGCGCAAACACAATGCCGCAAACAGCGACAGCAAAATCAGTAACCCGACAATGCCAAATTCTTCGGCAATGACAGCGACGATGAAATCGGTATGCGCTTCGGGCAAATACGCCAGTTTTTGCAAACTGTTGCCAAGGCCTTGCCCAATCCAATCCCCGCGACCAAACGCGATCAGCGATTGTGTTAATTGATATCCGGCGCCGTAGGGATCCGCCCAGGGATCCAAAAAGGTTTGCAGACGGCGCAGACGGTATTCCGCCGATAACGCCACCACCGCCAGCGCTAGGCCAGCGACAACGCACAACGCGACAAACTGCCATAAACGCGCGCCCGCCAAAAACATCATGACAAAACAGGTGACGGTGATCACAACCGTCGCGCCGTAATCCGGTTCCAGCATCAGCATCATGCTGGTGAAACCGATAATGATGAGTGGACGCAAAAAACCTTCCCAGTCTTTGCGCACGACATCATTGCGGCGTTGCAGATAATCGGCCATGTAGACAATGACAAACAATTTGGCGAGTTCAGACACCTGAACCGTAAACGAGCCAAAACCCAGCCAGCGTTTGGCGCCATTCACTTCGCGTCCCAGCAATAACACCAGCACCAGCATGACCAGCACGGCAACCAATAAATGCATCGCTATTCGCTGCCATTTGGTTGTGTCGTGATACAACACAAAACCCGCCGCAATAAAAGCGAGCGTCAAATAAAAGCCATGACGGAACAGATAATAAAATCCGTTGCCGGTGCGTTCGGCGGCATAAGGCAAGGAACTCGACGTCACCATCACGATGCCGATCGCAATCAACGTCAGCGTTAACAACAACACCCATGAATCCACTTGCAATGACGGTGCTCGACCGGCTTTGCTGATCGTGGCGGGCAACAACAGTTCACGGCATTTTTCGATTAACGCGTTCATGGCAATCGCTCCGCCGCTTGCGCAAATCGATCGCCGCGTTCTTCGTAATTCTTGAACATGTCCAAACTGGCGCAGGCCGGTGACAACAACACGGCATCACCGGGTTGCGCCAACGCAGCGCATTGGGTTACCGCTTCTTCAATTGAACTTGAGTGTTGCGCGACAACGGTATCCGGCACAATTGCGCGCACGTGCTCGGCATCGCGGCCAATCAACACCACGGCACGCACGTATTTTTCCAATGCTGGCGTCAGGGGCGAGAGTGCTTGCCCTTTGGCATCGCCGCCTGCGATTAAAACCAGTTTGCCGGCAATCATCGGTCCCAAGCCAGCGATAGCCGCCAGCGCCGCGCCAACATTGGTGGCTTTCGAATCGTTGTAATAGGTGACGCCATGTTTATCGCAAATGCGCACACAACGATGGGGCAAACCGACAAAACTTAACAAACCATCACGGACGCTGCGCGCAGGGACCCCCACCGCTTCACACAAAGCAATTGCTGCCAACGCGTTGGCGACATTGTGTTCACCCGCGATGGGTAATTGTTCAGCCAACATCAACGGGTGGTCATTCACCACCAGCCAATGTTTGCCATCGATCGTTTCCATGCGATACGGCGCACGTGCATTGTGCAAAGAAAACTGCGTGCGCTTCTCCGCTTGTTTTGCTTCACGCCAGGTTTCCTGATCGTCGCCGTTTAACACAGCTAATTTAGCACGATGATAAATGCGCGCCTTGGCTTCGGCATACGCGGACAAAGAACCGTGACGATCAATATGATCTTCTGAGATGTTCAACACAGTGGCTGCCGCCGCATGCAGCGAATGCGTCGTTTCCAACTGAAAGCTTGACAGTTCGAGCACATAAACATCCGGAACGGCTTGCATCAATAAATCCAACGCCGGCACACCAATATTGCCGCCCATCAAGGCGGTTTTGCCGGCACAGTTCAACAAGTGTGTTGTTAACGCCGTTGTCGTGCTTTTGCCATTGGAGCCGGTAATCGCGATGATCGGTGCGCGCGCATACTGCACAAACAGTTCGATATCACCAATGATCTTGATACCTTGCGCTCGCGCTTTTTCAACCGCCGGTTCATGAATCGACAATCCCGGCGATAACACGACGACATCGGCACGCGTCATCATGTCGGCATCCAACGCACCGAAACTCGCTGCCACAGTTGGCGCGATCTGTTTGATCTCATCAAACCCAGGCGGATTTTCGCGCGTGTCAGTGACAGCAAAAGGCAAGCCTCGCGCATTTAAAAAGCGCGCAACCGAGACGCCGGTTTTACCCAAACCCGCGATCACATAAAACGGTTGTTGACCTGCAATCTTCATCGCTTTAGCACAATCCTTAACGTATCTTCAGTGTGGCTAAACCCATCAGCACCAGAATGATCGTGATGATCCAAAAGCGGACGATCACGCGCGGCTCTGGCCAGCCTTTTAATTCAAAATGATGGTGAATCGGTGCCATCCGAAAGACCCGTTTGCCAGTTAGTTTAAATGACGCGACTTGCACCATCACCGACACCGTTTCCATCACGAACACACCGCCCATAATAAACAGCACAATTTCTTGACGGACCAACACCGCTATCGTGCCGAGCGCCGCGCCAAGCGCTAATGCGCCCACATCGCCCATAAACACCATGGCTGGGTACGTGTTGAACCATAAAAAACCTAAACCGGCCCCCATAATCGCACCGCAAATAATGGCGATTTCTCCGACGCCAGCGATGTAAGGGATCTGCAAATATTCGGCGAATTTGATGTTGCCGGTTACATAGGCAAAAAGCGCCAGAGCGCCGGCGACCAATACCGTTGGCACAATCGCCAAACCATCCAAACCGTCCGTCAGATTTACCGCATTGCTGGTGCCGACAATGACGAAGTAAGTCAATGCGATGTAGAGTACACCGAGCGAGATCGCGACTTGTTTGATCAACGGGATAATCAATGTGGTTTCTGCCGGACTTTGCGCCGACAAGTACAGATAGACCGCTGCACCACCACCCACCACCGATTGCCAAAAATATTTCCAGCGCGCGATGAGCCCTTTCGGATCTTTGCGCACCAGCTTGATGTAATCATCAGCAAAACCAATGACACCAAACGCCAGAGTCACCAGCAATACGACCCAGACATAACGATTGCTTAAATTCGCCCACAACAACGTTGCGATCGCGATCGAAATCAAAATCAGTGTGCCGCCCATGGTTGGCGTGCCTGATTTGGACAGATGCGTTTGCGGACCGTCTTTACGCACGGTTTGGCCGACCTGATAGCGTTTAAGCCAATCGATCATCGGTTTACCAACCAACAACGAAATGGCCAATGCCGTGAGAACACCCAAAATAATGCGCAAGGTTAAATAACCAAACACATTAAATCCGGAATAGTACTCTTTTAGATATTCCGCTAACCAATACAGCATCAGTGTGCCCCCTCTTTGTTTTTATTGTCAGGAACCAGAGCTTGCACGACTCTTTCCATGCGTGCGCTGCGAGAGCCTTTCACCAGCACAGTGGTATCGTTATCCAACCTAGTCTTGTTTTCTAGCAAGGTTGTTAACGTTGCGATCAACGTATCGATGTCATTGAAATGCTGAGCACCTTGTCCAAAACCGCTCGCCGTTGCCCGTGACAAATCACCGATGCAAAGCAGCCGGTCAACTCCGCGTTGTCGCGCGCGTTGCCCCAGTTGTTGATGCATCGCTTCGGCATCTTCGCCGAGTTCTCCCATATGTCCCAATACGGCAATTTTTTTGCCGGAAAATGTCGCTAAATAGTCGAGCGCCGCCGTCATTGATGCAAGATTGGCGTTATAGGTATCGTCGATCACGCGCAATCCATTTGGCGAGCGCAGCAAGTTCAAACGACCTGAAACCGTTGGTGTTTGTTGCAAGCCAGCCACGATCTGTTCCAACGACAGACCACTGGCTAATGCGGTTGCCACCGCGGACAAAGCGTTCATCACATTATGTTGTCCCGGCACCGGCAGCTGCACAGACGCGGTGCCTTTCGGTGTTTGCACAACAAAACGCGCACAACCATTTTCATTTAAACTGATCTCGTGCGCACTCACATCGGCGTTTTTTTGAATGCCAAAGGTTAAACGCTGACGATTGCCACATTGCTGATGAAAGAATGCCGCATAATCATCATCGGCATTAATCACAGCAATACCATCGATTGGTAATGCCTGATAAATTTCGCATTTGGTTTTGGCAACACCATCAATGCAGCCAAATCCTTCGAGATGCGCCGGCGCGACCAATGTGATCAAACTCACTTGCGGTTTGGCGATATCGGCGCAAAAAGCAATTTCACCAATATGGTTCGCGCCCATTTCAATCACAGCATAACGATGATGAGCCTCCAAACGGAATAACGTCATCGGTACGCCCAAATCGTTATTCAAATTACCTTGTGTCGCCAAGGTTGGTCCGGCTTGACGGAAAATGCTGGCCAGCATTTCTTTCACCGTGGTTTTGCCGCACGACCCGGTCAACCCCACCACAAATGCCGGTTGTAACAAACGCCAATGGCGGGCCAACTGCGCCATTGCAATACGCGCATCGCTCACCACAATTTGAGTTATGTCGGCATCCACGGCGCGCTCAACCAACGCGGCGACCGCACCATTGGCTGACGCTTGCGCGACAAAATCGTGTGCGTCAAAACGTTCGCCTTTGATCGCAATAAACAGCGATTGTGATGAAGGGTGGCGAGAATCGGTATTGACCGCCTGCACAACGGTTTCCGCACCATAGTGTTGGCCGTTAACAAGACGGGCAATATCGCGGGTGCTTAAATTCATGTGCCACCACCGAGTACGCGTTGCACCATGTCCACTTCGCTGTACGGCAAACGTTGACCGGCGATTTCGGTGTAGGCCTCGTGGCCTTTACCGGCCAACAAAATCGCATCACCGTGTTGCAATTGTGACAAGGCATGACGAAATGCTTGTTCACGATCGGCGATAAACGGTGTTGCCTGATTTTGCATGCCAGCACGAATGTCATTCGCGATCGCTTCCGGCACCTCAGAGCGGGGATTGTCGTTCGATAAAATCACACGGTTTGCCAAACGTTCGGCGATACGGCCCATTTCAGGACGTTTGCCTTTATCACGATCACCACCGCAACCAAAGATCGCGACAACGCGACCGGAGCAATGCAATCGTAAGGCCATGATGGCTTTTTCTAACGCGTCCGGCGTGTGCGCGTAATCGACGACAACCAATGGCTGATTACTATTGCCAAAACGTTCCATGCGACCGGCAATCGGTTTGACTTTACCGAGCGCATTGGCGACATCGTTCAATGCAAAACCGTTGGCGCATAACGCGGTTAATGCCGCCAATAAATTGCTTAAATTGAATTCACCAAGCAGTGGTGATTGCAGCAGGCGTTTGCCCCACGGCGTGACAACCTCAGCGAGAATACCGTCGTGCGAGTAATGAATTCTTTGTGCGTACACGGAGGTGATCGCCGAATTGCTATCGGCATGCCGCAAGCTGTACGCGTATTTTTTCGCCGTCACCGCGGGATCATTAAGCAGTTGTCGACCAAATGCATCGTCGCTATTAATGACCGCATGTTGCAAACCTGGCCACACAAACAGTTGGCGTTTTGCTTGACCGTACGCTTCCATCGTGACGTGATAATCAAGATGATCACGTGTCAGATTGCTGAACACAGCCGTGTCAAATTTAAGCGCCGCGACACGACTTTGATCCAAGCCATGCGATGACACTTCCATGCTGACATTTCGCGCACCAGCGGCTTTACCTTCCGCCAGCAAACGCTGCATCGCAATGGCATCTGGCGTTGTGTGGCGGCCCGCTTGCAATTGTTTATACAAGCCATTGCCGAGGGTTCCGGCAACAAAAGTCGGTGCACTTAATTCAGTTAAGGCGGCCGCCAACAACTGACTAGTTGTGGTTTTGCCGTTGGTGCCGGTAATGCCGTACACCGTCATGTCATGCGAGGGGTGACGATACAAACGCCCAGCCAATTCGGACAATTGCTGGCGCAAATTCGGCACCACAATCGCACGAGATTCACTTAAGTCTTCGGCACTTTCGACCAATGCAGCAACAGCCCCTTTTACTAACGCATCGGCGACAAATCGACGACCATCCGTTTGTGTGCCCGACAACGCGACAAACACATCACCGGCTTGCACATCGCGCGAATCTAAACTTAAACGCGAGACGCGCACGGCCGACAGTGGTGCCGGCACCACCGCTATTCCACTCAACAATTCATTCAACAGGATGCTAAACCCCATCTTGGCCTCCCGTTACTTCGGCCACTTTGATCGCCTTGTCATCATCCGGCGCAACGTTGATTAAACGCAGCGCTTGATTCATTACATTACTGAACACAGGCGCAGCCACTTCGCCACCGGATTGCAATTTGCTGTGCGGTTCATCGATCAATACCACCATGGCCAAACGCGGATTTTTAATGGGCGCGATGCCGGCAAAAAATGACAAATGTTGATCGGAACTGTAACCACCGGCAATCGCTTTGCGCGCCGTGCCGGTTTTACCCGACACGCGATAACCTTCGACGCGCGCTTTTTTTCCCGTGCCGATGTCAGCGGTAACTTCTTCCATCATCCTGAGCACACGATTGGCGATGCGTTCATCCACTACTGACACACCCGGCACTTCCGCCATTTGTTTTTGTAACGTGATGGGGCGATCGATACCACCGTTGGCTAACACCGAGTACGCGTGCGCCAGTTGCAGCGGCGTAGTTGTCATGGCATAACCAAAAGACACCGTCGCCACTTCAAATTGGCTCCAGCGCTTTTGCGTATTAAAACGACCAGCGCTTTCACCGGGGAACCCCGTATTCAGCGATTCACCAAAACCAAATCGTTTGAACGTATCAAACAAATGATCTTTTCCGATCGCCATCGCCATTTTGGTGACGCCAATATTGCTCGATTTTTGCAAAACGCCCGTCACGTCCAACACGCCGTTATTCCCCGGTGAGTCACGCACGATGGCACCACCAACACGGATATAACCTGGATTCGTGTCAATAATGGTACTGGGCGAAAATTTTCCGCTTTCAAGTGCGCTGACGACCGTAATCGGTTTTACGGTCGATCCCGGTTCAAACATGTCGGTTACAGCACGATTGCGCGTCGCCGCTACGCGCAATTTTTTTCGGTTGTTAGGATCGTATGACGGTTGATTCACCATCGCCAACACTTCACCGGTATGCACGTCGACAATAACGGCCGAACCTGCAATTGCCTGATGTTTTTTTACCGCCGACGCCAGTTCGTCATACGCGATGGCTTGCAAGCGCGAATCGATTGATAACACGATGTCTTGTCCGGCAATCGCCGCTTCGACAACCCCTTTGTTTTCGACGACGCGGCCTTTGCGATCGCGCAGCACTTGTTCTTTGCCCGGTTTACCGGTCAACACATCGTCAAAAGCACGTTCGATACCTTCGATGCCTTTATCATCAACATTCGTAAAACCGACCACATGCGCGCTGATCGCGCCGGTCGGATAATAGCGACGATATTCGGTTTCAAGGTGCACACCGGGCAGGTCCAAACGCCGAATCAAATTGGCCACTTCCGGCATCAAACGTCGTTTGACCCAAACAAATCGTTTACTCTTGTTTTGATCCACCACTTTATTCAGTGCCGTGGTTTTCAAACCCAACAGTGCCGCTAATTGTTTCCAGGCTTTGCTTTTGCGCAGGCCGTCTTTTTGATCGGTGTCGTAAATCAGTTTGGCGTCGATCGCAACCGATGGCACGGCCAAGCTAACCGCCAATTCGCGACCATTGCGGTCTTTGATGGCACCGCGGTAGCCCGCAATTTCAGCGGCCCCCAGCGAACGCACATCACTTTGCTTTTGCAAGAAATCATTTTTGTACACTTGCAAATAAACAACGCGCGAAATCAAACCGCAAAAGCCCAGCAATAAAACAGCTGCGACAAAATAGAAACGCCACGCACCGATCGCATAAGGAGAGGTTTTTGTCGTCATGGACTCACCTCCGTCGTGATGACTTTGGCGAGTTCATCGGATTCGACGACGCGTTCATTGGCGATATTGACGCGTTCCATGTGCAGTTTGATCACGGCCAAGTCTTCGATATTGCTGTGTTCAGCGAGCACCGCTTGCGCAATACGCAGTTCGCGAAATTCGTTGTCGAGTTCGTCGCGTTGTTTTTCGAGTGCTTCCACTTGTGCGCGCGCCATTCGCACTTGATACGACGTCCAGATCACCGACATCGCCGATACGATGACCAACACGGCCAGCAGTGCCGTGATCACCACGGCCGGTGTCAGCTGCGCACGCAGAACCTGCAATAACGACGGTGTTTGATGTGGGCGGCTCATGCAGCACGCCCCACTTTTTCGGCAATGCGCAATACGGCGCTGCGTGAACGAACATTGTCGCTCACTTCAGCGTCGGGCGGCATGATCGGTTTGCCGATCAATTTTAAGCGCGTGTGAATGTCACTGTGGCGAATCGGCAGATCTTTGGGCAACGCGTCGCCTTTGGCTTCGCGGCGCATAAACAATTTGACGATACGATCTTCCAGCGAATGAAAACTGATCACCGACAAGCGCCCACCGGGCGCCAATACATCAACCGCCTGTGGCAACACGCTTTCGAGATCGCCGAGTTCATTATTAACGTGTAGACGCAGTGCCAGAAAGCTGCGAGTGGCGGGATGCTTATTTTTTTCCCATTTTGGATTGCCGCGCGAAATAATGTCGGCCAATTGCAATGTGCGCATAATCGGCTGTTTGCTGCGCGCTTCAACAATAAAACGCGCTATGCGACGCGAGAAACGTTCTTCGCCGAGACGATACAACACATCGGCAATCGTTTCTTCGCTTGCCGTTGCTATAAATTGTGCTGCACTGCTGCCACGCGTGGTATCCATACGCATATCCAGCTCACCGTCTCGCAAAAAGCTGAAGCCGCGCTCCGCCTCGTCCAATTGAGGTGAAGACACGCCCAAGTCCATTAAAACGCCATTAACGCGACCTAACCAGCCGCGCGCCGTGATTTCTTTTTCTAAGC
>JAYSCL010000071.1:0-14335 GCA_041914905.1 Enterobacterales bacterium
CTCGAACCCGCGACCCCCGGCGTGACAGGCCGGTATTCTAACCGACTGAACTACCGCTCCAGCTTCAGATTTGGTGGGCGTTGAGGGACTCGAACCCCCGACCCCCTCCATGTGACGGAGATGCTCTACCAGCTGAGCTAAACGCCCGAATCACGCGACCGATTGCTATCGTGTTATTCGTTGCAGGCGTCTTTTAACGCTTTGCCTGGTTTGAAGCCCGGCACTTTGGCTGCAGCAATTTTAATTTCTTCGCCTGTTTGCGGATTACGGCCAGTACGAGCTGCACGTTCTTTCACAGCAAACGTTCCAAACCCTACTAACGCAACCTGATCACCTTTACGCAAGGAATCAGTAACAGCATCCAACATCGAATCCAGTGCACGTGCAGCGGAGGCTTTGGAAATGTCTGCGCCAACAGCGATGGCGTCAATCAATTCGGTTTTGTTCATGTTATCCCCTTGTGCCCCTTTCACGACAACTACTCGGTACGGAACCGCACCAAATCAGGTCGTCGCGGGGGGCGCATTTATACCAACGTGAGAAAAAGAGTGTCAAGGAAAAGCCGTGAGTTTACCGATCTCACGGCTTCGTTTTTTGTTAATGTGTCGCAGTTTCAGTACTGCTAGCCGTCTGATTTTTTTCAATTGCAATTTCAGGCGCTGGCAAGGGTTGTGGACGTCGTGTTAATGCAATGTCCAACACTTCATCGATCCATTGCACACAATGCACATTAAGTTCTTTCAGAACTTGTTTCGGTATCTCTTTGAGATCACGACGATTATCTTTCGGAATAATCACATCTTTGATACCACCACGGTGTGCCGCCAACAATTTTTCTTTGAGACCGCCGATGGGTAAAACTTCACCACGTAGTGTGATCTCACCCGTCATAGCCACTTCAGATCGTACGGGAATCGATGTAAAGCTGGACACCAATGCGGTGCACATCGCGATACCTGCACTCGGTCCATCTTTGGGGGTTGCGCCTTCAGGCACGTGCACATGGATATCAAATTTTTCGTAAAAATCCGGAGCAATACCCAAACCCGCTGCACGCGATCGCACAACCGTCATCGCCGCTTTAATGGATTCTTGCATGACATCGCCAAGCGAACCGGTAAACGTTGTTTTACCTTTACCGACAACGGTGACGGCTTCAATGGTTAACAAATCGCCGCCCACCTCTGTCCACGCCAAACCCGTGACCTCGCCAATCCGTTGTGCTTCGGCTTTTTTACCGTAATCAAAACGCGCGACACCCAGATATTTTTCCAATTGCTTTTCGGTGATCTGCAATTTGGATTTTTGCGGTTTGATACTTAATTGGCGCGCCACTTTACGGCAAATTTTGGCAATTTCGCGTTCAAGATTACGCACACCCGCTTCGCGCGTGTAATAGCGAATAATATCGCGCACCGCGCTGGTGCTGATGCTGGCCTCTCCGTCTTTGAGACCTGCCGCCTCCATTTGCTTGGTGATCAAATAACGTTCGGCAATATTGGTTTTTTCGTCTTCGGTATAACCCGGAATCCGAATAACCTCCATACGATCCAGCAACGGCGCCGGGATCTTCATCGAGTTCGCGGTGCAAACAAACATGATCTCGCTTAAATCATAATCGACTTCGAGATAATGATCGTTAAACGTGTGATTTTGCTCCGGGTCCAAAACTTCCAGCAGCGCACTAGCCGGATCGCCGCGAAAATCCATGCTCATCTTGTCGATTTCATCAAGCAGGAACAGCGGATTTTTCACCCCGACTTTCGACAACTTTTGAATAATGCGCCCCGGCATTGAGCCGATGTAGGTTCGACGATGACCACGAATCTCGGATTCATCACGCACACCACCTAACGCGACACGCAAAAATTCACGGCCGGTCGCACGTGCAATCGATTGACCCAACGACGTTTTACCAACGCCTGGCGGACCAACCAAGCACAGCACAGGACCTTTGATTTTTTTGACACGTTGCTGCACCGCAAGGTATTCGAGGATGCGTTCTTTAACGTCATCCAGACCGTAATGATCTTTGTCGAGCGTTTCTTGTGCCTTACCCAGATCCAACGCAATCTTGCTACGTTTTTTCCACGGTACTTGCAACAACCACTCGATATAACCCCGCACGACTGTCGCTTCGGCCGACATGGGTGACATCTGTTTCAATTTTTTCAGTTCGGCATCGGCTTTAGCCTTGGCTTCTTTGCTCATGCCAGCATCGGCGATTTTCTTGCCGAGTTCTTCTAACTCGTTGGCGTCATCCATATCGCCAAGTTCTTTTTGAATGGCTTTCATTTGCTCATTCAAATAATACTCGCGTTGACTTTTTTCCATTTGACGTTTGACGCGACCACGAATGCGTTTTTCGACATTCAGCAATTCGATCTCGCTTTCCATCAACGCCATCAAGTGTTCCAATCGCGCAGACGGCTGATCAAGTTCCAACACTTTTTGTTTGTCGGCAACTTTCAGCACCAAGTGTGCAACGATGGTGTCGGCCAAACGGCCAGCATCTTCAAGACTGGATACTGCTTGCACAATTTCGGCTGGAATTTTTTTGCCGGTCTTCACGTAATTTTCAAACGTCGCGATCGCTGAACGCATCAACGCTTCGTGTTCACGCAATGGCATTTCGGGCTCGTCGATAAGTTCGACTTCGGCCGACAACATCACATCGCCATCAACGTACTTTTTGACACGTGCGCGACGATTGCCTTCCACTAACACTTTGACATTGCCGTCAGGCAGTTTCAGTAACTGCAAAATCGTGCTGACACAGGCAACAGTGTAAACATCACGCGCCGCCGGCGAATCGACACCGGCTTCTTTTTGCGCCACGAGCAAAATCTGTTTGTCGTGACGCATCGCGTGTTCCAGCGCCTGCACCGATTTTTCGCGCCCGACGAACAACGGAATAACCATGCTCGGAAACACGACAACGTCGCGTAACGGCAAAACGGGGAGTTCTAAGGTTTGAGTCGTCATGACACCACTTCTGGCTAAGAAATAAGCGACCCGATATTAGGTCACTTTGGCTTGTAGCCACTATATGAGGACAACAGTGCCGGTTTCAACGGCGACACGGTTCTTTGTAAAAAAGTCGCTAAATCATTTATGCATAAATGCAAAAGGCCGCAGGGTGCGGCCTTTTGACACTGATCTCAATCGGATTATTGATCAGAAGCCGCTTTACGTTGTTCAGTATTTTCGTAAATCAGCTTGGGTTGGCTGCTGCCCTCGATAACTGCCGCATCAATCACCACTTTGCTGACATTTTCAAGACTGGGCAATTCAAACATCGTTTCCAGCAACACACCTTCGACAATTGAACGCAGACCACGCGCGCCGGTTTTGCGCACCATTGCCTGTTTGGCAATCGCTGACAGCGCATCTTCACGTACCTCCAGCTGCGCGTGTTCCATATCGAACAATTTTTGGAATTGTTTGACCAGCGCGTTTTTCGGCTCAGTCAAGATGCGGATCAGCGCCGCTTCGTCAAGCTCATCGAGTGTCGCGACGATGGGCAAACGACCGACAAATTCCGGGATCAATCCAAACTTGATCAAATCATCCGGTTCAACCGATTTCAGCACTTCGCCAACGTTTTTCTTTTCGTCTTTGCTGCGTACTTCGGCATTAAAACCGATACCGCCTTTTTCAGAACGATCACGAATCACTTTGTCGAGACCTGCAAACGCACCACCGCAAATAAACAGAATATTGCGCGTATCGACTTGCAGGAATTCTTGCTGCGGGTGTTTGCGACCACCTTGAGGCGGCACGGAGGCCACCGTGCCTTCGATCAGTTTCAGCAAGGCCTGCTGTACACCTTCGCCAGACACATCACGCGTAATCGACGGGTTTTCCGATTTGCGAGAGATCTTGTCGATTTCGTCGATATACACAATACCTTGCTGCGCTTTCTCGATATCGTAATCGCATTTTTGCAGCAATTTCTGAATGATGTTTTCGACGTCTTCGCCCACATAACCGGCTTCGGTTAAGGTGGTGGCATCGGCGATCGTAAACGGCACATTCAACATGCGCGCCAATGATTCGGCCAATAATGTTTTGCCAGAACCAGTGGGACCGATCAGCAAAATATTGCTTTTGCCGAGTTCGATCTCGTCTTTCTTATGCCCACCCGACTGCAGGCGTTTGTAGTGATTGTAAACCGCCACTGCCAGCACCTTTTTGGCATGCTGTTGGCCAATCACATATTCATCCAGCGTTTTTTTGATTTCACGCGGATTCGGTAATTTCGGTTTGTCGCTACCGCTAACGGCGTGGTCTTGGACTTCTTCGCGAATAATGTCGTTACACAGCTCAACACATTCGTCGCAAATAAAGACCGATGGGCCGGCGATAAGTTTGCGCACTTCGTGTTGGCTCTTGCCGCAGAATGAGCAGTACAGCAGTTTGCCACTGTCATCGCGACCGCTACGTTTTTCCGCCATGTATACCTCTACCTGTATCCGTGCGCTTGCTGCTTAGATTTTAGACCTAAAGCGGCCCTTAGGACCGCCAATTGGTTAACGCTTGTTTAACACGGCGTCAATTAAACCATAAGACTTGGCTTCTTCGGCACTCATAAAGCGATCACGCTCGGTATCTCGTTGGATTTCATCCAGAGAGCGACCCGAATGTTTGGCCATGATGCCATTGAGACGTTCACGCAGCGCAAGAATTTCTTTGGCCTGAATCTCAATATCAGTGGCCTGACCTTGAGCTCCACCTGACGGTTGGTGAATCATCACACGCGCATTCGGCAAACAGTAACGTTTGCCTTCGGCACCACCCGCCAGCAAAAACGCCCCCATAGAACAGGCTTGGCCGATACACAGCGTCGACACTTGCGGCTTGATGAACTGCATCGTGTCATAAATCGACAACCCCGCCGTCACCACACCACCTGGCGAATTGATGTACAGGCTAATGTCTTTGTCCGGGTTTTCGGCTTCGAGGAACAGAAGCTGGGCAACGACCAGATTGGCCATATGGTCTTCGACCTGACCAACCAAAAAGATAATGCGTTCTTTCAACAGGCGACTGTAAATATCGTAAGCGCGTTCGCCGCGTGCACTGTGCTCGATCACCATCGGAACAAGCTGTGCAATTTCAGGACTCATAGCCGGAAAACCGGTCATCATGGTGGGGCATCCTTGAGATTTGAAACCTGATAATAGCGAACCCCGCTCACTGTCACCAGTGACACGGGGTCCTTTCAAAAGCAACTTCACACCAATTTGGTAGGAGGTTTTACGCTTTTAGGCGGATTTACGGCCCATCAGCTCTTCAAAGCTGGTGGCCTTATCCGTTACTTGGGCCTTGCCCAGCACAAAATCAACTACTTGATCTTCTAAAACCAACGATTCCATACCGGCGAGTTCACGTTTATTGCTCTTGTACCAAGCAACGACTTCGGCCGGATTTTCGTAGGCCGACGCGATTTCTTCCAATTGCTTGGTCAAACGGGCGTCGTCCACCTTCAGGCTGTTGGCTTTGATGATTTCGCCGACGATCAACCCTAAGCTGACACGACGCTTGGCTTGTTCAGTAAACAAGGAGGTTGGCAATTCCGGTAATTCGGTTTTGCGTGTGGCCATGCCCAGCTCGCGTGTCGCTTGTTGGCGCAAGCGCTCCACTTCGCCATCAACCAAAGCGTTCGGCACAGTAACGGTGTTGGCCTTTAGCAAACCATCCATCACCTGGGCTTTGATTTTGTTGCGAATCACTTGGCGCATTTCGCGCTCCATGTTCTTGCGCACCTCAGCGCGCAACGCGGTCACGCCGCCTTCGCTGACACCAAACAAGGACACGAATTCATCGTTCATTTCCGGCAATTTTTGCTCAGCCACTTGGCTCACGACGACTTTGAAGACCGCCGCTTTGCCTTTCAGCTGTTCGTTGCCATAGTCTTCTGGGAACGTCACATTTAGTTCGACGCTACCGCCGGCTTTGGCACCGACCAAGCCTTCTTCAAAGCCCGGGATCATCGTGTTTGAACCGAGGATCACTTTAACGCCATTGGCGGTTCCGCCGTCAAACGGCACGCCGTCTACCGAACCGATAAAGTCGATCGTCAGCTGATCGTTCAACGCCGCAGCACGCTCAACGTTTTGCCAGGTAGCGCGCTGTTTGCGCAGCGTTTCCAACATCGTGTCGACATCGGCTTCAGTCACTTCCACTTGTGGGCGTTCGACTGCGACAGCGTCCAGACCTTGCACGGCGAACTCAGGATAGACCTCAAACGTAGCGACGTACTCCAGCGGTTTGCCGACTTCCATCACTTTCGGCTCAATACGCGGATTGCCAGCCGGGTTCAGGTTTTCTTTGGTGACCGCGTCGTAGAACGAACGCTGAATCACTTCGCCCCACACGTCACGGCGAACCGCATCGCCCCATTTCTGGTTCACAACTGCCATGGGCAGTTTGCCCGGACGAAAGCCCGGAATGCGTTGGGTGCGTGCCAATTGGTTCAAACGATTGGCCACTTCCGATTCAACCGAAGCCGCCGGCACACCAATGGTCAAGCGGCGTTCAAGGCCGCTCAGTACTTCAACGGAAACATTCATGGTATTGCTCCAAACGAGACTGCTGCGCTAACGGCAACAGGTCAAAAAAACGGCCCCGCGGTAACAGCGGGGCCGGTATGGTACTTGGATCGGGTTGGGTGCGAAAGGCTTACGACACGACTCCACCCATCCAAACAAACGCGGCAAATGCGAGCCATCCCAACAGCGCGCCAAAGGGCAGGTCCAGCAGGTAATGCTGCTTTGTAAACAGGCAAGACAACGCGATGAGCAACGGAAACCAATAGGCCTGAGGCCCGATTTTGGCTTGTGCGTGCAGGGCCGTTAGCATCGCGACCGACACATGCATGCTCGGAAAGCAATTGGTCGGTTTATCGAAACGATGCACAAAACGCAAAAAGCGTTTGGACAAACCCGGGCCTTGTGCCAGTTCACGCCAACGCGGTGGTGTGGTCACCGGCAAATACACAAAAAAGACCATTTGCATAAACAGCAACAAGAAAAAGCTCATCGCCAAATGATTGAAATGACGCGGCGAAACCACAAGCCAATTCAGGTACACAATGGCCGGGTAATACAAGAAACTGTAGATCCAGACCCAGCGCGGACGATACGGAATCAAATCATCCAGGACGGTATTGAATTGCAGCGGTGTCCGCACCGTTTGCCGTTGACACCAGAAATAAAATTGATACACACCAAAGATCAGAAACACGCTCATAAATAAATGGATCACGTGGTCAATCGAGGTCATCATTCTTCCTTTTGAACAAAAGTAATTGCAAATCAAACTGCGCACTCGTTAGGCTGCGCGAATTCACAACAAGGATTCAATCGATGTCGCCTACTCCTCTGCATGATGAATTGGAAGCCAGTTTTGCCGACCTGCGTTTGACCGATGAAGAACGCCGCCGGTTCAGTGTGCTGCTGCGTGAAACTCAACCTCCGGAAGATGGTCTGAGGCAGCTGCGCAATGCCGCATTCACGATGATGCGAGAGCAACTAAACGATGCCGAACATCTTCATGCATTAAAATGGCTGGAAGGCATCGTGCGCAGTTTGGATTTGGCGCGTGAACCGAAACTGAATGCGCATAATTCCGCCTATTTCAGTCCGGGCAACAGTTGTCGCAATGTCATCGTTCGGCATTTGAATAATGCCAAAGAGAAAATTGACATCTGTGTTTTTACGATAACGGATGATGAAATTGCCGACGCGATTGCGGACGCTCATCAGCGTGGTGTACTGGTGCGCATCATTTCCGATAATGACAAAGCGTATGACTTGGGCAGCGATGTACTGGCGCTAAAAGAAAAAGGCATTGCCCTGGTACTGGATTGCAGCCCCGCGCATATGCATCACAAGTTTGCGTTGTTTGATAATGAGTGGTTGATTAACGGCAGTTACAATTGGACACGCAGTGCCAGCAACGAAAACGAAGAGAATGTAGTACTGAGCAACGATCCACAGCTGCTCAGTGACTTTGGCAAATTGTTTAACGATTTGTGGCAGCAATTCCAGTAACTGAATTTCGCCACATCAGCAGTCATGCATCTACAGCGCCGGTACGCGCACACAGCCTTCCATTAATACCCGTGCGCTGCGACTCATGATCGCTTTGCGAACCACCCACTGACCGTCGATACGTTCAGCTTGTGCGCCTACACGCAATGTGCCGGAAGGATGACCAAAACGCACCGCCTCACGTTCACCGCCACCCGCCGCTTGATTCACCAAGGTACCCGGAATCGCTGCCGCGGTGCCAATCGCCACAGCGGCGGTCCCCATCATGGCGTGATGCAATTTACCCATCGATAGTGCGCGCACATGCAAATCGATTTCATTGGATTTGATCGCTTTACCGCTCGACGACACATAATCTTTGGCGGGTGCAACAAAGGCGATCTTTGGCGTGTGCTGACGTTTAGCTGCTTCGGCGATGTCTTTTATTAAGCCCATTTTCACCGCGCCATGCGCTCGGAGGTTTTCAAACATCGCAAGCGCTTTGGCATCGCCATTAATATCGTTTTGCAACTCCGTACCTTGATAACCAATATCCGTCGCATTTACAAATATGGTGGGAATGCCTGCATTGATCATCGTTGCTTTTAACGTGCCGATACCGGGCACTTCCAGATCATCAACAAGATTGCCGGTCGGGAACATCGCGCCACCTCCCTCGCCTTCGCCCTCATCAGCCGGGTCAATAAATTCGAGCACAATTTCGGCGGCCGGAAACGTGACGCCATCTAATTCGAAATCACCAATCTCTTGCACTTCACCATTTTTGATTGGCACATGCACGATGATCGTTTTGTTGATATTGGCTTGCCAAACTTTCACCGGAAACACACCGTTGATCGGCAAACGCGCCGCGTCGATAAAACCATTGGCAATCGCAAATGGTCCCACCGCTGTCGTCAAATTGCCGCAATTGCCGCTCCAATCGACAAATGCTTGATCGATCGAAACTTGGCCATACAAATAATCGACATCGTGATCGGGCTTACTGCTTTTTGAAATGATCACACATTTGCTGGTGCTGGACGTCGCGCCCCCCATACCATCGGTATGTTTGCCATACGGATCGGGGCTGCCAATCACACGCATCAACAAGGCATCGCGCGCGGCGCCAGGTTGTTGTGCCGACGCAGGCAAATCTTGTAGACGGAAAAATACGCCTTTGCTGGTTCCACCACGCATATACATCGCGGGAATTTTAATTTGTGGTTTGAATGTCATCGCTGATTTCCTTTTTTAAAAACACCGCCACTTCACACGTAAGAGGCGAAGTTTTTCACGCACGCTTCGCCGACTCCAAAAAGTCCTGTGCAAAACGTTGCAGCACACCACCCGCTTCGTAGATGGACACTTCTTCGGCCGTGTCCAAACGGCAAGTGACGGGCACTTCGATGCGCTCGCCGTTGTGACGATGCACCACCAAGGTCAACTCCGCGCGCGGCGTGCGCGCACCGATCACATCAAACGTTTCGGTGCCATCCAATCCATAGGTTTTACGGTTGCAACCGGCTTTGAATTCGAGAGGTAACACCCCCATGCCGATCAAATTGGTGCGGTGAATGCGTTCAAAACCTTCGGCGACAATCGCTTCAACGCCCGCCAAACGCACCCCTTTTGCCGCCCAATCACGCGAACTGCCTTGGCCATAATCAGCGCCAGCAATAATGATCAGCGGTTGACTGCGATTCATATAGGTTTCGATCGCTTCCCACATGCGCATGACTTTGCCTTCCGGTTCTATTCGTGCCAACGAACCTTTTTTGATTTGACCATCCACAATGGCCATTTCGTTGATCAATGTCGGATTCGCAAACGTCGCGCGTTGCGCCGTTAAATGATCACCGCGATGGGTGGCGTACGAATTAAAATCTTCTTCGGGCAACCCCATTTTGGCAAGGTATTCACCCGCCGCGCTGTTCAGCATGATTGCATTCGACGGTGACAAATGATCGGTCGTGATGTTGTCGCCCAATAAAGCGAGCGGTCGCATACCTGTTAAGGTGCGCGGTTTGGCTAATGCCCCCTCCCAATACGGTGGGCGGCGGATATAGGTGCTTTGCGCACGCCAATCATAAAGCGCACTGACTTTTTCGCCCTGTTCGACCGCAATCTTGAACATAGGCTCATACACTTTACGAAACTGTTCCGGTTTGACCGCCGATTTTACAATCGCATCAATTTCGGCATCGTTTGGCCAAATGTCTTTTAATGTGACCGGCTTGCCATCAGCATCATGACCGAGCACACCTTTTTCGATATCAAAACGCACACTGCCGGCAATTGCATAAGCCACCACCAACGGCGGTGATGCCAAAAACGCTTGTTTGGCATAGGGATGGATACGACCGTCGAAATTACGATTGCCCGACAACACGGCGGTCGCGTACAAATCCCGATCAATAATTTCTTGCTGGATTTTTGCATCGAGCGCGCCGCTCATGCCATTGCAAGTCGTGCACGCAAACGCCACGATGCCAAAACCGAGTTGTTCCAATTCGGATTTTAATCCGGCTTCGTCCAAATACAATTCCACCGCTTTTGAGCCCGGCGCCAACGACGATTTGACCCACGGTTTACGCGTTAAACCTTTGCGATTAGCGTTGCGCGCCAACAAGCCGGCGGCGATCACATTGCGTGGATTGGACGTGTTGGTGCAGCTCGTGATCGCTGCAATAATCACCGCGCCATCGGGCATTTGTCCCGGTAGTTCGGTGTACGGCGCGACAATGCCTTTAGCGGCCAATTCGCTGGTGGCAACCCGTGCATGAGGATTTGACGGACCGGCCATATTGCGCACGACACTCGATAAATCAAACTGCAATTTACGCTCGTATTGTGCTGTGGTTAATGCATCCGCCCAAAGACCGGCTTGTTTGGCGTAGTGTTCAACCAATTTCACTTGCGCTTCATCACGGCCCGTCAAACGCAAATAATCGATCGTTTGAGCATCAATAAAAAACATCGCGGCGGTGGCACCATATTCAGGCGCCATGTTAGAGATCGTTGCTCGATCGCCCAGCGTGAGCGCTGCAGCACCTTCACCACGAAACTCCAGATACGCGCCAACAACTTTTGCCTTGCGCAAAAATTCAGTCAAGGCGAGTACGATATCGGTCGCAGTAATACCAGGTTGTGGTTTTCCAGTTAATTCAACGCCAATAATCTCGGGCAATCGCATCCACGATGCGCGCCCCAACATCACGTTTTCGGCTTCCAAACCGCCCACCCCGACGGCAATCACGCCCAGCGCATCAACATGCGGTGTGTGTGAGTCGGTGCCAACACAGGTGTCTGGAAACGCGACACCGTCTTGCACATAAATGACCGGCGACATACGCTCCAAATTGATCTGGTGCATGATGCCGTTGCCGGGCGGGATCACATCAACATTCTTGAAGGCTTTTTTGGTCCAGTCGATAAAGTGAAAACGATCTTCATTGCGACGATCTTCAATCGCGCGGTTTTTTGCAAACGCGTCTTTATCAAAACCACCGCATTCCACTGCCAGCGAATGGTCAACAATTAACTGTACAGGCACGACAGGATTTACCTGTGCCGGATCACCACCTTGGTCCGCAATCGCGTCGCGCAGACCGGCCAAATCCACCAACGCTGTTTGGCCCAAAATATCGTGACAAACGACGCGCGCAGGAAACCACGGAAAATCGCGATCGCGGCGCCGCTCAATCAATTGCAACAGGCAGTCATTGAGGATGGCCGGATCACAACGACGAATCAGGTTTTCCGCATGGACGCGAGCCGTATAGGGCAGCGTGTCATAACTGCCCGGCTTTAAAGCATCAACCGCGGCACGAGCATCGAACCAATCCAACGACGTACCAGACAGTGGTTTGCGAAAGTTCTTATTCATGAAGGGTCATCCGGGACAAGCCCCTACGGGCGCTTAAATGGGGGCCCATTATTCACAAAGACTCGTCGGAGGTCATCTGCCGCCGCGACGTAAATGCACTAAAGTTAGTCGCCGCCATCGGTGCCTTCGTCCGTTCACGGCAAAAGACCGGCGCCTGAGTACAGAAAATCGCCCGTCTCGGTGCAGTCGCGAGCGTTGCCGGAGCAGAGTTAGCAACGTTTTTGCCGAAGAGTTTTAAACACCAACGACACCTGTCAGCGTTACCGACTACGTAGAAAAAAGCAGCAGTAAACACTAAAGAATAGACCGCTCTGCAGACAAACCAAGCGCTTCGCTCTGGCGATATTTACGCGATTATTATGTCCGCCAAAATCGTGACGCTTTTTTTTTTCAATTGGTAAGAAAAATGGATCGCGTAAGCGGCGTTTAAAACAAATGTTTGATTGCTGACGACAATCTAATGGACGCGCTACGACTAAAGCCTGCAGGACATCAAGAGATTTGCACTCGCACAAGTGGGCTATGGGACTGGTTTTGCCCGTCATCGCCCACCGGCGGTCTGCAGTCTTCTAGTCGGTTGCGAGCGAATAGGAAAGCAACATGATAAGCGAGCTTTACCAAGCTGACATAACACATTCACTTTAAGTCAACCATCGTGTGGCACGCTTACATCGTATGCCATTGATCTGTACAACACGGCCACTCAAGAAAGCGAAAAGCGGGTTGAGAATACCTCTTGGGCAATCAAAGCGTCCCGACGTCGTTTAACGTACACCAACTGCACCAAGATTTCAGCGATCACCGAGGTTTGGCTCAGTGAAAACGCACACACAATGACAGCAATGTCTTTTGCAGCCAGCACAACAACGAACTAAATTACTCGTCGCATCATGAAGTATCGCGACGAATCGATGGATGACGGAGAAGTTGAATGGATCGCATGGAAAAATTTGGAAGTGTCGCGATGGCACTGCTTGTCGGAATGCAGATCTGGACACTGTATCGAGTCGAGAAATTGACCAGTTCGGAAACCGAAGTGCTGCATTCCTACACCGAGCACAGTAAAGAAGCGACGCGAGCCACAACTCACTTTGACCCTGCGCAAACGTCAACCAACATTCAAAACCAATACGCGTTGCTCAGCGCATTAAAACGGATCGACGCACGTCTAACCGCAATTGAACTATCAACACACCAAGGCCGCTCGAAACAAGAAATGTCACCCACACGTTATGACCCCACAATCAGTGAACGCACCGCAGCCGATCAACGACTCAATAGCTTGTTACCAAGTGGACCTCTTTCACGCGAAGATTACGCTCGTCTGAATGCTGACATTCAAGCCTTGCCATCCGACGAACGATTTGCGGTGGCCACCGCATTGTCACGTGCCATCAACGAAGGCCGCGTGCAAATGACGCCGGGGGCCATGTAAACATCGCAGCGAAACCTGAATAAATTCTATTGCAACGCCATTCTACCCACACGTTGCAATGCGGTGGCGCTCTTGATAATCAGTCTTGAGCAAGTGGGTATTGCAAACAAGGAGGTAGTACCATGAAAGCTCTTAAAGCAATCGCTTGCACCGCGTTAATTGGCGCCATGAGTGCAGCAATGGCCGGCTACATTAATCACTATGAGGTAAATGTCAGCGGAAATACTGCGTGGGGATCGTTTTCGGGTGCACGAAAAAGTGCCGACGCTGTGCAGTACATTGGTTGCGCTAGTGTTAACTTCACGACTAGTTCACCTTATGGTGTTTGCTACGCTAAAACCGTCGCCGGAATCACCAAAACTTGCACGACCACCGATGCAGCTCATCTTGAATCGATTCGCGGTTTGAGCAATGAATCGTACATTTACATGCGTTGGACAGATGCCGGTGTTTGCGATTACATCTACGTTGCCACCGGGTCGATGTATCATATGTGATGTGAACGCTATTCAACGATGAAGTGCCCGACGATATGGTTTGACTGTATCGTCGGACTTATTTCGGAACCAACCAAACTCAAGCGCCGTGTTGGCGTTTTTTCTCGATCACTCAAACACACATTTGCTTCACGAAAAACCAACACCAAAAAAGGCGCCCATGCAGCCCCTTGTTTTAGCCTCACTCGTGGCCATTCAAAATCGATCAGATCGATGCTTCATTTGAAAGTTTTGGCTTTGTAGTAAAGCAAGTAATTGCTACCACTGAAGAAACAACAAGGCCGACAATGGCATGAGGGAGTAAAGACAAAGATGGTGCGAAAGAAGAGACTCGAACTCTTACGCCTTGCGGCGCTGGAACCTAAATCCAGTGCGTCTACCAATTTCGCCACTTTCGCAGGAGGCTGTATGTATTACGAGAATTTGGTGGGTCGTGAGTGACTCGAACACTCGACCAACGGATTAAGAGTCCGCGGCT
>JAYSCL010000072.1:0-14239 GCA_041914905.1 Enterobacterales bacterium
CCATTCCAAGATATTAAACAGGTGGCCGCCTATCGCCGGCGTGACGGCTCCACCCTTGGTGTTATGTTTGCAGGCGTGTTTAAGCAAACATGACACCGGTAAAAAAACGCCGGTCAAACGTGAGACAAATCCATCATGACCTTTCAAAAACCCGATATCCGTGAGGCGGAAGAGTTCCTCAAGAACAATCCCGAGGTGCTGGGCATCGACCTGTTCGTATGCGACACGAACGGTGTAGCGCGCGGCAAACGCATTGACCGCGACACGCTGGTGAAGGCTTATAAGTCAGGTGCCGCATTGCCTGGCTCAATCTTTTCACTCGATATTACCGGCGACTGCATCGAAGAGGCCGGTTTGGGCTTCGACATTGGCGACGCCGATCAAATGTGTTGGCCAATCCCCGGCACGTTGCGCCTTGTGCCTTGGCAAAAACGCCCAATGGCACAGGTGTTGATGACGATGGTCGACAACACCACGGGCCAACCGTTTTTTGCTGACCCACGCGCGGTGCTGGCCAATGTGCTGGAACGTTTCAAAGCACTGAAACTGACGCCAGTCGTTGCTGTTGAATTGGAATTTTATTTAATCGATCGCCAACGCGTGAACACGTACACCCCGCAACCGCCGATCTCGCCGTTTACGGGGCGTCGTGAAGAATCCACGCAGGTGTATGCAATACAGGATCTCGATGATTTCGACGATTTGCTCGAAGATCTCGCGCGCTGCATTGAAGTGCAAGATCTGCCCGCTGACACGGCAGTGGCCGAATACGCGCCAGGCCAATATGAAATCAATTTGGTCCATCAACCCGATGCGTTGCGCGCCTGCGACGACGCCTTTTTGTTAAAGCGGTTGATCAAAGGTGTCACCATTGAGCACAACTATGAAGCCACATTTATGGCGAAGCCCTACGACGATAAAGCCGGCAGTGGAACGCATATTCACGTCAGTCTTATCGACGAAAACGGCGACAATGTGATGGCCAAAGCCAGCGGTGAGTACACGGACATGTTGCGCTGGGCACTCGGTGGTCTGATGGCAACGATGCACGAAGGCATGGCGATTTTTGCGCCAAATGCCAACAGCTATCGTCGCTTCCGCGTCAATTCATTTGTGCCGAATTGTCCTGCTTGGGGCGTCAATAATCGTTCGGTTTCGCTGCGCATTCCCACCGGTGGACCAGACGCTACCCGCGTTGAACACCGTGTCGCCGGCGCCGATGCCAATCCGTATTTGCTGGTCGCCACGGTATTGGCAGGTATGCACTACGGCATTGTCAACAAACTCGATTGTGGTCCCGAAACCAAAGGCAATGCATATGCCCAACACAAAGCCACATTACCGAATACCTGGGCGTGGGCACTGGAAGAATTTGAACAAGCGAAAATCATTCCCGAATACTTGGGCAAAGACTTTTGCAAAGTGTATTTAGCGTGCAAAAAGGCCGAATACAATGAGTTCAACTACCACGTGAGCCCGTTGGAATATCAATGGTATTTGCGTACGGTGTAAAAAAAAGTGCCGGGTTGTGGGTTCGGGTTGCGGGTAAAAACACAAAAATTTATCCGCTTTTTACCCGCAACCCGAACCCGGAACCTGCAACCAATCCCTTCTCTTTTAACTCGCCCATTAACGTGTCATGACCGAAACTTTACATCCTTCCTATTACGCCGCTTCCGCTCATCCCTTTCCATCACAACATCCATTGGACGGTGATACGTCGGTTGATGTGTGTGTCATCGGCGCTGGTATCACGGGGCTCACCGCAGCCATCGATCTGGCGGAGCGTGGCTATAAGGTCCTGATACTGGAAGGCGAAAAAGTCGGTTGGGGTGCCAGTGGTCGCAGCGGCGGTCAATTTATTCATGACTACGCGTGCGGTACATACAAATTGGAAAAATTTGTTGGCAAAGATGACGCAGCCAAGCATTGGCAGATCAGTATTGATGCGATGGCGCTGATCAAAGAACGCGTGAAAAAGCACAGTATCGAATGCGATTTACACGAAGGCTATGCCACCGTAGCGATCAAAGAACGACAACGCCGAGACCTGATTGAATACGCTGAATTGTTGTCATCGCGTTATGGTTATGCAATGCAACTGTGGGAAAAAGATCAGCTGCGTTCACGTTTGGATTCACCCAAATACATCGCTGGTTTGTTCGACCCTCGAAGCGGTCATTTACATCCGCTCAATTACACAATTGGTTTAGCGGACGCCGCACTTAAGCTGGGTGTCCGTATTGCTGAGCAGACTCGCGCTACGCGAATTGAAAAAGGCAGTAAGGTGCGTGTGCACACGGCGCGTGGCGTAGTGAGTTGTAATCAGTTGGTGCTCGGTGCGAACTGTTGGCTCGGTGATGTTGTGCCCGAGCTGGATCGCAAAATCATGCCGGTCGGTACTTACATTATGGCAACAGAGCCTCTCGGCAAAGAACGCGCCAACGCCTTGATTAAAAACAATATGGGCGTTTGCGACTCCAATTTTGTGCTCGATTATTTTCGCTTATCAGCCGATCATCGCTTGCTCTTCGGTGGTCGTGTGTCGTATTCCGGCATGACGCCGGTGGCACTGACCAGCAAACTCTATTCACGTATGGTTGAAGTGTTTCCGCAGCTAAATGGCGTCAAACCCGACTACACCTGGGGCGGTTTTGTCGACATTACGATGAGTCGTGCGCCCCACTTTGGTCGCCTTGATCACAATATATATTTTGCGCAAGGCTTCTCTGGCCATGGCATCGCATTAACCGGCATGGCCGGCCGCATGATGGCCGATGCTATAGTAGGCCAATCCGAAAAATTCGATCTGTTCGACAAAATCAAGCACCGCGATTTTCCGGGTGGACGTGCATTCCGCACCCCGGCACTGGTGTTAGCGATGCTGTATTTCAGAATGCGCGATTGGTTGCCGTGATCTTTTATACTGAACCAAAGGCGAACACGAAGTGCACTCAGTTCGCGAAGAACACGAAGAAACGCATTCGTAAATTTATTTAAACTTCGTGTTCTTCTGGGCTTCGTGAACTTCGTGTTCGCATTTATTGTTTGAATTGTGTTTGTGGTTTTGCATTGCCTTGCAATCGTGATGCTGAAAATGCAACCGGCGACAACAGCATCTGATCTTTTTCTTCGCCGGCCTGAATTTGTCGCACAATGTCCATGCCATTAATCACACGACCGAATGCCGCGAAGCCCTGACCATCGGGATTACGCTGACCACCGAAATCCAGCGCCGGTTGATCACCGATACAAATAAACCATTCACTGCTGGCACTGCCCGGTTTATCGCGTGCCATCGACACCACACCATCAAGGTGTTTCACTCCGGTCATCGCCGTCGTTTCGTGAGGGATGGCCGGCAGCGCTAGGGGATGTTCATCGGAAAAACTCAATCCACCTTGAATAACGTCAATCTTCACCGGATTCGTCGCTTGATTGCGCGGTGTCACCACGCGATAAAATTGTCCGCTTTGATAACGATTTTCGTCAACGTAGCGCAAAAAATTACTGGCGGTAATGGGCGCCTTGGCTACATAAACCTCAATGTCGATAGCACCCAACGTGGTTGTCAAACGAACCAGCACCGGCTCTGCGGCCATCACGAGGGGGGCACACAGCGATAACAACAAAAGACAAATTCTCACGTTTACGAACTCCACCATTGGCGTTTACGCGCATAATAGTGACCGGAACTTACACCGCCCAAAGGCGGTCTATCAAGTACACCATTCAGACAGGAGTTGTGCTATGGCCGTTATCCTTCCCGCCGTGTTAACCATCGTCAATGCCACTTCAGGATTTGTCGAAAACCCTGATTGGCAAAAGCAATTGTTCCAGCCTCAACGCGACAGTGCAGCCGTTATTCGTGTTGATGGCGACAACAGCAGTTTCACGTTTTCTCAAATGAACTCGTCCACTAATTTGATGATCACTCGGGTCAATTTACGTGACATCAAATTGCTGAATCCGGTTAAGAAACCTTACCCCCTGGAATATTGGTTAACACCGGGCGAATACCAGCTGACCGTGCGCTGCCAAGCTTGGCGCGACAACCGTGAAGTAATGGCCGAAGGCACCGCCAAAGCCACGTTGCAACTCGGCAAAGAGTACGTGATCAAAGTGATCAGCAGTCCGGCCAATGCCAAAGATTGGAACTCCTTCGGCGCTTGTTTGCCCAGTGTCGTTGAGCGAACGGCGAAAACTTCGACGGATGGCAACAAAACAGCGCCGTAACGTCGCACACTGCACAGTTGGGGGCGGCTATAGAGCTGCCCTTTTTAGTGCTGCTTTTTTATTGCACGATTCCTGCCGGGCGTTGGCAAGGCTAAAGCAAACCACGCCAATAGCCGCTACAATTTCCCCGCGCACATAAGGCGCAGCCTCTACCCGTCGGCTACATCAAATGACCGGGAGCCTGAAGTGTAATTTCAGGCGTCATGTTTGATTCCAATCATGAGCACAATCAAAGGCGACGGCGCCATTCGCCGTCCATCTCTTTATGGTTCTTCCATTGAAAATACCTACGGCGGCGTGTTGTCGTTTATGCGCCGCAATTACACTCGCGATTTAACGGGCGTTGATGTCGCGATCAGCGGCGTGCCGCTTGATCTGGCCGTTACTTTTCGCAGCGGTGCACGCATGGGCCCGCAAGGTATTCGCGCCGCGTCGGTACAACTCGCCGAATTGAAACCGTATCCATGGGGTTTTGATCCGTTTGATGATCTTGCTGTCGTTGATTATGGTGACTGCTGGTTTGATGGACACAATCCATTGACGATTACCCCTACGATTGTTGAACACGCCCGTACGATCATCAATGCCGGTGCATTTGCATTAACGTTTGGAGGCGATCATTACATCACTTATCCATTGTTGAAAGCACATGCCGAAAAATACGGCCCGCTGTCATTGATTCATTTTGACGCACATTGCGACACCTGGCCGGACGATTCAAAAGACTCATTGAATCACGGCACGATGTTTTACAAAGCGATCAACGATGGCATCATCGATCCTAAACGTTCAGTACAAATTGGTATTCGCACCTGGAATGACGATTATATGGGCATGAATATTCTGGATGCGCAATGGGTGCATAGTCATGGCGTGCCGGCAACGATTGCCGAAATCAAACGCATCGTTGGCGAACACAATACCTATTTGACGTTTGATATTGACTGTCTCGATCCGGCGTTTGCCCCCGGCACGGGAACCCCCGTTCCTGGCGGTTTGACGTCGGCGCAAGCGCTGCAAATCGTGCGCGCAATGGGCGATATCAATTTGGTCGGTGCCGACGTTGTCGAAGTCGCGCCGTCGTATGATCAAAGCGAAATTACCGCGATCGCAGGTGCGCATATCGCTTGCGACATTTTGTGTGTGCTGCGTAACCGCAAATTGGCCGGCAAACTAAAACGATAAGCAACGGCGGTGGGCACGGTTGTGCCCACCTGTTTCCCCTTCACACCAATAATCGAAACATGATTTATAGCATTGTCAAATCGCTGCATATCAGTGCAGTCGTGTTTAGCGGCCTGTTGTTTTTTTGGCGCGGCGGTCGTGTGTTGTTCGGCTACAGCAACAACGGTTTTGCACTGAAAGTATTGCCACACATTATTGATACCGTTTTATTGGCTTCCGCCATTTACCTCGCCTATTTGCTGCAGGCTTACCCTTTTACACACCATTGGTTGACGGCAAAGCTGTTTGGACTGATCGCTTATATTATTTTTGGCCATTACACACTGAAAAAAGCCAAAGGTTTTTTTTCGCGTTTATTTTTCTTTGTTTTGGCCATAGCCAGTTTTGTCTACATCGTCGGCGCTGCGTATTTTCATTCGCCAGCCAGTTGGTTTGTGCGTTATCCGTTGTTTTAGGCGACGACAATGCTCAGAACGGCCGGTCTGTTTTGTTTCACCACAACAACGCTGGCCGCCAATGTTAACGTCGGCTTCTGGCAAAACGATTGGTTTGACGAACGCCAAGGTTGTCTTCGGTTTTCATTACACGAGTTGTGCGAAACTTATAGCCAGCTGAACAATCGCTTCACCCCCAATGCCGATGGCAATGGCCATTTGCATACGTTGGCCTACAACACCCATCTTGAGTTTGAACAATGGCGTTTCACGTTGTCGCCAACACTCGCTGCGTCATCGAATTTGGTCAAACATTTATCGGACGCTGATCATCGTGCTTGGCAATGGCCAATAGCCATATCACGTGATTTCGCTGTGGCCGATCAAGCGATGCAAGTCGGCATCAATTACAACGTTGTCTTGGGAAGCGAAAAGCTTTACCCATCGCTGACATGGCAGGGACATAGCGCGAACTGGCAATGGCAGGCAGGATGGCCCGAAAACCGGATCAGCTTATTGGCCGATTCGCTCTCGTTCTTTCTGCAACATGCTCCTGCCAGCCGCTACTGGTTAGTGGCCGATGAAGACAGAGCGCATTTGAGTCGAATTCGGGAACAGCGATGGCTAACTCGTTTGGGCGTCGTTTATGAACTGAACAACATTGCTATGGAATTGTCCGTCGAACAAGCGCATCAACACCACATTTGGTATGAAGGCGATAACAACACTTATCGCCTGCAACCAGCAACCGATCGCTATTGGTTGCTGGTGGTTAATATCGATCTTGAATAGGAATTACAACAACGCAATAAAGAATTTGGTCCACATAATGACCAACAACAACACACTCAAAATAAACACATAAAAGCGGTGCGTCACTTTGTTGTAGCGGCAATGAATGTAGGAATGCACAACCCGCAACGCGGCATAGCCCCATGCCATACCCACAAAAACAGCATCCACTTTTTGCGTAACCAACAGCATAACGACCAATACATAAAACAACACCGGAAATTCAAACAGGTTTTGCAAATTATCGGAGTATTGCTGGCTCGACGCATACAGCGGCATCGCTTCCGCACGCGTGGGTGCACTTTGCGGGTGGATGCGATTTTTGCGCAAATGTTTGACACGGCGATACGCCAAATTGATGGCGACAAACGTCGTCAATAACACCATCACAAATACCGGAAATAAAATGGCCGTCATTACTTTTCCCCTTTAGCACAGTGGTGCTTATTTTTTGAATCGATCTTGATCGTATTCAGGTTTGCGTTGTTGACTCATCCAGCGGATCAAAAAGAATACAAAGGGTCCCGTTAACGCGCCCAGAACCGCCCATGGCCAGGGCTTGGCACCACGCGCTTTGGCCAAATGGTACAAAAACGCTGCGCCGATAATGCCGATTAACAAATAGATAATAATGATACGCGCCATCTGACAACTCCAAGTTGCGTGATGGCGGCATTGTAAGCGATTGCCCAGAAAGCACAAACCCGGCAAGCGCCGGGTTTGTAAAAGAATGTCAGCCTTTTGACCTACAGTTGAATCGATTTGATTTCATAAAACTCATGAATACCAAAATCGCCCCACTCACGACCATTGCCGGATTGTTTGTAACCACCCAGCGGTGCATCGTAGTTAAAGTCGCCGCCGTTGACATAACACTGACCAGCGCGAATGCGGCGCGCAATCTTTAGCGCTTTGTCACGATCGCCAGCCCAAACACCTGACGACAAACCATATTTGCTGTCGTTGGCAATCGCAATCGCCTCCTCAATGCTGTCGTACGGAATCATCACAATAACGGGCCCAAAAATTTCTTCCTGTGCAATCGTCATTTTATTGTTCACATTGCGGAAAATCGTTGGCTTGACGTAGGCACCTTGTTCAAATCCAACCGGCTTGTCAGCGCCTCCAGTGACCAACACAGCACCTTCTTCGATGCCTTTCTTGATATAGGAAACCACCGTGTCGCGTTGCGCAGCGGAACTCATGGGACCGATATCCGTGTTTTCATCATCGGTCAATCCAATCGGCATTTCTTCGGCAACCTGTTTGGCTATTTGGCAAGCCTCTTCGTATCGGCTGCGCGGTACCAACATGCGCGACAAGCAAACACAGGTTTGTCCCGAATTAATCATCACATCGCGCACACCAAAACGCACAGCGTCATAAAGCGGCGCATCATCGGTGATGATAAACGGACTCTTGCCGCCTAATTCGAGACAAACACGTTTAATCGAATCAGCCGCCAATCGCTGAATGCGTGCCCCAGTTGCCGTGGAACCAGTGAACGACACCATATCGACATCGGGATGTGTGACCATCACGTCACCGAGCTCACCACCGCGACCGGTAATCAAATTAAATACGCCGGCTGGTAGACCAATTTCAGCGCACACTTCAGCAAAAATGATGTCTTGCAACGGCGTTATCGACGCCGGTTTGTGCACAATCGTGCATCCGGTAGCCAGCGCTGGCGCGACCTTGCCAATCAATTGATATAAAGGGTAATTCCACGGCGTGATGAACGCGCAGACACCCACCGGTTCGCGCACCACCAATGAATTGTTGACCTCTTTGATCACATCCATTTCTTTGCTGCGATCCGCAAATTTGGCAAATGCTTTTACACAATTAACTTGAATGATGCGCGACCATTTGATCGGTGTGCCCATCGATTGGGACATTACCTGCGCCAACTCTTCCTTGCGCGCTTCCAAGCCTTTTTGCAGCTTGCGAATGTATTCAGCTCGCTCGGCACTGCTCGTTTGCGACCACGTTGCAAATGCAGCTTTGGCAGCCGCTACGGCGCGATTCACGTCGTCGGCATTGGCATTGCACACTTCGGCAAATTTTTCGTTCGTGGCGGGATTCACCAAAGCGGTAAAACCGGAACCTTTTGGTTCAACCCAAGCACCATTGATGAACAATATGTCGTAGCGTTTCATGTTGTACTCCGAAAGACAGACGCTTTCGCAACATTCAAGGCCAAAAAAGATTTAGAACGTTGGCGGCGTGTTCGCCGAAATCAACTCACAAACTTCTTTGCCCAAATTGCGAAAGCGATGGGGGATTTTGGATTCAAAATAATACGAGTCTCCCGCTTTCAATACGCGCACGTCATTGCCAACGGTCAACTCAATTTCCCCGCGCACCACGACACCACTCTCTTCACCATCATGCGTCAGCATGTCTTCACCGGTATCGGCACCGGGTTGGTAAATCTCATGCAACATCGACATCGCACGATCGTGGCGGTCGTAACCAACCAAACGATAGGAAATGGCTTCTTTGCCCAGCTCAGGCAACTCATCAGCGCTATAAAAGGTTTTGTGTTGATCGCTGATCTCGGCGGTGAAAAATTCGGCCAAAGACACTGGAATACCGTCCAGCACCTTCTTCAACGATGCGATCGACGGACTAACCCGGTTCTGCTCAATGAGTGAAATCAAACCGTTGGTCACACCGGCCTTTTTAGCCAGCTGACGCTGGGACAGGCCGTTTTTGGTCCGCACGAGACGCAGGCGTTCGCCTATATCTTCCATCGCTATAAAGCCCCTATAGTTTAATTATTTAGACAGTTTGGGCTACGGGTAGCCCAATAATAGCCGTTTCCGGCTGTTGCTGTTTAATTTTTTAATCGGGTATGATGCCGACCGTTTAGTAAACCACTACGGTAGTACCCCCCATGCTCGACCACCGCAACCGCGATCAACTCGACTCCTTTTGGATGCCCTTTACAGCAAACCGCCAGTTCAAGGCGGCACCGCGACTGCTCGCATCAGCTGACGGCATGTATTACAACGATGTCGACGGCAACCGGATTCTCGATGGTACGGCGGGACTGTGGTGTTGCAATGCTGGCCATGCCCGTAAACCGATCACGGAGGCCGTGCAACGCCAAATCGCCGAGTTGGATTATGCCCCGACGTTTCAGATGGGGCATCCACTTCCTTTTGAATTTGCCAATCGCTTGCGCCCGCACTTGCCTCAGGGCATCACGCACACGTTTTTCACGAATTCGGGTTCCGAATCGGTTGATACCGCACTGAAAATGGCCATCGCTTATCACCGCATCCGTGGCGAAGGCGCGCGTCAACGTTTTATAGGCCGCGAAAAAGGTTATCACGGTGTCGGCTTTGGCGGCATTTCGGTTGGCGGCCTCGTCAACAACCGCAAATTTTTCGGCAGCTTGCTGAACGGTGTTGATCATTTGCCGCACACGTTATTAAAGACGAATGCGTTCTCGCGTGGATTGCCCAAAAATGGTCTTGAACTGGCCGAAGATTTGGAACGCTTGGTTGCATTGCACGATGCATCAACCATCGCGGCGGTGATTGTTGAACCAATCGCGGGTTCCGCCGGTGTTATTTTGCCACCAGAAGGTTATTTGAAGCGGGTTCGCGAGATCTGCGATAAGTACGGCATATTGCTGATTTTTGATGAAGTGATTACCGGATTTGGTCGTGTCGGCAATGCGTTTGCTTCCAATCGTTTTGGTGTGACACCAGACATCATTACCACCGCCAAAGGATTGACCAACGGCGCGATCCCAATGGGGGCCGTGTTTGTTAAACAAGCCATTTACGACACGTTTATGAATGGCCCTGAAGGTGCGATCGAATTGTTTCATGGTTACACCTACTCCGGGCACCCTGTTGCCTGTGCCGCCGGTATTGCGTCGATCGACATTTATGAAAAAGAAGGTCTATTCAATAAAGCGATCGAATTGGGATCGTATTGGGAGGAGGCGTTGCATTCTTTCCGCGATATACCCCATGTCGTTGATATCCGTAATTTTGGTTTGATTGGTGCCATCGAATTGGAATCGATTCCCGGCGCAGTGGGCAAACGCGCGTACAACGCGTTTGTCAGCGCCTTTAATAAAGGCGCATTGATACGCGTCACCGGCGACACGATTGCATTGAGTCCGCCATTGATTATCGAAAAACAACACATTGATGAATTGTTCTCTGTCTTGCGCGATGTGTTGAGCAATAACATTTAAATTCTTGGTTGCGATTTCGGGTTGTGGGCTCGGGAAAAACCCACTCACAACCAACAACTGAATCTGAGGTCATCATGAAAACCCTGAGCCATTTTATCGCCGGTTCACCCAATGCTCTGAAAAGTACACGCACATCACCGGTATTTAATCCGGCAACCGGTGAGCAAACCGCCACATTATTGTTGGCCAGCAAGGCCGATGTGGAACAGGCGATCACGATCGCTGAAAAAGCATTTCCTGCCTGGGCGGCAACACCGCCGTTGGTGCGTGCACGTGTTATGTTCAAATTCAAAGAACTGCTCGAAAAAAACACTGACAAATTGGCGGCCTTGATCACCGCTGAACACGGAAAAGTATTATCCGATGCCAAAGGCGAAATTACACGCGGACTCGAAGTGGTGGAGTTCGCCTGTGGCATTCCTCATTTGTTGAAAGGCGAATTCACTGAAAATGTTGGCCGCGAGATTGATTCACATTCAATTCGACAAGCACTCGGTGTCGTGGCAGGCATCACTCCGTTTAACTTCCCGTGCATGGTGCCGATGTGGATGTTTCCAGTCGCGATTGCTTGCGGCAATACCTTTATTTTGAAACCCAGCGAACGCGATCCGAGTGCGCCGTTGTTCATCGCTGAATTGTTGAAAGAAGCCGGTTTACCAGACGGTGTTTTCAATGTCGTCAATGGCGACAAAGAAGCCGTTGATACGCTGCTCACGGACGAGCGTGTGCAAGCGGTTTCATTTGTTGGTTCAACACCGATCGCGCAATACATTTACAGTACGGCGGCTGCTCACGGTAAGCGTGCGCAAGCATTGGGCGGCGCCAAAAATCATATGGTGGTAATGCCAGACGCCGATATGGATCAAGCCGTCAATGCGTTGATGGGCGCCGCGTACGGGTCCGCTGGCGAACGCTGCATGGCGATCTCCGTTGCGGTTGCCGTCGGTGCGGCGGGTGATGCCTTGATTGCCAAATTGGCGCCTAAAGTGAAAGAGCTGCGTGTGGGTCCCGGAACGGATAACAGCGTTGAAATGGGGCCGCTCGTCACCTGCCAACATCGCGACAAAGTGAAGTCGTATATTGATTTGGGCCAACACGAAGGTGCGACGATGGTAGTCGATGGCCGTGCATTAAAGGTTGCAGGCCACGAAAACGGATACTTCCTTGGTGGCACCTTGTTTGATCATGTCAAACCCGATATGCGCATTTATAAGGAAGAAATTTTCGGACCGGTATTATGCGTTGTGCGTGTCGATACGTTTGACGAAGCCGTACAACTCATTAATGCCCATGAGTTTGGCAATGGCACTGCGATTTTTACTCGCGACGGCGATGCCGCACGCCAATTCGCCTCGTCAATTCAAGTCGGCATGGTTGGCATCAACGTGCCGATCCCGGTGCCGATGGCGTTTCATTCGTTTGGTGGTTGGAAAAAATCGCTGTTTGGAATCAACCATATGCATGGCAACGATGGTGTGCGTTTTTACACCCGCTTGAAAACAGTGACCACGCGTTGGCCAACCGGTATTCGCGGCGGTGCCGAATTTGTGATGCCGACCATGAAATAGCATAAAAAGTTAACCGTCTTATCATTCCGAGGGGCCGCAAGGCCCCATTTTTTTATGCCGTGCAGGGATGCACAAATACCGCGACCGCATGGATGCGCAAGAGCGGTTGCTGATGCCACCAAACCTGATTACATTGTGCAGGTCTACTCATCACAGTATTCCATCGTTCCCGCCTATGAAAACGATTTGGCTTTGGCTGTTTTTACTGTTGCTCGTATCAAGTAATGCGTTGCCATCGGAGCCACTTCTATGGCAACACAGTCAGTTGACGTCCAAAACATTTGGCGCAGAGATCCCACTTTGGCGCATGGGCTCAGACAAATTGCCCGTGATCATATTGATTCACGGTCTTGGCCAATCAGCGCACAATGATTGGAGCGATATCGTGCCAACGCTGGCACAGCAATTTCACGTCATCACATTTGACTTGCCTGGTTTTGGTGAAGCGCCCACCGTGCAACCCCTATTGTCGCCGACCAATTACGCGAAATTGATCGATGAAATAGCGCGTCAATTTAGTCAGCAACCGGTAACCGTGATTGGACATTCAATGGGTGGTGCGATTGCGCTGCGTTATGCAGCGGACTATCCGCCACAGCTAAAAAAATTAATCTTGGTCGATGTCGCTGGCGTGCTCAACAAAGTATCGTTCATGCAACACTTTTCGCAGTTCAACACGCAATTGTTACCGATCACCTTGCCACCAATTGCGGCCATTCAACGCAAACTGCGTGACTTGACCGGCTCCGTGTTGGAAGGTCCGGAATCATTGGTGGATTGGTCTCAATTCTTGTTAATGCAACCACAGTTAAAAAAACAGTTGCTCGGCGAACGCGGAAATATTGAAGCGTCCTTTTTGATGATCACAGAAGATTTTGGCGAAAGCCTGCCTACTATCCACGTTGACACCCATGTTTTATGGGGCGCAGATGATGGCATCGCGCCACTGCGCACGGCCCACTTGCTGGCACAGCGCATGCCCAATGCCGCCATGCACATCATCGCCGGTGCAGCGCACGTACCCATGCGTGAAAATCCGGCTGAGTTTATGCGCCAACTGCAATTGTCGCTTGCTATCCCTGCATCAACATTAAAAGTTGCTATGGCTGACAGTAACAGTCGTGGAGAGTTTAATTGTAATAACCAGCAGGCCTTAAAACTCAGTGGCCGTTATGACACGATGCAATTCAATAGTTGTCATGACATTCAATTGATTGATGTAAAAGCCAAACGGCTTGTACTGATGAACAGCTCACTGACGGCGATCAATCTCACCGTCGATAGCCCCGAAACGGCGATTCATTGTCATAACAGTTATGCCGAAGTAACCAACGGCAGCTTGCGCGGCACAATGCTGTTTGAGTTGGGGCGTTGCCGTATTGATCTCGCTGGTGTCGACATGGAGGTTCGCGATCGCCTGGCCACCATTACCGAGCAATCGAGTTTGCGTTTTTCGATCTGCTCGTTAAAAAACAAACATGGCAGTAAACGCTTGCACAAAAACGTTCGTTTGCAGCAGCAAAATCTGAACGATGATTTGCCCCAAAAATAATCAGGCATGCGCTCGCGGTATTTGTGCATCCTTGCACGGCAACCGCTCTTGCGCATCCATGCGCTCGCGGTATTTGTGCATCCTTGCACGGCATAAAAAAGGCCACTGACGTGGCCTTTTCAATTTCGAATTGAGCGAAAGGCTCAAATCGAAGACCGGATTACTCCGGTTGAGCCGGGTTAGCCGGAGCAGCTTCTGCCGGAGCAGCTTCTGCCGGAGCAGCTTCTGCCGGAGCAGCTTCTGCCGGAGC
>JAYSCL010000073.1:0-14123 GCA_041914905.1 Enterobacterales bacterium
AACCCCGCTCTTTTCAAGTCAGGTGTCAGATTAAGTCGTAACTTCTACAGATTAATTGAGATCCAAATCTCAAATCAGATCAAAATCAACCACCCCCAACCCCCTCCTTAAAAACAGGAGGGGGCTTTTGAGCCCTCCCCTTTTTTTAAGGGGAGGGTTGGGTGGGGTTGATGCTGTTGTTCCACAGTTAATGCGATTATGGTTAGCTTTGGTTGAAACCTAAAAAACCTTGCGCATTTACTTCGTGAACTTTGTGATCTTCGAGCTCTTCGTGTTCGCTTTTACTTTTGACTGAGTGATAGCGCGACACCCAATGTCGTCAACTAACCCGCGTAATTTTTGCGCCCAGTGCATTGAATTTTTCTTCAATGCGCTCGTAACCACGATCGATATGATAAATGCGATCGATCACCGTATCACCTCGAGCAACCAACGCAGCCAGCACCAATGACGCGGACGCACGCAGATCGGTGGCCATGACGGGGCAGCCGACCAAATGATCAACCCCGCGAATGATCACGGTGTGGCCTTGAATATCAAAATGACCGCCCATGCGTTGCATTTCCATCACGTGCATAAAACGGTTTTCAAAAATCGTTTCGGTGATGGACGCGGTGCCTTCGGCCACCGCATTTAATGCGCAAAATTGTGCTTGCATATCGGTTGGAAAACCCGGATGCGGTTGTGTCGTGATATTGACGGCTGTGGGACGTTTGCCATGCATATCGAGTGTGATGCTGTTGTCGTCAAACACGATGTCCGCGCCCGCTTCCTGCAATTTTCGAATCACGGCATCGAGCATATGCGCTTGCGTGTGCGTGCAGCGCACACGGCCACCGGTCATCGCGGCAGCGACCAAATAAGTGCCAGTTTCGATGCGATCCGGCAATACGTTGTAATTGGCACCATGCAATTTTTCGACGCCACGCACGGTAATCGTTGACGTGCCGGCGCCTTCGATGTTGGCGCCCATGGCGATCAAGAAATGGGCGAGATCCACCACTTCAGGTTCACGCGCCGCGTTATCAATGATGGTCACGCCGTCAGCGATTGCGGCCGCCATCAGGGTGTTTTCGGTGGCGCCGACGCTGACCAAATCAAACACAATGTGCGCGCCTTTTAAACGACCGTTCATGCGTGCGCGAATAAAACCGCCTTCGACGTCGATCTCAGCTCCCATTTGTTGCAAGGCTTGAATATGCAAATTCACCGGACGTGCGCCAATGGCACAACCGCCCGGCAAGGACACATCGGCTTGTCCAAAACGCGCCAGCAGCGGGCCCAAACACAGCACTGAGGCTCGCATTGTTTTGACCAACTCATAAGGTGCCTCGAAGTGATCGATCTGACGTGCATCGATCTCCACGCGATCGCCGTCAATATGGCTTTTGATGCCCAATTTATTTAACAACGCGATCGTGGTGCTGATGTCGTTCAAATGCGGAACGTTGCTGAGCACGAGCGGCTCTTCGGCCAGAATCGTCGCGAACAGAATCGGTAACGCCGCATTTTTGGCGCCCGAAATGCGAACCTCACCGTTTAAGGCATGGCCACCGCTGATGTGTAATTTTTGCATGATGCGCTCGACAGTGCCGCGGGTGTGCATCCATTGCGTGCGGCATACCATTCGTCCTTAAACATAAAAAAGCCCGGAAAGAACCGGGCCTGATCATACGCGTTTTAGGGTCTATTGATCTGGACTACGCCGAGGCAGTTCAGACATTTTCTTCCGGCGTTAAACAGCGCATCGACAACGCGTGCAATTCACCGGAGGCGATCCAGTCATTGACCGCAGCATACACCAGTTGTTGACGCGCTACGGCACGTTTACCGGCAAATTTATTGCTGACAATCAACGCCTCAAAATGATAACCATCACCGCCGATGGTGACGGTGTCACCGGGAAAGGCTTGTTGTAAGCGGGCCTGCAAACTGTCATTGCTGATCGTCATGATTCAAGCCCCTGCAAACGGCAACACGTGGTCGACACCACTGACGCGCGCCAGCTGTCGCAGTTGTGCCGGAGCCCCAATGAGCTGCAACGCAATCTTGCGCTGTTTTGCGGTCGCCAACACGCTGACCAACAATGCCAACCCGGCACTGTCAGCACGCGCCACTTGGGTCAAATCAAGCGCGCAGTTTTCGCTATTCAGTTGACCCAGAATGCGTGTCGACCATTGCGGTACGGTTTCAAAAGATAAATCGCCCGTTATGGCGATATCTTTCATGGCAGGAACTGTCATGGTGTTTTTTCCACAGTTTTTTCGCTCGACTTATCACTGGTCTTTTCGGTCGGCTTTTTGTTTTTGGCCGCGAGATCGTCGATCAGTTTATCGAGACTAGAGTTGGTAATAACGGCGCTGTATTCATCGCGTTTGCTTTGCACCAAGCTGACCCCTTCGACAACGACGTCGATAATTTTCCAACTGCCGTCGGTTTGGGCTTGCATGCGGTAGTTGACCGGAATATCGGTTCCAGTTCGACGCACGATGGCGGTTTTGACGGTCGCAATACCTTTGCCGTCATTTTCGACATTCATGCTGATGTCAATTTTTTCACCACCATAATTGGCAAATGCTTTGGCATAAAAGCGCACCATATAGGCAGAGAATTCTTCGGTGAACCGTTGTTGCTGAACCGGTGATGCGCCTTTCCAATGTTTTGACAACACGCGGCGTGCCAATGCATTGGTATCAAAATACGGCACCACCAATGATTTGACGATTTCTTCCGTGCGTGCCGGGTTGGCTTTGATCGTGCTGTGCTCAGCAATCAAGCGTTCGATCAAAATATCGGACACCATCTTGACCGTCCCTTCCGGTGTGCCGGCCCATGCCATGCTGACCGACAAGCAGAAGCCCAACACGATTTTCCCTAGCTTGTGCATAAAACGCTCCTGAATCGCTTTGTGCGCAGCGCTTATTGGCTGCCGCCACTCTGATTGATGGACGCCAAATCACTGATCAGCTTGTCCAAGCTGCTGCTGGCAATTACACCACCGTACTCTTCTTTTTTGCTTTGCACCAGGCCGATGCCTTCAATCGCAACATCGATGATTTTCCAACTTTGATCGTCTTGTTTTTCCAGCGTGTAATTGACCGGCACGTCAGCACCTTTGGTGCGCATAATCGCGGTTTTGACCGTCGCCAGTTTTTCGCTGGGAAAATCCACTTTGTCGTTGATCTTGATGGTTTCACCGTCGTAATTGGCAAACGCTTTGGAATAATAACGCACCAGATACGCGGCAAATTCTGTCGTAAAGCGTTCAACCTGGTCTTCAGTGGCAGCTTTGCGGTATTTGCCCAATACTTGGCGCGCCATGCGACGCGCATCAAAGTGTGGCACCACCAATTCTGACACGATTTTTTGTGTGACCATCGGATCGGTTTTAATCGCCGCTTTTTCAGTATTCAATCGCGCAATCAGTGCATCCGAAACCGTTTTGATTTTGACGTCCGGCGCCTCTGCGCTCGCGGTTTGCGACAGCATTACACCTGACATGAGGGCAACGGCAGCGACCGCTTTCCACAACGTATTCATTATTGATCTCCTGCTGACGATGAAGCCGGTGTTGATGATTTACTGCCTTCACTGAACATGTATTTCGACAACACGCCCAGGAAAGACACCGACGGTTGTGTCATTGTCAGGCTGTCGCCGTCTTTGAGAATGTCGTCTTCACCACCGACCGACAATTGCACAAATTGTTCGCCAAGCAATCCGGCGGTATCAATTTTAGCGGACGTGTCCACCGGCAATTGATTGTATTGTTTGTTGATGGACATTTGGATGCGCGGCGTCATCGTGTCTGGCTCGAGATCGATTTGCGCGACACGGCCCACCACAACACCACCGATCTTAACTGGCGAGCGCACTTTCAAACCACCGATGTCTTCAAACTTGGCTTTGATGGTGTAGGTCGATTCACCTGGCAAAGAATTCAGGCTACTGACTTTCAGCGCCAAGGTCACCAGCGCCGCAATACCGGCGACAACAAACGCACCGACAATTATTTCTACTCGACGCATATCCATTAGATATCTCCAAACATTAATGCGGTTAACACAAAATCCAGACCCAACACAGCGAGGGACGAATGCACAACCGTTTGTGTGGTTGCGCGCGAAATGCCTTCAGACGTTGGCACACAATCATAACCGCGAAACACGGCGATCCAAGTGGCCACGAACGCAAACACGATACTCTTGATGACACCGTTCATAATATCGGTGCGAAAATCGACCGACGATTGCATCGCCGACCAAAATTGACCTTCATCAACGCCGAGCCACACCACGTCAACAAAATAACCACCGTAAATGCCGACAACGTTAAAAATAGCGGTCAAGATTGGCAATGAGATCAAGCCCGCCCACAAACGCGGCGCAATCACTCGATGGAGCGGATCAACCGCCATCATTTCCATGCTGGATAATTGCTCGGTCGCTTTCATCAACCCAATTTCGGCGGTCAGTGCCGAACCGGCGCGTCCGGCAAAGAGCAGCGCACCAACCACCGGTCCCAACTCACGCACCAGTGATAGTGCCACCATCGGACCCAGGGCCGATTCCGCACCGTAACGCACTAAAATGGTATAGCCCTGCAAGCCAAGCACCATGCCGATAAACAAACTCGACACCACGATAATCGCGAGACTTAACACGCCGACGGAATAAATTTGTTTGGCCAGCAAACGAAAACCATTTTTAATGCGAAACGAACCGAGAAACGCTTGCGCCAATACCATGCTGGCACGTCCGGTTGTCGCCAACATCGTCATCGTGTCGTGACCAGTGGAACGAATGCGATCAACGATCATTTATGGCACTCCCAGCAAATCATCGGCGTAGGCATTGGCCGGAAAATGAAACGGCACCGGTCCATCCGGCAAGCCTTGCATAAATTGCGTCACACGCGGATTTTGTACCGATTTCATTTCTTCAGCTGTGCCTTCGGCAACAATTTGACCGTTGGAGAGCAGATAAATGTAATCAGCGATATTGGCGGTTTCGGCAACGTCGTGCGACACGATGACCGACGTTAAACCGAGCGCATCATTCAAACGTCGGATCAATTGCAACAACACCCCCATCGAGATCGGGTCCTGACCGGTGAACGGTTCGTCGTACATGATCATGTCGGGGTCCAACGCAATCGCACGCGCCAACGCGACACGACGCGCCATGCCACCTGACAATTCCGATGGCATTAAATCGCGCGCGCCGCGCAAACCAACCGCTTCGAGTTTCATCAAGATCAGTGCGCGCAATACGTCTTCGGGCAAACGCATATGTTCACGCACCGGAAACGCCACATTTTCAAACACTGAAATATCGGTGAACAGCGCACCGCTTTGAAACAACATGCCCATGCGTTTGCGCGCCGCAAACAATTGTTTGCGATCGAGTTCGGCAATCGATTGATGATCAAACACAATGGAACCGCTGTCGGGTTTCAGTTGGCCACCGATAAGACGCAACAATGTCGTTTTGCCGGTACCCGACGGCCCCATGATGGCGGTCACTTGACCACGACGGATATTGATATTGACGCCGTCAAAGATCAGCCGTTCGCCGCGACGAAAACTCATGTCACGTATTTCGACTAAATTTTCCTGAGGATTTTCCATGATGGTCCATGAACGTGGAGGATGTCCCCCGCTGAGGACAGGCCGGCATTGTAGCGGCTGACCGCACGTTGCGGGGATGCGGCAGTGTGCGGCGCGTCGATGAATTGAACCTGAATCGTGTCGATGCCATGGCGTGGTCGCCAACGAGATTGCAGCACAATAAAAACGTATAATGGCCGGCAAGAGTTGCCCAAATAACAGACAGATTGATGGAAAAAACACCAGATTTCCGCGCCCTCGGTCGCGCCGTCATCGATATCGAAACCGCCGCGATCACGGCCCTGCGCGATCGCATTGATCAGCGCTTCGCGTCCGCCTGTGAAGTCATGCTGCACTGCAAGGGTCGCGTCGTCGTCATTGGCATGGGCAAATCCGGTCATGTTGGCAGCAAAATTGCGGCCACGCTGGCCTCGACCGGCACGCCGGCTTTTTTTGTCCATCCGGGCGAAGCGAGCCACGGCGATCTCGGCATGATCACGGCGCAAGACGTCGTGCTGGCGCTGTCCAACTCTGGCGAAACCGACGAGATTTTAATGTTGCTGCCCGTGATCAAGCGACGCGGTGTGCCACTGATCGCGTTGACTGGCCGCCCGCAATCCACCTTGGCGACCGCCGCCGATGTGCACATTCATGTTGGGGTAGATAAAGAAGCATGTCCTTTGGGTCTGGCCCCAACGTCGTCGACAACCGCCGCTTTGGTGATGGGCGATGCCCTCGCCGTTGCGTTGCTCGATGCCCGAGGCTTTACCGCAGAAGATTTCGCGTTATCGCACCCGGCCGGCGCTCTCGGTCGTCGGCTGTTATTGATGGTCGACAACATCATGCACACCGGCGACGACATTCCGAGCGTACGACCGGAAGCCAGTGTCAGTGAAGCGTTGCTCGAAATGTCGCGCAAACGCTTGGGCATGACCACCATCGTTGACGAGCACAACCACTTGTTGGGCGTGTTCACCGACGGCGATTTGCGGCGCACCTTGGAAAAAATGCCCGACTTTCATCGCACACCGATCAGCGCCGTGATGACACGCGGCGGCCGCACCGTGACCACGGGCATTTTGGCCGCCGAAGTGATGCGTCGCATGGAAGAATGGAAGATCAATCAGATCGTTGTCGTCGACGCCGAACTTCATGTTGTCGGCGCACTCAATATGCATGATTTGTTAAAAGCGGGCGTCGTTTAATGGCCACCATAAAATTGTCGGAACGCGCGCAAGCGATCAAATTATTGTGCCTGGATGTCGACGGCGTTTTGACCGATGGCAGCGTCTATTTAGGCAATAACGGTGAAGAGCTGAAAGCGTTTAATATCAAAGATGGTTTCGGCATTCGCGCTATTCAGAAATACGGCATTCACGTGGCGATCATTACCGGTCGCCAATCTCAGTTAGTGCAGCGCCGCGCCGATGAATTGGCGATTGCGCATGTCTACCAAGGCAACAGCGATAAACGCGCGGCCTTTGCCGATCTGTTAAAAAAACTGCAACTCAAACCATTGCACGTTGCCTATGTTGGCGATGATTTTCCGGATCTGCCATTAATGAGCCATGTTGGTTTGGCCGTCGCGCCTAATGATGCACACAGTGAAGTCAAAGCGATCGCGCATTGGACAACACAGCATAGCGGCGGTCGCGGAGCCGTGCGCGAGGTCTGCGATTTATTGCTGCAGGCACAGGGACATTGGCAAGCCTTGCGCAGTGAGTACAGCAAATGAATTGGCGCGCGCCGGTTTTTGCCTGCATTTTGCTCACCGCCATTGGCGGTATCTGGTGGTTGTTGTCCGGTGAACAAGCTGGCAATCGCCTCGATTTTGCCTTCAATGAACAGCAAGAACAGGCGGCCGCCGGCAGCGATTACTATATGGAAGGCGTCAGCAGTTTGCATTTTGATCGCGACGGTGCGTTGACACATGAGTTACATGCACCGCGTATTGAACACGATCCCAAATTGTCACAGATCCGGATGAATGCCCCACGCGTGATGGTTCACAATGCCGAGGGTGAACCTTGGCAAATGAGTGCCAACTCGGCCATCGGTGATGATGATCAATCGCTGTTCACCTTAAGTGGCGATGTGCAATTGAAGCATGGGCACGGTTTCACACCGAACATGACAATGACGACGACGGAACTGCAACTCGATCTAAAAAATGACAAAGCGCACACTGAACACATGGTGCATTTTGTTGGTCCGCACGGCGACATTGTTGGCCGTGGATTGGATGCCGATCTGAATGCACAAGTGCTGCATTTATTACACGAGGTGAAAGGCCGTTATGCGCGCCCTTAATGTTTTGCTTACGGTATTGTGTTACGGCGCGTTGTCGGTGCTGGCGGCCGAGCAGCAATTGCATGCCGATAGCGCACAACTGGATGGTAAATCCGGTTTGATGACGTACAAAGGCAATGCCCGTCTGTTTGATGAAACGGTCTCGATTGATTCCGATGAAATGACCACCGATTACACCGAAGACGGTGAAATCGAATTCACGCGCTTATTAGGCTCACCTGCCCGCCTCGAACACATCGATCCCAATTCCGGCATCAAAACAACGGCCGAGGCCCGCGAAATTATTTACCGCGCCAGCATCGGTAAAATCGAATTGAAAGGCGACGTCAAACTGCAGCAAGAAGGCAAAGAAGCGCACACCAAAGTGAATGCCGATCAACTGCAATTGCAACAAACCAGCAAACGCATTTCAGCAATGGATGCACGGGGCAAGCCGGCCATTTTCGAGCGCCAGCAAGGCAATGAGGCCCCCTATCAGGGCCAAGCCGAAAACATCAGCTACCGAGCCGATGGTGAATTGCTGAAACTGGAAACGGCCGCCAAGCTGACCCAAGGCCAAAGCACGATCGAGCACGAGGTGATCCTGCACGATGGTGTTAATCGGCGCACGACGGCACCGCGGCGCGAAGGCAGCCAAGTCACGATCACGCGCAAGCCGACCGAAAACAAAACCCCCTAAACGCAGCGAGTAGTCATGACGGCGATTGAAACCCTCTCCGCAGCCAAAACACCGAGTACCGACCAACCGAGTCAAACACTCGCCAAGCTGCACGCTCGCCATTTGGCCAAAGCTTATAAAGGCCGACAGGTCGTCAAAGACGTGTCAATGGATATCAGCCAAGGAGAAATCGTTGGTCTACTCGGCCCCAATGGTGCCGGCAAGACGACATCCTTTTATATGATTGTGGGTCTGGTGCAGGCCGACAGCGGCAGCATCCACATCGACGATCAAGACTTAAGCGGTCAACCGATGCATGTCCGCGCTCGCCTTGGCATTGGCTACTTGCCGCAAGAAGCGTCGGTGTTTCGTCGCCTGTCGGTGGCGGACAACATCATGGCCATTTTGGAACTGAACCCGCAGCTCAGTGAAAACGATCGCTTAAAAAAGCTCGACGAACTGCTCGACGAGTTTCATATTGGTCATATCCGTGACAGCCTTGGACAGGCCCTGTCCGGTGGTGAACGGCGTCGTGTCGAGATCGCCCGGGCGCTGGCCTCCGACCCGCACTTTATTCTGCTCGACGAGCCGTTTGCCGGGGTTGACCCGATTTCGGTTATCGAAATCAAACGAATCGTGCAACATTTACGTAATCGCGGCCTCGGAGTGCTGATTACCGACCATAATGTAAGAGAGACACTCGACGTCTGCGAACGCGCGTACATCGTGTCCGAAGGACGCATGATCGCCACCGGCACACCAGAAGAGATTCTGGCCAATCCGCAAGTCCGTCAGGTGTATTTGGGCGAGCATTTCAGCTTATAAAAACCGGCGCGGCGGGGCGCGTCCCTTATTGATCGCAACATCAGTGACGAAAGCCCGATTGATTAAAGCCATTTTGATGAAAACAGCGCGCTGCAACACAACAGGAATAATGTTCATTTCATGAAACCGTCTCTGCAATTACGCTTCAGCCAACAATTGACGATGACACCGCAATTGCAACAAGCGATCAAATTGTTGCAGTTGTCGAGTCTCGAATTGCAGACCGAGATCCAACAGGCGTTGGAATCGAATCCGATGCTGGAAATGGCCGAAGACGGTGATGACAATGACGAGCTGCAACTCAATTACGATGGCGTTGACAGCGAGACAACCCCCAACGACGTCAGCAGCACGGAGCAATTCGAGCGCGACGATTTCAGTCAGCTCAGTGCCGGCAGCGAATTTGACAGCGGCGTCAACGAAACGGGCGAACACAGCGACAGCGGCGAAACGCAAGAAGAAACCACCTTGGATTCGGCCGATGCCTTGTCACGCGACACCGTCGACAGCGATCTGCCCGTTGATGCGCAATGGGAAGATTGGGATTTTCAACCGCCATCGGGCGGTGCCCGCAACGACGATGACGAATTCGATTACCAAGGCAAAACAACCGAGTCACTGCAAGATTATTTGCGTTGGCAGCTCAATTTGACGCCCTTTTCCGACACCGATCGCGCGATCGCCGAAGCGGTGATCGATGCCATCGACGAAGACGGTTATCTGCGCACAAGTGCCACCGAACTGCTGGAAGGATTTGCCGACACCGACGTCGAACTCGACGAAATTGAAACCGTCATTCATCGCATTCAACATTTTGATCCGCCCGGCGTGGCCGCGCGCGATCTCGGAGAATGCTTGCTCATTCAATTGCAGCAACAGCCAAACGGTGGCGAGGTCGTGGAACACGCCAAATTGTTGGTGCGCGAGCATTTGCCGCTGTTGTCAGGTCGCGATCTGAAAACGCTGATGCGCAAATCGCGCCTTGATGAAGAACAGATCCGCGCGGCCATCAACTTGGTGCAGCAACTGAATCCGCGCCCCGGCAACAGTGTGGAGCGTGACGAATCCGAATACGTGGTGCCCGACGTGCTGGTGCGCAAAAAGCGTGATCGCTGGGTGGTCGAATTGAATTCAGAAGCCAGCCCGCGCCTGCGCATCAATGCCAATTACGCGGCGCTGATTCAGCGCACCCGCACCGCATCAGACAATCAATTTCTGCGCAACCATTTGCAAGAAGCCAAATGGTTTATCAAAAGCTTGCAAAGTCGTAACGAGACCCTATTAAAAGTCGCAACGGCCATTGTGGAACAGCAGATCGGCTTTTTTGAGCACGGCGAAGAAGCGATGAAACCGATGGTGCTGGCCGATATCGCTGAACTGCTGGGCATGCATGAATCGACGATTTCACGCGTCACTACACAAAAATTCATGCACACACCACGTGGCATTTTTGAACTTAAGTACTTTTTCAGCAGTCATTTATCAACCGCCGGCGGTGGTGAAGCCTCCAGTACCGCCATCCGCGCGTTTATCAAGAAACTGGTGGCCAGCGAGGAGTCCGCAAAACCGTTAAGTGATAATCAGATCGCAGAGCTGTTGGCGAAGCAAGGGTATAACGTGGCCCGACGTACGGTCGCGAAGTACCGCGAAGCGATGAACATTCCGCCATCCAGCGAGCGTAAATCATTTGTTTGATCTCGTACGTGTCGGTGGTGTTTCACCACTGTTTAAATGGCAACAGAAAACCGCGCGCTTGCAGCCTAAAACCGAACCGCTTCAAGCCAACACGGTTTGTACAGAAGGAAAGTGCCATGCAATTAAATCTGACCGGTCATCATGTTGAATTAACCGACGCTCTGCGTGCCTATGTCCACGACAAATTCCAACGACTGGCGCGCCATTTTGAGCACATAAACAATGTTCATGTGATTTTGAGCGTTGAAAAACTGGTACAGAAAGCCGAAGCCAAATTACATGTCAATGGTGGTGAAATTTTCGCCGACAGTAGCGACAGTGATATGTACGCCGCCATTGATCTACTGGTCGACAAACTCGATCGCCAAGTGAAAAAGCACAAAGACAAACTCAAACAGCTGTAAACGCAAAAGGCCGGTTCTACCGGCCTTTTTTCTGCACAGCTTAAGTCGATTTGTCAGCGACCGTAAGCCGTTCATCCTTCGACCCGATTTTAGTACAGAGCCTGACGACGCGTCTGGATGAACGGAAATGGCACTTGATGTTTCAGCACGGGAAAAAACCGTCAAATGCCGTTTGTGGTGAGCCAGTCCCGCACGGGGGTTCCCGCAGGACATCAAACCATGAACAGGCACGCGCACAGAAATTTCTATCGAATCAGGTTTTCCTATGACGATGGTTTTTCCACGCGAACGCCTGCTATCAATCGGTTACACTAAGCAGGCAAGCACCGTATAAGGGAGCCGGTCGCACCAGCGACGCTCGGTTCAGTCGCCTCGCGGTGATTAGGTAAGGCGCAACACGTCAGGACGCATGTAATGGCAATGGTCATCTTGAGCGGTCGCTCAGGCTCAGGCAAATCTGTCGCACTCAAGGCATTGGAAGATCAAGGCTTTTATTGCGTCGACAATATTCCGGTCAGTTTGCTGCCGGCGCTGGTGGAAAAAACCATCGCGCACCATCCGGATCTGGCTTTCAGTATTGATGCACGCAACGCCTCCAACGAATTGGCGCAATTTGAAGAGGTGTTTCGCGCGATTCAACAACAGCGTCGCGCAACGGTGATTTATTGCGATGCCGATGACAGCACATTAATTAAACGATTTTCCGAAACGCGTCGCCGCCATCCGCTGACCGGTATCGGTTTATCATTAAATGAAGCCATTTTGCGTGAACGTGATCTGTTGTCGCCGATCGCCATTCATGCCGATCTGTTGATCGACACGACGACGTTGTCGTCAAACAAATTGCGGGAGTTGGTACTCGATCGTGTGCTGGGCCGCGAAGCCGCGCACATGGACCTGCTGTTTGAGTCGTTTGGCTACAAAGCCGGTGTACCCATTGATGCCGATTATGTGTTTGATGCGCGCTGTTTGCCCAATCCATATTGGGATCCACAGCTGCGTCCATTCAGTGGTTTGGACGCGCCCGTTGCCGAGTTTTTTGGCCAACACGCCAAAGTCGAAGAGTTCATCTGGCAAGTGCGCATTTTTCTCGAAACGTGGATCCCGCGCTTTGAACAAGAAAATCGCTCTTACTTGACCGTCGCCATTGGTTGTACTGGTGGCCAACATCGTTCGGTGTATGTGGCCGAACGGCTGGCCGCACATTTTCGTGAATCACATCCCCAAACACAGGTTCGCCATCGCGACATGAAGGCAGGTGCTTAAGATGACTGTCGGCGTATTGCTGTTAACCGAAGATGGTACTGGAGCCGCGTTGTTCAATCATTTGCGTCGCCACGATGCTGACGAAATGTTGAATATTTTGACATTGACCATTAACGAACAAATGACCGGCACTGTGCTGCAACCACATATCGAGCAACGCATTGCGCAACTCGACACCGGCAGCGGTGTGTTGATTTTGATGGATCAGTTTCACACCGTGGTGGAATCCGTGCTCGAACAAATGGGCTCGCGCTTTTATTTGCGCGTGGTCACCGGCCTCAATTTGGCCATGTTGAATGCGGTGCTTGAACACAGCGATGCCGATCTGGATGCCTTGGCGCGTTACGCCATGAACGATGCGCGCCAATCCGTGCAAATTGCTTACAGCTGCGACGCTGATCCGTCGTCATAACGATGTCCCCCACGCGATAACACCGCGATCACTGCTGACATTCTGGCGCGTATCGCGACTGACAGCACCGCGATCTTCGGCTACCCTATGGCAGCCCACATTTTCCGTTTTGTTACACAATGTCCGACGTAATTGCCACTGAAACCATGTCGTCCACGATGGCGCGTCTGCACGCGGCGCTGTCGCAAGGCATGTTTGTGCACGCGCGTCGTTTGATCAATGAAGCACCGGCGGCGGACGTTGCGCACTTGATGTCATCATCGCCGCCGCGCAAGCGCGAATTGATTTGGAAATTGGTCGACAGCACGCGCGAAGGCGATGTGCTGCAACATCTCGAAGATGATTTGCGTGCACAATTCCTCGGTCGTTTGACACCGAAAGAATTGGCCGAAGCCACACAACAATTGGACACCGACGATCTCGCCGACTTGCTCGGTGATTTGCCTGACGATGTCTATCGTGAAGTGTTGCATTCGATGGACGAACAAAATCGTCAGCGCGTGCTAAAAGCATTGTCATACCCGGATGACACCGCGGGCGGTTTGATGAACACGGACACAGTGACCGTGCGCCCCGATGTCAGCGTCGATGTCGTGCTGCGTTACTTACGTGTGCGCGGCGAGTTGCCCGACACGACCGACAGCCTGTTCATTGTCGATCGTGATGATCAGTATTTAGGCACTGTCGCATTGACCACGCTGTTGACCAGTCAACCCGATGAATTGATCGAAGACCTAATCGACAGCGATGCACTGCGCATTCCGGTCGATATGGATGATACCGCCGTCGCGCAGTTGTTCGAACGTCGCGATTTAATCTCGGCCGCCGTCATTGATGACGACGGAAAACTGCTCGGTCGTATCACCATCGACGACGTCGTTGACGTTATCCGTGAAGAAGCCGACAGCTCGTTAAAAAGCATGGCCGGTTTGGATGAACACGAAG
>JAYSCL010000074.1:0-13984 GCA_041914905.1 Enterobacterales bacterium
ACAAGATCATGATGGGCGTTGAACGCAAATCGATGGTGATGTCGGAAGAAGAAAAGTTGAATACGGCGTATCACGAAGCGGGTCATACGATTGTCGGTCACTTGGTCGGTAATCACGATCCGGTGTACAAAGTTACGATTATTCCGCGCGGTCGTGCACTTGGTGTCACCATGTATTTGCCGGAACAAGATCGGTTAAGTTATTCCAAAGATCGTTTGGAATCGATGTTGTCGAGTTTGTTTGGTGGTCGTATCGCCGAAGAAATGTTGAACGGTTTTGGTGGTGTCACTACGGGCGCCAGCAATGATATTCAACGCGCCACCGAAATCGCGCGCAATATGGTCACCAAATGGGGACTTTCCGAAAAACTTGGGCCGCTACTTTATGCTGAAGAACAAGGCGAAGTGTTTTTGGGGCGCTCGATTACACAACACAAAAACATGGCTGACGATACAGCGCGTGCCATTGATCAAGAAATTCGTGCTGTGATCGATCGCAATTACAAGCGTGCTGAACAAATACTGCATGACAACAAAGAAAAACTGAAAATCATGGCCGAAGCGTTGATGAAATTTGAAACGCTGGATCATAAGCAGATTGAAGCGATCATGCGAGGCGAAACACCACCGCCGCCGGATGGCTGGAAAGACAGTGGCAGCGGCAAAGGTTCGGGCCCAAGCGCACCGGCCGTTGAAGCCAAAGAGAAACCTCCGGTGACCGATAACCCTGCGGCAGCAGGCAGTCACTAAAACAAAAAGCGCCGAGAGGCGCTTTTTGTTTTGCCGAATAAAAACGTGTTGTTTGGCTCGTCACCTTTAGAAACTCTGCTTCGCTTGCAGTAACCACTGCACGGAACCAACATCGTCCCGCGCATCGAGTGGAAACGCGACATCGATATGAATAACGGTGCTGTCACCACTGCGAATTTCACCGCCGATACGCGTTGGTGCCAAGCGCACACCGAAACCGGCATTGCGCAGCCAGCCGCCGTATTCACCGTTATCGCGATCTTCAAACCAGGCGCGGCCCACGTCATAAAACGCGGCAAAACCGACATCGGCCAAATGCAGAAATTCGTAGTTCGTAAACCAGCGCCATTCAACACTCATCAACGCGGAACGATCGCCGACTTGATAGCGAAACGGGTAACCGCGCAGGCCATTGTCACCGCCAATATACAGCCATTCGTCAACGGTGAGACCATGACCGTAACGCAGACGACTGCCGACATACAATTGTGAGTCTTCGTCACCTTGGTGATAACGGAACAGACCATCAACAATGGTGTTAATGTAGTCGTGATCGTGATAAACGCCGCTAATCGCTGTCTTGGCATAAAATAATTTATCGTCATCCCACAAAAAAGTCTTTTGCACATCGACATTGAACAGGCGCGCGCGCTCGCTATCGCCCAAAGCATCGCTGCTGAAGCCCAGCGTTGCGCGCCATTGCCAGCCGCGGTTGTAATCTTCGGTGATATTGATCTGATTGACGTTGCGTGCTTTTACGTAATCGGTGTTGATGAATTCCCAGCTTATAAACGGGTACGTATAGCGACGATCGGCGGGCACCGCGGGTTCGGGCAAGGTTTCTTCGGTCGCGTGAAACAAGGTTTGTTGCTGCGCCAGACCCAAACTCAATCGCGATACGCGATTGTTCACCAAGCCATCGCTAAGACCGTAGTACAGTTTGACCTCTTCCGTTTCCTGTTCAAATTCTTGAACCGATTCGCTGCGAAAATACGTTTTTCCGGTTTGAATGATGCGCGATGAACTGATGCCAGCCGCCCACGGCGTTTCCAATGCGTAGAATGGTCGTTCCAAATTAAAATTATGGTAGTCGCCTTCGTCGGTCTGGCCGTATTGCACTGAGAAAATACCGCGCAAATTACCCCAGCTGGGATCTCGGTAACCGACGTAACGCCGTGTGTAATCGGAGTTCTTTTCGTATTGCACCGACAATTCACGGCCGCTGCCAAAAATGTTTTTGTCTTTGATGCCAAACATGGAGTTGCTTTCGCCACCTTTGTGCGAATAGCCGACTTGCGGAATCAGGGTCCACACTTCGCGCGAACTGACCACCAGATCGACGTTATCAACGCATTCACCGACCGGAAGAATAGTCGGTTCGCGCAAATAGCTGCGTCGCCGCAGCAAACGTTCCGATTCCGATACTTTCGTCGCATCAAAGGGTTCGCCCGTTTTAAACAGCAAATCATCCTGAATGACTTTCGGCTGGGTGTTAATGTGCAATTGGTTGATCAATCGAAATAGCCAATTGTTTTCGTCAGGATCGTTTTCGTCAAAAATAGGGCGTTGCTCAATGCGAATATCGCCGATCGGTAAACCCTGTTGCTGCCACTGCGCAAACTGTTGCTGCATGGCGCCGTCATCTTGCACACAAAGATGATGAGGAGTAGTTGTGGAGTCGGTTGCGGGCGCGGCATTGTCTGCTGTATTCACAGCGTCCGCTGCGTTGACAGCGGTGGCGATAACGCAGGCGCCACAAATCCGTTGCAAGGGCATCAATGAAACAAATCGTGAGTCAGTCTGATGCAAGTATAACGGTCTCCCAGCTGCTTGCACGGTTTTCATCGTGCGCCTTGACGCGCATAATGCGCGCCACTTCTTAATTGCTGATTAAGGCGCGTAACAGGTGTTTTACCGCTGGCCTGCCGACGGCACTGTGCATGTAATGGGCATCCTGAATGTGACGCCGGATTCGTTTTCGGACGGCGGCCGTTTCCAGACGCAGGACGCCGCGTTGCGTCAGGCTGAAACGATGGTGAACGACGGCGCCGACATTCTCGATATTGGTGGTGAATCGACGCGGCCCGGCGCACAAGCGGTGAGCGCACAGGAAGAACTCGACCGGGTTATGCCCATCATTGAGCGTTTGCGCGATTGGCCAGTGGCGTTGTCCATCGACAGCAGCAAGACAGCGGTAATGGCGGCAGCGTTACGCGCCGGTGCGTCCATCGTAAATGACGTTGCCGCCTTGCGCGCAGACGGTGCGCTCGCCTTAGTGGCACAACACCGCGCAGCCATTTGTTTAATGCATATGCAAGGTGAGCCGCGCACGATGCAACAGCAGCCACAGTATGACGATGTGGCTGACGAGGTTTATCAGTTTTTAACGACACGCGTGGCCGCTTGTGTAGCGGCCGGTATTACACGTGATCGCATCGCGATCGATCCGGGATTTGGCTTTGGTAAATCGCTGCAACACAATCTGACGTTGCTGCGCGAATTACCGCGCTTGGGCGATCTCCAACTACCCATTCTGGTCGGATTGTCGCGCAAATCGTTAATCGGTCAATTGACGCAAGCTCCCGTTGACCAGCGCGTCATTGGAAGTGTTGTGTTGGCACACATTGCTGTGCAACAAGGCGCGCGCATTGTGCGTGTGCACGATGTGAAAGCGACGCGCGATATGTTGACGATATGGCAAGCAGTTCATTCCATTTAAAGCGTAAATCAAAAGGAAGCAGTGATGAGCAAACGTAAGTATTTCGGCACGGATGGTGTACGCGGCAAAGTCGGTGAATACCCAATCACGCCGGAGTTTGTCATGAAATTAGGTTGGGCCGCCGGTTCCGTGCTAGCCCAAGGCAAAGGCGGTCGCGTTGTCATTGGTAAAGATACGCGGATCTCCGGTTATATGTTTGAATCGGCACTGGAAGCGGGTTTGTCGGCGGCTGGTGTGGAAGCGCATTTGCTGGGGCCGATGCCAACACCGGCCATCGCGTATTTGACGCGCACGCTGCGCGCAAAAGCTGGCATCGTTATTTCGGCCTCGCACAATCCTTATGATGACAACGGCATCAAGTTTTTTTCCAGCGAAGGATTCAAATTGCCGGACGAAGTCGAATTGCGCATTGAAGAACAACTCGACCGTGACATGAAATGTGTTGACTCCGATCATTTGGGTCGCGCCAGCCGCGTTGTCGAAGCGTCGGGCCGCTACATCGAATTTTGCAAAGCATCGGTACCCAATAGCCTGAATTTGAATGGTGTAAAAATTGTCGTCGACTGCGCACACGGTGCCACCTATAAAGTCGCTCCGGCCGTGTTCAGTGAATTGGGTGCCGATGTTATCGAAATTGGCTGTGAACCGAATGGCCTCAACATCAACGAAGGGGTTGGCGCGACGCACCCGGAGCATTTGGCCAAAACGGTCGTCAATGCCGGCGCCGATCTGGGCATTGCACTGGACGGTGATGGCGATCGCTTGATGATGGTCGATCACAAGGGCGAAATCATCGACGGCGATGAAGCCTTATTCATTATTGCGCGTGATTTGTTGCGCCGCGGCAGATTGCCCGGCGGCGTTGCCGGCACTGTGATGAGCAATCTCGGACTCGAAATTGCGTTGCGCAATTTGGGTGTTGGCTTTGGCCGTGCTAAAGTTGGTGATCGTTATGTGATCGAAATGATGTTGGAACGCGGCTGGAAACTCGGTGGCGAAAACAGTGGCCACATTGTGTGTCTGGATGCAACGACCAGCGGAGACGGCATCATTTCGGCGTTACAGGTGTTGACAGCGATTTCGAATGCCGACAGCAGTTTGCATGAACTGAAAAAAGGCATGCAGAAATTTCCGCAGGTGCTGATCAACGTCAAATTGAAACCCAATACCAAACCGCTGGAAGACGAACGCGTTAAAAAAGCTGTTGCCGATGTCGAAAAAGAACTGGGTGATCAAGGGCGCGTATTGCTGCGTCCTTCAGGCACCGAGCCCCTCATTCGGGTGATGGTCGAAGGTCGCGATGCGGCGCAAGTGCAGCGCTGTTGCGAACAAATCGCGGACGCCGTGCGGAGTAGCTAAACGGAGAACCTCTCACTATGCCACGACGCTCTTTATCGAAAACAACGGAAAAAAAAGGGCGATTGGCAGTGGTGGGCAGCGGCATCAAAAGCGTTGCGCAGTGCACCATGGAAGCGAAACGCGAAATCGAAGCCGCGGATATTGTCTACACCTTGGTGCCGGATCCGGTGGCGATGCATTGGATCCGGCAACTCAATGCCAATGTGCATTCGCTGGACTATTTGTATCACGTCAAATCACACCGCTGGGACACGTATCAGGCGATGGTGGATCAGTTGCTGCGTGCCGTGCGGCAAGGAAAAAGAGTCACTGCGGTCTATTATGGTCACCCGGGTGTGTTCGTTTACCCTTCGCATGAAGCGATCAAACGCGCACGGGCGGAGGGCCACGACGCCTATATGCAAGCGGGCATTTCCGCCGAAGATTGTTTATTTGCCGATCTGGGTTTTGATCCGTCTGAGATGGGCTGTCAATCTTATGAAGCAACACAATTTCTGGTTTGGCCTCGTCGTTTCGATCCGCAAGCGGCATTGGTGTTGTGGCAGATTGGCGTGCTCGGTGACTTATCGTTAACACGAGCTTCGCCGTTACCGCGCGCATTGCGCTTGCTGATGCAAAAACTGTTGCCGTACTATGGTGACGATCATCAAATTGCGTTGTATGAAAGTCCAACGCTGGATATCACGATGGCACGGGTCGAATGGCTGGCGTTGCGCGAACTTGCACATGCTAAACCAACACGGGTGGCAACGTTGTTTGTACCACCAGTGGGCGAGTTGATGCCAGATTGGTCGGTTGTCAGGGCGTTAAATTTGCCGGATGACAATCTGTATTTCAGAAGTAACGCCGTTTCAAAAAAACGCAGTTTGCTTTCCTCAACCCCAACCTCTTCTGTCGTGGAGAACGCTAATGGCTAAGTCATTACAAGACTTTTTGATCGCTTTAAGTACCGATGCCGCTTTGCGCAACGCTTGGGATAAAAATCCACGAGGGGCTGCGGCTGAGTTCGGCCTGAGCAAGGCCAACACAGAATTGTTGTTAAAAGGTGATAGTAAAAAAATCAAGGCCAGTTTGACACCAAAGAAAGCAACGAAATCAGACATTGTCACGGCGCCCAAGAAAAAAGCCGCAACAAAGAAAGTGGGCGCGAAGAAAAAAGTCGCGAATGCGAGTGATATTGTCAGTGCACCCAAGAAAGCCTCTGCTATCGTAACGGCGCCGAAGAAAGCATCAGCGATCGTCACTGCTCCGAAAAAAGCGTCGGATATCGTGACCGCACCAAAGACATCTGCCGACATCGTAACGGCACCGAAGAAAGCCACCGATATTGTAACGGCACCGAAAAAGAAAGCCAAACAGGCCAGTGCCCCGAAAAAGACCAAGAAGAAAAAGTAAAGGTATTCAACGTCGTGACGCAGTTGTTGTTCAGGTGGCTAGTTTGGCAATGGCGGGTTTGGCGAAAGCTACCCGCCATCCTTCTTTTTGGCTGGATGACAAGCAACGCACACGCCGCGGTGTTGCCGATGAACCATTGGCAAGCCGAGTTAGATTTAATCCTCGCCTCCATTCTGGATACGCCTGAGCGTGCACTGACGGCTGGCCAAGAATTTCACCAGAAATACGATGCGGTAGTGCCTGAAGAGGTGCGGCTGGAATTGGATATTCGCCTAGCGTATGCACGCGTGTTGCTGGGGGATTGGGTTAATGCATATAAAAAACTCGAAGAAATTAAACTCAAACTTTCCCCAGAGCAAAAGGCGCTGCGAGCCATTCTTCTGCACACGATCGGTAATTTACACAACTTCAATGGTGATACCGCCGGTGCCCTATCGGCGTATTTTGACGCATTGGCACTGCGCGAAACGATTCCCGATAAAAGTGAGCTGGCGTCGACGTTAAACAACATTGCCGGATTGCTGGCCCGTTCCGAACAATACAGCGAATCACTGCGGTATTTTGAGCGAGTCAGAAAGCTCGGTGAAGAAATTGCATCTAACCACCGTAAAGGCGATGCGGAAATCGGCGCTTTTGCGGTTTACGTTGAATTAGGGGATTACGAAAGCGCCAACGAAAAAATTGCACGCGCGCAAGAGGCTTACCGTGACGAACATCCTCACTCCTGGCGAGCGATTGCGACACTGGCGGCTACCAGCGAAATCGCGATTTTACAAAGAAGAAGTCAGGACGCTGATGGAGTATTTGAACAAGCCATGGAACGCGTTGAGAAAGCGGGTCTGTTGCCGCTGCAAATTGAGCTCTATCGGCGTCAAGCGAAAGCTTATTTAAGTGTGTCTCAGTTTGCGAAAGCACTGACGGCGAGCAGCAAAGGCTTGGCGCTGGCTCAGCAACGCAAAAACGACGACGACCGCTTGGCGCTGCTGTTGGCGCGCGCGCGCGCTTTGGCTGGCCTAAAACGGTTTCAAGAAGCCGCTGTCGAATTTGAAAACTGGCATACGCAATCGGCCAGCTATAACCGCATGCAATCGGTGATGCATGCGCAAATGATGCAAATTCGCTATCAGTCACTGAAAAAAGAAGAAGAAATTGTTGAACTGACCAAGCAGAATGAACTTCAGCGCTTGCGTCTGCAGCAAGAAACCTGGCAAAAGAACGCGTGGATTGCGGGATTGCTGTTGCTGTTTATTGCGGCAGTTGCCAGCTTTTTGGTTATATCTCACCGCAATGAATTGAAGCGTCAACAAGCCGTCAATAAACGACTGCTTGAGCTGGATCGGTTGAAGGATCAGGTGCTGGCTAACACGTCACATGAATTACGCACACCATTGAATGGCATTGTTGGATTGTCCGAGATCATGCTCGCAGAAAAAATGAATCCGGACCATCATCATATGGTGGAGTTGATTGCGCGATCAGGTCGGCGTTTGAGTTTAATGGTTAACGATTTACTCGACTTTGCCAAACTGAAACATTCCGACACGCCGCTGGAAAAAAGTGTGGTGAACTTGCGCGAATCGGTTTCGCAGGCGCTGTCAATTTGTCAGACGGGTGTTGGCGAAAAAAGTCTGCGCTTGCTCAATGAGATCCAAGACGAAAAACTACTGGTCAGTGCCAACGCTGATCGCTTGCAACAGATCCTCTGCAATCTGATCAACAACGCAATCAAATTCAGCGAAGTGGGTGTTATTCGTGTGTCAGCGTTGCTCGATGCCGAGCAACGTGTGCGCATTGTGGTCAGTGATAATGGCGTGGGAATTTCGCCGGCTGACCAGCAACGTATATTTGAACCGTTTGAGCAAGTGGATGGCAGTTTATCGCGACGCCATGAAGGCGCGGGTCTGGGCTTGGCAATCTGTCGACGATTGGTTGAATTGCACGGTGGCCAGATTGGTGTGCAATCGACGCCCGGCTTAGGCAGTCAGTTCTGGTTCACATTGCCACGTGCTTGAGGCGCTGTGTGTCGGCGATTAAAAGCACTGATAAAATTGCTCAGCTCATTGACTGGCATCGGTTTGGCGTAATGATAGCCTTGTGCAAAATCACAGCCGAGTGCGTGCAATTCAACGGCAATGGCCTCATTTTCAACACCTTCGGCAACGACCTGCAACGCCAAATTATGGCCAAGATCAATCGTGGCTTTCACGATTGTGGCATCTTCTTTGCTGTGCAACATATTCATGACAAAACCACGATCGATTTTGAGTTCCTGCACCGGCATGCGTTTCAAATAGGCCAGTGATGAATAGCCGGTGCCAAAATCATCAATCGACAGTTTTACGCCAAGCCCGTGCAGTTCCTGCAAGGTGCGTAGCGCATGTTCTGGATCGTCCAAAAAGCCGCTTTCAGTGACTTCCAGACACAGCAGTGATGGCGTGATACGAGAGCGTTGTAGCGCAGCGCGCACGTGCGCGACAAACTGCGTGTCGACCAGATCACGCGTGGATAAATTGACGGCCAAATAAATTGCGCGTTGCTCGGCTTGCCAGGCTTGAATAACATCGACGCTGGCATCGATGACCCACCGTGTGATGTGCTTGATAAAACCGGTTTGCTCCGCAAACGGAATAAAATCACCGGGTGCAATAAAGCCGCGTTGGGGATGCTGCCAACGCACCAAGACTTCGGCATGCATGATCTGTTGTACGGCCAACGCCACTTTGGGCTGCACATACAGACGCAGTTCATTGTTGTCGATGGCGTGGCGCAACTCGCTGAGCAGTGACAAATGTTGTTGCTGAAACAACATCCGTTTGGCATCAAAAACGGCGAAACCGCTGCGCGATTGTTTGGCGACAAACATTGCCGCGTCGGCGGCGCGAATCAACGCGAGTGCGTCGCTGCCATGTTGCGGTGATAACGCAACACCAATGCTGGTGCGCACATCAATGGTATGTTCACCGATCACAAAGGCTTCTTCGAGACTGGCGAGCAATAATCGTGCGCATTGTTCACCATCATTGGGACGTGCAGCCTGCAATAACACAGCGTATTCATCGCCGCCCATGCGCGCTAACATCATCGACAAGGGCAGTAATCGGCGCAGTCGATCGGCAATCGCGCACAATAGTTGATCGCCAACATCGTGCCCCAAAGTATCGTTCACGATCTGAAAGCGATCCATATCAAACAACAAGACGGCAACCGGCGATTGTTCTTGTAATGCATCATCCAACGCCGTTTGGAACTGTGTGCGATTGGGCAAACTTGTTAATGTGTCAAAATACGCGAGTTGTGAAATGCGTTGCTCACGCGCGGCAATTGCTTCACGCATGGTGTTAAATTGTGTGGCGAGTTCTCCGATCTCGTCGCGTCGCTCAACGGGCACCGATTTATCATAAGCGCCCGCACCAATTTCAGCGGCGACAGCATTGAGACGCTCCAACGGTTCGACCAAATTGCGGGCGAGTAAAATGGCGCCCAGCACACCGACGGCGAGTCCGATCAGACCAACGATAACGAGCAATCGCTGCAGTTGACGAAACGGTTGCAAGGCCACTTGCAAAGAGCGCTGCAACACCGCAAATAACTCACCGTTATGGTCCAGCGATACCACACGCGTCATAAACACTTCGTCGAGTAAGATCATGTCGCGTTCTTTGTTATTACCACGATGTTCGGTCAGCAAGGGCAACAACGCTGATTGCTGCTCTACCGGCAATGTTGAATGATGCAAAGTGGGTATATTGGCGCGCAATGAATAAAGACTGACACGCAAGCCAGTCAGATTGGCAAGTTCATCGCTGTTTTGTTGATCCAGCGGAAAGCCGACAGCGATCCAGGCAATTTGCACGGGTGCGTACATTGGCACCAACACCAATTGATACGGTGTGTCATCGAGTAGCACGATCGCGCTGGCGTCGCCCTTTTCTTGCGCCGCCAAAAACAGATCGGTAAACGGAAATTGTTCACGCATGTGTTCGCGCGTACTGGCGAGCACGGTGCCGCGTAAATCGATCACCATCATTTCGCCAGCACGAATACGAGCGCCATGATTTTGCAGCGTCGACACGATGGTGTCACGATCGACGCTGGCGACGGCAGCGCGCAAACCAAAGTCAGCAGCGAGCACGCGCGCGGCTTGCAATAATTGTTCGCGTTTTTGATCAAGCAAGCGAACAAAAACACGCTCACCCACGACCAGATCGTCGCGCAAGCGCGATTCCGTAATCCTCGCATCAGACCAGCTAACAAACCACAAACTACTGCCCATGACCAGCAACAGCAGCAACACAATCAAGGTCAGCAAACGGGTGCGTAAACGGGTCGGTGTGCGCGTGAACATCAGCGGTAAATGTCGTTGGTGGGGCCCGATTGGGCACGCGGCTTGATCGGCAGATCAAGCACGCGGACGGCGCTGGGTTGCTGTGTCAGATCGAGCGCCCATTCGTCGGTCGCGTGCACTTGATCGGGATGCCAGATCTGCACACGGTAAGCGGCTGCCGGCAACTCATTCAGTGCAACGACGCCGTCCTTGCCACTGACGGCAAAAAACGGCGTGTCGACCACCAGCACATACGCGAGCATCCAATCGTGGATGTTGCAGCCGAGGACAACCGTGCCGGCTTTGTCGAATACGACCGGTTGTGACGGTGTGCCCGAATACAATTTCAGTTCAAACGGTTTCGCCGGCGAGAACGAATAAACATGATGGCGAATATTGTCTTTATTCGGAAAGCTGACTTTGCTGCCGGTTTGAATAACGCTGACATAAGGGGTGAATTGTTTTTGCACCTGATCGATGATCGCCGTCGTTTGGTGGGGCACCGATATCGGCTGTTGTGCCGTCACGATGACCGCGACATCAGCTACCGGTTGACCGTCATGCTCAAAACGCAGCTGCAGTGTTTGTGCCCATGTGGTGCTGCACAACAGGCCGGCACACAGTCCCAAACACGCGGGCGCGTTCATGGCGTCGTGACCACATCACGTTTAAACGGAGCCAGCAAACCCAGCAACTCATTCTTGGGACCGGTGGCGACACCGGCACGATCGAGTTCGTCGCGCAGCTGTTGCACCAATGCATAAAATTCGCGCTCAGAAATTTGCAGCCCACCGTGAACCAATTTCATGTCATCACCCGTATAACGGCACGGGCCTTTCGCCAATTCACAAATCTGCTCATACAATTTATCTTCGATGCGTTTTAGATCGGTGTCTTTAAAGCTGCGTTTGGTTTCGACATCGTGATGGGCGCGCACCAACAAATTGTGTACGGCTGGCCGCAACACCTTTTCACCCCCCAAACGCGTAAACAAACTGTCGTCAGCATGAACCGACAAGGCGCTGCAAAACAGGCCAATCAGACTAAACTGACGAGCACACTGACGCCAATTACAACGAAGGATATGGGCAATGCGATTCCACAAGAACATGGGCAAACTCCTGTTAGTGATGATGAGTGTAGTGCTTTTTTCTAGCAACGTACGCGGTGAAACCGGCGGTCGTTTGTTGGCCACGGGCGGTGTCAGTACGATCGAAGGTGCTGGCGGTGGTGGTTTGGTGCCATGGGCCTTAACCGGCACTTACGCAACCGGCGCCGAAATGGATGTCGCTGTGGCGGTTACCGGTGTTAATTTGCGTGATTATGATTTGACGCATGCCAGCGTGATGTTCAATTGGCACGATCGTCTTGAACTGACTTTTGCGAAAAATCGTTTTGATCTGGGTACGCTGAGCAGTGTCGTGAATTACGACGATTTGAATATGAATGTGGTGGGTCTTAAGTGGCGAATAGTGGGCGATGCCGTTTACGACGCCGATCGCTGGTTACCGCAGTTGGCTTTGGGCATTGAATACAAAGAGTTGAATGTGGACGACTTCGACGCTCTGGTGAACGCCGTCAATTTGCCAATCGAAAAACGCTTTGGTACCGATTTTTATCTCAGTGCCAGCAAAGTTTTTTTCGCCGGTTTGTTGGGCCGCAATGTCGTCGCTAATGCAACCTTGCGTTCAACCACGGCCAATCAATTCGGTTTGCTGGGATTTGGCAGTACGCAGAACGATGATCGTCAATGGATGACGGAGATCAGTCTGGCCGTGTTGTTGACGGATTCTCTGGCCGTTGGCGCCGAATATCGTGACAAGCCCGACAATTTGGCCGATGCCGGTTTAAAAGAAGAATCTGCCAGCGATATTTTCATGGCGTGGTTTATCAATAAACACGTTTCATTAACTTTGGCACGTGTTGATCTGGGCAACATCGCACTTTATGACAAGCAGACCGGCAGTTATGCCTCATTGCAATGGATTTTCTAACCCCAATTGAGCCGGCCACGGTTCGCAGCGGCACCTGGGCAGGAAGCGTTAGGGCGTCAGCAACAAGCGATCGCGCGCAGCCGAGTATCGCGGAAGCGAGCTCGATTAGTGGATGTCTCTTCAATTAGCTGTCAGGCAATGCTTGTTTCTACCCGGTCGCATCGCTACCATATGCGGCCTTTGAAATGACCCCCCAGCCCATGCGTAAGCGTCTGATAGCCGGCAACTGGAAAATGCACAGCAGCAGGCACGATGCACGCGAGCTGGTGACTGCGGTCCAGGCAGGACTTCCTGTTGGATTGGCGCACCAAGTGGTGTTTGCACCACCGTCGGTGTGGCTGACCGAGGTCGCCGCTCTGTTGACGCATACGCAGGTTGCGTTGTCGGCACAGAATCTGTCTGAACATACGCACGGTGCTTACACCGGTGAGTTGTCAGCGGCGATGTTGAAAGAGGCCGGCTGCCGTTATGTGATCGTTGGGCATTCCGAACGGCGTTCGCTGTTTGGTGAAGACAATGCCTTGGTCGGACGCAAAACGCTGGCGGCCGTGCAAGCAGGTATGACACCGATAAGCTGTATCGGCGAAACCTTGAGTCAGCGCGAAAGCGGCCAGACCTGGGATGTATTAAAGGCTCAGTTGCAGGGTATCGCTGCATCGTTGCAGCAAGGCGACTGGGCTAAGTTAGTGCTTGCTTATGAACCTGTGTGGGCGATTGGAACCGGTCGCAACGCAACGCCGGAGCAAGCGCAGGAAGTGCACGCACAAGTGCGTCAGTGGTTGCGGCAACAAGCGCCGGCCGCCGCTGAGCAAGTGCAGATTTTGTACGGTGGCAGTGTCAAGCCTGACAATGCCGCGAGCCTGATGGCTCAGCCGGATATAGATGGCGCTTTGGTTGGCGGCGCCTCATTAAAAGCCAACGACTTTTTACACATCATATTGAGTTAGTCATGTACGAGATTCTGCTCGGCTTATTTTTGATCGACGCTTTGGCCCTGGTCGGCGTGATCCTGTTGCAACAAGGTAAAGGTGCCGATATGGGTGCCAGCTTTGGTGCTGGTGGTGCCAATACCGTGTTTGGTTCGGCTGGTGCTGGCAATTTCTTGACCAAAACCACGTGGATCTTGTCGGCGATTGGTCTGGTGCTGGTGTTGTCGTTGGCGTATTTGTCGTCGCATAACAATGCCGCCGCACAAAAAGCCGATATTTTCACTGAAACCACTGCGCCAGCGACTGAAGTGGCGCCTGTGGCACCGGTGAGTGGCGATGTACCGGCTGCGCCTGTCGCTGCCCCTGCGTCAGATGTACCGGCCGCAACCGAATCAAAACCGGCTTCTGACGTGCCGCAAAAATAGTTCGATAAAAAGTAATCGAGATCAAAGACAGTTATAAGCGGAAGTGGTGGAATTGGTAGACACACCATCTTGAGGGGGTGGCGTCGCAAG
>JAYSCL010000075.1:0-13846 GCA_041914905.1 Enterobacterales bacterium
CGTGAAGAAGCCGACAGCTCGTTAAAAAGCATGGCCGGTTTGGATGAACACGAAGACACCTTTGGTCAAGTGTTGCCATCGGCGCGTCGCCGCCTCGTGTGGCTTGGCATTAATCTGTGCACAGCATTGGTTGCCGCACTCGTTAACAATGCCTTTGAAAATACGCTCGAACATTTGGCCACCGTCGCCATTTTGTTAACCGTTGTGCCCAGCATGGGCGGCGCGGCAGGCAATCAGGCCGTGACGTTGACGATTCGTGGTATCGCACTCGGTCATATCGAACAATCAAACTATCGCTGGTTGATCGTAAAAGAATTGGCCATTGGCGCGTTGAATGGACTGGTGTTGTCACTGGCATTGGGTTTAGTCGTCGCGGTATGGAAATCAACCGCGATTGGCACCGTGATCGGTTTTGCACTCTTTACAACACTATTGGTCGCCAGTTTAGCCGGTGTTGCGATTCCACTGATTTTGCGCAAACTGGATTTGGATCCCGCCTTAAGCGGCAATATGTTGCTGACCACCACCACGGATATCACAGGCTTGGTGACGTTTTTAAGTTTGACGACGTTGTTTTTGTTGTAAATTTTATTGCGTCTTTTGTTCACTGCTTGTGAACAACGGCGTTTTCGGTAAAGCCACATAAAACCGCGCGCCTTTTCCGGGACCATCGCTGTCAGCCCAGACGCGACCACCGTGCAAATGCACGATCTTGGCGACGGTCGCCAAACCGATGCCTTCACCAGCAAATTCATTGTGCAAGCGCTGAAAAACATTGAACAGACGATCGCGGTATTGCGGATCAAAACCGATACCGTTGTCGCTGATCACAATGATCGTCTCGTTGCCGAGCGCGCTGTTTTCTGCCAATGCAATCTCAATATGCGGATGCTCACTCTTGCTGCTGTATTTGATCGCATTGCTGAGCAAATTGGCGAACACCTGACGCAGCAAGGTCGCATCGCCGACCGTGTGCCCCAGCGTCTTTTGGCGCATGCTGACGTTATCCGGCTTTAACTCCTGGCTCAGTTCCGTGAACAGCTGGTCCAAATCGATACTGCTCCAATGAATGGCGGCATGCCCCACGCGTGACAACGACAGGAGACCTTCGATCAAACTGTTCAGACGCAAGCAGGCGCTGTCCATCCGATTCAACAAATCGACCATCGAAGCAGAAGCCGTGTCACCCAACTCATCACGCAATATTTGCAAAAAGCCAGCAAGATGACGCACCGGCGCGCGCAAGTCGTGCGACACGGTATAGGTGAATGCTTCCAGTTCGGCGTTACTGTGTTGCAATTGTTGTGTGCGTTGTTCGACTTTGCGTTCGAGCTCGGTGGTTGCGTTGCGCACAGCGGCCGTCATTCGATTAAAACTTTCAGTTAATGCGCCAAATTCATCTCGGCGAGTGATCGGCAACGTCACGTCGTAATCACCACCGGCAACACGCTCACTGGAGTTCGCCAGATCGGCAACCGGTTGCAACACCATGCGGTTCAAAAACCAGGCCAGCAACAACACCACGACTAATGGCATCAATACCGTAAAGCCCAACAGGGGCAACAAAGTCCATTGCTGCTGCAACGTGCTGACATCGTGCACGGATAAATTGAACCATTTGATTTCCGGCATATACGCCATGCCGATCAATTGCTGGCGACCAGCGCGCGTCACCCGAATGGTTGCCACTTCTTTTTCACCCAATTGCAATGAACGCATCGCTTGCAACACCGCAGCACGATCGGCGGGATTGTCAAGATAGCGGTAATACGTCATCACCTCGTCATCGGCACGCGAAAACGAATTGAGCACAATCGCTTTTGGGTCTTTATCGGCTTGGGTGGCACCGATCGCGTCAATCAACACGGTATCAACACCGCTGCGATTACCTTGCACATGCGCCAGCAAAAACTCACTGAGATCGAGCCCAGTGCCGGCAATGCCGCGTTTGTTGGCGTGCTCTTGAATGATCACATTGATCCAGATCTTGGTGACATTGGTGTTGTCATCGTGATCCACATTCAGCGCGTAATCATCGATTTTTTTCAGCGTGTCGAAATACCACGAATCGTTGGGATTATTACGATTGAGCTGCGTCAAAGGCATGCGGTTGGCGTAGGCATTGTCGCGATCGTTGTAATAATAATTGAGGCTACCTTCAACCGCGACAAACCAGCTGTGATCGTGCAGGCTTTGCCGAAACGCTTCCATTTCATTCAATGCGTTTTGTCGTAGCTGCGGATCAGTTTCGTTGCCGAGCCAGCGAAGCAATGCCGGCGATGCGGCGAGCTGTCGCGCCAGTGCCAATTCACGCAAAATCGGCGAGCGGATCTTTATATTGTCATATAGCGCTTGTTTTTCAGCGTATTGCAATGACAACTGTTCGACGAGCGGTTGCGTTAATCGCGCAAAGCCCCACCAAGCCAACGTGCCCGCGACAATCAGTACCAGCACAAACAACAGCGCGAAACGGCGACGCAAACTGACGAAGTGTTGCTGGAGCATCCCTTGACTTCCTACACAACGCACAGATCAAACATAATTTATAGTGGACGAGACCTGCTACGTCCACGTAACGACGTAGGGAAACCGTGTGCTGATTTATTCTTGTTGACTGGCGACCGTCATGTCACCCAGCAACACGGAGCCTGTCCACAACGAACTCTGTGTGTCGATATCGCTGCCGACAGCGACAATACTGCGCAACATCGGGGCTAAATTGCCCGCGATGGTGATCTCCTCCACCGGATGCACGATTTCGCCATTGCGCACATAAAAACCACTGGCACCGCGCGAGTAATCGCCATTGACAATATTGACTCCTTGGCCCATCAAACTGGTGACCACAACGCCATGCCGCATTTGCTGTAACAATTGCGCAAAACTCGGCCGTTCGCGATGACACGCAATGTCGATATTGTGGACGCCGCCAGCATTGCCGGTTGAACGCAGACCCAAACGGCGGGCGGAATAGGCGCTCAGGATATAACTGGCAACGACACCATCGCGCACAATATCGTGTTCGTACGTGGCGACGCCGTCATCGTCAAAATTGGCACTGGCCAGCGCTTTTGGCACACGCGGTTTTTCAATGACACTGAGCCAATCTGGCAACACAAGCTCACCGATCTTGTCTTTCAAAAAACTGGCACCGCGATATTGCGCGCCGCCTTTCAGCGCCGATAGCAAATGACCGAACAAACCGCGCGCAACTTCCGGCACCATCAAGACCGGGTATTGCCCGGTCGCCAGGGGCTGCGTGCCCAAGCGTTTGGCCGCGCGTTCGGCGGCTGTTTTGCCCACCGCCTCCGGTGACAACAGCGCCGTGGCATCACGCGCCACGGTGTACCAATAATCACGTTGCATGCCGCGACTGTCTTCGGCGATTAACGACGCGCTGATGCTGTGACGGGTACTCGGAAATGCGGAAATGAAACCATGGCTGTTGCCATAACAACGCACGCCACGATGGCTGCTTAACGACACATTATCGGTTTTGCGCACACTCGCCTCGGCGCTGAGGCCAGCCTGTTCGCAGCGCAGCGCCAGCGCAATCGCCGCTTCGGGCGACAGATCCCAGGGATGATCCAAATCGAGATCGGGCAGTTCGCGTGCCATCAATTCAGCATCGGCCAAACCGGAAAACGGATCAGCCGTTGTTCGCTTGGCGATTTCGCAGGCGGCCTGCACGGTGGCCCTTAACGCAGCCGGTGACGTGTCCGTGGTGCTCGCATTGCCTTTTTGCTGACCAAAATAAACGGTGATGCCAAAACCACCATCACGATTGAATTCGACCGTTTCGACATCACCATCACGCACCTGCACGCTGAGGCCGTTGTCGCGACTGACGCTGGCCTCCGCCGCGCTGGCGCCAAGACGACGCGCCTCGTGCAGCATATCGGCCATCAAATTCTGCAAACGGCTGGCTTCAGCAACGACATCCCAGTTTTGTTGCGTTAAACCGGCAACGTTTTCGCTCATGTTCGACTCCCCACCGTCTTTTTGCCAACGACATTTTCAGCGGCAGTTAGGATAGCGCATTGACCGGCCTGCCGCTTTCGACTAAAACGCCTGCATCGAATTTATCCAGTGAGCGCCATGCGGTTTGGCCTTTCCCTGTTGACGTTCAGCGCGGTCGCCTCGGCGGTGTCAGTGGCCAACGGTCAATCAGCTCCTTCAGATGATGTGTTGTTTGACGACATGCCGGTTGTGCTGACGGCGGCGCGTTTACGCCAACCGCAAGCGCAAGCCCCTGCCGCTGTCACCATTATCGATCGCGACACCATTCGCTTAAGTGGCGCGCGCAATTTGCCCGAGCTGCTGCGTTTGGTACCCGGCTTTCAAGTGGGCTTTTATCACGGCCACACCGCGTCGGTCAGTTACCACGGCCTGGGTGATGAATTGTCGCGCCGCTTGCAAGTCTTGATTGATGGCCGCTCCGTTTACGAACCGTCGTTAGCGCGCATTCAATGGCTCGATCTGCCGCTGGCACTCGACAATATTCAGCGCATTGAAATCACACGCGGCCCTAACAGTGCGCTGTATGGCGCCAATTCATTTAATGCCGTGATCAACATCATCACCTTGCACGCCAAAGAGGCCAGCGGTGTTGAAATGCAAATAAAGCAAGGCGAGAAAAACATTCGCGATCGTTTGCTCAACGTGGGCACGGCGCTCGGTGACAATCTTGATTTTCGTTTCAGCTTCGGCACGCGTGGCGACGAAGGATTTGATCACACGCGCGATGATGAACCGCGCCACGACAGTTATCGCGCGCATTTTGCCAATGCGCGAATTGATGGCACGCTCAATGAAAACGAACGATTTGATATTCAGGCCGGCTACAAAACCGGTTTCAAAGAAATTCAGTTTCTCGATCCGTTTGAAGTTGGCGACGCTCACGACATTGATAACGATAATACGTATTTACTCGGTCATTACATTCATGATGTCGGCACTGATCATGAGTGGCGCTGGCAACTCTATTGGAACGACAACCACAATCACGAAACGTGGGCCACTTGCCCCCCGCGCGTCATGCTGAGCGACGAATTGGGCGCGTTATTCGCCGCCGATGGCAATTACACGCTGGATCTGATCGATGTGTTGCTCGCTGGCGGCGCGCCACCACCACCGCCGTCTGTCGAAGTCGCCGCCTTGTTGCCGCCTTTTTTAGCGCGCTTACCGAACGACGGTACGCGATTGGCTTGCGGTTCAGCCAATCAAAACATGCACGAGCAACGTTTTGATTTCGAATGGCAAGACACTTGGCAGATCAATGCGCAATGGCGCTTGGTGTCGGGCGCGTCAATACGTCGCGACAAAGCCGAATCGGAAACCTATTTAGGCGGTAAGGCACATAACGATTTGCTGCGTTTATTTGCCCACACCGAATATCAATTAACGCCGACGTTTATTGTTAACGTTGGTGCCATGCTTGAACATGACACCATTGTCGGTCATTCGTTATCGCCACGCGCCGCACTGAACTGGACCGTCGACGATCACCACACGTTACGCGCTATTTATGCCGAAGCGACACGCACGCCCGATATGTTTGAAGAAGACGGTCAATTCAGTTACACGGTGCGCGCCTTGCAAGAACCTGTTAATGGCGACCGTCGCGACGCGCGTTTTTTCCAAACATCGAGAGCCCCTGGTGGCCTCCAATCCGAAACCATTCGCTCACGCGAACTGGGCATTTATGGCAGTTATTTCGCCAGTCAGCTGACCTGGGATGCCAAATTTTTTGCCGATGCTTATCGTAACTTGGTTGTCGGCAATACCACACTCGATCGCTTTGATTTAAGCAACGAAGGCCGAGTCGACATCGACGGCCACGAAGTTGAAGTGCACTGGCAACCGACGTCGCAGTGGCGCATACAAATGGCCCATGCGTATTTGAATCTGGGTGGCGAAACGCACGCGATTATGCGACGCAGCACGCCCGAGCGCACAAGCAGTGTGTTGTTGGCGTGGCTGTCGAACATTGGCATCGAACTGTCCGCCAGTTATTACAGCATGAAAGATTATTTTGATGTGCCTTACGAGCTCGTCAGCTCACGCGCCAGCAAACAATGGGCGTTAACGGCACGTAGCACACTGACACTGACGTTTGAATCTCGCTGGCGCCTTGACGATGGCCATATGATGGATCGCGACAATCTCGATGACGCGCGTGATTATCATTGGCTGGGCGCTACTTTCCGCTTTTAATCACTGAAACTATTAATCATGTCGAAAGAAAAAGACGAACTGTGGTCCGATTGGGCCGACCAAACACCGCCCGAAGAAAAAACCAAATCGCAGATCAAACGCGAAATGGAAGATCTGCAAGACTTGGGCACCGAACTCGTCAAGCTGTCGCCGTCGCAACTCGACAAGATCCCGATGAGCGACAAATTGCGCGAAGCAATCGATCTGTGCCAACGCATCACATCACACGGTGCGATGGTGCGACAACGCCAACTGATCGGCAAATTGATGCGCGAAGAAGACGTCGAACCGATTCAACGCAGCCTCAATGAACTGCGCTTTAGCGCACAAAAACAAGCGCAGCAATTTCACCAACATGAACGCTGGCGCGATCGTCTGATCAAAGAAGGCGACCCGGCCTTGAACGATTATATGCAGCAGTTTCCACAAGCCGATCGCCAACAACTGCGCACGCTGATCCGCCAAGCGCAAAAAGAAGAGAAAGAAAACAAGCCACCAGCGGCCTCGCGCGAATTGTTTCGGCAGCTGCGTGATCACGTCGAAAGTTGATGGATTGACGCAAAACACACCATTCGCCCGCTCGCGGGCGAATGGTAAAAACAATTAGGGATTACTTCAAAGTCATACGCCGGTTTCAAAACGTTTGTAGGGCGGGCTTCAGCCCGCCACCCACATAACTACCGGAGCGTGGATCAACGCGCAATCGAGCTACGGCGCAAAATTCAACACCGTATTTTGATTCGCCGCGATCACAACATTGGCGGTGCCGAAAAACGCCAGCGTCTCGCCGGTTTCAGCCAAATCAAGACCGGCATCGCATGTCCAACTGACGGTGTAATTACCGGCCGCTAAAAAACCCACTTGATATGCATTGGTTCCGTCGTCAGCAACAAGGGCGCTGGTGATCGGATCGCCAGCATCGCCGTCGACATCATCAGGCGTGACATTGGCGCCCGCGAACACATAAACCGCGCCGTATTGATTCGCTGCGCAATGCGCCGTAACCAGATCCGTTGCAACATTACCACTCACCGATCCCACCACCACATTATCAACGAGGCGCAACGTCGGTTTAAGTTTGTAACCAGTGCCATCTTCAATGACGGAATGACGCAAATCAAAATCAATGGTGAAATCCGCCACACCACCTTGCGCTAACGTAAAACCGCGATTCAATTTCAAGCCAGTTTCATCACCGGACGGAATGGTCAGCTCATGGCTAAGGCCATTACTGTCAACCAAATAGGAATCCAAAGCGCCATTGGTATCCACTTTCAAACGGATCCATTGGTAATCACCCGCCGTTAGCTCATAACTGCTCAGCAGCGGCGCATCGTTCGTGCCAGTCAGCGCCAGCAGATCAAGTTGTTTCGGTGCAGCAAAGTCCACCGATACCGAACCATCAGGACCATGCAATTCAATACCGCTGAATTGCACATAGACATGCTGCGCATCATCCACCGGCGCATCGACAACCCCCAAGGACAGGCGTCCGGTGTTGTCATCACTACCACTGCCACCACAGGCAGCCAAAACCGCGCTACTGGCAAGCAACAACGCAACACGTTTAACACGGTACAAGCGATTGGTGTTCATAGCGACTCTCCTCTTTTGGTGTTCCACCGCCATAATGCGGTGGCCATCAGACAGTAATAACGCAAACAGCTGGCGACGGTTGACGAAATTCGCCCACCGCACCACCGAATTGTGACGCACTTTGCAATTATCGGGGGAATACCTACAAGCGGCCGTCAGCGAGGCGCGTCCGGTAAGCTGGGGGAAGATCACACCGATGCGCATTTCACGCGCCGGTACAGTTTCGAATCAACGACACTGATCTCATTGATTCAGTAGTGGTGGCGGCCGGATAAAGGCGTGCCAGCTACATTGCTCCTGTCTTCAATAATAGCAGAGGATGTGTACGAGGATTATCTGCGCTTTATCGTCCCAACATTCGCTGCAATACCCGGTCTCGATCGACAAAATGATGCTTTAACGCCGCTGTGACATGCAGCGCCACTAAAACGGCTAGACCATATCCCAGAAAGTGGTGCAGCGATTGCGCCCATACCGACAGAGTTTCGTTATAAGGTAAAACATTATTGACGTCGCTCGGATGAGGGTTCGGCGAAACAAGCGTTAAGCCGAACAACGAAAAGCCGTGCCCACTTGCTCCAGAAAATAACATGCCAGACAAAGGCAGCAGTACCGTGAACACCAACAACGCGATGTGCATGAGACGTGCGATACGATGTGCCACAGAAGATTCGTCATTCATCGGCAAAGGAAAGCCCTGCCGCCAGCGCCAAATGATGCGTAACACGATGATAAAAACAGCGGCGACGCCAAATGATTTATGCAGCGGATACAAAGGCCATACCTCCGCATTCACCATCACCAAACCCGTTGTCGCCAACACCACAATCATTACCGCTACCGACCAATGTAAAAATAGTGACGTTTTCGATAGTTTTTCGCCTGTATCCATATTCAATCAAATATACCAATGAAGAAGGCGCAAATAGATAGCAGAAACGAACGACCCCGTTAACGGAATAAATCAACAATCGACTGTGTGATTTGTTAAGAAACGCTTCAAAACGATGCGTGAGGAAAACCGGTTAGCATCGCTGATTAATGGTCAACATTGCGGGACAAACTCGGTCTACCTCGGCGCGATTGACCTACCTTACATCCCAATTTCTTTTCAATTTTTTCGCGAAATGGTTGATCACCAAGCGGCGTGCCGGTTTGCCACGCCGCGCGGATCTCGTTGAGTGATGCCTCATCAACCTGTTCTTTAAACAAGGCGCGATACTAATCCGCACGCGATTCCGTCGTTTTGCCTAAAGCGGTATACAAGGCATGTGGTGTGATCAACTCATCGGTTTTACCCTGCACGTTACCGCGATAACTTGACCAACGATAGTGGGCGGGCGATTTCACCATCGCGGCGCGCACGGGATTCAACTCGATATAACACATATTGTAAAACAAATAGGTGTCGGCATGCACCATGCTGGCTTTGTAACGGCCTTCCCAGAAGGCGCCGCTAGTGCCGTACTTCTCATGAATAAACGGTACATAATGCCGCCCAACAAATTGCATCAAACGCGATGTGCCGTCGGTGTCACTGGGTGTCAATAAAACATGCACATGATTGGTCATCAACACATACGCATGCACCGCACAGCGGTACCGTTTAGCGCCATCTTTTAACCAGCCCAAATACGCCACATAGTCTTCATCTTCGAAGAACACCGGCTCCCGACTCAAGCCCCGCTGCACCACATGCATCAGCACCCCAGGCAGCACAAAACGTGGTTTCCTTGGCACAATAAAGCCTCCGTTACACTCAGATAACGGAGGCTAACATTTCCCCGTATTCAACCTGGGGAAATGGGTATCCTTGAAGCCTGTCGTTAGCCTCCAGATGGCTCAGGCCTAAAAACATTGACCACCAGCAATTGGTTTTGTTAACGTAATAACGATAATTTAATGCGCTTGTAATTTTTTTTGGGAATGAATAGACCGCACGCTCTGCACATGCATCAGAGCTGATGCGTTTAAAGAACGCCTCCAGTCGGGTATACCGAAGAATTCTGACGGTTATATGCTTATGGATTCCAAGTTGTTGGTGGTAGCTCCTGCTAAGATTTTTCATGCGAATTTATTTTATCAATACAATGCCATATTAGGTATTGGCTGGCTCTGCCTAAGGATTTGTGCGTTCATACAATAGTGTCACTTGGATAGCGTTGCAAACCGATTTTACAACTAAACTTTTTTGAACGACGATTGGGGGTTATGATGCGATTGATGTTATTATCGATTTTGTGTTTTATTGCCTTTGAAACTTGGGCCAACGATTCTGGCTTGTACTTTGGGATTAATCAGACTGATATCAGCACCAATTCCACATTTTATGAGTATTTCAATTATCGCGCGAGTGTGAAGATTAAGCCAAAATCAGTTATTTTTGGTTATGCCGCAAATGACCTCGTTGCCATTGAGGCTCGCTTGAGCCCTAATGCTACAGACGATACCATTCCAGCAAATAATGGTTGGCCACAAAGCGTCTACTCAATCGATTCGATGAGTAGCGTTTTGGCTCGATTCTCTATTGACGCATCTCCCATCATTAAGCCGTATATTGTTGTTGGAAAAACAAAATTTGAAAGCTCCATCACTTTTCAAGATGGTGAAAAAATTCAGTCTTCAAAAACAAGCTTAACGTCAGGCGTTGGTTTAAGCGTCAAGCTTATGCAATCACTCATTATTACATTGGAACAGACAAAATTTGTTCATGAAGAGCCCAATAAGGTGGAAGGCAAGGTTTTGCAACTAACCTATCGATTTTAATGGATAAAAAGTGAGACCTATTTAAACGCCGATAAATCCTCATTATCTTCAGCTTTTCAGTTAATTGAATTAATTTGTGTGACCCTTTTAAATAAGATGGCTCACCGATGAATCTTGAAATTGCAAATCAACTATCGATGAGGTGATGGTGATTTGTCTTTTTGCCACCACTTTATACGGGGAACACGTATGCGTTATAGTAAAAAGAAAACCGTCGTTTGGTTGTTGCGGATCTCTCTGCTCATGTCAACATTGCATTCAAATGCAAGGGCCTCCGACAATATCACCGAAGCGCTTGATAATGCTGTGGTCGGACAGATTTCGGATGCTTATGCAGGAAATGCGACGAAGACAAAAACGGTGAGCACCGAATTGGGGTTGGCCGCACTCGGTGGTGGTACTACAGAAGCGCCCGATGTGCCAAGTGATGACGTGATGGCTCGCTTGGGCGTAAAGGATACGGTAACGCCTGAAACGACCGATTTAATGGGCGACCAAATTGATCTGTTCAGTGGAGCGCTCAGTTTCCGTCATACAGATGTATCGGTACCGGGCAATTTTGCCTTTCCTGTTGCGGTGGGGCGCATATTTAAGGGCGGACGATTTTCGTTTTATAACCAATTGCCCTTCGGTGATTGGATGTTGGATGTTCCCTATATTCACACAACATTGATCAGAGCCACGACGAGTTCGAATCGTTATTCCGGTTCGTGGGGGATGGGCAAAGAATGCAGTGGTGCGCTCGATCCGGGAATTCTGTCGAATTGGGGTACAGCGTTCCAACCACACGAATACTGGAACGGCGACAGCATTCATGTGCCTCAACTTCTGGATGCAAAATTGTTGGAGGCCGTTACCTCGCCAACATCGGATCCCTATCGTCGTGTGACAAACAACCACTGGCGTGTGCGATGCGAAACCAAACCCGATCAAACCGGTGAGAATTTCATTGCCGAAGGCCCAACAGGATTGCGCATTACCTTTGACGTTCGGCGATTGATTCAAGAACGAGCGTTGATGAAGAATTTCAAGCCAACGCCTAGGTTTCATGCATTTATGCTGGCGTCATTGGTAGAAGACCGTTTTGGTAATTGGGTACGTTATCATTACAGCAACGGTAGGTTAAATAGCATTACAAGCAGCGATGAGCGCACAATCTCATTTTACTACGAGAACACAACATTTACCGGTGTAATCAGTCGTGTCCGTGCTAACGGCGCGGATTGGCACTATCACTATACCACCGATGCATTTGGTTATCCGATTTTGCAGAAAGTCATTCGGCCGGATCAAAAGTTTTGGGAATTCTCGTTGCAAGGATTGGACATAGTACCAGGTGCGGAAGAACCTGATATGACCGCACCCAGTGACGAAAGAGGGACATATGGCGACTGTATTGGTTACCGTTCACCACGCTCTGGCTCCGGCACCATCATCAGTCCCAGCGGCGTTCGCGGCGTGTTTAATGTTGCACAAAAATTACATGGGCGTACCAACGTTCCAGCCTACTATAACAACGCAAGCAATTTGCACTATCAACCGAAATGTTTTGCCACGATCGCGTTAGTGTCGAAAACACTAACAGGTGTTGGTGTTAACAGCATGTCATGGCAATATGCGTATTCGCAAAACCACGGCGCACACGTGTACAACGGCATTAGCGAAACCAAACCATTGGTTGCTACAACCGAATGGCCCAGTCATTACAATACAACTGATTTGCGAGGTGACCTGAAGACGGTGACAGTAACTGCGCCGGATAACAGCAAGACAGTGCATTACTTTGATCGTAGCTGGAGTTATTTGGATGGCAAAGAAGTCGCTACGTATTATTATGACGTCAATGGCAGCAAATTAAGTCGCCTCGAAAATCGCTTCACCAGTTTGGGGCCAGTAGGTGGTACCGCCGAGATTTTTTTTGAAAACAACTTGCCGCAAGAGCTGCGTATTGTGCAAGACAAGAAAACCTCGTTTGTCTATGATAGCAACGGCACTACCACCAGCTTCACATCGACCTACTCTAATTTTAATCTCTATAATCTGCCCCAGTTGGTCATTGAACAGAACAGCATCGTCGGCAGTACACCGCGCTACACACGCACAACGTATCTACACGACACGAACTTATGGCTACTTAATATCCCCAGCAAAACCGAAATATCGAGCGACGGCAGCACCTACACCACCGTTCACGAAACGCAGTATCACCCGGCCTGCACATTTGGTTTAAGCACCTGCGGTAGCAACTGGCAACCGCAACACGAAAAACGCTTTGGTCAAATTGTCAAAACGTACAGCTACCACAACGGTGGCACGTTCAGCGGCAACGTCAAACGCATTACGTTTGGCAATCTGAGCAATCGCTGGCAGGAGTTTGGTGATTATTATCGCGGCAAGGCGCGTGATATTCACATGCCACTGCGCACACAAAGTAGTTGCACGATTGGCTCAACCTGTTTGAAAGCGCGAGTGGACGTCAACGGTGATGGCACCGTCGCACGTACGACCGATTTTAATGGTCACGCCACCGATTACGGTTACGATGCCTTATCGCGACTGACACTGATTAACCCGGTCGACCCCAAATGGGCCGATACCACCATCAGCTACACCGATGCCATCGACGGCTCCCCACAACAAACCATCACGCGTGGCAATTACAAAAAAGTGACCACGTTTGATGCCTTGCTGCGCCCACTGCTGGTCAGTGAAGAAGACATCAGCAACAGCACGACCAAACGTTACACACGCTCAACATTTAATGCCTACAACAAACCAACGTTCCAAAGTTTTGCATCAACGAGCAGCAGCGAAGCCCACGGTCGCACGTTCACCTATGACGGTTTGCAGCGCGTCAAACGCGAGTGCAGCACCGTCGATGGCAGTTGCACGACTACGGAGTATTTGGCGAACAATCAAATTAAGGTGACGAACCCGCTTGGGTTTGCCACGACCACGTCGTTCCTCGCCTACGGCTCACCCTCACAAGACAAACCGCTGGTCATCAGTTCGCCGGAGAGCGTGACCACCACGTTAACGTATAACCAGTTTGATAATGTCACCAGCATCACCCAAGGCGGCATCACCGAAACACGCCTTTACGATGCGAATCAACACTTGTGTAAAACCATTCGCCCGGAAACCAATCACACCCTGTTCAACAACAATGCGCTCGGTGAAGTGCAGTGGTCCGTCGAAGGTGTCACCGGCAGTACAACGAGTTGCGAAATCAGCACAACGGCCACCAACAAAGTCAGCAACACCTACG
>JAYSCL010000076.1:0-13762 GCA_041914905.1 Enterobacterales bacterium
CGCAGATAACGAACTAAATAAGCTGTTTGCGAAATATTTTACTGAGGACGTCTATCAAGTGGATGTTGTGGACGATGCCGGGAAAAACTATCTCTACTATAGGGAAAACCCACGTGACAACTGGGTTTATCGCGTTAAGATTCTTGAGGTTAAGGACTCAAGACTAAACGATATATGTAGTGGATGGTCTACGCCGACGTTGAGTTTTAAAACATTTTCTCAAAGTGTTCTGATATCTGATTACACGAGAAAAATGCCTTCATTTGAAGAATTGGAGTCGGCCAATTTTGACTTCAAAAACGGCTCTGACAAATTGATCGAGTATTTTCTAGCAAAAAGAGACGAAAACTCAATAAAAATGGTATATCAACATGGCGGCACTTACCTGGATATCGAAGACGAAAATCAGCGACACTTACTTGAAAGCGCGCTTTTTCATGCCAGAAAAGACGGCAATTCAATACCTGACCTTTTATTGACAAAACAAAAGTGGGGAAGAAAATTACTAAATCGATTAATTTCTGACGAGTTTATCTACTGTGAAAAATACAACTTTATAATTCCTTTGCACGAAAAAATGCAGAAGGATTATCCAAGTAGCGATCCAACAGATTATGTTTTCAAGTTATCATCTGGAAGACAATGCGCCGATCGTCTATCTGTAGCTCAATATTTGCTTAAAAATGGTGCTACTGCACGATTGGATACTGCGTTGCACAATGCTGCACTATTAGGTTATGCGGACTTGGTGGACTTGCTAGTTCGTTATGGAGTGAAACCTAAAGCCTATATGTATGGCGCCGCGCCAAACGAACAAACCAAGGCAATTCTGAAACCATACTTAACCGCACAGGAGCTAGATGAATTTAGCCGTCCTGACGGTTGCCCTAAAGGTTTTCATGCATCAAAAAATATTCTCGGTATCACACTTTGTGATAAGGATGGCGATGCAACGCAAACTGAAACAAAACGGTATCAAGAGGTGAGGTAAACAAAAAATTGGGACAGATTTATTTAATCTATTGAGTTGCAAAAATATGTCCGTTCCTTTTGTTGGTTATTTGTATATGAGCTTCAGCATTGATGACAGTTTCGGCATGAGAGAAGAGTGTAAAGCATGAACGATAAGTGCCACCTCAATCGGCGCACACTATTACGCAATATAGTTACCGGTTATTGCGCGCTCGCATTTAAACCAATCAATGCGCTAAATACTTCCGAAGGGGTCGTCTACTTAACCGCGGACTCAAAAAATTATGATCATCATCGTACGGTCTTCAACAAGCGTTTTCAAAAACACCCAGCGATAATTGCCGTGTGCTCAACTGAAATGGGAATTCGGTATGCGGTGATCGAGGCAAAAAAGCGATCTTTACCGATCGCTATTAAGGGCGGTGGTCATAGCTTTGAAGGCTTCTCAACGAATGACGGTGGCATGGTAATTGACTTGTCTGCGATGAAACGTATGCGATTTTTGTCAGACCATCAGCTTTTGTGCGAACCCGGTGTGTTACTGCGTGAGCTGTATACGTATACGTTACCGACTAAGAGGTTGTTGCCTGCCGGTTCATGCGGCGGCGTTGGTGTGGCTGGACTGGCGCTGGGCGGTGGTTACGGTTTGTTTTCACGTCAATACGGTTTGACCTGTGATCACCTGCAGCATCTGCGATTGATTGATGCCAATGGCGACGTGCACACAAGCGACGACGATCAAGAATTGTTATGGGCCTGTCGCGGCGCTGGCAATGGTCATTTTGGCGTGGTCAGCGAAATGATCTTTTCTACGCAAAAAGCACCGGCACAACTTTTTCATGCGCGAATTAAATTTGCTTTGCAGTCGGTTGAGCACACACTTGAACTGACACAGCAATGGGCCATGGTTGCAGCGAGGTTACCACTGGAGGCATTTTCAGCATTTGTTGTAAACGGCAAAACGTTGACTATTGCATTGATGTCAAGCGAGGACGTTAACGGTGACGTCTATGCATCGTTTTTTAACACGCTAAAAGCACTGCAACCAAAGTCCGTCACGATTAAATCGAATCCAATCGAAAAAGCGGTGAGTACTTTTTATGGCGCGTCCGCACCACTTTATTTCCGAAATGCCTCGGGTGGTTTTTATGATAATGTGAAGGATTCTGCCGACCGTCTCGAAGCGGTCTTCAGACAAGCTGCACAAACCCCGGGTACCATAGTGCAAATCAACACATTTGGGCCGGTAAAAGCGAATGAAATGTCGGTGTTTCCGCAACGTGGGTTCAACTTCTTGATCGAATTGCAATCGTATTGGGAAAAACCCAGCGAAAGTCAACGCTATATGACGGCCATTGCCGCCATGCAAACCACATTAAATGAGGGGCGTGTGTTACCTCATTACGGCAATTATCCGGATCTGACCATCAAAGATTGGCCGCGTGCGTATTACGGTGTCAACAATCTTGAACGACTGCAGGCACTAAAGAAACGAATAGACCCTGAAAATCGATTTCAACATGCACAAAGCATCAAATAGCACTGCGCTGCGCGGGGTCAAGTCTTGCAATATAGCATCACCAAAGAACCGTGAGCGTTAAACGGGTAGGACGAGCAACGGAGTGTGATAAATGACGCTAGTAAAATTAATACAGTGTGCCGGGCTAGCCATCTCCTTAACGGCCAGTGCCCAAGATTTTGGTGAAGAACCCGGAAAATTAAAGTTATCGCCGGAATGGAATGTGTTGAAAAAGCATGCGGTTGGTGGCGACGCAAGCGAGCTGATCGAGATCAACTCGGATCGGAAATTTAACGTTAATGTGCCGATCGATACACCCGAAGTAAATCGCGCAAAAATCGCAAAACTCGTTGGTCAAATTCGTGATATTTGCCCCACCTGTTCTAATGTAGGGACAGTAGGCGGTACCGTTATCACCGGCGGCAATGTAAATCCCTCTGAGGATGCCGGCTTGTGGCCAGTAGACGGAACCTATGTGCGTATCAAACGTGCAGAGTACGAAACGCTAAAAAAGAAAGCGGCATTGTATGACCAACTCAAGCCGGATCATAAGTGAGGGAACAATGAAAATTAGTTTAAGCCTATTGTTGTTGCTATTTGTCTGGTTAGGAACGGTCAATGCAGCCGTTGAGATTGAAGAGGTGAATCCTTATCGCGATTTTCGCGAGAACACGTATAAACAACAAGCCCAGTATCTGCAGCGGGTCATTGAGCACCAATCAAAAATCATGACCGATATGGAAGCGAAGCTGGAGCAGCAACAGTGGCAGACCACCGCCATTGCCATCATGGTGATGGTAATGGTTATCTTTGGCTTGGTGCTCAGTGCGCTGCAGTTTTATTCCGATTATAAAAATCAGGGCAAATCAAGCGTAACGCTAAAAATAGGCAGTGGCAGTTTTGAACTGAGCAGCACGGTAATCGGCATCGCCATTTTGGCCATGAGTTTCTGGTTTTTTCACACCTACGTTGATCGCGTGTACAGCGTAAACGTTTTTCAAGTTCAACCAGTCGACGTGACAACATTTGGCGTAAATCGATAATCGAACAGGTTAAATTGTCTGAAAAATAAGATTGCGATTCATCCGCTTAGTCAAGGAACCCTTTTACGTTCGCGGGCGTACGGGTCATTGTCTAGTGAGGGTTAACATCGATAAACTTACGATGCGAGCTGTCAATAACGACAGTTTCGAAAACTGATTCTCAATAACGTACGTTTCGAGCGCCTCTCCTACTAGCTTTCACCATTAAAGGCGAAAAATTGCTCGTTTTCCCGTGCTGCGCTTGCGGGAAAGGGGCGGAGATGAGGTAGCGGAAAGTTTAAATCGCGGTAAACACCGATATGTTATGCGGTAGCCGCTTTAGGGGTAAAAAAACATGAATTTCCGGCCATTGAGTCGCTACTTGCTAATAGTATGGCTTCTGTTACTGAACACTTCGATTTTTGCTGCAGAGTCGGCAAGACAAATTGAAGCAATTAAAAAATCACTTTATCCCTTAGCGGCTATGAACGCGACCGCTACCAAATTGCGAACCACCTGCCCGGATTTGGTTCTGCCACAATTGATCCGAAAAGAAGAGGTCGAAGCCAAAGTTCTGGAAAAGACAGGGATCTCCCTAGACGAATTTATTCAGCGTGGTGAGATGCAAGATCAAATTGCAATCATACAAGATAAGAACGAAAGGACATTGCAAGAAGTACTTAAAAGCTGCAGTCTGTCCGACCAGACCGAGCAAATGGACGAGTTTCAGTATCAGTTCGGTGCCGCATTCAAAGACTTTGACTACCAACTAACAATTAACGCCCGAAAAGCAAACCTAAAAGCGCCAGCTGAAGAAGTCGATATTCATGTACCGGGGACTGGCCCACTCAATCAAGCGCAAATTAAAAAACTCATCAGTCGTGCAGAGACAATAGTGGTTTCGCGCATTGTCCCGTTGTCGCAAGTACCCGATTGGTATCGCAAGCGCTATTTTGGTTTTGGTTACATGCAAAACAAAGTGTTCAAAATAATGATGGGATGGAAGGACCCCCTACCTTTGTACGTTGGTGTCCATCCGCTATTTTTCGACGATGAAATGCTCGCTGACCCCAACAAGCGTTGGCTTCTCTATGTGGATGACAGCAACACCATTATTTACGCGATAGCTGAAGCACAAGCTAGCAATCATTTAGCCTTACTCGGTGAGTCGTCGTATTCCGTTTCGCGAGCAGGTGAATTTATTCGCAGCACCAAGAGCAAACGCCAGTAACAAATGGCGCGCTCATCACTAAAACCAGTCACACCACTTTTTGGGGACAAGACAATGACTGAAATGCAGAATCCTTATGCCGCGAGTGAGGTTTCACTCGATACGAATGTTAACCGCCGCAAGCTGACCGAACTTGCTGATATTGCTCGAGCGCAACGATTCCTCATTTGGCTGTTATTGTTTTCCATTGTTACGGTCACCATACCCGCATCAGCGATCATTTTTGCGGTGTTGATGGCGGCTGGCATCTGGAGACTGTGGCGCGCACTAAATTATGCCTTTGCCCCATTGGGTGCGCTGTTGGGGCTATTACCGGTGATCAACTGGATAACCATCTTAATCCTCAATCGGCGTGCAATTACCCAGTTGCGCGATCACGGAATTTCGGTTGGGTTTATGGGTGTTTCGCGAAAACGAATCGAGAGTATGGAAAATGATCATCTCAGGAAAATTGGCGCGATCTAACCTTAGAACGACTGTTTTGTCTGCCTACACGCTAGGTTTTGGAATGCCGTATGCTCTAGCCAGTATGCCAGTTAGATCCCCTTATTTCGGTTTCTCGACTCAAATGAGCTAAAAATAGCAAAAGCTTTAGCAATTCATCTAAAAAGAGGTAAAAATTGAATAGAGCGCAATTGAAATGGTTCATCGCAACATTGATGCTACTGAGCATGGCAGGTTGCGCAACAAAAACAGGGCACAAACAGACAACGACAAGTGAGGCAACAGAGGCCGTTCCAGTTGTTATGTATCCACCACGCTATCCACGTGAAGCGGCCGAGAAAGGACTAGAAGGTATTGTTTGCTTTGCATTTACCATTTTTCCCGATGGTAGTGTTAGTGATGCACGAATTACAAAAAGCAGACCTGGCAAAGTCTTTGATGCTGTGGCGACTGACGCATTAGTAAAGTGGAAGTTCAAACCAAAATTCGTTAATGGCCAAGCGGTTTCAGATGAAAATGCGACATTCTGCCTCAACTTTAAGCTGTCGAAATAACGTTCGTACTGACCCAGCTTGAAAGGTAATGATTCGACAAGTGCTGTTGTTATGGTCAGGTTTCAAATTAGGTAAGACAAAAAGCGTATGTCGCCATGATAAAAACCGTTTTCTTTGCATTGATGCTGTTCGGCACGATTACGTCTGGCGCGCAAACGCTGCCTGTTGATGTAATCGATCTCATTGTCCACAAAGAAATAATCGCTAGAGACTCAGGGCAGCAAGTTTCGCGGGGCTTTCTACAAAGCTGCATTAAACAAGTAGATATAGCTCGATACATCATTGAATGCGATGATGTGCTTTTTGTTCACCATATCTCACTTTTTGAACGAAGCGACATCAAGTCAACCATTGTGCTGATCACGGAGGATGGCGCTTCCGTTGAGAATCGTTGGATCTTCGAAAATAAAAAAGGGAAATATGTCGATGTTAAAGAGGACTTGTGGCCAGAAATCACCGATCAAATGGTGAGTGATCAGCTGGTACGCGTGACAGGTGATAAACGATATACCGCCGAATATGTTAATAGAGTGGCTCACTCGCCGTATCGTACTCAGCACTCCAGTGCAAATACGTTAATTATCCGCTCAGGTATCCCGGATAAATCAAATGGGGTAAAGCTCGGTGAAGTTGAATGGACGGGAACCCGATTCATCTTCAAATCGTCCATGCCAAAAAACGAGTAGAAAATTAGGCATTGTTGTTCAATGAATTGCACCTGCAGCGATGGCGTTTACATCTGTTATAGATAACAGTAGAGTAGGGTATTCACGATGTGTTTCAGCGCTATTTGGGCAATAGCGGTAATTGCATGATTTCATCCGTGTTAGGGGATTGGTGTGAGCGTGTATAAAGGATTTTCTACCACTATTTTGATGGTGATGTCACTAACGGTGGTCGCCGAAGACTATAAAACTTCAGGTAACTATATTGCGGCACCTGCTGAGGTAAAGGCCTTTGTACTCAAAACAAAAGAAGCGCTGGCCATTACAGACCCTATAAAGCGCTGCAAAGCGTTTCCGGATATTCCCGGCAATCAGTGGATAAAAGGTTTTACCGATCAATATTGCGAACAAAACTATGGCGATCGCATAACGATTGATCACGTTATCGAAATGGTTCGGGCAGGGAAAACTGAAGCATTGGATGCCGAGTTTGCTGCACATCTCGAACGCCATTTTGTACGTGACGGATTTTCAGAAGTCATTCATCGCGATTTTCAAGATTTTGGTGCAACACAGCAGGCCGGCCAAGTGACAGACATTTGGCTTAAAGCGGCGCCAGACAGTCCTTTTGCGTTAATGGCTCGTGCTAATTATCTCGGCTATATGGCTGGCAAAGCGCGAGGTGGTCACTGGGCAAAAGATACCGCCGATGAAAATCTGAAGCGAATGTCAGAGTTTGTGTCTCTCTCTATCGCCATGGCAACAAAGGCCTTGGAACTGGAACCAAGATTATTGCCGGCCCATACGCTGCTGGTTTACGTTGGTCGTTTGGATTCGCGCCATCAGCTAGGGGAGGTGGCTTTTCAAACCGGTATGGCAATCGATCCCGCGTGTCATTTGCTGTTAAAAGAAAAAATGATTTCCTTGCAGCCACGATGGAATGGCACTTACCCGCAAATGATCCAGTTTGCAAATCAAGTGGCGCTCTTCAATGAGGTTAGGCCATTGACCAGTTTACGCACTGTTCTGCCCTGGGCCGATATGGGCGATCGCCTCCGCTACGAAAAGAAATACGACGAAGCCATTGATATGTTGCAGCCGCTGACAAAAATCACGAACAATTTGGATGTGCTCGATGATTTAATATTCAGTTACGCCGACAGCAGAACGAAAAATCAATGGGAGGCGATACCCTATTTGCTGTCGTACTATCGTTACGAACCCAATTCGATTGCTGTTAATGCTGAACTTGCCCGACAGTTGATCAATCAAGCCGACGATGCGCTGTTTGCAATAAAACTGATTGAACCTTCAATAACAAAAGATCAATCAAATGATTTCGCCAATAAACAACTGGCCAGGGCCTATCTCCTTTCGGGGCAATTTGATAAAGGCGAAGAATGGGTAAACAAAATTAATACGCCTAATCAGTTAGTGGATGCGCGCTATATGTTGGCTTATCAATTGTCACGCAATGAAAAATACGACCGTGCGCTGGCCATATTGTCCGACCTTAACGAAAAGTTTCCAGAGCATTCGCTATCGTGGTGGTTGCGCTTTCAAACGCTGGCACGATTGCGACGGCCAGGAGTGACGGACGCGATACGAAAGTTCATCGAGACGGCCAATCGCGACGATGATTGGCAAAGAATGGAAGTGCTGTATGCAAAGAAATATCTCGAAAAACTCGAAGCGAATACGCAAGGAGATGTGCCATGAAAATTTTGTTCACGGCAATTTTGGGGTTGTGCGCGCTATCGGCAGCCAGTTCTGTCGATTCGGACGAATCGCCCTACCTCAAGCCAGGCGAGCGCTTTTTGGGTAAATCACTGAACGATCATGTGACGACGTGGTGGCAATGGCTGTTTCGCATGCCGGATGGCGTTCGCGCAACCCAAGATCCCACAGGACGACTGTGCGAAGCGTATCAGTATGGTGGGCTCTGGTACTTGGCCGGTACAGATGGCACAGGGGAAGCCAGTCGACAATGCACAATGCCAACTGAAAAACACATCCTTGTTCCGCTCTTTGTATCGCTAGCGCATTCGACACCGGAAAAACCCAAGACATGTGATGAACTAAAAAAATCCGTGCGACTAAATGATCAGTTCGTTGAGCGTGTCGTGGTGATGATTGACGGTATTGAGGTTGCATCACCTTTGCAATTTCATCAAGCAGAAATGGACTGCTTTGATCCGTTTTATCTGGCGTACTACTTAAAGAAGAAAGACTCTTTTCTACCGGCGGCGGCAGACGGTTATTGGCTAATTCTCAAACCATTACCGGTCGGCAATCACATTTTGTCAGTGCGATTCAAATACTCCCCCAGCAAAGATCCGTTTGAAACAAAGGAACAGCAGTTTCGCTATGAACTCATTGTCATCGATCCCACGAAATCGATGAAAAAAGAAGACAGTGTTGCCGCCATATGAACATTGTTTTACGGTGAACGTTTTACGCAAGCGTAGGGCGAAATATTCAAAATGGCATTTCTCTGTCATTTATCTTATTCGGTACAATTCGGCGGCGTGCTCACGAAAAGCGCTGGCTCCGGTCTTGAAATAGAGCGTTCCGAAAAAGAACAGTGGATAGCACCGCTACCCACTGTTTCTTAACTCAGTTACGGTTGGGGGGGGCTTGTTCTATTGCACCCGTAGGTGCTGCAAAGATTCTGCACGCATTGTTGAAATTGCTCGACATAACGATAACGAGAGCAAGCCTCAACAACTTCTTCAAAAGTGTAGCGGTCTTCTGCTACGTAGCTGTTGCTAACCGGTGAAAAGCCGCAGAACAGTGCAACAGTGCAGGCAGAAAGTAATGATTTACCGATCACGATAATCTCCAAACTTGTCATAGTTGATGAGAAGACTCTACCGCCGATCATCCCTCAGAGTCGTGTTGCGCAAGCGCTGGTTGCACCCAACAATTAAAATAAGTGCAATGATCTCCATACCAAAATCACGAACAACACAGCCTTGTGTTATTTAACGTGAGCAAAAACCGACGGAAATGACACCAGTTTGCACGGGCCAATGTACGGGGCATACAAAAGGTGAGCAAGCACTTTCTGTGAAATAGAGCCTCAACGCGACGCCAAAAGTTAGCAGCGCCTTAGCGGGTAATTGTTTTCCTTTCAGCGATGGCCGGACAAAATTTAACGAGTCACATTTTTTATCGTTAGGGGCAACGCTGTTTAAGCGGTTTTTAAAATGCGCATAAAAATGAACAGGTAAAGACTGTGGGATTAAACGTGTTAGAAAAAATGTGCCAGATCAAAAAGAAATAGCTTGATGTCAGTGTCGTTGGTGTCACGCGAGTCAGCGTTCACTAATTGTTGTTGCCCTTACTAAAGCGTAAGCGAAAAGATCGCAACCGTATAAAAAGCAAGCACGACCAAGCGTAGCTTGTCGGACCAAATCTGTTCAGCTACTATGACCTGACAAAACACACATTTGTGTTTTGTGTTTCCGCAAGACTTCGCCTCGTTGCCCCGCAATTCATTTTCACGCCATGTGAGAGATACGGCTTTATTCAATCTTAAGCAGTTTTGTTTGCTTCAATGTAGGCGCGTGCACGGAAACTTCATCGCGCAAGGGAGCATTATTCTCACTTGCAGAGATTAACGGTCATAACAAAGGAATATGTAATTAATGAAAAGAATCGCCGCTGTTTTGTTGGTTTCGCTGTTGTCCAGCCCTGTGTTCGCCAACTTTTGCCCCTCTATCGCACCGTCAAAAGATGGATGCTCGACAAAAATTTACGATAAAAAGAGTAACACTTATCAAACGGCATTTATTTTTTCTGAGTCAGCGTTTGTTTACCTTACGTTTCCGTCTGCCTGCAATAAGCACGACACCTGCTATGGTACGCTCGGTTTGAGTAAAGCCACATGCGATAGCCGTTTTCGCAGCGACGCGCATGACATCTGTGACGACAAATTCAACAAATATCTGAAACCGGCGGAAAATGCCCTTTGTCGCAATCAGGCCGATTTGGCGTATGGCGTGCTAAGAAATATTGACGCGGCATATGAAAGTTTCGATGAGGCTCAGCAAGGTTCTGCTGAAAGAAGTGTTTCGTTAAACAACCGAATTCAGTCCGAGCAGTGTTTTACCGTGCCAAGCCGTGCAGGCGTGTACCACAGCTCACTGGAAAGTTATATTAATGAGTCATTCCAATCACTGAAAGGTCGGTTGCCGAGCAAGTTTGAAACGTTTTCGTTGCTTGCTCTGTATGATCCCAACACATCGTTAAGTGCTTGGAAAAACACGGTGCTTAGCGCTATTGCCAATATCACGACCGTCCCTCCGATCGCAAAAGCCAGTAAAGACGTGGACGATTTCACCTACAAACAAGTGGCTTATGCAAGTCAAGGCAACAATTTGAGTTACCGCTGGAATATTAACGGCGCCACGGTATTGGGCCCGGTGTATTCGATCAATTACGAACAATATCCCCGCTTTACACAGACATATACGTTTAAAGGGTACTTGTATGTGAAGGACGCTGCTGGCAATCGTGATTTTGATCTCGTCGACGATACCTTTATCGTGCGCGGTCTCTGTGGCGATGGTAGCGATCGTATCTGCAATCAGATCCCGTAAGCTTTCGGACAAAAGCGATGGCGTTTTCCATCGCTTTTGGGATTCTTAAAAGCGAAGCGTAGTCGGGCTCTTCTGATTCTTTTTTTTATCCAGGCTGACAAACGCCACCCCGTTCAAAACAGTCGCGTTAGCTGCACCCAAATATTGCGCGGTTCTTTGCGTATGTCGTAGTAGCTGTCGGGTTCGCTGCTGGGGTCGTAGCGCTGACGATCAAACACATTATGCACGAACAACGACAAACGCCAATCGGTGTTGCCCAGTCGTTTGAGTGTGTAGGCGGCGTCTAATGACCAATAGGCGCCTTTGTTGTCGGTGGCTTGCAACACCGGGTCGGTGACTAACGTGTGATAGGTTGTGCTGGCATTGCGACGGCCGACATAATTCGCTATTAAACTCAAATTGTATTCAGCATTACCTCCACTCAGACTCACATTGCCCATGTGCCGCGCAACGGAGGCTTCATCCGAATCGATACGCGTCAGATTCACGTTGAGTTGCAGATCGGGCATGTGGGTCCATTCGGTGGCGTATTTGCTTATCCATTCCAACTCTTGCCCTGCGATCACTTGTGAACCAATATTTTCATAGGGTTGGTAGTCGATGGTCACAATGAAATCGGTGAGGTGACTGCGAAACGTGCGCACCGACAGATTGGATTGTTCGCCGAGCCGATAGCTGACTTCCAGTTCGCGTGTATCGATCAACTCCGGTCGCAGATCGACATTGCCTTCGGAATGATCATCGCTGCGCACTTCAAATTGTTCGATCAGTGTTGGTGGCCGAAACGCTTGGCCCCACAATAGTTTGCCGGACCACGCACTGGCCGGATTCCAGGTCAGCGCAAAACGCGGGGATGTTTTAGACCCCCAGCGTTGGAAATGGTCGTAACGCAAGCCCGCCGTCAGCAACAGCGCACCGTCGAAAAAATCGGATTCTTGTTGCAGATACGCGGCGTAATTGGTGCTGTCGGGTGTGCGGTCACCGTCGTCATCCAGCAGCGATTCATATTCCAACGTGGGCGCATTGTTATTCAACGTAATAGTTTCGTGAAATTCGTCAACGATGCGCGATTGCCAATTGAGGCCAGCTGTCATTTTGTGCGCAGCGGTAAAGGGCAGACTCAGCTGACTGCGCAAGCCGTATAACGTTGAATCCAAATCCGAATAGGAACTGAAACTACTGCTGCCATCGTCATTGCGAATGCGCCGATCATAACGCCGCGTTACATGATGCCGATACAGCTGATGAGCGAGCGTGGTTCCCGCCCATCGCGTTTTGTAGTTGAGTGCGAAATCGCTGGTCTTGTATTGCTGTTGTTTGTCCTGTGGCGAGGAATACAGTGGATATTCGGTAGTGAAATCGTTGTAGGCGAGCAGCGCTTCCCAATGGCCGATGCGAAGACGCATATGCAGATCAAAATCGCTGACATTGTTGTCGTGCGTTGAGGGCAGTCCACTGCGATCGCGTTGCATTGCATAGCCGCGTGTATCGTAAGCGCTGCCGCTGGTGATGAATTGTGTTTCGCCCGCGTCGATGCCGGTGAGCCATTGCAGGCGTTTGGTCGCGTCACTGCCCAGTGCGACCGAGGCGCGTGAGGTTTGCGGTGCAAACGCGCGCGTGTACACCGAGATAACACCGGCATAAGCGTTACCGCCATACAGCGCCGAGCCGGGTCCGCGTATCACTTCGATACGCTCAATCATGTTGAGTGGTAACGATTCGTCCGGCGACCATTCACTGAACACCGGTTCATCTTGTGGCACGTCGTCGATAAGCAGCAGCACTTTGGTATTGCGCCCGGTAACGATGCCGCGTAGCCATACCGAATCGAGACCACTGCGCCGGTCTTGCAACTGCATGCCGGGAAGGGTTTTCAGCACATCGGTTAGCGTGCGGGCGCCCATCGCATCGATTTGCGCCGCCGTGATCACGGTGACAATGCCCGCCGCCTGATTCAGCGCACGGGCGCTTTGCGAGGCGCTAACCACCGGAATCGTCATCAATTCTTGCAAAGACATCTCAAACACGTCGGCGCCTTCGTCGTGCGCCTTGGCGAGCGTGGCGCAGGTCACGAGGGAAACGGTGATGAATCCATATCGCGATGGCAACATGAACAAGCCCTGCCGGAATGCATTGGTTCAGTATAGACGGCGCGCATCAAGCGAACAGAAGTGTTGCGGGCTGGAGCGGCTTTGTCACGAGGCATGTCGCAGATCAAGTTTTCACCACAGCGGTGTGATGCGCGGTGTTTTTGTCCACTAAAGGAACGGAATGCGAACGATTTTTCGTTCGCCAAATAATCTCGATAACCTGCAATGAAATTGGTGTTTGCCACTTAATTTCACTTTTAACTTCGGCTAAAAATAGGTGGTAATCGTTGGGCGTTGCGTTCGCGTAATCTTGTGAAAGAAGCGCGCCCCAATTGTCGTAGGTGTTCGTGACTTTGTTCGTCGCGATGGCGTTTGTCATCGCAAGCGAAATACATGGCAAGAAACACAAAACCCTCAGCCAAGTGGCGGAAGGTTTTGTTGGTGTGTGTTGACGGTTTGGAGTCGTCGCTGCGTTTTGATGTGTACGATTACGCTGACGCTAATCGTACCTACGTGCGCTATGGGCTGATGGTAAGACAATACTGCGTATCGACAATTCTATTTTCAGCCAAATCAAAAATGTACTTTACACAGCGAGCTGCATGAAGGTGTAGAAGTTCAGACTTGATCTGACAGTTACCAGATTTGATGCTGTGTCTGT
>JAYSCL010000077.1:0-5586 GCA_041914905.1 Enterobacterales bacterium
GGCGGCCTGAAGGCCGCCCTACAACGACATAAAATCGTCTAACTGATCGGCATTACGGTTAAGCGGTTTTTTTATATGGTTGCCCAGGGCAGACAAAATTGTCAGGAACAATTTTGAGGCGCGTTAGCGCCCGCGTAGTGGCGTCTCTAGGGAGGGAAGCAACAATCGAACGGGGTTCGATTATATCCGGGCTAAAAAAAGCAAAAACCCGCGGTTAAGCGGGTTTTTTATATGGTGGCCCAGGGCAGAATCGAACTGCCGACACAAGGATTTTCAGTCCTCTGCTCTACCGACTGAGCTACCGGGCCTTTGATACGGTGCGCATGGCCTGTCAGGACTGGCCACGTCGGAGGGCGCGTATTAAAGCCGCCCACCCCGGGGTTCGTCAAGGACAAAACGCGAAAGCGGGGTTTTGGGCAGCCAATCAAGGACTTAGGCGATTTTTTGAGCACATTGGTCGGCGTGGACAGTGAGGACCTTGCTCCGTAGACTCGCGGCCTTTTGTGAATCCTCAAGGGTTAGGGGCAGTTGATGCGTGTTTTGTTGGTGAGTGGATTGGGATTATTGGCGACAACCGCATGGGCTGATGCCCCCGCGTTTCGTTTTGTGCAATTGACGTCGATTTCGCGTGAAGCAAAATATGACGACAGCGTCGATCACGAGAAAAGTACGGAAAAAGGTTATTCAGTACAGGCCTCTTTCACAGCCGGCAGCACCTTTTATTTTCCGGTGGGTATTGAGTCGGTAGACGACCTAACCAAGAGCAACGGCCAAACCCAGTACGACGTGAAAAAAACCATTCTCAATGGTGGCGTCGGTGTGCGATTTGTCACCACGCCCAATTCAGCGTTGTTTTTTGATTATCGTGTTTTGCAACAGCGTTACGACGACAAAGATGGCGACGAATACGACGATAGCGATGATTATGATGGCCGTTCACAGCGCGCGGGCTGGCGCTGGATGCCGGGCGACACGGTTGAGTTGATGTATATGCAACAACGCGACACGTGGAATTACGAAAGCACGTATACCGAAAAAACCCGCACAGTGGGTGTTCGGTTGCACTTCACGCAATCGCTGTCGGTGGGTTATCAACAAACCAAACTGACCAACGACGATTACTGGGATTCGGCCGAAGGTCGCGAGATCGATATCCGGTTTGGTTTCTAAACGAGGACGTCGCCTACAAGGGTTGCTGACCAACAGCAACCACGCCCAACCCCCTCCTTGAACATGAAAGAAGGGGGCTTTAAAACACGCTTGTTAAGCGTCACGGCCAAATGGTTGCCAGTGCAATCCCGGTGACTTAAGCTGCACCATCGCTTTTTGGTCGTGACCGTCATGAAACAACTGTGGTTAAGCGTCAGTGCTGTTGTGCTGCTGTTGGCGGCCGCATTTTGGTGGAATCAACAACAGCAAGCGCAACTCGAGTTGTTGCGCCAACAAACCGACGCGATGCGCATCGAGGCCAATAAAATTGCCGAAAATGCCGCGCAATTAAACGCCGAATCAAAAGCGCTGCAGCTGCAAGTTGAACGTGATCGGGCGTTGGTGGAACAGCAACGCGAGCGTTATATCAATGCCTCACATATCGCCGACGGCCTCAATGTGGCTAGTCGCATCAAAGTGATGATCGTTGAATATTATTTGAGTGAAGGCGTGTGGCCAGCGTCCAATAAAGCGCTTGGTATGCCCGCGCCAGATGCGTACGCATCGACGTCATTAAAAAGCATGGCCGTTGCCGAAAAAGGCAAAATTGTGCTGACCTATAACGAGGCCAGCGGTTTGGATGGCGGCCAAATTCAGTTGATTCCCAATTACGATGTGCATAAACAAGAAGTGACGTGGCTGTGCCAATCAGCGGATTTTGTCGACATCAGCAACATTGCGCCGCATTGCGTGCACAGCACCGCCGCAAACGACGAGTCACAGCAACTTTAGGGTTTTGTAGGGCGGCCTTCAGGCCGCCATTTTTACTCAAACGCACAAGCTTCGCGCTGATTCGAAAACTTGGCGGCCTGAAGGCCGCCCTACACAAACCGTTTTCTTTCGCGCTTAATTGGACGGCGGTACATAACCTTCAATTTTAGTGATATCACCACCAAACAAAAATTTTTCCATTTCTTCGGCCAAAAATTTGCGATGGCCGGCGTCGATCATCGACAGCCGTTTTTCATTGATCAGCATCGTTTGATGCGCTTTCCATTGTTCCCACGCTTCCGCGCTGATGTTGTCGAATATGCGTTTGCCGAGTGCGCCCGGATACGGTTGCACCGTTAAGGCTGGCGCGTCTTTTTGCAACTTTTGACAAAACACTGTGCGAGTCATGAAGCCACCTCTAATTGATCAAGTAAACGACGCATCGGAGCCGGCAAACCGATTTCATCGAGCGCCGTTAACGGTTGCCAGCGTGTGCTGACATCGCGGACGCGCATCATACGCGTTGATGTTGCTGACAACACCCCGCAAAAACCATGGATATTCAAATGAAAATGACTGAAGGTGTGACGAAAGGCCGGCATCGTTTGCAATTGTGCCATCGTGAGCCCCCATTCCGCCGCCGCTTCAGTGGGAGACAGTTCGGCGGGAATTTCGGGCGGTATCCACAGACCGCCCCAGATCCCGCTGCTGGCGCGCTGCTGCAACAACACGTTGTTGCCATCGCGGATCAATAGAAAACGCGCGGATTTTTCTGGAATCGTTTTTTTCGGTTTGCGGCCGGGGTAGTCTTCAAAATTATTTTCTTTGTGCGCCACACAAAACGATTGCAACGGGCATTGCTTGCACGCCGGTTTACTGCGCGTGCACACCAGTGCGCCGATGTCCATCATCGCTTGGTTGTAATCGGTGGCATTATCGGGCACCAAACGTTCAGCCAATTGCCACAGCGCGATTTCGTTTTGCCGAAGATTGTCGTACAAGCGCGTGCCGGTCACGCGGCTCAATACGCGTTTGACATTGCCATCACAGATCGCCGCGTTAACATTGCGACTCAAACTTAAAATCGCACCGGCGGTGGAACGACCAATGCCCGACAGTGCGCTTACTTCGTCAACACTGTTCGGAAATTCACCGCCATGGTGATTAACGATTTGCGTCGCGCATTGATGCAAATTACGCGCACGCGTGTAATAGCCGAGACCACTCCACAACGCGAGCACATCGTCCACGGGCGCTTTTGCTAAATGCTGAATGGTGGGAAAACGTTGTATAAATTTTTCGTAATACGGGATCACGGTGCTGACTTGCGTTTGCTGCAACATGATCTCGGATAACCACACCCGATACGGCGTTTTATTGATTTGCCATGGCAAGGTTTTGCGGCCGTGCTTTGCATACCATTTGAGCACGGCGCGCGAGAAATCACCGGAGTTAATGTCTTTTTTCATGAAGAGAATCTGCTCTTGCAAAGCGCGTTTAAACAGCCGTAAAAGAAAATTCTCGCCGACGCAATCATTCCGCTTACTTCATTGTCTTATCTGGCGCTGATGCAGCGCATTTGGCCATAGACATCTCCCCATCTTTCGAAACCACGATGCTACCACTACTATACGTGTTAATCAGCAATTCACCCTTTTCAACCAGCCAGGACGAATATGGTGCAGCGGGTAGTTGCCGCCACGGTTTCGCTTGCCATATGCCCTTTTCATTCCGTTGCAGTCGATACAACAGTCCATTATTTGACCCTAAATGCGATACCCCTGTCACAGCAACAATATGATCGCCCAAGTAATAGATATCCTCTACGTTTTCATTCAACACGACGAATGATGTATTGTTGTCGGCAACGAAGACCAGTTCGCCACCCCATTCTCCACGACTACTACCGACTAACCATCCGCTTTCCGCGCGCAAAGCAACGGAAGGGATTTGCTTGATCGAACTTCGACGTTCGATAATATTATTGGCGTTGACGCGAATAATGCCGTTTGGATCGGCGGCGCGCTGCTCTTGCTCATCCGCTGCCCCGTAACCCACTATGTCGGTTTGATAACTCAACTTTTCCAATTTGACTTTGGCATAATCGGAATACAGCTTCGTTATTTCGGGCTCCTTCAATTGTTTCAACTCTACGTTGTCACACGATTTATACTCAAAATAGTCGTAAGAAAAATACTCCGAAGGGAAATTATCTTTATGATACTTTGACTCGTAATCCGCGTTGGTGTTAATTTTCTCTATAGCTACCTGCGCGATTTGCCGAACTGGCGGATACCAATGTGTCGTCATCACGCGTTGCAACGCTGGTAGCGCCTCTTTCGTTTTCAATCGCCCCAGCGATTCCGCCGAAACACGCGTCAGAAACACATCCATAGGTTCGTTCATCAGCTTTATCAGCTGAGGTGCTGCGGGTGTATAGCCGATGAAGCCCAACGTCCGTGCTGCTAACAGACGAGTCTCGCGCTCTGTGCTATTCAGCAGTGGCATAATTTCCACACCAAGTGCCTGTGCGGTGACACCTAATGCAGCAATATCCCGCAACAACAATCGGTCAACCCCGCTCGCCAGCATCGTCGCGTAAATGCTAACGGCATAATCCGATTTGATGCCAATCAAGGCATGATCAATGGCCGCTCGCAACTGTGGTGCCGTTTCGCGCAGTGTCACCAGATCTTTCTCAACACTTTTCCCCGACTGCCCCAAATATGAAATAACAAGAAGTGCCCCCTGCCGCATTCGTTTATTAAGTGATTTTTGTGTGGCTATAATGACAAACTGTTGCGCCGCTAGCACTTGCGTTCGCGTCGGGTCCATTTGTTTGATGGCCAGCCCGATTAAATAGTAGGTTTTGTCATCACAGCGAAAAACACACTGTGCCGCTTGCACCAATGCGGGTAGCGCTCGTTCATCGAGCAATTTGATTGCATACGCTTCCTGATTGTGCGGAGAACTCTCCTCGGTCAAATACGTTCGCACCGCCAGTTCAGCCGCTTCCGGTGTTCCAATACGAGCTAACGCCGGTGCCAACCACGCAACACCGCGCTTAATTCCGTCGGCAATCGCCGGCAAATACTTTTTATCAATTGAATTGAATTCGACCAGTGTGAGTGCTGCATTCCGTGCCAACAACTCATCCTCACTACCAAGCAAGGTGATAACGGCTGGCAGCGCTTGTTCGCCGAACAGCACCAATTTGTTGATGATCGCTTGTTCTTGCGTGGAGGGAGATCGCGCCGGCGTCGCATTGCGATCAATTACCGAGACGAGTTTTTGTATGCACTGATCTGGCGAAACACAATCATCCGGCGCAATGTCAAGTTCCTCAGCGCCAATAGTTGAAGACAACAAGCATAACAACATTAATACGTAATAGTTCATCCATTCTTCCCCAAAGATTTTGGTCAATTTATTACAACACTACGTTAGCTTGTCGATTTCACTTAGCAGCAATGTTTGCAAGTGAAATAACTTTTTATTTCGTAAGAAGACACAACATCCCTCATCCCAGCCTTCTCCCTTCAAGGGAAAAGGGGTCTAAAGCTCTCGAGAAAGAAGAGGAAGAAAACATTAACCCTGACTACGAAACCGCTGCCGCGTATCCACTTGCTTTTCCAGAAAACGAATCACCAGATCGGCGATGTCGAT
>JAYSCL010000077.1:5686-13652 GCA_041914905.1 Enterobacterales bacterium
TCGGCGCCTTCGGCTTCGCGAATGTATTCTTGCACCATGATGTTTTGATGCAGCGATAAAAACGCTTCCAATACACTTTCGGCCGCGTTTTGAGTTTCGGCGAGCACGACACCAATACCTTGCGTGCCTTCCAACAATTTGATCACGAGTGGCGGTCCGCCCACCATACGGATCACATCGTGAATATCATCCGGTGAATGCGCAAAACCGGTGACGGGCAAACCAATGCCTTCGCGTGCCAGCAATTGCAAACAGCGCAGCTTATCGCGCGCACGTCCGATCGCCGCTGATTCATTGGTCGGGTACACGCCCATCACCTCAAATTGGCGCAGCACGGCCAAACCGTAAAACGTAATCGATGCGCCGATGCGCGGGATCACCGCGTCGTAATCTTCCAGTTTTTCACCGCCGTAATGAATGCACGGCCCGTGCGCGGCGACATTGATCGAACAGCGCAAGGTATCGATTGCGCAGATATCGTGGCCGCGTTTTTGCGCGGCTTCGAGCAAGCGATACGTTGAATACAGACGCGGGTTGCGCGTTAACACACAGATACGCATAGAGGTTCCCAAATTATTTCTGACGTTTGAACGTGGCCCGATCGTAATCAGGCATGCCCAGTAAATAGGAGTGATGCGGAAACACCCGCGCTTCAACCGGCAAGGCGTTGCGGCCGAGCAACATGCGATAACGCATTGTGTCGCGATTGGTCAGCGTGATCGCAATCGGCCATTGCTGATCGCCCATCACAATCGTGCTCGCGATGGTGTAACGCTCTTCAGTATGACCACCCGAATCGGTGACGATGCGTTGGTCGAGCACCGGCGCTTCGCACCAATGCACTTTTTGAGGCGCCTTGCGCGACACATGCAAACCGAAACGCACCCACGGTTTACCGAGGCGTTCAAACGGCTCGATTTGAAACGCGTGCAACGCCGATGTCCGCGCGCCGGTATCAACCTTGGTACGCAAACGCCGGATCTTCAGTTGCGGCAACGCCGCCCATTCGCGCCAACCAAAGCTGGCCCCTTCCAAGGCAAGACTCATTGCGGGTTCCGGTTAAGGGTATGCTGTCGATTCTAGCGGGCTTTGCCGCCGTTGACGCCGGATTCGCGTCGCTCCTGCTATGATCGCGGCCCGTTTTACCCTTAAGACTTAAGCTAAACCGCTGCCATGACGATCCACATCAACGGTGAAGCCCACGACGTAGCGCCGCAAACGATTGCCGATCTGCTGCACCATTTGGGCATGCAACAGCAGCGCCTCGCGGTCGAGATCAATGGCGATGTGGTGCCACGCAGCCAACATGCCACGCACATGATTCGTGATGGTGATCGAATCGAGATTGTGCGGGCGATTGGTGGTGGTTGAGTCGTATCACCGATTGATATCCGTTATTCGACACAAAAGACGCCTCCTCACCCCGACCCTCTCCTCATTGCATGAGGAGAGGGAGATTGCACTCCTTCCCCCTTCAAGGGGGAGGGTTGGGGTGAGGGATGGTTTTGATCTGGAAAATCTGACGATGAATGATCTGCTGACTATCGCTAACAAAACCTACCAATCCCGTTTACTGATTGGCACCGGCAAGTACAAAGATCTGGCCGAAACCGAACGCGCGGTGCGCATGAGTGGCGCGCAAATTATTACGGTCGCCATTCGTCGCACGAACATCGGCCAAAACCCCGGCGAACCAAATTTGCTCGACGTGTTGCCGGCATCTGAATTCACCTATTTGCCCAATACGGCCGGTTGTTATTCCTGTGACGACGCCGTGCGCACCTGTCGTTTGGCGCGCGAATTATTGGACGGCCACAAACTGGTCAAACTCGAAGTGTTGGGCGACCAAAAAACCTTGTACCCGAATATTGTTGAAACCTTGCGCGCCGCTGAAATTTTGGTGAAAGATGGATTCGATGTGATGGTCTACACCAATGACGATCCGATCCAAGCCAAACGTTTGGAAGAGATTGGTTGCGTTGCCGTGATGCCGCTCGCCGCGCCGATCGGATCGGGGCTTGGCATTCGCAATCCGTACAACATCAAAATGATTTTGGAAAACGCGAAGGTGCCGATCATTGTCGATGCCGGCGTTGGCACTGCCAGCGATGCAACGATCGCGATGGAACTCGGTTGTGATGGCGTGTTGATGAACACCGCGATCGCACTCGCGAAAGATCCGGTATTGATGGCCAGCGCAATGAAAAAAGGCATCGAAGCCGGTCGTGAAGCGTATTTGGCCGGACGCATGCCGCGCAAACTGTATGCCAGCGCGTCGTCACCGATTGACGGTACGTTTTTTTAATTTGTTGCGGGTGGTGGGTTCAGGTTGCGAGTAAAACAATCTGAAGCCATTCACCCGCAACCCGAACGCACAGCCAACCCAAAACTGATCGACCATGTCCGACAAATCCGAATTACCCGAATTAACACCTGATGGCCGCCCAATGCGTCATATTCGCAGTTATGTGCGTCGCGAAGGGCGTTTGACGATTCGCCAAGAAGCGGCAATCGAAATGTTGTTTCCGCGAGTCGGCCGCAAAATTGTTGATGGCCCTGTGCGCTTTGCCGAATTATTTGGTCGTGACGCACCAGTGTGGCTCGAGATCGGTTTTGGTATGGGCGCGTCAATGGTGGAACAAGCGCAGCAATTGCCCGGTATTAATTTTCTCGGCATTGAGGTGCACACACCGGGCGTTGGCGCCATGTTGGCCGCCATGCAAGCCGCACAGTGCACCAATATTCGCGTGTTTGATGAAGACGCGATTGAAGTGCTCGATCAGTGCATTCCCGATCAATCCCTGACACGTGTGCAATTGTTCTTTCCGGATCCGTGGCCCAAGGCCCGCCATCACAAACGCCGCATTGTGCAGGAAAAATTTGCGCAACAAATTCGGCAAAAATTGAAAATCGGCGGTGTCTTTCATATGGCAACCGATTGGGAAAATTACGCCGAACATATGCGTGATGTAATGAATGTCGCCGATGGTTATAAAAACCTGTCAGCAACAAACGATTTTGTTCCGCGTCCTGATGAGCGTCCGTTCACCAAATTTGAAAAGCGTGGCGAACGATTGGGTCATGGTGTCTGGGATCTGATGTTCGAACGCATCGCTTAAATGGCGCAAGGAAATGCCCAGCAGCGCGGTTATCGAATGCCTATCACGGCACCCATGAAAGGCTTTTTTCCCGTTTTCACCGAACGCTGATAGAATTGAATTGAGATCAGCGTTAGCAGAGGTCCGCTATGGACGGATTGTTCGAAGTGGTGTTCGACGGCAAAACCATGCCGAATCGCAATGTGGACGATGTCAAAGCCGCACTCGCGCAACTGTTCAAGACCAATACCGCCACGATCGACAAATTGTTTGGCGGCCAGCCGATTGCGATCAAAAAATCCGTCGATTATCAAAGTGCGCTGCGCTACATCGCCGCCATGAAAGAAGCCGGTGCTCTCGCGCGTCTGCGCCAAATGGAAGGCGTCGTCGCACCGACCGCACCCAAAATGACCGCAACCGACTGGGTCGTTGCACCGGCCGGCACGGCACTCGGTGAAAAACCGTTACCGAAAATTCCGCGCACCATCGACACCAGTCATTTGTCACTGGCACCGGTCGGCACCCAAATGGGCGAGCACAAAGAGTTTGTACCCGCCCAAGTGGATCTGCACGATTATGTGTTGGCACCGGTCGGTAGCGATATGGGCGAAGCCAAAGAATACATTCCGTTGCCCGAACCCGATTTATCCGACTACAGCCTTGCACAAGTGGGCGTCATTCTCGGATCGCCGCGCCAGGTTGAACCGGTGAGAGTCGGTGATATTTCCGGTATCACGATTGCCCCCGTCGGCGCCCAAATCGATGTGTCGGAAAAAAAAGCACCACCGCCGCCACCGAAAACCGATCATTTGAAATTGGGTTAATCGTCGCCACTTCATGTAGCCTGCGAGGGCACACGCCCTCATTTCAGCCACGTTGCCTGCCTTGATGAAATTTCGTCTGAAAAAAGAGTTAATTCTGGTTAGCGCCACGCTGATCAGTGGTATCGGTCTGTTGATGCTGTTGTTTGACGATATGTACAGTGGCCGCTGGGATTATTTAACACGCGAATTGGGCCGCGTTGATTCCGCGATGGCAAGCACGTTGATCGTGCTGATCGTTTTGCTACTGGCGTTATTGATCGTTGGCATTTATCAAGTCTGGGATCGCTTGCGCTGGTATTGGTGGTTTAAAAAACGCCGACAAAACACGACGCCATCAAAATCTAAAAATTCAGCGTAATGGCAAGTTGAGCTGAGCATAACAAAACCCAACATCACAAATCAAAACCCTGCATTTTTCAAAAACGCTTAATCTATTGCAAATAAGCGGCTTCCGTTCTGAGGCTGTAATGTTTGGTGCGGATGCCAGCACGCACCTGATCGAGTAACTTTGGTGCTGTCACCGAATGACTGACTTCTTTCCCTGAATAACGGGCCAATAACCGACCCAGCACTGTTATTTTTCAATGAGTTGGGGTTAGATATCTGGAGTTAAGCACCCAATATGGTGTAAAACAAAAGCCCCATTAGGGGTAATACATATAGTTATAGAAAAATGGGGGAGTTCCAATTTATGAATTGCTTCAAACATCGCGAGGCCGTATCCATCGGACTATGCAAAGCTTGTCAAAAAGCCGTCTGCGACACTTGCGCTATTGATACCGGCAGCGGCCTTTCATGTTGTGAAAGTTGCACCATAATCATTAATGAAATGCATCAAATTTTTGAGAAAAACAAAGCCGTTTACGGAATTAGCATAGGCAAGAAAGGCATATCAACCGTAAGTATAACTTACGGCCTGTTTGCGCTATTGTTTTTTATCTATGGCATTTATTCAACACGCAAATATGGCGAGCTCGACATACTCTCTCTTCTTATGTTTTTAGGTGCTTTTGCAATCTCTATCGCTACCTATATTAGAGACAAAAAATTGAATATCAACTTATAATGATCTATAACACGTCAATTAAGCTTGCACTTTCGGTACCGGACGTCGCTACACCATGCCGCTTATTTCTGCGTTAGCCATGAAAAATGACTACTGAAGAAGACAAAGAATTACTGGAAATAATTCGCGAGGCGCGAAATAAAGATCGTGGATATGCGGACTTCTTTGGCTGGGGTGCGGATCGCGACATTGAAGAGTGGGGAGTGGTAACCAGTCTTGCCGAATCACTAAAGGCCGATGGAATAACCTTATTCACATCCCTAGAACGTCGTGGCCGCCCGAATGATCCGCCCGACTGCGAAGCACTCGACAGCGATGGTAATCGAGTGGCAATTGAGGTCACAGAGCTTGTGGATGGAAAGGCAACTCAAGCGTACAAGACTGGCAAAATTTATGAATGGGCCGACTGGGATCAAGATAAATTTACATTATCCTTAGAGGCTCTGATTTCGCGAAAAGATTCAAGGTTTGATGAATTAAAGGGGGCTCCTTACGAAGGCGGCTATTTTTTAGTTATATTCACCGACGAGCCCATGCTAAATCGCATAGAAGTTGAGTCATTTTTAAGAGAATGCAGCATAAAAAAGCCGGAGAATATAACAAGAGCGTTCCTGCTTGTTTCATACGATCCAAGCATCAAAAAATGCCCATATTACGAATTGCAGTTTCACGACTAACAATGCGCTCAGCTGCCGCTCACTTCGTTCGCTGGACTCGAAAAAGTACTTGCACCACTTTAGTGAAACAATGATTAGCCGTCCACTAAAGTGGTGCAAGTGCAGCAAGCATCGGACGTCGCTACGCGACGCCGCTTATTTCAATCGTTATGTGCTATAGAAAATGTTCAAATTCTTTCGAATTTTTTCCATTCCAATATATGCGTTTGTTGGTGTCGTGCAAGTTTATAAGTCTGGCTTTTCTCACGATGCTTATCTTTACCATGTAAGAGGAATTACTGATCAGCCATATCCGCTAAATCAGGTAATTACTTTCATTTTTATCGTGCTTATAGAATCATTCGTCACATACATTGTTATTCGCCCTAAAACATTTTGCCATTCGTTTTTGCGTTCGGTGTCGGCTCTATTTGTTTGCCTACCTCTGTTGGTATTTTGGTTGCTTGGTGTCATGCATGCAGCCCCATATTTTTATGCCCATCTCTACTGGTTTCTAATTGGCGTGGCGCTTTTGCTGCTACTCGCATTGTATTCTGGCATCATTACTCTGTATAAAGCACATAATAAAACGCTGCAGTCGCCTGTTTCGCAGGCTGGGACCTCTGGCAGCGATGTTACCTCCGGCCCCTGAGCTTATCGTTATGGCTAGCACGAAATTCTACTGGTCTACTTTTTTGTTGCTGCTGTTGCCTCAGATCACAAAGTCTGAGTGGTCGCAAATTACCCCAAAAAATGCGTCTGCCTTTGGCGTTGAAGTCAAACAGTTGCAATTAAAGTACGGTGATATGTGGTGTCATAAAGGTGTGGGAGTAACCATATCAATTCAAAAATCTTTAAATGGTTCCCCTATTACAGACGCACTACTCGGAGTAAAAAATAGAGAGTCAATGCAGGTGCTTGTCAGTGCACCGGTCGCTATCCCCGCAGATGATTCATCATTATACATTTGCTTAAGCGAAGAATTGATTCAAAGCGCAATCCTCAGCGTGAGCTATGGTGAAACACCGTGTGGCCCGAAAGAACATTTATCAATTCAGGTTGGAGAGTTTGTTGAAATTCAAAAGCCATAACACGTCGCTCGAAAACGTTCCGGCCTTCGGCCTTCACTGGACTGCTTTCAGCTTCGCTGAAATCGGCCTTTTAGCTTTGCGTTGTGTGCTATGGGCCCATTGACCACTGATCTACTCGAAACGCTTTCAAGGTTAATCAACCTTCTTGAGGGCGAAGAGGAACTTCATTGGGCTAGTTGGCTACGAAAATCAAAAAGCAGAATCGAGACAAGCGACTATTCGGGAATCGAATATCTGCTGAGTGCATACGGTGGCATGGGTTCGTTCAGTGATCTGGTGATCTGTGTTGAGGCTGAGAACGGCTTTTGTGTTGTAAGTGATAAAGGAAAATCAAAAAATGAACTGCTTGAACAACTTCGTGGACATGCTTGGTGGCTAGCAAATGAAATTAAACATGCTCAAATCGAAAGCACATAACACATCGTTCGAAAGCGTTCCGGCATTCGGCTTCCACTGGACCGCCTTCAGCTCTGCTTTAGGTTTGTCATGACACTATATTCGGTAAACGAATTACTTAAAAGCAACGCAGGTTAAGTTGAGCGCAGCGAAGCCAAACACTTTGGTTATCAATTGATGTACTTGTTGGGTTTCGCTTTGCTCAACCCAAGCAACGGCTAAGTGATCTCGACAAACACCTGCTGCAACGGAAAATACAGCGCCAATTTTTGTGGACGCGATTCAATCTGCGCCAACAACGCGGCATAACGTTTTAGCTGCGGTGTGTATTCGTCGATTTTACGCGCCAGAAATTGTGGCCAGTCACCACCGTCATCAATCGCAGTTTTGTAATCAATGATCCAGCGTGTGCCCTCATGATCGACAAAGCTGCGATCGATAACGTGTTGCGAAAAGCCATTTTCTTCAGCGTGTGTCAGCGCCCATTCGCTGTGTGCGTCGCTGTGTTGCTGCAAGATCCAGCGCGCTTTGTCGTCATTCAAACTGTTACGCAGCGCCATCAACACGTGTTCCGTGTCGCTGTTCGCATCTTCACGATTCCCCCCTTGCCACACTAGTTGCTTCATTACGCGCGGTTGAATCGCCTGCACAAACGCGTCGGCATCCGCGGGCCATGGTATGTTCGCCAAATGTTCCAACCATGCATGCGTGACGATGCCAATGGCTCGCACACGAATGCCGGTACGCGTCACTGCCGTATGTTGCGAACTGGTCGCGACGTCGGTATCACTGAATGGCGATATCAGCGGAGGCTGCCAGTGCTGGGCAAGGCGCG
>JAYSCL010000078.1:0-12853 GCA_041914905.1 Enterobacterales bacterium
CGCCGTACGAGGCCTATACTGAAGCATATGGTGCACTTACTCATTGAATGTGGCATATGGTGCATTGAATGTGGCTTAGTAATTTAGCAAATCCAAAGCATCCTTTTTCCCTAACTCAGCCGCTTTTTCAAGCATTAATTTAGATTTTTGGAGGCTTTTTTGAACTCCCTTACCCATTTTGTAACCATACCCCAAATAGTAATATGCATCGGCGCTGTTTTGCAGGGCGGCAAGAGTGAAATAGTAATTTGCCTTAATTTCATCTTTGTTAACGCCATCACCATGCATCAATGCGACCCCAAAATCCAATTGCGCACGCCAATTCCCGCTATCAGCAACCGATCTCATTATTGACGCGTAGCTCTCACCTTTATTTGCCTTTATGGATTTTTCTCTAATCATTATGGCAAGATTGTACCCAGCATTCACGTTGCCCAATTTGTACGCAGATCTCAGCAATTCACCGCATTTTTCATACAGTTCACTGTCATTACTTTCGAAACATACTCTGCCTAGCATCTCTTTAGCATCTGCATTACCGGTATTTGATGCACGCTCAAGCATTTCAATTGCGGCTACTCTGTCACCATCCTTATTGCGTTTTATCAATAAACTAGCGACCATCATCTGAGAGCTTACATCGCCACTATCGGCCGCAATCTTTCCGTATTTTAAAGCTTTATCAAGATCCTTCTCCACACCATTCCCGGTCGCAAACATCCCGCCCAAGTTGTGGCATGCTTTATAGGCTTTCATACTGCAAGCAGCCTCGAATATCTCGACGACTTTTGAGATATCATCTAGTTTCGATGCATTTTCTAACAGCATCATCGCGTACTGCGTCATGCCTATTGCAAATTTTGCATCGGCCGATTTTTTGTACCAAAAGAACGCTTTATTTTTATCCTGCTTTACACCTTTTCCATAAAAATATAGGTCAGCAATAATGGCAGCTGCTTCTCCGTTAGCAGAATAGGCCTGACTTAAGATATCAGGTGAAACATAATCAGTAGCACATACCATCTTCACGATAAGTAGTAATATTATTGTGTAATATCGAGTTTTCATTAGTGTGCCCCTGTTCCGCTTGATGCTTCAAGCATGTCATTTGTATAACGACCGTTACTCCAGTACCAGTCATTAAATAGCTTATCAAAATTGCTCGATATGCTATCGATAAGGAATTGGAGTTTTTGACTAATGGTTACCCCACCAGCCGCTGTTGAAACTCCGCCTCCTAGCGTCACGTATGGACCTTCACCATTTACACCTATGCTAGCGGCTACTGGACCAAGCCCCACACCATAACTAACATCTCCGTCTCCAATCGTGAGAGCATCAAGTTTTAGCGATACCGATGGCCCGCTCCATTTTTTAGTATCGATATCGTATTCATATCCCTGACTAACACCGTAGCCTGCTATCGACTCATCAACATCCACAGTGACCGTCGTTTTGGTCAATTGCTTATATGGTTCGCGAGACCTCCGCGTATCTAAACCATGACTTTCTACTTCATCATTAAAGGCCCTGGAGTAAGCCGCAGTAATCGCCCCATTAGCAAACTTCCCACCCGTCAGTTCAGATACTGTTCCACCAATCACAGCCGCAGCAACAATACGACGCAAACTAAATCGCGCTCCCTCGTCAATTCCGTTAATGCTCTTTGAAAAGGCTTGCGTCACACCCGCTGACAAAAATCCATGCCCGAACTTGCCGCCTTGCAACGCTGACATCGCGCCGCCTGCGTAAGCATGTGCAATGGTCTTTGCAATCATTGCCGTGGTCTTCAGCTGTTTGACATTGTCCACCGTTTCATAGCAAGTCGAACAGGCTGATTCCGAGAATGCCGAACCAATGCCATAGAACACACCAGCACTAACGGCACCAATTAAACCGGCCTTAAATGCACCGTGAGTGCTCCCAGTCATCACAATATGGCTAAAAATCGCTGTAGCGGCACCGACGGCCATTGTCGCCCAGATCGAGTTACCACAAACTGTACCGCAATACCAAAATGACAGCACGGTAACGACCACCGCCAAAGCGCCTTTCCATTCACTACGGTGTGTTTGCCACCAACTAAATCCAGACGGATCAACACCACTTAACGGGTTGTTGATGATGTACGAATAGCGATTCAACGATTGCGAATTGGTGGGCGCCTGAATTATGGGATCGGCTTGTAAAAAGCGCCCCAAATGCGCGTCGTAAACACGACCATTCATATGGATAAGCCCGACTTCATCCATTTGTTCGTGGCCAGTGTAACCATGCAAAGTGCGGCTGTTTGAAAGCGGGCTAATCAACCATTCGGTAGTGCGCGGCATCGACGCAACCGCATTAAAGTCAACGAACAGCTTCGACCACGTCTCCGAGTTTCGCTTGTCACCAAATGCATCAAAGCTGATGTTTTGCAAAATACCGCCATTGCAATTTACGACACGATGGGTGCTACCTAAATGGTCAGTCAACAGATAGCTGACCACACCGTTATTGACCACAGCATTTCCAAGGTTACGACGGTATTCAGTCTTGCCACCCTTAACGATAATTTCGACATTGCCAACATAATAGGTGGTAGCCCTACCTGTCGTCGTGTTGTTATCCACTCGCTTTAGGCGTTGATGTGATGGACCGTAAACAAAATCGGTTGTGTGTTTATTGGTACGAATTTGTGTCGGCAGATCATAAGTGTTGTCGTAGATCAGTGTGCGACCTTTGCCACTGAGTTGATTACCGTTGCGGTCATAGCAGTAGGTTTGACCTTCAACCGCCGTCAACGCGTGCGGGCCGGCTTGTATGCCACCACAGCTGCCACCATATTGGTACTCTTGTCCGCTTACGAAATTGGTGACATCTTTCTTGTGCGTGATATTGCCTTCGTCGTCGTAACGCGCGTATTCGAGGCCATTCTGAGTGATTAGTCGGTTCAAGCCGTCGTAATCGAATGTTTCGGTTAAATTGCGACCGGAAGAATAATCTTGACGCGACGTCAGATTGCCCACCAAATCCCAACCGAAGTTCAGATTTTGCAACGTCTGTCCGTTGCCAGTGGTCAGAATATTGTCAAGTCGACCTGTTTTGGGGAAATAGCGACGGATCGTCGTTATAGCACCACTGCCGGCTTTTTCCAGCACGATATGACCGAATTGATCCATCTTTTCGATGATCTGATAGACGATAGCGCTATTGGCCAAATCGTATTTTTCTTTGACAAAGCCTCTTGGAGTATATTTTAGTTTGACGGCTTGTCCCGATGCATCGCGCGACCAACTGGTGCGACCGAATTCATCGAAACCAGTTGATTCTGTCCAGCGGTTGCTTTCAAACGAAGTGGCCACTGACGTAACACGACCGAAATTATCATACGTGGGCACACGGTTATAACCACTGATGAGATCGCTTTCTGCGATAAGTTGACTACGTGAGTTATTGCTGCCACCAGCGCTCGTCAGATTATCAAAGGTCCAACTGGTGTCGGCGAAAATAATGGCCGTAGCAGTGTCCGCGTTTTTTTCGAGACGCCGCACCAAACGGCCAGCCCCGTCGTAAGTGTTTAGCGTAACGTAGCCACGTGGATCGGTTTGTTTTACGATCTCGCCAACGGCATTGTAATCGTACATCCAAAAGCTGTCAGCAATCGGTGACTTGTCCGCATCCCACATTTTTATTTTCCGACCCAGTCGATCGTAATCAAGATCACTCTGGAATTTATCGGAAAGGCCAACCCGCGTCATTTTGTCAAGACGTCCACCGATGTCGTAGCTGTAGGTGATTGATTTGTTATTGTTGTCAGTGACGGTAACCAGTTCGCCCAACTCATTGCGGATCTCAACTTTCTTCTGCCCTTTTTCGTTGACAAAAATTGTTGTGAGTCCGGAATAAGTAGTTGTCGTCGACGATCCATCCGGATTCATGACTTGCCATAATCGACCGATGGCATCGTAATCATTACGAGTCCAGCCTGCCGGCGTGCTGTTATCAAAATACGGCAGGCTAACGCGTTTGACGCGGGACAAATTGTCGTACTCAGTTGCTTTTGCGATCTTGTCGCCGTCGGAACCTTCCATCGCTTCGACCAGACTCAAGGACTCGCGGCCCAATACATCAAAATATTGTTCGCTATCAGGCCCACTGTTGTTGACGGTACGGATCCGGTAGGCGTGCCATGTGCTAGGACAGGTCAACCCGTTACTGCCGCACTGCTCAAGAAAAATGTCTTTGCGTGAACCTTGTGCACCATTTAGACCCGAATTGTCATACTGTGCAGATATTCGCCCCATTGCAGTAAATTCGGTTGTTAATATAATGCCGTTTAACCCTTTCACCTTTGAAGGGGCATAAAAGGCGTTACGTTCAAGAACTTCTTCAATTAACTGCCCAAAATGATTGTATTTTTTATCTATAAATCGCCCCTTACTATCGTATTCGACGCGCGAAGTACGATTAATATAATAGGGAGAAGTTGATCCAACTGAGTCTTTCGATTTGACAGTCGTACTGGTTCGATTGCCCCAATTGTCTAGGCCATATTCAGTACGCAAATACTCTTTTTCGTTACCCTCTGGCTCGACGATTTCAGCGGTCAACTGCTTATTGGTTGGGTGATACTCGAAACTCGATTTTTTGATTGAATCGACAAATCCACTTCGCTTTGTCGTAACGGTCGAGGAAGCTAACCGACCTAAAAAGCCATCCTCACCGTCGGGAAAAACGTTGTCAGTGACGACTGTTCGTAATGTTTGAGGGTACCCATTTTGCTGTTCAACCGTAACAAGATCAACGTTGCCCCATGCGTCATAAACAGTAGTTGTTAGGGTTTTGGAGGTAACGACACCTGTATTTGGCTCCCGCACTGTATCGGTCGACGTCGAAAAATAAGCCATTGTTCCGGACTGCGCAGTTGCCATTGTGGAAAAACCATCGTAGCCAGATATGCTCAACCAGTTCGCGGGACTATCATGCCGCATACCAAAACGTTCAAAGGAACTCCCAAAACCACTGAGTAGAACTTTATCCGTTCGCAGCGGCATGCCGGTAAATGGAAAATCCTGTCGATATGTCGTCGTGGTTTCTACGTTTGTTTGTGGATCAAAAGTATAGACTTTTTCAAAGCCCAAAATACCGCGACCACCAGCCTGCATTTTAAGGCCTTCGTAGTGATACTTAATTTCTACCAAGCGATCCTTGTCGACGCCAAATGGAGCACCGGTTGCAGTCGGTGCGGATGACCTTACCGAAGACACCACATACATAGGCCCCCTCACATCAAACACCGGAGATTTCTTTCCCCAAACAGCATCCACCATTGTTCGGCCAATGGAATACACATCTGAATTCAGTGATTTATATTCAATAAGTGTTTTATTTCCAACACCAGTGACAATTTCTTTTATTGTGTTTCTTGCCAAATTCTTGTCTTCAGAAAGTGATATATGGTGATTACTGTTCACATAGCCATCTTTGTCTCGATGAAATAACAATGCTGCATCGATGGCACCGTCACCATTAAAATCAGAAAATAGGTTAGTTGCGTAGTGGTCGTTTCTAGCAGTCCATCCTGAATTGACTGGGCTCGCAAATGTACCGTCGCCGTTTTGAAATCTGACTTGAAAGGTCGTGCTATCCGCACCAGCAACCTGTGGATAGAGGAAATCACTCAAACCATCGTTGTTGAGATCGACAAGACGAAGTACATCATCTGGAGTTGACACCCCCGTTGATTTCCAAGGTAGAAACGTAGTTCCGGTATTAGACGAAATAGACCACTCATAGCGCCCAGTTGAGGCATTCACGACTGCTTTTAGAATGTCTGTCAGTCCATCACCATTCATATCGGCGAATTGACTCAACTTGTCTTTATCAATCGACAGTGAATCGAAAATGTCGGTTGCGACTTCAGACACTCTGTATTGGATTCCAAAGTAGCTATCCACAGAGAACAGCACTGCTCGTTTTCGTGTAATACCAGGATCGCCAAGGCTTCCACCTCCTGGAAGTGTCGATCCATACGTAACATTCACTATTAAATCAGAAAAGCCATCACCATTCACATCCGCAATGACTGGTTGTTTGTCAGAAAGGAATAGCCAATCTAACCCACTCAAGCCAGCGAGAAGCCTTGGTTTCGAAAAACAATAAGTTCTTGCACTGTCATGACTCTCACACACATGGCCAAGTTTGGGGTGGCCCAAAAATGAAATTGTAGCTCTGCTATATTCATCCCGAAAAAGAAGATCCGGGAGACCATTTCCGTCGAAATCGCCAAAACCAACCGTTTGACTATTTTTCAACGGAATTCCCGTGTCGATTTTTTCAGCGACATACGGCGAAGTGAGAGTACCAGTGGGAAAGGACCCATCCGCCCTAGCGAGTAGCACGCCCCAATTCCTATACTCAGTGCATTTCAGTGCCTCACCGTTACTTTCCCAAGAGGTTGAGTTGGCTACACAAAGCGGAGTTAAAAGGTCCGTTCGTCCATCACCGTTGTAATCGAGCAATTGCCAACTGTTTGGATCGCCATGTGGCAATTTGATTTTCACGGAATGATTTAAATCGAAATAGACTTTATCGCCATCAATCTTTGTAATTCCATTCGTAAACCAAAAATCGTTTGCGTTGTCCTCTTTGCTATCTCGAACGATATACCCTAAATCGAGCTTTCCATCACCATTGAAGTCACCTTGTTTTGCACTGACAAATCTATGCGTAAATCCTTCTCCAGCATTGTCACGCCATGTACTTTCAATGCGATTTACTCCGATATTCCATTTAAATTGAACCGCAGGCAAACATGTCGAAATCACACACTCTTGAATAAACTCCAATCGAGACAATGGGCTGCGACCAACAGGTGCGTAGCTCAATTCATAACGTCGAATCTCTGCACCAGAACCATTAATGCCATCTTTGCTTCGAATTGCTTTTAGCCGCTTGTCACTTTTGATGATTCCATCAAGAGCATAAGTAGTACGTACATCGGGGCGATCTTCATACTCAAAAACCAATGAGGCATAGGGCAGTTGACTAGAATTGCCGGTATATTGAACTTCACTGATAAGTAAGTGACCAAAAGTCTCAGAGTATTTGTATTCTATGTAGTTGTTTGCTTTATCTTTAAATCGACCAATAGCCCAGCTATTGATCCGCCCAGCAATCGGGTTTCCTGTAGAAACGCTCGCAACTTCAAGTTTTGAAGAGGCGCTATTACCAAAGTACGATGTTGATCCGTCTTTGCGCTCAACGGTGAAATAATCTGGATTTTTTATTGATGCACCAAATGCACTAATTCTCGCATGATTATCAATTTCCGTTACAAAACGCCAAGGATCAGTAGCAGATCCGGTACCACCTTTTGATAATAACCGTTGACCGTCAAAACAAAAGAATGAAAAATCAGAACCATCAGCCCCATCTGTTTCTTTCGTTGCGCGACATCGGGTGATGGAGGATAGTCCACTGATACTCCAACCAATTCCAACAGGACCATTACCCGCCCTAGAGCTATAAATCAGACCCATTTTCGGAGCGACATTACCTGACCCAGGCAATGTTGCAATTGGATAGCTGTAGGTTGCTGCACCATTTTCATCAACACGAAACGCCCCGTTTACAATTCCAAATTCTTGAAAAGATTTATAGGCGGAATCAGAAACAATCGGGTAAGGATCAGTATTTGTACCTCCCGTTCCTGTATCAGGATCTTCGCAATCCACATCAGTCGGACCGCATTGCGGTACTGCTGCAGCATTTGCCAACGATTTACTCGGCGTGATTGGCGTTGATGCCACAACACCTGTTAACCACCCCAACGTCTGTTTGCCATTCAACAATCCATTCAACCGAAACAACGCCTCCAAGCGCGCCCGTCGCGCACCATCGGCGAGCAACAACATCAACGGATGTTGTTTGTCATCAAACATCAATAACAATTCATCAATGCCATCGGCGTCAAAGTCAGCAACGATAATGTCTTTGAGTTTGTCGAGATTCGGAATGGTTTCGATGCGTTCTTTTACGGTGTCGAATTGGTTTTCGCTGGCGGTTAAATACGCGCTGGCGTCAATTTTGGTGGTGCCGAGCAAAAACACATCGTCTTTGCCGTTGCCGTCAAAATCACCCACAACAACACGGTGACGACGGCTGCTCCAGTCGAAACCTAAATGTTGGGCTGACCATTGTTGCGTAATGGTCGCGAGGGGGCCTTGTTGGTAGTCACCGCCGACGGTGCTGACGAGGCCATCACTTTGGATCGGTTGCAGCAGCAGTTCATATTTGCCGTCGCCGTTGAAATCACCGGTGCTTAAGGTGGTGTTTTTGTCCGACCAATCGAGGTTGTGCAGATAATTGTCGAAATCGAATTCGAGTTTTTGGAATTGACCGTCTTCGTTCGCTAACGCCAAACCATGACGGTTTTTGTCTTTGCCGTGCAAAAAGAGATCGTCGCGGCCATCGCCGTTGAAATCGCCGACGATTGCGCGGCTGTTGTTGCTGTCCCAGCGCAGGCCCAGATGCCAATCGCCGATTGATTGCGTTGGCACACCGATATGGCCGCTGCTTTCGGTGATGATGAGTTCACTGGTCAGGGCCGGTGTGATCGATTGCAGCAAGATGTCGCTGTTTAAATCGCCGTTGAAGTCACCGACGATGACGTTAACGTCTTTGCGGCTCCACACTTTGCTTAGGTGACCGTCTTTCCAGCGCTGCGTGTTCGCGCTGGTGACTGCGGTGAAGATCGCGGTGTGTTCGTCTTCGGGGCGTTTGGCTTGCCACAACACGTCGCTGTGTTGGTCGCCGTTGAAATCGCCGATCAAGATCTGGTGTGCGCCTTCGGCAATTTTTTGATCCCACGTCGCCGCGTGCGCGACCGCTGCCATCAGCACGCTCGCCGTGGCGGCACTGAGCCAATATCCGGTGTTGAATCTTTTCATGGTGTTTCCCTGAAAATATTTTTGAATTTGGTTTGTGATAGTTTGGTTAAGTAAAACAGACCCCCACCCAACCCTCACCTTTGCAAAGGGAGGGCTTAAAATCGTGGTGTACTGTGATGTTTATGTGCCGCAGGGTTTAACGTTTTGTGAACACACGCCTTCAAGTTCGCGAATGCTGTCGACGGTACAATAACGGCCATCAATACAGCGTTGCTTTTGTTTACCGGTGATCGGATCGCACAAGCCAACGTTCTGCCACATCGACACCACGATGGTGGTGCTGGTCGCGACAGGCATGCAGCCACTGCTGTCACAGCTTGAACTGCAGCCGTAGGCATCGCAGGCAACAACTTCGAACATGACGTCGCCGCTGCCGGCATTACTGACGTTGGCAAAGGTGTTGGCGCCAACCGAGATCCAGTTGCTCCATTGACCATCGACAAAAACGCGATAGCGGTATTCGATAGCGCCGGTTACGGCGTTCCACGAGACTGTCGCGCTGCCTTCACCGGCGGCCAGGTACGACGGCACCAAAAATGGCACGTCGGCATGGATCAACACCCACACCCGTTGTGAGTTCGCTTGTGTTTGTAGATTGGTCGGTGCGGCCGGCGGCGGGACTACCGTCACGGTCGTTGACGCGGTACGCGTACCGCCGATGCCGGAGCAACTGAGGGTGTAGCTGGTGGTGTTCTGGATGTTGGTGTAATCCTTGCTCGAACCGCTGACCGCCGCGCCGTTGATCGTGCAACTGGTCGCATTGGTGCTGCTCCAACTGAGTTTGCTGCTGCCACCCTTGGTGATGGTTGCTGGCGAGGGGCTTATGCTCACCGTCGGCGGTGGCACCACGGTCACGGTGGCTGTGGCAGTCGCGGGCGTGGTACCTGCCGCACCGGTGCAGGTCAGCGTGTAAGTCGTGGTGGCGTTGATGGTGTTGACGGTAAACGGCGACGTCGCTGCCGTACCGTTCACGCTACAAGCACTGGCATTGGTAGCCGCCCAAGTCAGCGTCGAGTTGCCGCCGGCCGCGATCTGCGTTGGTGACACGGTAAACGACGTGATCTTCGGGTGCACCGCGACGGTGATACTGGCCGACACAGAGCCGCCAGCGCCAGAACAGCTCAAGGCATAAGTCGTCGTCGCCGCAATGTTTGAAAACGTTTTGCTGCTGTTCACCCCTACCGAGCTACCCGCCAACGTACAGCTGGTGGCGTTGCTGGTGGACCAACTCAACGTCGAGCTGCCGCCTTGCGCAATCAGTGTAGGAGAGGCCGAAAAGGCGGCAATGGTGGGCGGTGGCAAAACAGTGACCGTGGTCGTGGCAGACGTTGAACCACCCGAGCCACTGCAATTCAATGTGTAGGCTGTGGTCGCCGTAAGGCCGCTGAAAGTTTTGCTGCCGCTAACCGCCACGGTTGCACCAGCAAGTGAGCATGATGACGCATTGCTAGAAGACCACGTCAGCGTTGTATTCGCGCCTGATAAGATTTGTGTCGGTGAAGCTGAAAATGTTGCAATGGTCGGAGGAATCGACACAACCATCGTATTCCCAACAAGATAATCACTGCACAACTGATCGCAGGCTTTTACACGATAAATGTAGGTGCCGTTTGCACGAGCGGTAGCGGGGGTATAGGTTAAGGGTAGATATGACGACGATTTGATGGATTGTACGATAACAAAAGCTGCGCCATTTTGGCTTACTTCAAGAACATATGACGTAGCATTGCTACTTGCCTCCCAGACTATGGCATCTGTGCCAGTTGTCGAAGTGCTTGGGTAGGTAATTCTCGCTGGCACCGATGGTGAAACTGGGCAATCTGTTCCGACAGCATTGGCGGTAGAAACTGAACCAGTCGTCTTTGCCGTTTTTGAAACAATCGATTCACCGCAATCAGAAAGTGCTATCGCGCTGGTTTGGATTTTTGCATCCCCACGTCCCGCAACAATTTTCTCAGCAGAATCAACCACTCCGCAGCAGCTTAATAAAGCTAATCCGATTACTGCCAGTTTACTCTTGCGTGATGCGTGATACAAAATAGCTCTCCAAAAACAATAAGCGATAATTCACATTCAATAGCTTAACTTGATGGACCTAGTGGTCGACGTGTTTCGATCTCGCATCAAGATTAGATGTCAAAGACATCATCCCAACAGTTGGTATTAATTCGAGAGTACTTTTACCCAACCTGTCGCAGTGCAGTAACCACCTATGTCAGATTTGAGAATAAACTCAATTTTCTTTCCACTCATCATCGCCGAAATGACTAAGCTGCGCGCAAACTCATAACGACTACGACCATCGACATCGTCAATAGATTGGCTACGAAAATCGGCATAATGAAATACTGTGTAGATGTTGTTACAAGGAGCATGGCTAGCGTTTTTGAGCTTCACCACAAGACCGGCTCGCGTTGAGCCAAAGTCAGTCGAAATATTGTCGACATTGGCCGTTACGTACGTGTCCGCAGCAAAAGAATTTACGGAAAGAAGTGCAAGAAAAAAGAAGGTTTTTTTCATGATGTATATCCGAAAAACTTAACAAACAGAATGGGGAACGAATGAGCCTAATGTCGTATCACTAGTCAACCACATTTACAAATCGCACATCCGCGCCAAACCAGCTTGGAATACTGGCGCAATCGCTACCGGGTGCGTTATCTACGAGAACGGTAATTTGTTTGTTGGACATTCGAACCGCCAACGCCATAGAAAGAACCATTTTGCAGTTTTCTGGGTTGGTTCTGAAAAACTGAGCGGAAGGGTCGCAAACCTTGAAGATTTTGTTGCTACCGATGGTCAGATACAAGCCACCGGGTTCATGGTAAGCCACATCAGTCAATTTGCCCGTGCAGTAAACGGAGCCAGCAAAGCTGGAAATAGAATGGAAAGTCGCAAGCAATAAAATGCCATAGCGAACACAACGCAAAATGTTATGCATTTTGTTTCCCCAACAAAAAGCGCGAATAATGTGTTTATTGTGTGCTGCTTGGCGCACGTCTGTGTGACGTGTCGAATCTTTAATATGCTTGGTTGGATTTCATGAGAGCCGACGATCAATTCAGTCGACGAACGATGAAGTCCCCAAAAGTGGGCAAAAATTACGACGCCCAATGTCATAAGGCGCGCAAGGTAACAAAGACTCCTGACAGTTGCAACCTTGGCGGTGGGAAATTGTGCAGATTTAAAGGAATGAAATGGTTTTATGACAAATCATCGAGGTCGCGGTGTTTGGCATGAGCGCCCCTCACCCTGCCCTCTCCCCACTTCGTGAGGCGAGGGAGTTGAAATCAGCCGGCATAAAAAAACCAACGGCACCTTTCGGTGCCGTTGGTTTTTCCACAAGGCGGAAACTGCTAACTCGATTAGTCGAGTTTTTCTTTGATACGTGCAGCTTTGCCGGTGAGTTCGCGCAGGTGGTACAGCTTGGCTTTGCGAACGTCGCCGCGGCGTTTGACTTCAACGCTGTCGATCATCGGTGAGTGCGATTGGAATACACGCTCAACGCCTTCACCGTAGGAAATTTTGCGAACGGTGAATGAGCTGTTCAATCCACGGTTACGTTTGGCGATCACAACGCCTTCGTAAGCCTGGACGCGCTCGCGGTCACCTTCTTTCACTTTTACGTTAACGATAACGGTATCACCCGTTTTGAATGCAGGCAGATCGCTACGCAGTTGCTCTTGTTCGAGCTGTTGAATGATTTTGCTCATTGCATCACTCCGGTTTGGTGTCGCACCAAACTGTTATGGTTGCATAAAAATAAAACCAGCAATTCGAGACTGTTTCCCGATTCATCCTTCGACAGGCTCAGGACGAACGATATTCATATGTTCGTGGTTGCGGTTACTATTTCAAGCAACACTAGGTTATTTCCAGAGGTTTATTCCGCCCGGAATAAACGTGGGCACTCCATTGCA
>JAYSCL010000079.1:0-12327 GCA_041914905.1 Enterobacterales bacterium
CACCGTTCAATTGCGTATCCATATTGATCGCCACTAATGCTTCCATATGCGGGTGCAGTTGCTCGCGTGAAAAGCGTTTGGCGGGTATCGCGGTTGAGCAAGCAGAAAGCCAGGCCATGACAACTGGCACTATCAAAACAGTAACCATGCTCTTTTTCAATTGCATCGTGATGCCCTCGTTTAATGTCTACCAGTGATCTCAACTAATCCATAAAATTTTCTGTTCCGTTCCACGACAAAAAAATCTTTTGCCCTTATCGTTCCCTCGCCGCTTCATCCATCCGACTACGCAATGGTGACAATAAATAATCCATCAACGTGCGATTGCCGGTGATGATTTCATTGACCGTGGACATGCCGGCGCTGAGTGCGACCATTTGACCATCAACATGTAACGCTGTTTTGTCGAGCGCTATGCGTGTGGCAAACACCAAGCCCAATTGCTCATGCGGGATCGCATCCTGACTGACCGATACCACTTTGCCTTTGATGGTGCCGTAACGCGTGAACGGAAACGCATCCACCTTGATCGCCGCTTCTTGCCCGGCGCGAATAAACCCGATGTCTTTATTCGGCAGTAACGCTTCAATTTCAATGCCTTCGTTTTGTGGCACGACGACCATCAATTTTTCGGCGGCGTTGACCACACCACCGACTGTGTGCACGGCCAATTGCTGCACGACACCATCCACCGGTGCGCGCAGTTGTTGCAAGGCGTGTCGTTGATCGGCTTTTATGCCCTCTTGCTCCAGGCTTTTTCGTTGCTGTTGCAGTTGTGTGATTTTTTCGAGTGCGGTGCGTTTGTATTCCGCTTCAAGACTGCTCAGCTGAGCGTACAACTGATCGATGGCGGCGTGGCTGCCTGTCCATTGCGCTTTGGCGATGGCCAAGTTTTGACGCGTTTCAATTCGGGCTTGTTCGATTTCAAGCCACATAGTTTCGGCCACCACTTTCTTTTCGGCCAAGGTTTTCAAACCGGCGGCTCGTTTTTCTATCAGTGGCAAGGTTTCTTGCAACTTCTTTACGGTCTCCGCGCTGGCGGTGCGTTCATTTTTCTTGGCCACAATTTGTTGTTCAATGCTCTCGTGGCGGTTTCGATATTCGTCAATAAGTTGATTCACGATCGCACGGTCGTCATCGCTGATGGCGGCGGTCTTTTCCTCTTTTAAATAACTGAGTAAATGATGATAACGTTGCAACTCGCGCGTTAATGTCGTGATCTCGTTTTGCACACGATTCACATCGGCTTGCACCATTGTGCTGTCGAGTTCAATCAACACATCACCGGCTTTGACAAGGCTGCCGTCACGCACATGGATCGCTTGCACCACACCGAGTTCGGCGGGTTGAATCACCTTGCTGCGATCGCTGATCACAACTTTCCCGGGGGCAATAGCCACAATGTCGATACGACCGAAAATGGCCCAGATAATCGCAAATAAAATAAAACCAATCAGCAACCACGCCAATTTGCGCGCTAATGGACTGGGCGGCGTTTCTTCAATTTCGATGGCGGCGGGTAAAAACTGATATTCGAGTGACTGCTTCATAATGTAAAACCGGAAAAAGAGAACTAATAGCAACCACTCCCAACCCCCTCCTTAAAAACAGGAGGGGGCTTTAAAGCCCTCCCCTTTTTACAAGGGGAGGGTTGGGTGGGGTTGATTTATTTCAAACGAAAAAAATGCAAGCCCAACTTACAGCAACACATTGCGCTCCATTGATTTGCCTGTCTGCACCGCCCAATCGATCAACTGATTGTCGTCGGTTCGCCGCAGCGACAACGCTTCATCACGATTGCTGCCAAACGATGCCATCGCATCGGTCAGCAACCACAAATCGCGCGCAAACAGCTGTTCATCGAAGACTTTAATTGGCGGCGTTGTCGCCACCACCGACGATGTGCCACCGGCATTGATAATGTTCTGGATCTGGGTTTGATTCCAGAGCGTACCATTGTCAAATCGAATGTCGGTGATGCGATTAGACGTACTGCTGTAATAGTTCTGTACGTTGATTTGATCGGTTGAGCCGATAATTTGAATGATCAAATTATTACCAACGCGACTCAAACGGATATCGGATGTCGCAATGCCGGCGGCCAATTGAATACGATCGGTGCGCGATGTCGCGGTATCCGTCGCGATTACAATATCCTGACCATCACCACGGCCAAAGAACCACGTGTCGTTGCCCGCACCACCTGTCAATGTATCATTACCGGCACCGCCGGTTATCTGATCGTTGCCATTGCCACCTTTGATCGTGTCGACACCGGCATCACCAAACAACACATCGTTGCCATCGTTACCGTAAAGTTGATCGTCGCCATTACCGCCCCGCAACGTGTCATTGCCACTCGCGGCGGTGTCGCTATTGCTGACGGCGCCATAAATGATGTCGTTGTCATCACCGCCGTCAACGATATCATCACCGCGACCGGCGTAAATCGTATCTGCGCCGGCTTCACCGTAAATGGTGTCAGCGCCATCAGTCGTCGCCGTTGCAGTTCCATCACCATACAAACGATCACCACCGACACCACCATACAACGTATCGTTGCCGGTGTTGCCATACAATGTGTCGTTACCGGTTTCACCAAACAATTGATCGTTGCCGGCACCGCCCGATAAATTGTCGTCGCCACCACGACCGTACACGGTGTCATTGCCATTGTTGGCGTTGATCGTATTATTTGCTGATGTGCCCACCAAATAATCATCACCGGTTGTCACGGTGCGCACTGCCGCCAGCACCGCGTTGTAATCCAACATTGTATCGTCATTGAACGACAAGCCCGCCAATTGACCATCCAGATCAACTACCGCGTCGTCTTGCGTGAAATAGTTGGTAATGGTCAAGCGCTCACCACTGCTATTGATCGTAACGATCAGATTGTTACCGGTGCGCGTCAACTTCACCTGATTTTGTGACAAATTAAGTTGCACGTAGTCATTGGCGCCTTCAAACACATTTTCGAAATCGGTAATGACATCGTGACCATCACCCAAACCAAAATAGAAAGCATCCTGACCGCTGCCACCGATTAATGTGTCGTTACCGGCACCGCCGGATAACATATCACCATCGTTGCCACCATCCAGCACATCATCGCCACTGTCACCACGCAGATCATCCCCCTCGTCACCACCAAACAACTTATCGTTGCCCGCGCCGCCCACCAGCGTGTCATAGCCGGCTCCGCCGTAAAGCAGATCGTTTCCGTTATCGCCAAACAATATGTCGTTGCCGCCGTTTCCGGTTACCGTATCGTTACCGGCGAGCGCGTGAATTTCATTGGATTGTTCATCGCCTTCAATCACATCATCGTTCGAAGTGGCTTGCGACAAATGGCTGCTCACATATTCAGCGGTCCATTGTGTTCCGTTTGCGAAAGTAACAACCGTCGACTGAGCATCGGCTGGGGGAACCATAAAATAGTTGCTGAGCGTCACTTGGTCAGCGCCCTGCCCGATCAACATCAGCAGGTCATTCCCACTTCGCAGCAGCGTGATATTCTCAGGTGCTTCGTCGAGATTCACCCGATCGGTGCCGATCACAAAATCAGTGATGATGTCCTGGCCGTTTGTGGCCTGTATGAAAAATTGGTCATAACCTTCTCCACCGGTAAGCACATCATTACCTTGTTCACCATAGAGAGAATCGTCACCATCGCCACCCGAAATGTGGTCGTCACCGTTCATACCAAACAACATTTCGTTGTCTGAATCCCCCACAATGGCGTCATTTGAATCGGTAGCATGACTGGCCAAACGCATCAACTGATCACTGGAAAGGGTTTGGCCAGTCGCCAACTGAACAAAGACCGTACGACTTAACTCATGGTTGTAAAATTGTGAAAGGGTGAAAGCATCATTGCCAGAATAATGAACAACCAAATCATTCCCAACTTGTTCCACGCTTAAATCGGCCAATGAAATGCCCGCCCCCAATTTGATGATGTCGACGCTGCGATCCCATGTTCCGTCCGAGTTTAATCCATCAAATGCATCTATTCGATCATGCCCGTCGCCGAGGCCAAGCTCATAGGTATCGACACCAAATCCGCCGTATAAGCTGTCGTTGCCCACGCCACCTACAAGTAGATCATTTCCGGCTTCACCGTAGATCTCGTCATTGCCGTCTTCGCCATACAAACGATCATTGCCATTATCACCTTGAATGAAGTCATCGCCCGCGCGTCCGCGATAATAGTCAGCCGACGTGCTGCCGCGATAGCTATCAGCATCCTCGCTGCCGAGAATGGCGGCATTTTGATCAATCGTTGTAGAGGACCAATTCGAACCATCAGCGAATTGAATGCTATTCAATTGATAGGCCGCACTTTCGAAATAGCCTTCGATCACAATTTTGTCGGCGCCAGTTGTAAACAACACGACTAGGTCGTTACCCACACGACCAAGAATCACATCATTCGCGTTGTAATCTACTAAGCGCAAAATATCCTGATAGCCCACGGCATTTCCTGTACGCAAAATACGATCGACGCCATCGCCACGACGAAAGATATACGTATCTTGACCAAATCCACCGTTTAATCGATCATCGCCTGTGCCACCGTCAATAATATCGTTGCCATCACCACCATACAGACGATCATTTTCACTTCCGCCGCTAAGTTGATCGTTTCCATCACCGCCATAAAGAATGTCGTTTCCGGCCGCACCGAACATTACATCGGCACCGCTGGCATCATTGTCGGTTGACGTGGTTCCGCCGACCAAAAAGTCGTTTCCATCACCGCCATCAAGCGTGTCGTTGCCAGCATTACCATACAGGTAATCGTCGTTCGACTCGCCATTGATAAAGTCAAGCCCATTTCCGCCATAGACACGATCCACTCCGGCACCAGCATGGATGGTATCGTCACCACTGCTGCCTAATAGGCGATCATCCAGACTTGTTGCAATATTTGCTCGCGCGATCAGCGCCGAAATGTCCAGCACCTCGCCCGAAGCAAACTGCACACTCATTTCATTTGCCGACGCAAATAAAAACTGCGCATCGCGAGCCGACTCGCCCGCCACTTCAGAAAAACCGGTCAAGCCCGCAAGATTGATCTGCTGACCCGTCGCAAACTGAATACAAAGCAGGCCATTGTTCGACCAATAAAAGTGTGCATCACTTAAGTTTAAACCAGCCCCCAGCTGAACAGACTGTGTTGCGCCGATCTGGTGATACACCGTATCAACACCATCATTGGCGTTGATCACAACAACATTGTCACCGGCGCCGCCGCGAATGATGTCGTTGCCTGCTCCGCCCATCAAGCGATCGTTGCCTGCGTCACCGTTTAATCGATCATTGCCGTCACCGCCAAACAAACGATCGTCACCCTCACCGCCATTTAGCGTGTCATCGCCCGCACCACCCAATAACAAGTCTTGCCCGGCCAATCCATTGAGTACATCGTTGCCATTCATGCCGTCTAACGCATTGTTGTCAGTGTCACCATTCATGGTGTTGTTGGCATCATCACCGGATGTACCATTCTGCAATTGCACGGCAAACGACGCGGTTTGATATAAACCAGCGCTGTCAATTGCGTACAAAATGAGATTCAAACTCGCCAGCGATTCTGGTTGATAGATGCCACTTAAGGTGCCTGTCTGCGCATCAAAATTGAGGCCGTCAGGCAAGGGTTGGCCGTTACTTTGACGCAAGACATAAGTCAGCGCGCCACCATCATCCGCAAAGGTTTGCGCAGGAATGACAAATGAAAAGTTGTCACCGTAAGTTACTTGCACATTGGCGAGCGGCGTTATCAATTCAGGCGCACGATTCCCGGTTATCAGTTGAGCCAATTGCGTCGCCGTTAATATGCTGCCATCCGAAAACTGGAAATTTTCGATTTGGTTGCTGGCACCGCGCAGCCAATTGCTGAGCAGCACTTCATCGACAATATTGCCCTGTGCATCACGCGCCAGCACAATTTGCAATCCCGCATTGGTTTCATGCACTTCTATGTTCGACGCACTAATGCCTTCACCAAATCGCAACGTGTCGTTGCCTTGAGCATCGATGATCACATCACGTCCATCACCGCGATTGATAACGTAAGTGTCATCACCGTTGCCACCGTCAATAATGTCATCACCGGTGCCGCCGTTTAGCGTGTCGTTGCCGTTGCCACTTTGCAGATAATCATTGCCACTTTGTGCAGTGACGGTATCGTTTTGATCGCCGGTGATCAGCGTGTCATCGGTTTCACTGCCGTTCCAGTAACGTTCGAGCGACAAGGAGGCAAAGGCGAGGTTAACGTATTGTGTGCCGTTGCTTAACGAGGACAAATACGCCAAGGCGCTGGGCGCGGTGTAGTAATTGCTCAGGGTTAATACCGAATTGCCCTCAGCATCGGTTTGCAACACACACGGAATACCTTGATTGAGTAAGGCTTGCACATCCACCCAGTTGCTTGCGGCAGCAGCTTCCGCCGCTGTGGGCGTGTCCGATAACGCCGTTGCACCATTTACCGTTGATGGTCGATAGATCAGTTGCAGATCGTTGCCGACGGCTCGCAATTCCAGTGCGTAGGGATTGATGTCGGCGTTTAAGTGCACGGTGTGGTCGGTAAGGTTGGTCGGTAACACTACACGCGACAGTAATTGGGTTGTGCTCATTGCAATGCCACCAACACTGAAGCTGCTCATCGCAAACGTATCGGCGTTCATTTGCACAATGTCGCTGCCGCTTTGGATCAGCACCACGCCACCGTTGATAAACACTTGCAGAGTGCTGGCATTAAATCCATTTAATTGCACATGATTGTGGCCTTGACTGTCGTTGATGATGTCGTGACCACTGCCCGTTTCGATCAAGTAAGTGTCGTTGCCGGCGCCGCCCACTAAATTGTCGTTACCACCACCACCGCTCAATACATCGTTGTCGTCGCCGCCGTTTAAATAATCGGCCGCTTCGCTGCCGTACAACACGTCATTGCCGGCGTCGCCTTGCAGGATCTCCGTGCCACCGTTTTCGTTGCTGTCGGCATACAACACATCGTCGCCGTCGCCGCCCGTCAATTCGTCGGTGCCACTACCGCCGTGCAATATGTCGTTGCCAATACCGCCTTCGAGTCGATCATTGCCGGCATCGCCGTACAGTGCATCATCCCCCGCCAAGGCCACTAAAACATCATTACCGTCGCCACCGTGCAATTCATCGTTGTCGCCTTCGTTGGCGCGATCGCTGCCGTAATCACCAACGACGGTATCGTCACCGTCACCACCAAACAGTACGTCTTGGCCACCGTCGCCGAACAGGCGATCGTCGCCGGCGCCACCGTCCAGATAGTCGTTGTCGGTACTGGCGTTTTCGGGTCCGTTAACAATGACGTTTTCACCCAATCCGCCGTGACCAAATAATTCATCATTGCCGTCACCACCGATCAACACGTCGTTGTTGCCACCACCATACAATTGATCATTGCCGGCACCACCATCGAGATAATCAGCACCAGCAGCGGTTTCTTCGCTGTGCCAACGCCAGGTAGAGCCTTCTCCTCGGGACCACTCGGATTCCGTTGCAAAATGCGTTTGCAACCAAACATCGCCGAACAACCGATCGTCACCGGCGCCACCGGCCAACGTGTCGTCATGCGCGCCACCAAACAGCGTATCGTTGCCGTCACCACCGTCGAGCACATCGTCACCACGCGAGGCAAACAAATTGTCGTTACCGCTGCCACCAATCAACACATCGTTGGAATAACCCTGCAGCACACTGTTGATGTAGTCATCACTGATGCGCACGGCGTGTCCGTTGGTGAGTGCGCCATCGATGACGTAGCCGTTGTAATCGTCCATCAATACGTCATCGCCACTGCCACCATCGAGCACGTCGTTGCCATTGTAACCGTACAACACATCGTCACCGCCTTCGCCGTAAACGTGATCGTCACCGGTGCGTTGGCCATAACGATCCAGATTGTCCGCCATCAATCCGTTGTAACCCGCTACGTCGGCCACCATCACATCACTTTGGGCACCGCCATGCATCACCGAGGCACCATTGCCGGCGCGCATTTCGGCGCCAAACGCGGTTGTGTTATTTAGCGTGTGCGGATTGTTGAAGTCGGGATTTGTGCTGGCGATCTCGGCATACAGTTGTATCGCATACGTGTGTTCACGACCCAGCCAATGCATCGTGCTAATTTGCGGCGTAACCCAAAACAGCGAATCGAATCCGTTTTGTGAATAGCCCCATACTTGTGTTCCGGGGGCATGGTATTCGGCCGCCATGATGTTGTAATAGTGCTGCAGATCGTACGTCAGCGGTGTGTTGACAGGCTCGGCTTCTTCAAACGTAATACCCAATCCAACATCCGGAAAACTGTTGGTGGCGGTGGTGAGTGACGCCAGTTCAAAATTAAAACCGTTACTGAAATCAAATGCGGTGAAGGAAAACGGGCTGAAGGGATCGCTGTCGGTTGACGCGGTGAGTGTGGCGGGAGATGTTGCTGGGGCGTTGGGGTCGCGGGTGTGGATGATCACAACGTCCGAACTACCAACAAATCGTATTGTTAATGTTCCCCCTACAGGATCCCAAGTAGCATCAGCATTGACCAGTCCACGACAACGATAAACGTTGCATTCTGCCACTTCCGAAACACGTTCAAGATTTGTCAGCGGTACTCCGTTCCAATACAAAATTCCGCTCGCATCCGCATCATAAATTTCTACTACGCCATCGCCAGTGCTGACATGGTACTCATCGAAACCATCCTCACCAAACAGATAGTTTCGCTTAATTGGACCACGAGGATTTGGGCCATGCGCAGTGCCATCACCAGCGTATAAAAAATCGTTGTCGGCGCCACCATATAACGTATCACCGTCACCACCGCCTCTTATCGCATCGTTACCACCGCCACCATGAATAATATCGTCACCCAAGCCGCCGGAAAGTGTGTCAGCCTCTCCACCACCGTCGATCACGTCATTACCCGTGCCACCTTGTAACGTATCTTTCCCGTCACCGCCGATTAACAATACGGCATCACTCTCTGTTCCTTGATTAACATTTCCTCCAGCGTTTTCGGTAACAAAAATGGCTAGCGCATCAAACCCCCTCCCTTGCCCGTAGTGATCAACCAAATAGTTTGCGAAAGGTTGGAACGTCACCGTCAAATTGCTAGCCGTTGCCAATTCACCAAGTGATCTTTGCGCTTCTGTCAACGCGGAAGCATTGGCGGCTTCCAGAGCCAGCATCTGTTCCGAATGGCGAGTCCACATGCGATAAATGGCTCGAGCACCATCATCATCCATGACTTGTCCGGGCGTGGTAATCCCAAACATAGCGGCTTCCATATAGGCACGACGAGGTGTTCTGCGCACCAAATACTCGTAGCGCGCGACATACCACGCTTCGGCTCTGGCATCGTGAGCATTTTCCATCGCCAACGCCGCATTCAGTGTTGCGCGAAATTCGGGCGACATAGCGCCTTGATAGGTCATACAAAATAATGCGATGCGCTCTCGTGTATCAGGAATTCGTGGACCATCTATAGCATTATCAAGACGGCCATCGTATACACCTCGGATCGCATCAAATGTTTGTTCCACCTGTGCGAGATTGCTGTACGTAAATTCAGTGCTTACCACGCCAATGCGCAGCTCATCAGCAGCCGTATAGCCATTGGTGTGATTAGCGATCTCGATTTGTCGTTGCCGAAGGAGAGCATTTAACTCATTACGCAAAGTTTCTGAAGAACCTGTATGCCGCCGCGTGTTGTCAGGAGTCCATACACGATTTAGAACGCCGATTAGTTGATCTTGAAAGAAGGTCTCTCTAACTGATGCCGCGTTTGTTAAAACCTCGTCTGGATCGTTGATACCGAGAATACTTTGAATGATACTGTCTTGTACTAACCGATTAGGCACTGCATGGGCGTCATCAAGTGCAAATCCCCAGCCGATTGTCGGCACTCCTACCGTGTCGATATATGGGTTTAACTCAGCTCCCTCTAACGCTTGCAAGAATGACTTTAACAACTCATCATAGTCGTTGGCATTTAATGCCGGTGAATATTCTAATGGCATATTATTTTACTCCTTGTGTTATTTCACGATAGTTATAGATGCAGATCGGCTCGATCGACTCTGGCCTGCCAACATTGAACTCCCCCAAACGCACCCGTTTCTCAAATCCACCTTCGAAATATAGTTGACCATTAATTTCAATAACTCCGGTATTAAAATAACCATCAACACTAACTGGTCGCGCATATATCTTTTGAAAGTCAGATGTCACCACGTAGTAATTTGTAAAAAGCATGCTTGAAAAGCCCCGAGTTTTCCTATCGCACATTTTCTGAGACTCATCTCTATAATCAGCTATTTCTTTGAAATATCCAGAGTTTTTAAAACCAAATTCAACGATTGAAAAATCGCCTATCACATTATTTTTATCATCACCAGAACGAGATTGCTCAAAAAATACTTTCTTCATCTTCCGAAAAACGGCTTTCTGCTGTTTTAACATATCTCGCCAAAAAGCGGCTCTTTCATCGAGAGTTCCGCTGTTATGACGATAAGCTGGCTCCGCCATAATTGAGTTAAAGAGATTGAAATAAATATCGAGATCTAAATTTTCCCACTCAATAGCCCGAAACTTGTCGGATAACTCCGGCGAGATCGGCTGCTCACAGGCCATCGGCAGATCACGCTGCGTGAAGTAACGAAGGTTTTTTTCGTATAACTCACAGACCGTCGGGTCTTTTGGTTTTTTGTAAGGTTCTCCCTCGCGGTCGTGAACGCTCTGAAACCACCTTGGGTTTGGGTCAAGCTTGTATTCAAACTTTGGAGCATTATCGGGAGACTTTTGCACATCATCCGATGGGCAGCCATGAGCATCAAAGCTCACTAATGATCCAGCCAACGCCAAAATAAAAGATAATTCTTTAAACATTGCAAATTTCATTTACATTCCCTCATAAAGAGAAAACCAGTGTTAAAACAAAGGGGACAGATTTATTTTCCCCACGTTAATTACACCAGATCAAGGCTTATTTTATTATTCCATAATGGAGAATTCTCTGCAGGACATAGAAAGCTATCGATAATTTGCTGGTACGTCATAGCACCAAAATTTGTATTAACTGACTGTAAAGGCATAATCAATTTCCCCTAAATTATTTATTGTCACTGGTCGACACTTCACAACCACATTTATCCCTGCTTACATTTGGAACTTGGCATCTAACATGGACCATAGAACCAGAACCTCCATTGCTGACCGCTTGATGAAAGTCAAAGGCCACATCACTCTTTTCCATTTTTACCGACTTTAGAACAGAATTTTCACGAACCCAGTCATCACCAGAGCCATTCCTCTTTAGGTCACCCGGAATACTAGGAGATGTCCAATCACATACAAGTTCAAGAGCATTCGAATCAGCTTTGTAATTTAGCCATTCGACGGATACTCTTGCAGACTCGAAACCAGAGACAGCGATTCTAACTGGGCCACTTCCGAACTTCCCACGCCAATACCCTACTTGCTCAACATAACGAACATCAACTGGAATCCCCGTATCGCCAAAGCTATCTTGACATTGAAAAAAGAAAAAAATAACAAAAAATAGGCGCACATAGAAAAGCATGAATTATCTCTCCACGAAAAAACAAAAAAAGGGGATAGATTTATTTTCCCCACGTTAATTGCAACCGCACACCCAATCCATTTCGTAAACACATTTGCATTCTCGCACCATAGAACGGCCTTGGAAAAACGGTGTCAGCCCTTACATTTTACATTCGTTGAACTCGTATCTTAATGTCAGATGCCAATAAAGGAATGGAGGGAATGTATTTTCATACATTCATCGACCACTTTCCCTGTTCAAATCAAAAAAAGAAACCACTCACAAATTCCGCCACCACTCTGCCACAGCGCTGTAGGGAGTTCAAGCAACCATCAATTCAAAATAACTGTCTTCATTTGACGCATCACGCGCCAGCACGATCTGCAGGCCCGCATTGGTTTCATGCACTTCTATGTTTGACGCACTAATGCCTTCACCAAATCGCAACATGTCGTTGCCTTGAGCATCGATGATCACATCACGTCCATCACCGCGATTGATAACGTAAGTGTCATCGCCGTCGCCACCGTGCAATTCATCGTTGTCGCCTTCGTTGGCGCGATCGCTGCCGTAATCACCAACGACGGTATCGTCACCGTCACCACCAAACAGTACGTCTTGGCCACCGTCGCCGGCGCCACCGTCCAAATAATCGTTGTCCGTGGCAGCGTTTTCGGGTCCGTTAACAATGACGTTTTCACCCAATCCGCCGTGACCAAATA
>JAYSCL010000080.1:0-8931 GCA_041914905.1 Enterobacterales bacterium
CGACGCGCTTCATCGAGAATGCGGTCGGTGCTCGGCATGTATTGTTTTTCCAATTTGTAATACGGCATCACGGTATCGTAACCGCAAACACGGCCGATCGGAGCGAGCAAACTGGTCAACGCTTTTTCGGCGACTTCAGCCGCAATTTCCGATGCCCATGAGCCTTGACGCGGTGCTTCGCAGACGATCATCAATCGGCCGGTTTTTTCAACCGATTCCAGAATCGTGTCGATATCCAGCGGCGAAATGGTCGCCACATCGATGACTTCGGCGCTGATGCCTTCTTTGGCCAATTTTTCAGCGGCGATATTGGTTTCATGCATCATCGCGCCCCATGACACCAACGTGATGTCGGTGCCTTCGCGATCAACAAAGCATGCACCAATTGGATACTCTTCACCGTTGTCTTCGATCTCATGTTTTACAATGCGATAAACACGTTTGGGTTCGAAGAAGATTACCGGATCCGGATCGCGAATCGCGGCCAACATCAAACCATAAGCGCGCGAAGGGTTCGACGGGATAACGACTTTCATACCAGGAATATGCGCGCATTGTGCTTCCGGTGAATCGCTGTGATGCTCTGGTGCGTGAATACCACCGCCCCACGGTGCGCGAATGACGAGCGGCATCGACAAACGACCACGCGTACGTGAACGCATGCGGCCGATATGGTTATAGATCATGTCGTAAGCCGGCATCATGAACGCATCAAATTGCATTTCAGCGACCGGTTTCATGCCTTGTGCGGCCATACCAATTGCCAGACCAGCAATCATCGATTCGGCGAGTGGTGTATCAATCACACGCTCTTTACCGAATTTGGCTTGCAGGCCATTGGTGGCACGGAACACACCACCGTTAACACCGACGTCTTCACCCAACACAACCACATCGTTATCGCGCTTCAGTTCGTGAGCGAGCGCGAGATTTACTGCTTCAATCAGCGTAATTGCTGCCATGATTTTTCCTCGCGCCCTTAGTGACCAGAATGCATGCCATATTTGGCAGCTAATGCAATGGCTTCTTCACGTTGTTGCTTGATGCGCGGCGGTAATTCCGCATACAGATGATCAAACATGTCTTCCGGCTTAGGGGCCGGGTAGGTTTTGTAAGCGTGAACGGCCGCGTCGATTTCGGCCGCGGCTTCTTTCACCAAAGCGGCTTCGTCTTCGTCGGTCCAGGCTTTTAAGGATTCAAGGTACTTGCGCAATCGTTTGATCGGTTCATCGCTCCAGCCTTTTTCCAATTCCTCTTTGGAACGGTAACGTGACGCGTCATCGGCGGTGGTGTGATCGCACAAGCGATAGGTGACGGCTTCGATTAACGTGGCGCCTTTGCCAGCACGTGCTTTTTCCATTGCTTTGCGCGACACATCGTAAACGGCCAGAATGTCATTGCCATCGACTTGAATCGATTCAATGCCGGCGGCGATGCCTTTTTGCGCATAGGTTTCGCAATTGGTCTGGATCTCGGATGGCACCGAAATGGCCCACTGGTTGTTGTTCACAAAGAACACAACGCCCAAGTTCCAAATACCGGCAACGTTAATGGCTTCGTAGAAGTCACCTTCGGATGTACCACCTTCGCCAATTTCGGTGACGACTGCACGTTGTTGTTTACGGTATTTAATCGCGGTGGCGACACCGGTTGCATGCAGACACTGCGTGGCAATCGGAACCGCGATCGGGAAGTCTTCGCGGGCCACTTTGTAATCGGAGCCGCGCTCATCGCCGCCCCAATAGAGAAAGATTTCCAGCATCGACACGCCGTGCATCAGCAGGCCGCCGGTCGAGCGGTAGTACGGCACCAGCACGTCTTCTTTTTTCATCGCATGGCCATAGCCGATGCCGATGGCTTCCTGACCCAGCGAGGCCGGGTAGGTGCCCATATTGCCGGTGCGTTGCAGCGCATAGGCTTTGGCGTCAAACGCGCGCAGACGCACCATGTCACGGTACATGGCCCGCAACAACGTAGTGTCTTTGGCGAAATCAGGAAGGTTTTTGCTGACTGGCTTGCCATCGGCATCCAAATAACGGATGTGCTCAATGGCGAACTTGGCGACAGTGTTCGACAAGGTACTTCTCCCAATCCTAAGAGGGATGCGCAAAAGGCTAGGGCGCGCATGGTACACGTTTCCGTAACGGCATAGTTTACCTTTACGAAAACGGAAGGGCGCGCATTCTACCTGACAGTAGTGAATGGCTGTAAGAGGGTAGAACAACTTCAGACTGTGATCGGATCAGGAATTGGTATTTCTGCTCTGCCTGCGGGGCTACTCAAACCGCTACACTGCAAGACCTCACCGACTTCGCCTTTTTACCGATGGCCAAAGACAATCAACCCAAGCAACCGAAATACCGCAAGGACTATCGTCCGTCGCCATTTCTGATTGAAAAAATTGTGCTGGAATTTGATCTGCATGCCGATCACAGCGACGTCTCGTCCCGATTGACCGTACGCCGCAATCCGGCTGCGGATGATCGCAGCCGCAGCCTGCGTTTAGACGGCGAAGATCTGCAACTGCTGTCACTCGCGATCGACAACGCAGCAATCGCGCCCGATCATTACGAAGTCGATGACGAGTCGCTCACCTTGCATAACGTGCCGGACCAATTTGAATTACACACGGTGGTGCGTATTCATCCTGAGTCGAATACGCGATTGGAGGGCTTGTATAAATCGTCCGGCAATTTTTGCACGCAGTGCGAAGCCGAAGGGTTTCGTCGTATCACCTATTTTTTAGATCGCCCCGATGTGATGGCCATTTATGATGTGACCATTCGTGCCGACAAAAAGCACTATCCCTTTTTACTGTCAAACGGTAACCGTGTTGCAAGTCGTGATTTGGCGGATGGCCGCCACGAAGCGCAATGGCACGATCCGTTTAAGAAGCCCTGTTACTTGTTTGCATTGGTCGCTGGCGATCTGGATCTGCTTGAAGACGAATTTGTCACGATGAGTGGCCGCAAAGTCGCGCTTGAAATTTATGTTGATCGCGGCAAATTGAATCAATGCGCACACGCAATGCAAAGCGTCAAACGCGCAATGGCCTGGGACGAAAACGTCTATGGCCGAGAATACGATCTGAACGTGTATATGATCGTCGCCGTCGGCGACTTCAATATGGGCGCGATGGAGAACAAGGGCCTCAATATTTTTAACACCAAATATGTGTTGGCCAATAGTGATACCGCCAGCGATGCCGATTACGAAGGCGTTGAGTCGGTGATTGCTCACGAATACTTTCACAATTGGACCGGCAATCGCGTGACCTGTCGTGATTGGTTTCAACTGAGTTTAAAAGAAGGTTTAACCGTGTTTCGCGATCAGCAATTTTCGCAAGACATGGGGTCGGCCACCGTCAAACGCATCGACGATGTGCGCATCATTCGTACGGCTCAATTTTCGGAAGATGCCGGCCCGATGGCACACCCGATCCGGCCTGATTCGTATGTTGAAATGAATAACTTTTACACGGTGACGGTGTACAACAAAGGCGCCGAAGTGATTCGGATGTTGCACACCATCGAAGGTGCCGACGGTTTTCGTCGTGGTATGGATCGGTATTTTGAACGTCACGATGGTCAAGCGGTCACGTGCGATGATTTTGTGCAAGCCCACGCGGACGCCAACGGTCTCGATCTGCGTCAATTTCAGCGTTGGTATTCGCAGGCCGGCACGCCATTGTTAAACGTGCGTGATGAGTTTGATGCTGCCACGCAGACCTACCGTTTGCACATTGCGCAACAAACGCCGGCGCAGCCGAACAACGAGCCATTTTATATTCCGTTTGTGATTGGCTTGTTGGATAAAACGGGCAAAGCGTTGCCGCCACGTTGGCAAAGCGGCAAGCAACAAGGTGAAACCGGCTTGTTGCCCGTGACCCAGGCGCAACAAACCTTTGTTTTTAGCGGCATCAGTGAAAAACCTCTACCGTCATTGTTGCGTGGTTTTTCAGCGCCGGTCAAAGTCCAATTCGATTACAGCGATGAACAATTGGCGTTTCTGCTGCGACACGACAGCAATGACTTTAATCGATGGGATGCAGCGCAAACGCTGTACAGCCGTATGTTGTTGCAATTATCCGCTGATTTTCGGGCCGGTAAATCGCTAACGGTTCCTGCTGTCGTACTAAGCGCCATGACATCAGTGGTCAGTGATACTTCGACAGACAACGCGGTTAGCGCGCGTTTGCTGCAATGGCCCGATATCGCTTATTTGGCCGAACAAGTGACGATCATTGATATCGAGGCGTTGACTGCGGCACTGGAGTTTTCGCGCCGTTACTGCGCGCAACAATTGGCTGATCAATTTGATGCACAGTATCAACGCTATGCCGGCAAAACGGCGCTGGATGGTAAATCGGTGGCCGATCGTGCTTGGAGCAATACTTGTTTGGCGTGGTTAGTCGCCAGTGAAAGCGACGGTGCGTATGTCATTGCACAGCGGCAAGCACTCAATGCTGGCACGATGACGGATATCGCTGCCGCGACACGGATACTTGCGCACTCCAATGCGCCACAGCGTCGTGCGGTATTGGCGCGATTTGCCGAACGCTACAGCGATGAAGCCTTGGTCATGGACAAATGGTTTGCGATGCAATCCACCGCGCCGATGTCGTTCGCATTGGACGAAGTGCGCACGTTGTTGCAGCACGCTAAGTTTGATCTGCGCAACCCCAATAAAGTGCGCGCCTTGTTGTCTGGTTTTGCCCACATGAACCCCACCGAGTTTCATCGAGCCGATGGTGCCGGTTATGCGTTTGTGGCCGATCAAGTGATCGCGTTAAACACGATCAATCCGCAAATTGCGGCGCGTTTGGTCGGTAGTTTCAATCGCTGGCGGAAATTCGATGAAACGCGTCAACAGCTGATGCTGAAAGAGTTAAAACGCATTGTTGCCACCAGCGATGTATCCGCCGATGTGTACGAGATTGTCAGCAAATCCATTAGTAACTAAATGAGGAATGGTTATGGCTTTAGTGAACTGCCCAGCCTGCAACAAAAAAATGTCAAACCAGGCGCAAGAATGTCCGCACTGCAAGTTTGTGCTATCGGGCGATGATCGCACCGACGAAGAACTCGGTCGCCGCAAACGCGAACGCACACGCAAGCAGTTGCAAATGCATTCCTTGATTGCGATGGTGTTGTTTACCTTGGGCGCGATTTTGTTTTATCACGGCACACAAGTGAAAGACAGCTGGCAGGGTCCTTGGGGAATGACCATTCTGGCGGTCGGTATAGTGTTGTATGTGGTGACACGTATTCGCATCATGATTTTTAATCGGACGTTGAAATGAAGGTTGTGAGTAGGCTTCGCGTGCAGGTGACGGGTAAAGGCGCCCATCGTTGGTCTTGATTGAAAATGGACACCCCAAAAAATGCCAGCAATTCGCTGGCTTTTTTATTTCCGCCGCAATCAGGCTACCGCGTAGCGTTGGCGTCCGTTCATGCGCGTAGCGCGGCCGTCGGCGGTATAAATGACGGCATCGGGTTGATGGCCGCGTAATAAACTCAAGTGGCGTTCAACACTGCGGCGGTTGATCGTAATAATACGACCGTTGATTTCATTTTGTGTGCGGCACCGATCAAGCATATGGCGGTAATCGTTCATCAGTTGATGCAACGCATTAATGGTCGGTAGGGGGGCGAGGTCGGTGATTAAATACAGGGCGGATTCATCAAACGCATTGGGATGCTTTTTCTCGCGTTCCCCCACTTGCATATCAATGGCCACTAACAAGCGGCTTTTTTCCTGTGCCAATGATTGAATGGATTCACTGTCCATGCGCTCCAGTGCGGCCAGTTCTTGCGCCAACACTTCATACAAGCGACTGGCCAGTAAGTGTTCCTGCTCAATCATCTGCGTTAATGAACGTACAGCTTGTTCGCTCATTCTTTATTGTCCTTCAGTTCTCGTTCGCGTTCGATCATCTTGTCGGCAACTCGCTCGGCATTGACCTGGTAGCGACCTTCATCAATAGCCGCTTTCACTCGGCTGACTTTGTTGCTGTCCATATCAGGCACTTTGCCCAGATTCTGCAGAATACCTTGCACAGTGCGTGCCTCGTTCGACACTTCCACCTTGGCTTCGGCCGCGCTACGCGCTGCGGCATTGGCCGGAGCGGGGGGCGCAGACGCGTCCTGGCGTTGTGCCTTCTGGCTTTCAACACCGCCTGCGGTACCGCTGTTTAACTTGTTGATTTCCATCATGAGTGCCTTCGGATCGATTCTCATCGTCGATGGTCCTTATATCGGCAAACTTTTGCCTTACTTTAGTCGAATGTTCAATCGTTTGGACAGATCGTTCAACCACCCACCCGAACCAATCCCGGTCCCGCCACGATACCGCTAACTTGGCGTCGACTGCTGGGGTTCAAGACCCGCACGGTCTCGCCCAAGTTGCCATACCCTTGTGCGATGCCGCTGATGCCAACGCTAAAGCGGCCGTCGCCCGCCAGCATTTGTACGGTGTCACCCTTGCAGATCAAGCACAGTTGCGATGACGTAATGGGCACTTGCGCCGTCAATGTGTTTTTGACCGTTAACCCAACCACATCGTTGATCCGCAAAAAAGCGGCACCGCGCAGCAGATGACTGGGCCAGCGCAGCAGCATCACATCCTCCGCTTGCAGGCGGCTTCCGCGAGGCAACGAGCGCACGGCGACGACAACCTGTTGCACGGCTTGAATCTCGGCATTGACATAAATCTGCCAACCGGGACTGTCCACACACTTCACCTGCACCGCGGTATTGCCGAGCAAATGTTTGTCGTTTGGCACCGTGGCGACTAATGGTTGTTGGCAATGCCGGAACTGCAAACGGTTGTCGAGTGGGCGTAGTTGAATGGTGAATTCACTTTGCTGGCCGAGGTTTAAGGCAAGGTATTGCCGAGCAGCGGTCAAAATACTGTCGTGTGATTGCCAGTCGTTTGCCTCGACGCGGCACAGCACAAAGAAAAACAAAATCAAAACTCGCATTTTCAATGGCTTGACCTATGCTTGCTACAAAGTGCATCGCCCATTGCGGTGTACTGGACCACAACAAAGCACATTCCATGCCTCGCCACACACCAACCGTGAGCGAGGCCGCCGCACGAGGACGAAGCAATGGCCGGTATTCTGGACACGGTCAATCAGCGCACCCAAATGGTCGGTCAAAACCGACTGGAGTTGTTGCTGTTTCGATTAGGGCAAAAACAACGTTACGGCATTAACGTGTTCAAAGTGCGTGAAGTGCTGCAATGTCCAACGCTGACCGAATTGCCTCAGCGACATCCGGTTGTGCGTGGGGTTGCCCACATTCGCGGCGTCACCATTTCGGTAATGGACATGAGCATGGCCATCGGTGGGCCACCACAAAATCTGCAAGGCAGTTTTATCATCATTGCTGAATATAATCGCGCGGTGCAGGGCTTTCTGGTCAGCCAAGTTGAACGCATCGTTAATATGAATTGGGGCGATATTCATCCGCCACCCAAAGGCAGTGGAAAAAATACCTATTTAACGGCAGTCACTGAAATCGACAAAGAATTGGTTGAAATTATCGACGTTGAAAAAATCCTGTCGGAAATTTCACCGCGAAGCGATGTGGTCAGCGCCGAAGTGGTCGCCAAATCGGCCAACAAAAAAGACAACCGCGCGGTGCTTATCGCCGACGATTCCGTGGTCGCACGCAATCAAATCAAGCGTACGGTTGAACAGCTGGGCATTCGCACATTGATCGCCAAAGATGGAGCTGAAGCCCTGCAAATACTGAATGACATGGTTGCCGCAGGCAAAGACATAAAGGATGAGGTGTTGATGGTGATTTCCGACATTGAAATGCCGGAGATGGATGGCTACACGCTGACCGCTGAAATCCGCAATAACGCGAATCTGAAAAACACCTATATTCTGTTGCATACCTCATTGTCGGGTGTGTTTAACCGTGCCATGGTCGCCAAAGTAGGCGCCGATGACTTCATTCCAAAATTCAACCCTGATGAGCTGGCGCAATCCGTACAGAAAGTGATTCAACTGAGTTCGGAATAGGGGGCTGGATTGAATTCAGGCGCACCCAGCTTTGACAACGCCGGTGGTTACGCACGATTTTGTCAATTTTTGCAAGATCGTAGCGGCATTGTATTGGGCGACAACAAACAGTATCTCGTCACCAGTCGTTTATCATCGCTGCTCAAAGAACAAAACATTCGCGACCTCAGCGAGCTTGTCGATCGCTTGCAACGTGGTCCCAGTCATTTATTGCAATCCGTTATTGATGCGATGACGACTAACGAAACCATGTGGTTTCGTGACGGCTATCCGTTTGAAGCAATCAAAAATCTGGTGTTTGCGCAACACACAACGGCCTCCCCGGTCACGATTTGGTGTGCCGCCTGTTCCAGCGGACAGGAGCCATACTCCATCGCGATTACCGCTGATGAATTCAAATCTGAAATGCGTGGCAAATTGTTTCCGGGCGTACGCATTGTTGCCACGGACATTTCCAGTGCGATGTTAAATGCTTCGCGCGATGGTGTTTATGAGTCGCTGGCCGTCGCCCGTGGTTTGTCAGAAGAGCGTAAACGCAAGTACTTTCAGGAAATGCCCGAAGGACGTTGGCGTATCAAAGACAATTTGCGAGCCAGCATCAGTTTTCAACCGATGAATTTGCTGCAGTTTCCGTACAACGTTGGTCCATTCGATATCATTTTTTGCCGCAACGTGCTGATCTATTTTTCACCGCAGGTCAAGAGCCAAGTGTTGAACGCTTTGACGGCGCGCCTTAAAAAGGGCGGTATCTTGTTTTTGGGCGGATCGGAGTCGCTCGGCGATATGAGTGAGAAATATGAGCTGATGCGCTGCAATCCAGGTATCGCGTATCGGCTGAAGTAACCGTTGCGGGTGGCGGGTTCGGGTTGCGGGTTCGGGAAAGACGGTTCGGGTTG
>JAYSCL010000080.1:9031-12114 GCA_041914905.1 Enterobacterales bacterium
GGTTCGGGTTGCGGGTTAAAAACCAAAACAATAACCAGAACAAAATCCAAAGGCAAAGCCTGATTCAAAACCGAAGCAAGAGCATCTTTCTCGTTAACAATCATGATCGTTTGTCTGTTTTCATTTGTGCAGTGATCCGGCAATTTGTTGCCGCCAGTGTGCTTCCCGTGAATCCAATCTTTTTCCCGCAACCCGAACCCGCAACACGCAACTATCTTTCCCAAACAATCTTTCTGGCACACATCTTGCCCCGTGATCACCATCTCTAAACGGAGCAAGGCCATGGCCATCAACTTCGACAAACAATTTGGCGTGCATGAGGCCGGTTTGAACGTGCACTCCAAACGCTTAGGTTTACTCGCCAATAATCTCGCCAACGCGGATACGCCAGGCTTTAAGGCGCGAGACATTGATTTTCGCGCGGCAATGCAGCAAGCGGTGTCGGCGCAACAAACGCGCACGTCGGGTTTAAAACAAACCCATGAAAAGCATCTGCAATCACAAGCGCGCTATTTAGCGACGGAAACCGGTTTTCGTACGCCGACCCAACCGGATACCGGCGATGGCAACACCGTTGATGCGGCGGTCGAAATGGCGCATTACGCGCAGGCTGCACAGCAATATCAAACCAGTTTGACGTTTCTCAACGGCAAGATCCGTTCGTTGCTGTCGGTCATTCGTGGTGAATAGGTGAACAAAGGAGAACGTCATGGATCTGTATAACGTCATGGATATTGCCGGCACAGCGATGTCAGCTCAATCTGTCCGACTCAATACAACGGCATCCAATCTGGCGAACGCCGATTCGGTATCGAGCAGCATCAATCAAACGTATAAAGCGCGTCATCCGGTGTTTGCGGCCGTGCAAGCGGCCATGCAAAACGCACAACAGCCACAAGGTGGTGTGCAAATCAAAGGCATTATCGAAAGTCAGGCGACGCCGCGTGCGCGTTATCAACCGGATCATCCGATGGCCGACCAAAACGGTTACGTCTATCAACCCAACGTAAATCTTGTTGAAGAAATGGCCGACATGATTTCGGCATCGCGTTCGTACCAAACCAATGTGCAAGTGGCTAATACGGCGAAAACATTGTTGGCACGGACACTGCAATTGGGTCAGTAAGAATATTTTGCAGGAGGTCGGTGGTGATCTTCTGCAACGGTCGGTTAATGCGAGGAGCGATTCATGCCCGTCACCAGTAGCACCAGCGATGTGTATTCCGACTTAGGATTGCGTCCACCTACCACTTCGGGCCCAAAAAAGGAATTGAATCAGGAAGATTTTTTGATGTTGCTGACAACGCAGTTGCGTTTTCAAGATCCGATGAAACCGGTAGACAATCAAGAATTTATTGCGCAAATGGCGCAATTCTCCAGCCTCGATTCGCTGCAAAATTTGCAGCAGGGTTTTGATGCACTCGCCAGTGCATTGACCTCCAATCAAGCGTTGCAAGCTTCCTCGATGGTGGGGCGCAGCGTGTTGGTGCCCAGTGATGAAGGCTATTTACCGAGTGGTGGTGTCATCAGTGGCAATGCCGAACTCGACAGCAATGTTGATCGCGTCAAAATCGAAATTCGTGACACCAGCGGACAGTTGGTCGCGACGTATGATCTGGGACCGCAACCAGAAGGCCCGTTGAATTTCAACTGGGATGGCAGCGCCAACGATGGCAGCAAGTTGCCACCCGGCAACTACAACATTGCCGTGTTCTCCACCGTATCCAATGCCACCGAGCAGTTGCCAACCAATATTCGCGCGCGTGTCAGCAGCGTCAATATGAACAGTGGCAATGGCCAAATTGTTTTGAACTTGCAAGGCTTGGGCTCCGTGCCTTTGTCCGATGTGAAAGAGATTGGCGGTTAATCAAGAGGTAACGCACCATGTCATTCAATACAGCACTAAGCGGTTTAAACGCAGCACAGTCCGATTTGTCCGTCACCTCGAACAATATCGCGAACGTCAACACGACAGGATTCAAAGAATCCCGCGCCGAATTCGGTGATATTTATGCGACATCGGCACTCGGCAGTGGGCGCACGGCGATTGGCGCTGGCGTTCTGCTATCCAATGTCGCGCAGCAATTTAATCAAGGCAATTTGAATTTTACGTCCAATACATTGGATCTGGCGGTCAGTGGCGAAGGTTTCTTTGTGTTGGCGCCGAATCTCGGTAGTTCGGAGCGCATCTATTCACGTGCCGGTGCTTTTGGTGTGGATGAAAATGGCAATGTGGTGAATGCATCAGGACAAGTACTGCAAGTATTTCCGGTCAATCCTGACGGTACGGTGACGTCGACTTCGTTATCAAGCACCATACCGTTGCAGTTACCACAAACGGCGGGATCACCGGCAATCACCAGCGAAATTGAAATCGGTGTTAACCTCAGCTCAGTTTCTGGCGGTTTGAACGTTGCCGCCTTTAACCCGGCACAGCCAACAACCTATACACACTCGACTTCAATCTCGTTCTTTGATTCGTTGGGACAGACTCATGTGGGCACATTTTACTTTGTAAAAGATGCCAGTGCGCCGAATAGATGGGCAGTGTTTTTCTATGTCGAAGGTACTCAGGTAGATAGTAACGGTGCAGCAGCCGCTACCGATGAATCGTATCTTGTATTTGATTCAGCAGGAAACCTTGATCCGCTTGCATCAACTGGTGGCGGGGCATTTACAACTGAACAGCTCGGGCCCGCTGGTGCTAACGTTGCTTCTTACGCTAGTGGACCAGATGGCACGCAAACCATTTTGTTGGATTTTGTTTCGAACACGCCAACTCAGTTTGCGTCAGGTTTTGCGGTAAGCACCTTGAATCAAAACGGCTTTGGTGTTGGACGTTTAACAGGGCTTGATATCGCTGATACGGGTGTCGTGCGCGCCAATTTCTCCAATGGTCAGTCTGTGGCGCTGGGAAAAATTGCTCTATCACGATTCCCTAACTCGCAAGGTCTTCAGCAGCTCGGAAATACCAGTTGGTCCGAATCTGTGGACTCGGGGGCCGCCTTGGTTGGTGAAGCGGGCACATCCAGTTTTGGTTTTATTAAATCCGGTGCGCTCGAATCGTCGAATGTGGATTTGAC
>JAYSCL010000081.1:0-1402 GCA_041914905.1 Enterobacterales bacterium
TCGCTCCGGCCTTGTGGCTAAATAAGCCACTTTTTTTCACATGGTAGTGCATCACAATGCTATGGCGCGGCCTTTGGTCCTTTCTGCGGGATCTGTTGCAGTTTCTGTTTGCGTTTATTCATCTGTTTTTCTGGATATTTTTTCGCCTGCTGACGTTTATCGTTGGCGATCTGCAATGGCAACAGCCGCAATGGTACCGCGCATTGCTGGACAACAGTCAGCAAGCATGGGCGTGGTGTCGTCAGCACAAACGCCAAGCATTTCTGACCCTTGTGGTGATAGCTGGCTTGGGTGTTGGTCTGTGGCAATCTTGGCAGTGGTATCTGCATCGCCCGAAACCAGTCACCGTTGATTTCAGTATCGATGCACCGAACCTCACCTATTGGGCTGATGAGCAATGGGTCATTGATGGCTTGACGGTCACCTTCACCGATTCGGTCGCGCCGCTTGAACAGATCGACAAAGTGGTCAGCAAGGGCATTAATCTTCGTCCAAAAATCGACGGCGAATGGAAATGGGTAAGCGATCGCGTACTGAAGTTCACGCCCGCACAGGACTGGGCGATTGGCCAAGACTATGAACTCAGTTTTGATCAAAAGGGATTTTTCGCAGACAAAGTCCTGCTCGATCATTATCGCGAGACATTTTACAGTGCCGCATTTTCGGTTGAACTCGACAGCAGCAGCTTTTATCAAGACCCGGTTGATCCGCAGCTGAAAAAAATGACGGCGACGTATCGCTTCAGTCATCCGGTCGATAGCGATGTTTTTGAACGAAAACTCGACCTTAGTCTTGCCACGGGACTGAACTTTGTTGATCCGACGCAAGCGCCATTAACGGTAACTTACGACAAACAAAAATTGCACGCGTATGTACATTCCGCCGGGCTGACGATTCCGCGCGAAGATCTGTCGATGCGTTTGCGTCTACAAAGCGGCGTTGTTGCCGAACGCGGTGGTAATCGCAGCGAACGTGATATTGACACCACCATCACGGTACCGGGACGTGGCTCCTTGCGTTTCAGTGATGTTGATATGCGTGTTGTCGACAATGACAAATTTGAACCAGCGCAATTAATCAGCTTGCACAGCACGGCGGCGATTTCTGAACGCGAGCTTGAAGGCAAAGTAAAAGCGTGGTTATTGCCTGCCTATCGTGACGACAATGATCGCAAGCACCGGCAATTGAGCTATTGGTCTACAAGCTACGTTTCTGAAGCGGTGTTACGCGATAGCGAAAAAATCACGCTGACGTATCAGACTGGCGAACTGGATTTTAATGATCAGCACAATTGGGTGTTTAATGCGCCCGTTGATCGTTATCTCTATGTGCAAATCAGTGATGGCGTAAAAGCCTACGGCGGCTATGAATCGATCAAACCATTCGGTTATGTGATTAAAGT
>JAYSCL010000081.1:1502-5027 GCA_041914905.1 Enterobacterales bacterium
CACACGCAAAGCATCAATCTCGAACCTTATTTTCGTGATCGCAATGGTCAGTCGCACGGCGTTTTTGTGCTGCGTGTGCGGCAAGCCAATGTCGGTGAAACCGACGAGGGCGATTACGACGAATATTATGGCGGTGGTAACGCGCGTTTGATCGTCATTACCGATCTCGGGGTGATCGCCAAACGCAATCGCCAAGGTGATTACGATATTTATGTAATGTCGATTGCCAATGGTCGTCCGGTTGACGGCGCGCGTGTTGAGTTGGTCGGACAAAACGGACAAGCCGTTGCCAGCGACACGACAGCGGAAGGCGGTCATGCGCAAATCAAAATGCAGGAAAAATGGCGGCGCGAAAAAGAACCGTTGATGTTTGTTGTCAGCAAAAACGATGATTTATCGTTCTTGCCGTTAAATCGTTACGATCGCCAATTGGATTTCTCACGCTTTGACATTGGTGGCGCCGAAAATGCGGACAATGCCGCGCAACTGTCTGCCTATGCGTTTAGCGATCGCAATTTATATCGTCCCGGTGAAACCGCACACCTGATGTACATCGTGCGCACCGCCGACTGGCGTGGCGATTTGACCGGATTGCCGGTGCAAGTGGATATAACCGATCCGCGTGGCTTGACGGTGCAACGCAACCGCATGGCTTTGTCGAGCAGTGGTTTTGAAGGCCTCGATTTTGTTTCGCGTGACAGTTCATTAACCGGTGAATATCAACTGTCGATTTCGCTGGTTAAACGCGAGAACGATCACGAGTATTTTGAATACTTGGGCGGCACCACGTTCACGTTACGCGAATTTGAACCCGATCGTTTAAAAGTGCTGACAAGCTTGGCGCCGCGTTTACCAAAGGGCTGGTTAAAACCGGCACAGGTCAAAACCGAAGTGAATGTCATGCACTTGTTTGGCAACCCGGCCATCGGTGCAACGGTGCGAGGTCAATTAACGTTAAGTGGTGGCGTTAGCGGTTTTGCTCAATACGCTGATTACGCGTTTCGTGATCCGGCCAAACCTTTGCAAAATCCGATCACCGAAGATCTGGCAAGCGCCACCACCAATGAACAAGGTATCGCGTCGCTGGATCTGAATCTAACGCGTTTTGATAAAGCCAGTTATCGCGTGCATGTGTTGGCGACCGCGTTTGAACCAGGTGCTGGCCGTGGTGTGACTTCGCAAGCCAGTATGTTGGTGTCATCCGCCGATTATCTGGTCGGTGTCAAAGCCGATGGCGCATTGAATTACATCAGCCGTGGCAGCGAACGCAATGCGCATTGGATCGCGGTGAACCCCGATCTGCAAACAACACCGGTCAACGATCTGGCGTTGGAATTTATTGAACGCAAATTCGTGTCAGTGTTGGCGCGGCAAGACAACGGCACCTATCGCTATGTGTCACGCCAAAAAGAAGTGTTACGTGATACACAAAAAGCAGTGATTCCGGCCAAAGGATTGGATCTGCGCTTAGCGACTGATCAACCGGGTGATTACAGTTATGTGTTGCGCAATAACGACGGTGATGTGGTGGCGCGTCTGGATTATTCGGTCAGCGGCGCGGCGAACTTAAGTCGCTCGCTCGAGCGCAACGCCGAATTGCAAATCAGTTTGAATAAAACGGAAGTGGCGCCCGGCGAAACCATTGAGCTGAACATTCGCGCGCCGTACACCGGCGCTGGCCTCATCACCATTGAACGCGACAAAGTGTATGCGCATCAGTGGTTCACGGCCGAAACCAGCAGCTCAATTCAACGCATCAAAGTGCCGGCCGATCTTGAAGGCACGGCGTATTTGAATGTGCAATTTGTTCGCGATCTAAATTCCGACGAAATTTTTATGAGCCCCTTGTCGTATGGCGTGGTGCCGTTCTCGGTGAACCTGGCCGGTCGTCGTCAACAAGCGACGTTAACTGTGCCTAAACGTGTGAAACCAGGTGACACGGTGCAGTTTGCGATCGACAGTGTTGAACCGGTGCGTGCAGCGGTCATTGCAGTAGACGAAGGCATTTTGCAAGTCGCGAAATTCCACACACCTGATCCGCTTGGGTTCTTTTTCCAGAAACGCCGATTGCAAGTCAACACCACACAAATTCTTGATTTGATCTTGCCGGAATTTGAACGCCTGATGCGTGCATCCGCCGCCGGTGGTGATGCTGAAGATCTGTTGCGTCAGCAATTAAATCCATTCAAGAAAAAACGTCAGCCGCCTGTTGCGTGGTGGTCCGGCGTGCGTGATCTGGGCGCCGGTGGCGGCACGTTTGATTACACCGTGCCGGATTATTTTAACGGCAAAATTCGTGTTTACACTGTCATCGCGCGTGCAGACAAAATCGCCGTCTATGAAGACGGCACCGAAGTGCAGGGCGATTTGATTTTGAATCCGAACGTGCCAATGGCGGCCGCGCCAGGAGATGAGTTGATTGTGACGCTCGGCGTCTACAACAACTTAAAAGACAAAGGCGAACAAAACATTGCCGTCAAACTGAGCACGGACAAAGGTTTGTCCGTGGTCGGCGCCAACGAAATCAAATTGGCGGTCGCCGAAGGTCACGAAAAAGTCGCCGAGTTTCGTGTGCGCTTGAATGAAACCTTAGGCTCAGCGGCGCTGAAATTTGAAGCGCGTTCGGGTGATGCGTCCGCCAAAATTGCCGATGCGATCAGTGTGCGTCCGGCAACACCGTATCGCACGGTCTTGCGCACAGGCACCTTTGATAAGAATCAGCACGATGACAAGATCACGCGGTCAATGTTCGCTGAATTCCGTCAATCCGAAACGGGGCTAGCGGCTTCGCCATTAGTGTGGGCACAAGGTCTGCAAGCGTATCTGTCGGCGTATCCGCATTCGTGTACCGAGCAAATTACCAGTCAGGCGATCCCGGCCTTGGTGCTGCGCAAATACCCTGAAATCGCTGAACTGAAAACCGACGATGTCGAGTCGTTATTCCGTGTATTGCGCTCGCGTCAAAATGACGCCGGTGGTTTTGGTTTGTGGGCCGCCAATCCGATCGTGTCTGACTATGTGTCCTTGCACGCGACGCAGTTCTTAATCGAAGCCAAAGATCGCGGCATTGCCGTGCCCGAAGACATGCTGCAAAAAGCCGGCAATTATGTGCAAGTGATCAGCGGTCGAAGTACACAAGGCTTGTATGGCGCACGTGAACGCGCCTATGCAATTTATCTGCTGGCGCGTTTGGGCATTACGCCCACGTCACAACTGGCGTCATTGAAAGCGCATCTTGATGACGTGTACCCGGACGATTGGCAAAACGATTTGATTGCCGCCTATATGGCAGCAACCTATCGCTTGCTGAAACAAAACGATGTCGCCTGGCGCATCATGAAACAAGTGCCGTGGCAAACCACGCAGTCGTGGAAAAACGGTGACAATGTGTATTACGACCCGTTGGTACACGATGCGGTGCACTTGCAATTGCTCGCACAACATTTCAAAGAGCACAGTGATGCGGTGCCGACCAATTTGTTAAACGCACTCGGTGAGCAATTGAGCGCGCAGCGTTTCCATTCG
>JAYSCL010000081.1:5127-12032 GCA_041914905.1 Enterobacterales bacterium
GACCAATTTGTTAAACGCACTCGGTGAGCAATTGAGCGCGCAGCGTTTCCATTCGTTGTCAGCTGGCTTGTTGCTGTTGGCATTGGATCAGTATCACGAAAACGCGAAAGCGCAGGTCGGCAAATTGTCGATCACGGGTTTAGATAAACAAAACAAAGTGCAAGCGACAGACTTTGTCAGCGGCAGCTTAAAACGCGTGAATCTAACCGATGGTTGGAAAGGTGTGCGGTATGGCCGTGATGGCAGTGGGCCGGCGTTTTACGTGATCAACGAAACCGGATTTGATCGCGCAAGCCCGGCACCGATCAGTCAAGGTTTTGAAGTGCAACGTGATTTTGTCGATGCCAATGGCAATGTGTTAACCAGCACCAAAGTCGGCGATGAATTTTTTGTGCGCCTGCGCATTCGTGGCACTGCCTACGATCACTTTGCGCAAATGGCGGTTGTCGACATTTTGCCCGGTGGTATCGAACCGGTGCCAGTCGTGCAAGCTGCCGAACAACATGTACGTGATTATGGCAGCGATGAATCCGAAGACTGCGGCGATTGTGAATACGAAGGCGACGGCGAAGCGAGCGCATGGACATCACCATTGGGCGTCACCGTGGATGCCGGTTGGAACATGGAATACAGCGATGTGCGCGATGATCGTGTCGTGTTATACGGCAACTTAAACGGCCGTGATGTGGTCACGATGACGTATCGCGTGCGCGCAACCAATCCCGGCACCTTCCAAGTTCCGGCGCCGTATGCCGAAAGCATGTACGACCGCAATGTGTTTGCGATCGGCAAAGCCGGCAAATTGGAAATCGCCAAACCGGTTGAGGCGAAATAGTAGGTTTGCGTTCGCGCTTGCTATTTTTACGGCAACCACCCCCAACCCCCTCCTTCGAAAAGCAAGGAGGGGGCTTTAAAGCCGACGCATTTGAAATGAGTCGCGCCCTAAAGCCCTCCCCTTAACAAGGGGAGGGTTGGGTGGGGTTGCTTTCGTTAAGCACATCAAACGTTTTCGTAATATCAAACTTTCACGCAACATCGCACATCGATCATCGTCATTGAAAACATTTATCCATTCAGTTGCCAAAACCATCACGAAGCGTGCCGTTAACACACCACGTTGGCTTAAACGGTGGGCATTTCGTCTTGTATTCTTCATCATCATGTTGGTGGCACTGCGCTTTTGGCCACACGATCCACTGTCACATCAGATCCCGCAATCGCGCGCCGTATTTGCGGCTGATGGCACGCTACTGCGTTTAACGTTAGCCAGCGATGGCCAATACCGTTTGTGGCAAACGCGCAAGCAATGGCCATCGCACTTTATTGATGCGATCTTGCTGCAAGAAGATCAGCATTTTTTTTATCACCCCGGTGTCAATCCTGTCAGTTTAGTGCGTGGTGCGTGGTCAACTTACAGCGGCGGCGCGCGTCTGGGGGGCTCGACCATCACGATGCAATTGGCGCGTTTGTATTACCGTTTGGAAACGCGCGATCCGATCGGAAAACTCAAACAAATCGCTTACGCGTTGTGGCTCGAAGCACGTTATTCCAAAGATGAAATATTGGAAGCGTATATCAACTTGGCACCGTTTGGCGGCAATATTCAAGGTATCAGCGCCGCAAGCCTGATCTATTTCAACAAACCGCCACAGGAAATGACGCTGGCCGAATCGTTAACGTTGGCGGTGATCCCGCAACAACCGAATCAACGCCAAGGCCGCGGCCAAATGCTCAACGACGCACGGCAACGTTTGCTGCAGCGTTGGCGTGACGTGTACCCGAATCGCGCCAAACCGCTCGCCGATTTTGATGTCGGCATTCAGGGGCGTGAGCGCAAACATTTACCGTTTTTGGCACCGCATTTTGTTGAACAACTGTTGCCGCAGATGCGTGATGGCGAACAACTGATCACAACGCTTGATAGCAAACTGCAGCGCATGCTGGAACGGCAAATTCAACAGCATTTGGTGCAATGGCAAAAACGAGGTGTACGCAATGCAGTTGCTTTATTGGTCGACAGTCGCGATCAGGCCGTTAAAGCGTATGTCGGTTCGGCCAATTATTTCGACAACACAATTGCCGGCCAAGTGAATGGCATCACAGCTAAACGTTCGCCGGGGTCCACATTAAAACCATTTATTTACGCACTCGCGATGGATCAAGGTGTCATCCATCCCTTGTCGATGTTAAAAGACGCCGCCACCGCATTTGGCCCTTACACGCCGGAAAATTTCGATGGTCAATTTGCGGGGCCTTTATCCGCGCGCGATGCGCTCAATCGCAGTCGCAATGTGCCGGCGGTGTGGTTAGCCACGCAGCTGCATCAACCCGATCTGCACGATCTGTTGCGTGTGTCGGGCGTGTCCGATTTGAAATCACGCAAACACTACGGATTGGCGCTGGTGCTCGGCGGCGGCGAAGTGACAATGGAAGAATTGTCGCGTTTGTATCTGATGCTGGCGAATCGCGGCGAATTAAAAAATTTGCGTTATCGCGCTGACGAAAAAGTTGGCAGCAGCACACGATTATTGTCCGCCGAAGCGAGTTGGCTCACGCTCGATATGCTGGCGCAACATCGCCGCCCTGATGGTTTGCCGCGCACGTCCAATCAAAGCTGGCTCGCGGCCTGGAAAACCGGCACGTCATGGGGCTTTCGCGATGCGTGGACGGCCGGTGTGATCGGCCCATATGTATTAACTGTCTGGCTCGGTAATTTCGATGGCGAAATGAATCCGTCGCTGATTGGCATCGACGCCGCCGCGCCGCTTTGGTGGCGCATCGCTGACGCATTGCCGCTCGTGACCAATGCGCGTGAACCCAATCGTTTGCCACCGCTCGGTGTCACCAAAGTGGAGATCTGTTCAGCGTCCGGCGAATTGCCCAATGTGTGGTGCCCAAAAGTGGAAGAAGGTTGGTTTATTCCCGGCAAATCACCGATCCGCGTGTCGAGTTTGCATCAACCGGTGTGGATCGATTCGCGCACCGGCAACGCGGTGTGTCCGCCTTATGACAAATTCGCTAAACAAGAAATTTTCGAATTCTGGCCCAGCGATCTCGCGCATTTATTCCGTCAAGCCGGCCTGCCACGAAAACCACCACCGAGCGCCGCACAGTGCAGCGGCGAATTACCCATCGTTGTCAGCGATGCGCCCAGAATTCTGTCACCGATCGACGGCCTGCGTTATCAACTGCGCGATTCGCACCCCGACGAAACGCTCGCCCTCAACGCCGCCACCGCCGCCGAATCCAACGCCGTTTTTTGGTTTGTCGATAAATCGTTTTTAGGACGCAGTAAACCCGGCATCGCCTTACCCTGGCGCCCTGAAAAAAACGGGCAATATACGTTAACGGTGACGGATGATCGGGGACGGAGTACGTCGCGGAATATTGAGGTGGAGCGAATTGACTAGCCGGGTTTTGTTGGTGAATGCAGAGTGGATTCTGTTGTTCTTCTGAATATCGCATAATAAAACCAACTAAATGCCAAGTAGTTAAAATGGCGGCATATTTTTATAAGGCTGCCATTTTATACACTCATTGTCGCCGAATACTGCTCTGCACCGTTTTATGCACCACTTGGTGTATAAAACGGAAAATCGCAGGGAATGCGGGTATTATGCATCGCACGGTGTCGAATTAAAGCTGGGGATTCATGAGATGACGAAAATTCGGGAACAAGCTATTGAATATATTCAGTCCCTATCTGAGGCCGATTTAGTCGAGTTTTGTGCGGAGGCACTAAAACCGTTTAAATTAGTAGATTCAAGCCCTACCCATAAATTTGTAAAGGTAACTTGTCTTGCTCAGTGCACTACTACCACTTCATGGATAGATAACTCGATTCAGAGCGACGGTCCACCGGACATTGATATTTTGGCTACTATACATCCAAGTGTTTCAAGTACAAACTGGGGCGATCTCTTGAGTGAGTTTGGTCATTGCCCAGGATGTGGCCTGCAAATTCTTTCTGTCGCCAAAACTGCGCTATGTCCAATGTGTGAATCGAAAGTTTATTGCACATGAAACACCGTATTTAGAGTTCCACTTAATCGAAATCGGTTGTAAAACATGCCCAACAAGACATTCAAGTTCGCTACACTTCACTCCGCCGGACGCGCTGAAGCGCGCCGCTTAATTTGTGTTAGGGATCACATCCATGACTTGGTTTTCTGATCTAGCTACAAAAATTTCAAGCGCGGCGAAGTCTGGCGATGGCGTTCTCTTTCGGATTATCGCGTTTCTGATCTCCAGCTTTTTCTTCGCAACATATCCTTTCTATCTCTTCGGCTTCTATATGGCGCATCATGGGTTTTATGCCTATGAGATGCTGGAGAACCTGCTTTCCCTAAAAATATTGTTCTTCACAGGATTTCTGTTGCTTGCTTTAGTCGGTGGTTTCATGGTTTTCTCAGTTCCTGGAGTATTGCTCTCCTATCGGGAACTAAAAGTCGCTAAGGCTGAAGAATCCACTGCCGCAAAACGCGCATTGATGATGGCTCCAGCAGCCTTTCCAGTTCTATTAAACCTCTCGCTAGTCCTAGCTTTGGTTTGGGTTTGCATCAAGAATCCAACGGCCTCGATAATTGCCCCGGTCCTAGCATCTGCTGCGCTTGGTGTGTTGTTCATCGTTATTGCGTTTTGTCGAGGGCGCATTTATTTTGGGGTACTCTCAGCAGTCATTGTTCTTGCATTCCTGTTGCCCATGTCCAGCACCGCTGGCGCTGCCCGTTTATTTGAAATTAGCCTTCAACAATTTAATCTCGGAGGCATTTATTCAGAAGTAAAAACGCAAGATGGGCTACTCAAAGGTAATTTGATATTTCTTTCTCCAACACACATTTATCTGCAAGTTGAAACTGAAGATAGATTTTCAATCATCCAACGCAAGGAAGATGTGGTCATTAGCTTCATTCGGTTATCTAAACGTGATCCCTAACCCAGCAAGCGTAGGGCGCAACAACCAATGGGCAGTGCGCCGTATTCAAATAGTGATTTTGTACACGCGGTACTGAAACAAGGAACTCATAAAAATGGATCTTAAAGCCAAATTTGAAGAGTCATAACGGGAAAGATTTGTTTATGCGGGACGAAAAAACGGGACAGATTTATTTATAGCTAAAGTTAACAAAGTATATTTCTCACCTATCCCGTTCTAAAAGGTGTCGGCTTCACGTTCAAATGTAACAAATAAGGATGGCACCATGGCAACAATAAAGATAAGAGGTGACAGCGGATACGCCGATCGATTGCGCGCCTATCACATAGTGCTAGATGGTGAAAACGTCATGAAAGTATCGAACGAAAAAACGGGACAGATTTATTACGGCTAATTATTATAAAATAATCTGTCACCATTCCATCCTATTAATCTTCTTGAGTGATCGAGCTGAGCGAACAAAATGATGCCGCAATATTTCGGTGGTCCATACCGACTAAGAACATGGTTGCGAAGCAATTCACCGTGGTTTCTCATTGACCTTGGCTTCGCAGATAAAGGTGCAGATTGCGAGCTTGCCGGTGGTGTACATGAATGGCATAACATCGACAACAAAATGAGCGTGAAGAATAATGGGGACGGATTTATTTACGTTGTTTTAAACAAATGAACTCTTTTCCTTTTCATCATTGCTTTGTACGAACTTTGTTGGTTGTTGTGCTTCGGGCTGATGGTGTTCCTAATCAGCAACACGTAAACTAAAGCTGACGTTGGCAATGTACTGTGGAACAAAACCTAGAGGCTCTCATACTTTGAACAATTTAGCTCTCCTAGCTTTATATCGTCTCGATTTTAAATGAAGCATGCATTGATTTTGAATGTCCTAGACACCCTTCAATTACGTATAAAAATGACCACACGAAAGATGGCTATTAGGTAAGCTAAGATGGAACTAATTGAAGATCTACAGTCTGACTCATCTCCACGAATTAGAAAGGCAGCGGAAACAATTGCGAAGGAGAAGCATCAGGGATACTGCGCCTATTTGCTTCAAGCCTTGAAAAAGGAAATTGAGAAACCTAAAGCATGGACCACGCAGTGCCAACTTATTAAGACCATAGCTAGCTCAAACTGTTTAGACGCGGTTCCAACTTTAAAGAGTTTGGTCGATAGAGAGTATGAAAGCAGTATTCTGTATAAAGAACTGGGTTTCGCCATTTTTGTTCTGGAAAATGGCGGTGACTTGAATCTCAGTTTTCTCTACGAGTCAATCCATAAAGGGAACGAGCTTCTAATAAGTGGCGCATGTGCTGGCGTCTTGTTTAAAAAAATTGTGCCCCCCGTAGAAGATATTAGAAGAATCGTTTCTGGAATTACGCGATACACTGAAAATGAAGGCCAAAAATTAACCCCTCGCGTCTATATAGCTGCCGTCGCACATCTTTGGCCAAAAGAGGAAACGCGAGATTTCTTAGAGGCTTGCCAAAGTTCCGTATCAAAGACGTTGGTAGAAATTGCTAATAACGCGTTACGGGGAAAAGAAAGCAAAATACAGCTTGTTTAAAAGGATCTTGGTAAGGTGGCAGATTTATTTATAGCCAAAGTTAATAAAGTATAATTGCCACCAATCCCGATCCAAAAAAGGCACCGGCTTCACGTTCGAGTGTAACGAATAAGGATGGCACCATGACAACAATAAAGCTAAGGCGAGACAGCGGATACGTCGATCGATTGCGAGCATATTACATAGTGATTGATGGAGAAAAAGTCATGAAAATATCGAACGGTGAAAGCGTCGAAATTTCAGTACGACCAGGACGGCACGAGCCATAACGGGACAGATTTGTTTATGGACAAAGTTTATAAACTAAATCTGTCACAGTATCCGGCCGCAAAATAAAGCGAGTCAGATTTATTTAGGGCAACATCAATAAAAACAGTCTGGAGCCATTCATGGGATCTTATCTAA
>JAYSCL010000082.1:0-11845 GCA_041914905.1 Enterobacterales bacterium
AAAACGCCATTAACGCGACCTAACCAGCCGCGCGCCGTGATTTCTTTTTCTAAGCACGTAAACGAATCATGCACAATGGCAAATCGTTTATCGTTGCCGAATTTTTCTTGTGCCACAGCAATCGCTTGCTGGTCTTTATCAAATGCCAGCAAACGACCTTGCTCATTTAATCGCGACAAGATCAACGCACTGTGACCACCGCGACCAAACGTACAATCGACATAGATTCCATCGGCGCGAATGTTCAGCGCATCGACGGCTTCATTCAGTAACACCGTCTCGTGCATGGCCTGCTCTCCCTTTTATTAGTAAGAGAGCGGAGGCAATTCATCATTGCCGACGCCATTGAGTTCAGTATCCACACGAATCTGTTCGTCCCAACGCACCTGATCCCAGATCTGGAACGTGCGGCCTTGGCCGACCAACATCACGTCTTTGCTCAACGCCACTTGATCGCGCAACACCTGAGGCAACAGCAAACGACCAGCGCTATCGCACTCAACGTCAGAAGCAAAACCGAGCAGAATACGTTTAATGCGTTGATGATTGGCGTTGGTGTTCGATAATTTGCTTAAATCTTCTGCCAGTTGTTGCCAATGCGGCAGTGGAAAGAGCAGCAAACACGGCATCGTTAAGTCGCGGGTCACAACAAAATTGCCCTGGCACAACGAATCCAGCGCAGCACGCGGCCGCGCCGGCAAAGCAATGCGGCCTTTGGCGTCGAGCGTGATGTTGTAAGCGCCGTGAAACACTGAGTGAGCCTTATATCCGTGGGCGTTTGGGGAAAACCGATCCACAAAAAGACACGTTTCCCCACTTTTCGCCACGAACTATAGGAAGGCAGGCGAGCACTTGCAAGCGAATTCACGCACAATTGTGATGCGAATTTCTGCTTATGCGACAAGGACTTAGGTGAGTTTTACACAGGCTGTCGGAGTGTCAGGAATAGAACGACAAACAAATCAGCGTGTTAGAAAAAGATCGTGAGAATTTACTTTAAGTTTGTTGGAAAGGTAATTGATTAACGGCTGTTAACCGTTGATTGCACCAAATTGTTCCTTCCCTGTGTTCTCAAGGCCCCGCAGGGTGATCGAAAGCCGTGATTGTGACGTCAACACTATCTTGACGCCCAATCGGTCAGTGCGTAACTTCCATGTCAATATTAAGTTGACACTCAAACGGGTTCGTTCATGACCGCCGCTCACGACATCACGTTGAAACACCAGCAGCTAAAAGCCGAAATCGAAAAAGCGATTCTGCAATTTGCACAGGCCGGCGCCAGCGCAGAACCCGATCAAGCACAGTTACTGCAACTGGTGTCAGCAGCGACAGCCGCGTTGGAAGAATGCACGACACTGCAGATGGCGGCGATTCATCAGGCACGACGCAGTGGAGTGTCGTGGTCGGCGATTGGTGAACTGCTTGGCATCACACGACAAGCAGCGCAACAACGGTTTGCGACACCAATAACATTGCCCGACAGCACCTCGGCGTTAAAACGCATTGATGGCGTCAACGCTCAGAATGAAATGTCGTTGATTCGCCTCGAAGAAGCCAATGGCTACCACCTCACCGGGTTTGGTCCGCAGTATTTGCAAATGCAAAAATCGGATTATCACTGGGAACACAAACGTATCAATGCACTACCGATCAGCGCTGGCAATAAACGTGCGCAAATTGAAAAAGAGGGCTGGGTTTATGTCGGAAGCTGGCTGCCCTATATGTATTTCAAACGCGTAAAAGACGAATGAACAAATGCGTGATTGGCATGAGTGATTGAAGATTTGTCACAAGCCTGCTGAATGGATTTGAACGATTACCCCTTGAGGATTTGTTAAATGGATGTAGACGCCGTCAAAGATCATTGCAGCCGTTACCCAGGCAGTGTGGCGAAATTATTCGGCGAACCAAGCAATGTGTTTGTCTACTATGTAAGCGGCAGAAAGTTTGCTTATTTCAAAACCAGTGAACCGGAACGATGGCGTTTTAGTATTTGCACAAGCCCAGAACGTTTTCTGGAGTTGACAAGCGTACCGGGCATCAAACCAGCCCGTTATATGGCCAAGTTTCGCTGGGTTACCATTGTTGATGTCAACACGGTTCCAGACGAGTATCTGCAGGAGCTGATCGCGTGGTCATACGGCAAGGCAATCGCGAGTCTTTCAAAGCGACGGCAATCTGAATTAAATGGCGAACAAGAGATCAGTTCTTCGCAGCCAAAAGTGCGACGCCAAACAACGTGAACCAGATTCTATCGGCACTACGGTGTTTGCGCTGGGCTACCATCAATAGGAATCCCGTTAACACGAGCCAACTCAGGCAAGTAAATCGCGCGTCATCCAACGGAAATAACGCGCCAAATAAACAATACGGCGAACCGCATCAAACAAATAAAGCGAGCCAGCCATAAGCCGGATTCTGTCGTGGACAGTCATTCATCTGGGCGCATCGTCACCAATGCGCTCAAGCAACCTACCCGCGTCCTCGACGGGCCGTTTCAACGGACGCCTATTTGGTCTTGCTCCGGGTGGGGTTTGCCGTGCCGTTTCTGTTACCAGAACCGCGGTGCGCTCTTACCGCACCATTTCACCCTTACCTGCTCTTGTGGCCGAAGCCATAAAAGCGTGGCGGTATCTTTCTGTTGCACTTTCCATCGGCTCGCGCCGTCCAGGCGTTACCTGGCACCCTGCCCTGTGGAGTCCGGACTTTCCTCCATTGTTCTTGTGTCACGCGGTATCGTTTCCGACGGACGCGGCAGTCGAACAACAGCGACTGTCTGGCTGGCTCGGCGCGCAGTGTAGCGAAAGACCGGTATTTTGTAGCGTTGTTTTTTGTGGGCGTTGTACCTACATTGGCAGCCTTTTCCGTTGCACACGAGTTCACCAATGAAAAAAATACTGCCTTTTGTTGTGTTATTAAGCGCCAACGTTTACGCCGACGATGTGTTGAATCAGGCCCAAAAAATTGCCCACCGCTATCCGCTCATCGATGGGCATGTCGATGTACCCTATCGTCTGCAGGAACAATGGGCTGACGTCACGAAAGCGACCAAAGACGGTGATTTTGATTACCCACGCGCCATGGCCGGTGGCTTGTCGGCGCCGTTTATGTCGATTTACACGCCGGCAGACAGTGAAGGAAAAAATGCGACCGCATTAGCCGATGTATTGATCGATCAAGTCGAAGCGATTGTGTATCGCGCGCCCGATAAGTTTGCTGTTGCGCGCACCAGCCATGAGATTCGCAAAAACTTCAAAGACAAGAAAGTTTCGCTGTTGCTCGGCATGGAAAACGGCGCACCGATTGCGGGTTCACTCGACAACCTAAAGCATTTCTACGATCGCGGAGTGCGTTACATTACGCTCGCGCACAGCAAATCCAATCATATTGCTGACTCATCCTATGACGAAGTCAAAATCTGGAAAGGCTTGAGCCCGTTTGGCGTTGAATTGGTGTCCGAAATGAATCGCCTCGGCATCATGATCGATATTTCGCATGTGTCGGATGATGCCTTTATGGACGTTCTGCAACGCAGCAAAACTCCCGTGATCGCTTCGCATTCATCCTTGCGCCATTTTTCCAATATGGAACGCAATGTTAGCGACGATATGCTGAAAGCCTTGGCCAAAAATGGCGGCGTTTTGATGATCAATTTTGGTTCGTATTTTATCAGCGAAACCGCACGTCAGTATTCATCCACCGAAGACAAAGCCGAAGCGGCGTTCAAGAAACTGCATGGCGGCAACCCGTCCGAAGAAAAAATCAAAGCGTTTACCGCTGAGTACCGCAAAAAATTCCCGTATCCGTTTGCGACGGTTTCCGATGTTGCCGATCACATTGATCATGCGGTGAAATTGGTTGGTGTCGACTACGTTGGTTTTGGTTCAGATTTTGATGGTGTTGGTGACAGTTTACCTACTGGACTAAAAACACCGGCGGACTATCCGAATTTGATCGCAGAGTTATTGCGTCGTGGATATAAAGAAGCGGATATTGCCAAGATCATGAGCGGCAATGCGTTGAGGGTGATGGAAGCCGTGGAAAAGTTTGCGGTTTCGCAGGTTAAAAAATAGCTCTTAAAATCCAAACCATCCCTCATCCCAACCTTCTCCCTTGAAGGGAGAAGGAGCGTTTTTCTCCCTCTCCTCATGCAATGAGGAGAGGGCTGGGGTGAGGAGAACTCTTTAAAATAAAGAGGCTTACCTTAAACGTATTTTTTGCAAATCAAGGCACAACCCTCACCGCCCCTTTATCTGCACTCGCCGCCATTGATGCATAAGCCCGCAGCGCCGCACTTACCACGCGCTGACGATATTTTGGCGTATACGCTTTATCACCACGCGCCCGTTGGTTTTGATCACGTTTAGCCAACTCATCTGCACTGACCTGCAATTCAATTTTGCGCGCACGAATGTCGATCACAATCGTGTCACCGTCTTCAACCAACGCGATCACGCCACCGCTGGCCGCTTCCGGCGACACATGACCAATACTCAAACCCGAGGTGCCGCCACTGAAACGACCATCGGTGATCAGCGCGCAGACTTTACCGAGCCCCTTCGATTTTAAATAACTCGTCGGGTACAACATTTCTTGCATGCCGGGACCGCCTTTGGGTCCTTCGTAGCGAATCACGACTACATCGCCGGCGACAATTTGATCATTTAATATCGCGTCGACTGCATCGTCTTGTGATTCGAAAACGCGCGCGCGGCCAGTGAATTGCAAAATGGATTCATCAACGCCCGCCGTTTTAACAATGCAACCGTCGATCGCGATGTTACCAGACAATACCGCAAGACCTCCGTCTTTTGAGTACGCATGTTCGACGGAACGAATACAGCCCTTGGCGCGATCCAAATCCAATTCGGTATAGCGCGTTGACTGACTCATTGCTTTGGTTGTACGAATACCCGCAGGACCGGCGCGAAAAAACGTTGTGTGCTTTTCGTTAACGCTGACATCCCATTGCGCGATCGCTTCATTCAATGTTGACGCATGCACCGTTGATACGTCGCGATGCAATAAATTGGCGCGATTCAGCTCACCTAAAATCGCGAAAATACCACCAGCACGATGCACATCTTCAATATGGTATTTCTGCGTCGCGGGCGCGACCTTGCAAATATTCGGCACGACGCGTGACAAACGATCAATATCGCGCATCGTAAAGTCAACGCCGGCTTCATGCGCGGCGGCCAGCAAATGTAGAACGGTGTTAGTGGAACCGCCCATCGCGATATCCAACGTGATCGCATTTTCGAAAGACTGTTTGTTGGCGATCGTGCGCGGCAAAATGCGTTCATCATTATTTTCGTAATAGCGGCGCGCCAGCTCAATGATTTTTGTGCCCGCTTCGACGAATAATTGTTTGCGATCAGCATGTGTCGCCAACACAGTGCCATTACCCGGCAATGCCAAGCCAATGGCTTCCAACAAACAATTCATGGAGTTGGCGGTAAACATGCCTGAGCAGGAACCGCAGGTAGGACACGCTGACGCTTCATGCTCTTGCACTTCGGCGTCGGTTTTAGTGGGGTCGGCCGCCGATACCATCGCATCCACCAAATCCAGTTTGATTTCGGCCAGCTTGGTTTTACCCGCTTCCATCGGCCCACCGGACACAAATATCGTCGGAATATTTAAACGCAATGCCGCGAGTAACATGCCCGGTGTGATTTTGTCACAGTTGCTGACACACACCATCGCATCAACACAATGCGCATTGCACATATACTCAACCGAATCGGCAATCAACTCACGCGAAGGCAGGCTGTACAACATGCCGCCATGCCCCATCGCAATACCATCATCAATTGCAATCGTGTTGAACTCACGGGCGACGCCGCCCGCATCACGAATGGCTTGTGCAACTAATTCACCGGGCTCACGCAAATGCACATGGCCGGGGACAAATTGTGTATACGAATTAACAACCGCAATCAGTGGCTTTTTAAAATCGCTGTCAGTCAGACCGGTGGCTCGCCATAAAGCGCGCGCACCGGCCATATTGCGGCCTTTGAAGGTGGTGTGGGATTTGTAATTGGACATGTTGTGTTTCTTGGTTGCGGGTTCGGGTTGTGGGTTCAGGTAAAAAACATCAGTGTTTATAACGGGTTCGCGTTGCGAAGTGACCTTGTTACTAATTCACCCGCAATCCGAACCCGCCACTCGCAACCGTTCTTACGCATACGCCGCGTGCACAAAACCTTGCATTGGATTTTCAACCGGCTCCAGCCAGCCCCACAGATCAGGGGTTTGGCCGTTAAACAAACCAAAAAATTGTTTTTGCAAATGCTCAGTAACGGGACCACGCTTGCCTTTGCCAACGGTCAAACCGTCAACAGATTTCACTGGCACAATTTCGGTTGCCGTGCCAACCAAAAAGATTTCATCAGCCAGATATAGGGCTTCGCGTGCGACCGGTGCCTCAACTACTTTGTAGCCAGCATGTTGCGCCAGCGTGATCACGGTATCGCGCGTTAAACCCGGCAAAATACTGGCGGTGGCCGGTGGCGTATACAGCACTTTCTTTTTGGCCAGAAAAATATTTTGACCGGCACCTTCCGACACATAATTGTTCGCATCCAGCGCCACACCTTCTTGATAACCGTGACGACGGGCTTCGCGCGCAATCAATGCTGACGACAAATAATTGCCACCGGCTTTAGCCGCCGTCGGCATCGTATTGGGTGCCAAACGATTCCAACTCGACACACCAATATCCACACCGGTTTCCTGCGTACCGGCGCCCAAATAGGCGCCCCATTCAAATGCCGCAATCGCGACATCAATCGGGCAACCATCCGCTGGCACAATACCAATGCCACCGCCATAGCCCATGAATGCGATTGGACGTAAGTACGCTTGCTTTAGATGATTGACGCGGACGATCTCTTTGCATGCTTCAATAACGTCGTTAAACGCATATGGAATGTCCATTCGGTAGATTTTGGCCGAATCATACAAGCGTAAAATGTGATCCGTGAGACGAAAAATATGGGTGCCGTTGGGCGTGTCATACGCACGAATGCCTTCAAATACAGATGAACCATAATGAATCGCATGCGTGAGCACATGCACTTGTGCGTTTTGCCACGGCATGACTTTGCCGTTAAACCAAATATGTTCAGGCTGCTGTATCGCCATAATGTTGTCCTCGCCGCTTCACAATAAATAACTCAAAACTCTCGACCAATGCTTGGGCACTGGCATCAATGATATTTTCCGAAGCGCCTACTGTGCGCCACGTCTGATCTTTCCATACCGCTTCAATAATGACACGAGTGGTCGCGCCTGTCGCTTTTTCGGCATCCAGAATACGCACCGTGTAATCGCTTAACTTGACCTCGCGTAACTCCGGCCAATGTGGAATTAGCGCACGACGTAAAGCCGCGTCGATGGCCGCCACCGGACCTTGGGCTTCGGCCACCGTCAATAACGTTTCATGGCCAATACGCAACTTGCAGGTTGCTTGGCAGGCCATTTCTTGTTGCTGGTGCCGACGCGCTTCGACTCGAAAATCTTCGAGTACAAACGCCGGCTCAAACGATGGTGCACGCCGACGCAACATCAGTTCGAACGAACCTTCCGCCGCCTCTAAGTGCACGCCGCGCGCTTCTTTGTTTTTGATCTCCTGCAACAGATCTTTGTCGCTGTCTTGCAAACGGACGCCGATGTTTTCGGCACGCGCTAACACATTGCTCCACCCTGCCAATTCAGACACCACAATATCATTGTGATTGCCCACCAATTGTGGCGGAATGTGTTCATAACTGCTTGCGATGCGTGCCACAGCCGACGCGTGAATCCCGCCCTTGTGTGTAAATGCATTGCTGCCGACATACGGCGCAAATGCATCGGGCGTAATGTTGGCGATTTCGGCGATTTGACGCGACAATCGTGTCAGTTCGGCCAGATGTGACGCCGCATTCACGCGATAATGCAATTTATAAATCAATGTCGGTAGCAACGAGACCAAGTTGGCATTGCCACAACGCTCGCCGTAACCGTTGATAGTGCCTTGGACTTGCACTGCACCGGATTGCACCGCCGACAAAGCATTCGCAACTGCGAGCTCGGCATCATTGTGCGTGTGCACACCGACGCGAACATTGACATTGCGTGCGACGCGCGTAGTTACCTGCGCGACCCACTCCGGTAAACTGCCACCATTGGTATCGCACAACACAATACTGTCCGCACCGGCTTCGACGGCAGCGTTCAAACAAGCCAAGGCATAAGCCGGATCGGCACGAAAGCCATCAAAAAAATGTTCGGCATCGAAGATCACTTCGCGATCGGCATCTTTAACAAAGGCAATGCTGTCGCGAATGACGTTTAAGTTTTCTGACAACGTGGTACGCAGCACTTCCGTGACGTGCAAAGGCCACGACTTTCCTACCAGCGTCACCACCGGTGTGTGCGCAGCAATCAGACTACGCAGTTGATTGTCTTCCGACACCGTTTTGCCAACTCGCCGCGTGCTGCCAAACGCGGCGATGCGCGCATGCGTTAAATCAAGCTCACGCACTTGCGCAAAATAGTCTTCGTCTTTCGGGTTTGAACCCGGCCAACCACCTTCGATGTAATCAATGCCAAACGCATCCAGCAATTGTGTGATGCGCAATTTGTCCGACAGTGAAAAGTTGAGGCCACGACGCTGCGCGCCATCACGCAATGTCGTGTCATACAAAAATAGCCGCGGCTGGCCCTCAGGCACGACGTGCATGACGCTCCTCATTTGATTCACGAACATGAACAACATCGACCAGCTTTTGCAACTGATTGGCCAAAAACGATAAGGGGCGTTCGCTATCAACGTGCAGCGTAATATCGTAATGCGTTGGAATAGACGCCAATTGCACTTCACAACCATACAAACGGAAACCGCGGCGGCGCGTGGTCATCAACACGCGTTCCAAAATGCCTTCCGCATCACGTACATGCACGCACAATGCACTCATAGTTCTGCTCCTTCCATCATATGTGAGTTACTTTTGCCCGGCGGCACCAACGGCCAGACGTTTTCTTTGCTGTCGATTTTGACGTGCACCAACATGGGTCCTGTGCTTTGCAGCAAACGCTTGATCGCACCGTTTTGCTCACTGCGATGCGCGATCGCAAACGATTCAAAGCCGAACGCTTTGGCCACTTGCACAAAATCCGGATTGTCGGACAAATCCACTTCGCTGAAACGTTGTTCAAAAAACAGTTCTTGCCATTGCCGCACCATGCCAAGCACTTGATTATCAAACAACACCACTTTGACCGGTAATCGATAGCGAATCGCTGTGGCCAGCTCTTGCACGTTCATCAAAAATGAACCATCCCCCGTCACATTGATCACGCGCTTGGTTGGACACGCGATTTGCGCACCAATAGCGGCCGGCAAACCATATCCCATCGTGCCTAAACCACCGCTCGTCAAATGCGTGCGCGGATGGTGAAACGTGTAATGCTGCGCGACCCACATCTGATGCTGGCCCACATCACAACTGATAATGGTGTCGGGCCCCGCATGACGCGCCAGCTCACGTAAAAATCCCGGCGCATAAATGCCCTCGCCTGGTGCGTCATAACGAAACGCAAATTGATCTGCATTGCGTTTACATTCTTGACGCCACGCATCAATCGCCAGCGGTTGTGCCAACTTTGGCAGCGTCTCATTCAAATCACCACGCAGCGCCACATCGGCTTCGCGCAGTTTTCCGATCTCGGCATCGTCGATATCGAGATGAATCACTTTGGCGTGCGGTGCAAACTCCGATAATTTTCCGGTGGCACGATCATCAAACCGCGCACCAATCACCAACAACACATCGCAGGCTTGCACGGCCATGTTTGAGGCGCGCGTGCCGTGCATGCCCAACATGCCCAAATGCAGTGCCGCGTCGACGGGTAAGGATCCCAAACCTTTCAAAGTGCTGACGGCTGGCATCTGCGTGATCGTGCAAAACTCACGCACGGTTTCGATGGCATTGCCAATCACCGCACCGCCACCGATATACGCCAACGGTTTTCGCGCATTGCGCAGCATCAATCGCGCTTTTTCGATCGCATTGGGTGTGATCGATGGCAGCATTTCTTTGGTGGTCGTGATCGTAAACGGCATCAGATTTTCGACAGCCGCTACTTGCACATCTTTGGGAATATCAACCAACACAGGACCCGGACGCCCTTCACGCGCAATCGCAAATGCTTCACGCAAAATGCGTGGCAGTTCACGCACATCACGTACCAGCACGCTGTGTTTGACGATTGGTAACGTGATGCCAAACACATCGACTTCTTGAAACGCATCAGTACCCATCACGGCTTGTGACACTTGGCCAGTGATAGCGACAACCGGGACTGAATCGAGATACGCATTCGCCAAACCGGTGACCAAATTGGTGGCTCCAGGACCGCTGGTGGCAATGCAGACACCGACTTTTCCGCTGGCGCGCGCATAGCCATCGGCCGCCAGCGCCGCGCCTTGTTCGTGACGACACAAAATGTGCGTCAGCGCGCTGTCTTTCAGTGCATCGTAAAACGGCATGATGGCGCCGCCCGGATAACCGAAGATCTCTTTAACACCTTCGGCTTCCAGTACACGACATATCAAATCGGCTCCACGCATTCGATTGGCTCTCTTTGTTTGGCTTAGAACAACTCGAATTCGCGAGCGCGCACAGCGTGCAAGGGTTGAACACCGGCCGTTTTATTTTGTGTGGCCGCGTTTTGCGTCGATGAATCTTGTGCGGCGTTTTGCGGCAACCAACGCATTTGCGCGCGCAATCGTGATCCCACCGCTTCGATTGGATGAGCCAGATCTTTGTCCATCATCGCACGATAGTTTTTGCCACCAGCTTCGTGTTCGGCGATCCATTCGCGTGCAAACGTGCCATCTTGAATTTCTTTCAAAATTTGGCGCATCGTCGCGCGGGTTTCGTCGGTAACGACACGTGGACCACGGGTCAGATCGCCGTACTTCGCGGTGTCGGACACAAACGTGTGCAAGCGTTGCAAGCCACCTTCGTACAACAGATCGACGATCAGTTTTAATTCATGCAGACATTCAAAATAAGCCACTTCCGGTTGATAGCCGGCGTTGGTCAGTGTTTCAAATCCGGCCAGCACCAATTCGGTGGCACCACCACACAGCACCGCTTGCTCACCAAACAAATCGGTTTCGGTTTCTTCTTTGAACGTGGTTTCGATCACACCAGCACGGGTACCACCGATCGCTTGCGCATACGCCAACGCTTTTTCAAATGCCGCGCCACTGGCATTTTGATGCACCGCCAACACGCAAGGCACACCGGCACCGATCTCGTATTCCTTGCGCACTAAACGGCCCGGGCCTTTTGGCGCGACCATCGTCACGTCGATATTTTGTGCCGGTTTGATTAAACCGAAATGAATATTAAAACCGTGCGCAAACATCAGCATCGCGTTGGGCTTGATGTTCGGAGCAACCGCTTCTTCGTAGATTTTTTTCTGTTCCAGATCGGGCGTCAGCATCATCACCACATCGGCTTTGGCAGCCTCAGCCGGTGACAAAACAGTAAAACCATCCGCGGCCGCAGCACGCGCGGAATTACCATTCGCACGCAAGCCCAGAACCACGTCAACGCCGGAATCACGCAGATTTTGTGCATGGGCCTTGCCTTGCGAGCCATAGCCGATGATGGCGACGCGTTTGCCTTTCAGCAGTTGCGGGTTGGCGTCAGTTTCGAAGTAGGTCTTGCTCATAACGGGTTTTCCTTATCGGTTGAAGTTTGAAAATTTCTACTGCCATTTTTTTGAGGCCTAGAACGACGAAGCCCCCGGACCTTGCGGTGCGGGGGCTTCGTTTTTCAGG
>JAYSCL010000083.1:0-11827 GCA_041914905.1 Enterobacterales bacterium
GCCGGGGTTTCTTCTTGTTTCGAGCAAGCAGCCAAGGCGGCAACAGCAGCGGCCAGAGCCAACAGTTTCAACGTTTTCATAGTAGTTTTCCTCGAGAAAAATGCTATCTGCGCCACAAAGCGTAAGATGTAGCGAGCCGAATCTTACCGATTGGTCAATCGGTAGTACAACAACTTGTAAAAAAAAATTTCAAACAGATTCGCGTTGAGTCGCCAACGCTATCAAAATCGGTTGTGCACCGATACCGCATCCAATTACCGACCGCATCGCGGTTTCGACAGAAACCTCCGGCAATATCGTCACTTTCTCTTTAGGCAAATGAAACATTAACCCACTTGTGGGGTTGGGACCGGTCGGAACAAACACTGTGTAATAACCGTTTTCATGCACGGAGGTGACAAAAACAGTGGTCATTACATCGTCGCCGAATAAACGAGCAACGGCGACAGTAGAAAAGGGACTCGCACGATCGCTGCGCACAAACTGGCTGACGGTTTCTTTGACCAATTTATAGCCGGGGATTGATTTAAACAGGCTACCTTCGATCCACGACATCAACAAACCGCCAATGCGCGTACGTACGATAAAACCTGTGGCAAAACACACCAGTATGATCAGCATGATGACAATCAGATCGGCCAACCACGGCCCCAAACCCACTTTGTTGACGATAAAGGATGTCAGCGGATTGATGAGCGCCGTTGTACTGAAGTAAAGCCAGCGAAAGAAAAATACGAGAATGGTTATGGGCAGTAGCACCGCTACGCCCCCTAACAAAACCGTGCGAAAAAAAGCGATCGGAGTATTACGGTCGGCCATTATTGGATCAGTGGATTGGTGAACGCTTCGGGTGCGTCACTATAACAAAAGCATGTGTGACGATACGTGCTGCGCATCGTTAAAGTCAGCTCATATCAAATCGGCCAATACGAGCGAACATTAAACGAAACATGAGACAACGATTGAGGATTAGAAATGAAAAGGGGCGGAATTTTTCCGCCCCTTTTGCATGCTTTTGCTGCCCGTCCGTAAGCTCTTGTGCTCCTTGCACCATCCTGGTCAGCTTCCTGCTGCGATTCCGTCGATTGTGTGCAACCCTGTACACGGGGTTAATCATAGGCTTTTCCCGCTGTTATGGTGCATGGCAAGCACGCCTCATTTCGCCGTTTGTGTGCAAGACAAAAGAACCTATCTTACTGTTTTTATTTGGTATTTTATTTTAGTTCAGGCGCAAATTAGTGTCCTGCGCACAGGACTTTGACGAGAAAAGCCGCAACGTGACGGGCAAATATCTCACATGGAGAATGGGTAGAAACTGATCAATCCGGCAAAAAGAAGGGACCGGGGGCCAATCGCGGAATTTGAAATCGTTGGGGATAGCTGACACCCACCAAATACAAACCGTCGGCCGGCGCGGTAGCCGGCGCGCGCTCACGATCGCGGGCCAACATCAATGTGCGTACATCAGCGGCATCACGCCCGCCTCGGCCAACAGACAACAACACGCCAACAATATTGCGCACCATATGATGCAAAAACGCATTGGCGGCAATATCGACCACAATCAATGAGCCAAAACGACTCACCGTTAAGTGATGCACATTGCGCCAAGCGGTATTTGATTGGCAGCTTGAAGCGCGCACCGAAGAAAAATCGTGTTCACCGATAAACGCTGTGCTCGCCGCCTGCATTGCGTCCACATCCAGTCGTTCGGGGATCACCGTAACGGCATCGGCCGTGTGTGCACTGCGCGATATATCGTTCCAAATGAGATAACGGTAACGACGCGCCGTCGCAGAAAAACGCGCATGAAAATCGTCCGACACGCGACCAGCCCAACGAATTGCAATGTCACCCGGAAGATGACTGTTACCGCCCAAACGCCAAGCCCGATCTGATCGCGCAACAGCGCATTCAAAATGAATGACTTGATGAGTCGCGTGCACTCCCGCGTCGGTACGACCGGCGCATACCGATTGAACGGGCAGATCCGCAATGCGCGTCAGCGCAGCCTCGATCGTTTGTTGCACGGACGGCGCATGATCCTGCCATTGATAGCCGGCGTAAGCGGCTCCGTGGTATTCAACAATTGCAGCGTAACGCATCAAGATTCCGTCACTTAAAAACAACAACACCGATCACGAGTATCGGTGTTGTGTAGGTCTTGCTTATCGACAATACAACTGTCGTGATGACGACTCACAGTCGTGACAATAAAGTCTCGGCTTCTTTCTTCTGTGTCGCATTACCTTCGGCGACCACTTCTTGCAAAATTTCACGCGCACCGTCGGTTTCGTGCATTTCGATATACGCGCGAGCCAAATCCAATTTGGTGGCAATTTCGTCAATTTCGCCCATGCCCAGTTCATCGCCGCTGGGCAGGCTGGAATCATCATCCATATCCAACATCAGATCATCACTGCCGGACCCAGACCCTAAACGATCAGGCGCCGCTTGTTCCCAAGCCGGTTGAGCCGGTTCAGCCGAATCGAGATCAAAATTAAAATCATCTGATGGCGTGTCTAACGGTGCGTCTTCTTTGGTGTTTTTGAAACCACCAAAATCATCGTGTGCATCCAAACTGAAGTCGTCAGATGCAGCAGCAGTCATGGGTGTTTCTGCAACCGGCGGCGTCCAACTACTTTGCTCGGATTTCGGCGCCTCCCAAGCACTGGTTGGCGCCCATTCACCGGTTTTGGTTTCCATCGTTTTGTTGGCGGCAACCGCAGCAGTACCGACACCGACGGATCCAAAAATATCATCAGCCGTTGGCAATGATCCGCCAACAATATCGTCTTTGGGCCATGCGCGTTGCTGCAATTGATCGACTTGTGCTGCAATGGAAGGATCGCTATCAATGACGTCTTGGAACATATTGACTTGCGAGCGGAATTTTTCGGCATCATGCATTTCGGCGTAGCATTCAAGCAGTTTCAAACGCAGCTCATGGCGATTCGGTGCGTCTTGCAGGGCGCGAGTCAGCAACTGCTCTGCTTGCTCAAATTTTCCATAGGCAATGTAGATATCGGCCTCACCCAATGGATCGGCGACCACATCACTGCCGGCGATCGAATCATCAGAAGGCATTTGCGGTGCCAAAATGTCTTCGCCGACTTCAGGCAGATCCAAATCATCGTTAAATTGCAACGGTGTCTCGGCCATTGGTTCCGGCGACAACAACGTGTCTTGGAATTTTTCGTTGCCGACGCGACGACGATGCAAAATCATGCCGCCCACCATTAAGCCAACAACACCGATCCCTCCGAGGATATAGAGCAAGTTGTCCATCAAGGTATCAACCAGAGATGGCTCTTCAACTTGTTGTGGCACACGAACAGAAGGTTTCGGTTTTTGCTCTGGCTCAGGTTGCGGTTCAGTGGCTTCGCTAGGCGATTCAGTTGCGGCGGTTTCTACTGGCGAATCTGTACTGCTTTCTGGCGTAGTGTCGGTGGTGCTGTTGTCAGTAACCGGCGCCGTTTCTGTTGATGAAGTGCTTTGCTCAGGCTCGCTAATCGTCGACAACTGTTCGTCTTTCAATTTGACCAGTTTTTCGAGTCGTTCAGCTTCGCGTTGTTTGCGCTCAAGCTGATTGCGCAAATTCGCATTTTCCTGATTCAACACTTCAGCGGCTTCACGCGACGATGTGGACGTTTTGCCGCCACGCGTACTTGTCGCTTGTTCAGGAGCGGAAACCACGAGCTGTCCACTCGAAGCGGTTGGTGTTTCTGCTTGACGTGTCGAACGCGTTTCCAACACAGCGCCGGTTTGGCTGACAAATTCAGACAATGCACGACGATGTGGCGTACGCAGAATCTCTTCTTCGCTGGGAATGTTCAGCGTTTGATCCTGCAGCATTTGATTGGGATTGTTATTGGCAAATGCCTGCGGATTGGCTTTGAAAATGGCCACCAATGTTTGGTGAACTGTTGCATTTTCCGGGCGCACACGCGACGCGATGCTCCACAAGGTTTCTGACGCCCGCGTAGGGCCGTAGCTGTTGGCGCCTGCCATCGTATTGGCCACCGCCATGGGACGCGATTCGTCGCGTACAACCGGCTCAGCGGCCGGCGCTTGGCTCATGGTCGGTGCAGAACTAATGTCACCACTGGATGACGGCGTCGATTCGGGCGCGGTGTAGATGGGCGTCGACACAACCGGTGCTTCTTCCGCAAACGTCGGCGGATCCAACAAGACCGTGTATTCGCGCAACAAACGTCCGCTTGGCCAAGTGACTTCTACGATAAAGTTCAGAAAAGGTTCGCGGACGGCGTCTTTTGTTTTCAGGCGAATGGATACGTTGTCGCCCTCACCTTCCACACTGAATCGAATTTCATTCAGCGCGTACATTCGCTCAATGCCGGCTTTATCGAATTCATCGGCGGGCGCCATTCTGACTTCGATTTCTTCCGGTGCAGTCCCACGTAACGCGACCAATTGGATGTTGGCGTTAAGCGGTTGATTCAGACGCGATTGGAGTTGAACGTCACCGAGGCCCAAAGCGTTCGCCGCGGTCGAACCGAGCGTAGCAGCGACAACGAGGGCGAGGGCAAGCTTGCGCATGATGTATCCCTGTTTTTATGGCCTTATGTTTGGCCGTTTTGTCCGACCGAGCAGTCGGCGGAAACGCAAAAGGCCGCTCAGGCGGCCAGGGGGCGGTTGCCCGCCCACACTTAAGGTTTCTCTTTATAACCTGTTCGTAAACTATAGTCTACAAATGATTTTTTACCAGCAGCTCGGCAATTTGGACTGAGTTTAAAGCCGCCCCTTTACGGACATTATCGGCTACAACCCAAAGGTCCAGACCGCGAGGATGAGAAATGTCTTCACGGATCCGCGAGACATATACCGGGTCTTCACCCGCGGCGTCCGTGACCGGTGTCGCGTAACCGCCGGGCTTGCGTTCATCAATCAATTTAACGCCTGGCGCTTTTTTCAGCAGTTTAGTGGCTTCTTCGGCACTGATCTTGGTTTTGGTTTCAATGTGAACCGCTTCAGAATGGCCATAAAACACTGGCACGCGCACACAAGTTGGATTCACTTGAATGCTGTCGTCTTCGAAAATCTTGCGCGTTTCGTAAACCATTTTGAGTTCTTCTTTTGTGTAGCCGTTGGTGTCAAAACTGTCGATTTGTGGCAACACATTAAATGCAATTTGTTTCGGATAGACCTTCGGATCGATGCCATTACCGTTCAACAGTTTCGCGGTTTGTTCGGCCAACTCATCAATCGCTTGCTTGCCGGTTCCTGATACCGCCTGATAAGTCGCCACGTTGATCCGTTCGATACCCACGGCATCCAAAATAGGCTTCAGTGCAACCACCATCTGAATCGTCGAACAATTCGGACAAGCGATGATATTGGTCTTTTTATAATCAGCAATTCGGTGCGGATTCACTTCGGTCACCACCAAAGGAATGTCCGGATTCATGCGAAACTGCGAAGTTTTATCGATGACCACAACCCCAGCCGCCGTGGCTTTTGGCGCAACTTCCGCCGATACCGAACCACCGGCGGCAAAAAAAGCGATTTGGACTTTTTTCCAGTCGAACGTCGCCGCGTCTTCGACCATAACTGGGCGGCCCTTAAACATGATTGGCTCACCCGCCGAGCGTTTGCTCGCTAACGGATACAACTTTCCAATAGGGAATTCGCGTTGTTCGAGAATCTCCAACACCGTCGAACCGACGGCCCCTGTCGCGCCCAAAATGGCGACATCATAAGTCTTACTCATTGTTCTCTCCAGCGTTTAGACGTCTATACTACCAAAATCGTTGCGGATGCGGGTTGTTGGTTCGGGTAAAAAATAAACCGATTAAACCTGCTCCGCCCTACCCGCCACCCACAACCCGCAACCGAAAAACAAAAAGGGCGCCAATCTGGCGCCCTTTTTGTTTTTCAGAAGATACGGTCTAGAGCGCAGCGATGACCGCATCCCCCATCTGTTTGGTGCCAACCTTCTTCGTGCCTTCCGTGAAAATGTCACCGGTGCGGAAACCTTGCGCCAGCACTTTCTTGACGGCATTTTCAATACGATCAGCAAAAGCCACTTCGTTTAACGAATAACGCAACATCATCGCGACCGACAAAATCATCGCCAAGGGATTGGCCACGCCTTTGCCCGCGATATCCGGCGCCGAACCGTGAATCGGTTCGTACAAGCCCTTGTTGTTTTCATCGAGTGACGCCGAAGCCAACATGCCAATCGAACCGGTCAACATGGAAGCTTCGTCGGACAAAATGTCACCAAAAATATTGCCAGTGACCATCACGTCAAACTGTTTTGGATTGCGGATCAACTGCATCGCGGCGTTATCAACGAGCATATGGCTCAATTCAACATCCGGGTATTCTTTCGACACTTCGGTGACGACATCGCGCCACAGCTGCGTACTTTCAAGCACATTCATTTTGTCAATCGAGCACAATTTTTTATTGCGCTTTTGTGCGGTTTTGAACGCCACATGCGCAATACGACGGATTTCGCTTTCGGAATAAATCATCGTATTAAAACCGACACGCTCACCGTTGCGAACTTCGATACCGCGTGGCTCGCCAAAATAAATATCGCCAACCAATTCACGAATGATCATGATGTCGAGACCGGCGACCACATCAGGACGCAAGGTCGACGCGCCAGCAAGTTCGGCATAGACATTGGCTGGGCGCAAATTGGCAAACACATTCATCGCTTTGCGAATACCGAGCAAACCACGTTCAGGACGTTGTTCACGCGGCAACGTGTCATATTTCGGGCCACCCACCGAAGCCAGCAACACTGCGTCAGCTGCTAAAGCGAGCTTTAACGTTTCATCCGGCAGCGGTTTACCGGTGGCGTCCACGGCACAACCACCGATTAGAGCACTTTCGGTTTCAATTTTTAAACCATCTTTTTTCAAAGCATCGAGCACACGCAGCGCTTCCGCCATGATTTCAGGACCAATACCGTCACCGGGTAATACAAGAATTTTGTGTGTCATGATAAATCCAGTTTTCAGTTTTTGGTTGTCAGTTCTCGGTGCGATTGCCATCCCATTTGACGACTCGTCACTGAAAACTGGCAACTCACCCTTTATCGACCTAAAGTGCCAAACAACCAAGGTTGCTGCTGACGACGTTTGGCTTCAAACGCTGAGATACTTGCCTCTTCTTGCAACGTCAGACCAATATCGTCCAAACCGTTCAACAAGCGGTGCTTTTTGAACGAGTCCACGCTGAACGTAAACGATTCACCGTTAGGCAGTGTTACCGTTTGCTTCTCCAGATCAACCGTCAGTTTATAGCCTTCATGTGCGAAACATTGCGCGAACAATTTATCCATTTGCTCATCGCTGGCAATGATGGGCAGGATGCCATTGTTAAAGCAGTTGTTAAAGAAAATATCGGCGTAGCTTGGTGCGATAATGCAGCGAAAACCGTAATCCAACAACGCCCACGGCGCGTGTTCACGTGATGAACCGCAGCCAAAATTGGTACGCGTAATCAGAATTTCGGCGCCTTTATAACGCGGCTGATTTAACACAAAGTCTTTGTTTAGCGGGCGGTTGCTGCAATCCATCCCCGGCTCGCCGTGATCAAGATAACGCCATTCATCAAACAGATTCGGACCAAAACCGGTGCGTTTGATCGATTTTAAAAACTGTTTCGGGATGATGGCATCGGTATCGACATTGGCACGATCCAGCGGCGCGACCAAACCATTTAATACGGTAAATTTTTGCATTTGTCAGTCGCCTTATTTCAAATTACGCACGTCAACAAAATGACCGGTCACGGCTGCTGCGGCCGCCATTGCAGGGCTGACCAAATGCGTGCGACCACCTTGGCCCTGACGGCCTTCAAAATTGCGATTCGATGTGGATGCGCAATGTTCACCCGGCTCCAGTCGATCGGCATTCATCGCCAAACACATTGAGCAACCCGGTTCACGCCATTCAAAACCGGCCGCTGTAAAAATATGGTGCAAACCTTCTTTCTCAGCTTGTTCTTTCACCAAACCAGAACCCGGTACCACCATCGCCAATTTAATCGTTGACGCCACTTTTCGGCCTTTGGCCACCGCGGCGGCTTCGCGCAGATCTTCGATACGTGAGTTCGTGCAAGAACCGATAAACACTTTATCGAGTTTAATATCGGTGATCGCTTGATTGGCTTTTAAGCCCATATAAGCAAGCGCACGCGTGATGCCTTCTTTTTTAACCGGATCATTTTCTTCTGAAGGGTCCGGAACTCGAGCGTGCACCGGCAACACCATTTCAGGCGATGTGCCCCACGACACTTGCGGTTCAATGTCTTCGGCCTTTAGTTCAACAATGGCATCAAATTTGGCGCCAGCATCCGATTTTAGTGTTCGCCAATAGTTTGCCGCTTGTTCGAACATTTCGCCTTTGGGTGCATAAGTGCGGCCACGCATGTATTCAACGGTTTTTTCGTCAACCGCCACCATGCCTGAACGAGCGCCGGCTTCGATGGCCATATTGCAGATCGTCATGCGACCTTCGATGGACAACGATTCGATCGTGTCACCGCCAAATTCAATGGCATAGCCCGTGCCACCCGCTGTACCAATTTTGCCGATCACAGCGAGCACGATATCTTTGGCGCCAACGCCTGCGCCCAATTTGCCGCTGACTTTGACCAACATGTTTTTGGCTTTTTTCTGCCACAGGCATTGTGTCGCCAACACGTGTTCAACTTCAGATGTGCCGATACCGAACGCCAATGCACCAAATGCCCCGTGAGTGGCGGTGTGTGAATCGCCACAAACAATTGTCATACCGGGCAACGTTGCACCTTGCTCAGGGCCAATCACGTGCACGATACCTTGACGCACATCGCCCATTTTAAATTCAGTGATGCCAAACTCATCGCAGTTGGCATCCAGCGTTTCGACTTGAATACGCGACACCGGATCGGTAATGCCCTTGCTGCGATCGGTTGTCGGTACGTTGTGATCAGGCACCGCCAAATTGGCGTCGATGCGGCGCGGTTTGCGGCCCGCAAAACGCAAACCTTCAAAGGCTTGCGGTGAGGTGACTTCATGCAGCAATTGGCGATCGATATAAATCAGGCTGGCGCCATCGTCGCGTTGCTTGACCAGATGGTCTTCCCACAATTTGTCATACAGGGTTTTGGCCATGGCGGTTCCATTAGGAGGTCGAAACAAAGTGGCACAAGCTTAGGCGCTGCTTTAAGATAACTCCAATTCAAGATTTTCATAAAAAGGATAACTTACTGGAATGGATGCAGCCCAGCTCCGCGCCTTTATCACAGTGGCCGAATTAAGCTCGTTTTCCAAAGCCGCCGATCTACTCCATTTGACACAACCGGCCGTCAGTAAGCGGATCAGCGCGCTGGAAAACCAGCTCGGCCAACGTCTGTTTGATCGCATTGGTCACAGCGTGCTGTTAACGCCTGCTGGCCACACGCTGCTGCCACGCGCTACGCGGTTATTGCTCGATCTTGACGATGTGGCACTTGCTTTAAGGAATTTGAGCGGCCGTGTTGAAGGCACACTGCGCATCGCCACGTCTCACCACATTGGCCTGCGCCGCCTGCCCGAAGTATTGCGCGAATACACACGACGCTTTCCCGATGTGACACTCGAATTCGATTTTGTCGATTCTGAACTCGCTTATGCCCAGGTCGAGAGCGGTGAACGTGAATTGGCCGTGGTGACGCTGCCGCAAGCAACGCAAGCTACGATCAGCGCACTACCGTTGTGGGCAGAAACGTTGGTACCGGCTGCGAGCAGCAAACATCCGTTAAGCCAATTGAAGCGTTGCCAACAAAGCGATTTGGCGGCACACCGTGTTGTGTTGCTGCCGGAACACACGTTTACTCAACATCAAATCAAACAGATGTTGCAGCAATGCGACATTCGACCGACACAGATCACGACAAGTACCTATTTGGAATCGATTGCCGTCTTGGTCGCGGCGGGTCAAGGCTGGGCGTTTTTGCCGGATATCATGCTCGGCGAAGAACTGCTGGCGCTGGCAGTGCCCAAATCATGGCGAGTCACACGTGAACTGGGGGTTGTTCATCATCGTGAACGCACCTTGTCCAACGCGGGCTTAGCGATGTTGAAATTGCTGGAAGAGTTGGTTTAAGCGCTGTTGGTTCAGGCGTTTAACGCGCGACCAGTAATGGTCAGTCGCACTTTTCGGCGATCTTCACCGCGTCGGTCATTGGTGGCGCGCATATCTGGCACATTGACCGGGCGACCATTGACTTGACGCCGATCGACACCGCTGCGTCGATCATTCACACGCCGATCAGGCATATCCGGCGTCCACACCACTTGTTCATCCTCGGGTACAACCTTTCCCTGTGCCTGCGCCATGGCGATCCTCATCTGTGAACCCCGTCGCACAAGTATGGCACAAACGTGCGGGAATCTCTGACTAATGGCACAGACGGTTTGCGGCGGAGCAGCAATAATAATCACGTCGTCCTTTAGCGTATTCGGAACCATGAACGCGGTCACGCAAGATTTATTTCATCTATTGCGCCAGGTTGCGCAGGGAAAATTGGAACAAGACCAATGCGCCGTTGCATTACAGCTGTGGCGAACCCGGCATCAGTTGGTCGGCGAGCAAACCACCTCGGTGCTGACACAATTCGCCGCCCAATTACTGCACGCGGTGCGCACGAATCAACTACCGGCCGATATTGCCAGCGAATTGCTCAGCAATTTAATCGTGTTTGGCGATCTGGATGTGCCACCGGCGCTTTATGCGTTGCAAGCTACACTCAAGTTGATGGCTGACCAAAAGGCGGCCAATAACCAAGGCCCCCACAGTCCTGAGCAATTTGTGAAGGAACAAATGGGTCGCATGTTGGCCGCAATGCCGGAGCGTTCACAGCACAAAGCTGAGCAATGTCGGTATAGTGGCCGCTTCGGCAGCTTGCGCCGTTCTGCCTGATTAAGAGCAGATCCGCAGCCTGCGCAGGACAAGAAGGGTTACGGATCTTGAGTTCATCGGAAGACGAAAGCGTTTCACAAGCAACGCCACTCAAAGCGGTCGACAACAGCAATCTGGTGTCGCTGGCACTGTTAAATGCGAAACGCCTGTTGGTCGTCAACAGCAAAGGCGGCGCTGGCAAAACCACTGTCGCGACGAATCTGGCCGCATGGTTCGCCCGCAAGGCGCCGACCGCCATCATCGATCATGATGTGCAATTGTCCGCGACGTATTGGCAACAACTGCGCCCATCTACTCTTCCCCCTGTTTATGTCGTTAACACCGGCAAAGATCCGGTGCAACGGCAAACCCGCAGTTTTCAGCTGCGTTTACCCTTTAACACACAATGGATCATTTCGGATTCGCCCGCTGGCGTGAACGGCCCGGTGCTTGATCAAATGATCAACGAACACGATTTTATTGTCGTGCCGGTGTTGCCGTCCGACATCGACATTCGTGCCTCGGCCCGTTTTATCGGTGAATTATTGCTGACACCGTCTATGCGCAAACACCGCAAACCGGTGGCCGTGATCGCAAACCGCGTTCGCACGAACACGCATTCGTTTGAACGCCTGCAAAAATTCTTGTTGAGTTTGAATATTCCGTTTGTCGCGTCATTGCGCGACACGCAGCATTATGTGCGCTGCTTTGGCGAGGGCACGGCCATTGCCGATTGCAAAGGCTCGGCGTTTGAACGCGACCGCGATGATTGGCAACAACTGTTGTTATGGATCGATGCACAAGGCGGAAAAAACTACGGCCATGTGCAACCGGAATTGGTGTTGGCTGAAGATAAAGGTCAACGTACAACGGCTTAGATCAGTTGTCAGTTGTCAGTTGTCAGTTGTCAGTTGTCAGTTGTC
>JAYSCL010000084.1:0-11356 GCA_041914905.1 Enterobacterales bacterium
TCTTCCATCGCCTGTGCGGCGCCACCACTTTCGGTTTGATAACGACGCGCTAATGCCGCTTCAAATTCATCGTCTTGCGCGATGCGAAAACGCACGGGGCGATTGATCACGCGACGCGCTTCCGCGAGTGCCGCCGGTGTCACCGTCGGGCGCAACAGCACTTCGGTTTCGGCACCACTGTCGTCGCCAATGACAATACCGTGACGACGCGCAAAGCCAAACGGAATGCGCAAACGCTCATTGCTGATTTCTGCGCTACTCATGGCTCGTCTTTCTTGTCCGTGGCGACCGAACTGGTCACCGAAGGCTGCGCCGGCAACGTATCACTTGGCGGCGGAGTGGGCTGGGATTCGGTTACCGGTGGCGTGCTTGGCAACGCTTCAGTTTGCGGTGCAGTTGGCATTACGGTCGGCAAGCCCAACTCAGGCAATACCGGTTTGTTTTGCGTCGGCATCAAGTTAATGCCTTCCTCGCGCTCTTCTAACTGACGCGCACGCAGTGCGTTGTATTTGCTTGCTGAAATGACGGACTCTTGATTACCGCGCATAATCGTCGGTTTGATAAAGATCATCACGTGCGTTTTGCGCTTTTTCGTGCTTTGCGACTTAAACAAATGTCCCAACAGCGGAATGTCGCCCAACAACGGCACTTTGGAGACACTCTCTTGCACATCTTCTTTGATGATGCCACCCAATACGATTGTTTCGCCGTCTTCAACCAACACTGCATTTTTAATTTGGCGTTTGTTGGTCACGATATCGACTGACGTGTTACCAGCAACACCCGATATTTCGTGATCAATTTCCAATTTGATCGAAGTGCCTTCATTCACTTGAGGCTTAAGTTTCAACTTGATGCCGATTTCCTTGCGATCGACCTGTTGGAATGGGTTTTGATTGTTACCACCCAATGTTGATCCCGTAATCACTGGAATTTCTTGACCATCAAGGAAAACCGCTTCTTGATTATCCAGCGTTGTCAGCGAAGGCGTTGCCAACACATTGGATTCGGTTGTGGTGCCCAATGCCCGCAGGAAAGTCGCAAAACTGAAACCGTTGTCACGAATGCGTGCAAGTCCCAAACCGATCCCTTGCATGCCCCCCAGCACTTGCGCCAAGGCTTTGCCACCGTCACCGTTTGAAGGTTCAGTGGTAGTGGTTTCATTACCTTCTTCATCAATTGTCGTTCGCGTTGTTCCGTCTTGCCCTCGTTGCTGCAAAGCTGCTCCACCGATGGCGGAAATACTTGGCCCTGAGTTGGCAAACTGACTGAACCCGATTGGCGCTGTTTGGCCATCTTGTGAGCCGCCAAACAACCATTGCACACCGAGTTCTTTACCCAAATCATCCGACACTTCTACGATGATCGCTTCGACGTGCACCTGCGCGCGACGAATATCCAGTTGACGAATCACCGCTTCCAGCGAGCGCATCATATCGGGCGGTGCCGAGATCACCACGGCGTTGGTTTCGGGATGCGCATCGATCGAATAATTGTCATTGCGACGACCGCCACCACCACCGCCGCCAGCACCGTCTTTTTTGCCTTCTTCTTTTTCAATTTGTTTGGACACACCGGTCAACACTTTGACCATGTCTTCGGCTTTGGCGTATTTCAGGTAGACGACTTTGGTGTTACCACCCGACTCCACCGGTGTATCAAGCTGCGCGATCATGCCGCGAATTTTTAAACGCGGAGCACCTTCGGCGCGCACCAAAATGCTGTTGGTGCGCACATCGGCGGCAATTTGTGGTTTGTTGACGGTGTCTTCGGCTTTGGCGCCTTTATCGAGTTGTTCCATGATGCGAACGACTTCATCGGCTGACGCATGTTTTAACGGAATCACTTCGATTTCAGCTTCGGAGGCTTTGTCGATTTGACGAATGATCTCAACGATACGTTCGATGTTGGCGGCGGTATCGTGAATCAAAATAACGTTGGTGCGCGGGTATTGCGCCAAATGGCCTTGTTGCGGCACCAGCGTACGGATCGCTGGCACCATTTGCGTCGCGTCGACGTGTTCGACTTTGATCACGCGCGTGATCAACTCATCACCACCGTAACGACGACCGTCTTTATAGACGCTGACGCTGTCCTGGCGTGCACTTTGTTCTTGCACGATTTTGATCACATTGCCGGTTTGCACGGCAGCAAAACCGTTGATTTTCAGAATCGTCAAAAACGTGTCGTAAATCTCGCGCTCGTCCATCATGTGTTGCGACAAGATCGTGATCTTCTGCCCTTGCACACGCGGGTCCAACACAAAGGTTTTGCCGGTTAATTTGCTGACTTGTTCAATGACAACGCGGATATCCGCGTCTTTCAAATTCAGAATGGCCTGTCCGCCAAAAGCCGAAGTGGCGAGCGCTGAACTGAGCGCAATAGCCAACACGGTCGGTAATAAACGCTTTTTCATTGTGTCCTACGTTTTATGGTTGTGATAGCGGTAACTGAACGGTCAAGATCTGACCGCCGCGATCGATGGTTAAACTGATTTCATTGGCATTTTGTAATTCATTCAACAGCTCAAGCGCTTGTTGTGGATCATCCAATGACATGCCATTGACAGCCCTTAATAAATCATTGCGCTGCAAACCGGCACGCGCAAACAACTTGCGATCTTTGCCGGGACCGACACGATAACCGCGCAAGCCGCCATCACCGCCGGAAACCGGTTCAATCGAAATCAAATCGGTAATGCTATTGGGATCCGTGTGGAATTTTTCGCGCACTTCTTTCAGACGTGCTGCCAGTTGCGCATCTTTGCGGTGATCCACCACATTGCTGGTCGCGACAATATTGTCGTTGCTGGTTTGCATTTGCGCGGCCAATTGCGTTGTCGCATCTTCCATGCGCAAGGTTTCAAGACGATTGCCACGTTCAAACACAATACGATCGGCAAACACTTGTTTTAAGGTGCCGTTATTGCCGGGCAAGGTGCCGCCAACCATCACCACTTCTTGTTGACCACCCGGCTGTTCAACAATCGCCGACGCTTTGCTTTCATCACTGGCGCCATACACGCCAACCAATTTCAGGGCGACCGTGGTTTCGGCAATTTCCTGTGGAGCCTCTTCTTTTTCAGCCCCCACTTCACCGAATAAATGGCTATCGACAATCGCGCTGATGTCGACACTGCGCTTCACCAAGACCGGTGCACCGGACGATGTCGCTTGTGGCGGTTGCCAGCTAATACCGTCGTAAATAAGCCAGAATAATTTGGCCAACGCCCAGGTCAGCCAGCACAACGCCAGCAGCAGCACGACTGTGCGCCATAGCGTTGCCGGCACCGCGCGCAGCGGCTTCAACCAGCTCATGTTGGCAAGGACAGCATCCATCAAAAATTGGGTCCCCGTTCGTCAAAGGCGGCAAGGATAGCAAGCGCAAACGACAAGGACTACCGAGATATCGACGTCTTTCGGTTTCGTACACTCTGATACAAACCGATCGTCAAAAAACCACGTCGACTGGTCCTTTTTTGCACGCCAATGGCCAAGCCTCAAGCGGCAAAAACGCGTTTGCGGACGCCGGAAAACCGGGCGCGTGTCGTTGTAGATCCGAAGTCGCTCGTGACGGTATCGATGGCGTTAGCAAACGACTATCACATTCGAGGGTGATGCAGACTGGCGGGGAGGGCGGCAGTTCCGCCGTGGCGAGCACGGCGGAATACTTCCCTATTTGTTGCACATTTGCGGCGGGATTTTCAGGCCAGTTGCGGCGACAGCGTGCGGATCTGCTGGGCAAATTCCTGCAACACGCGAATGCCGGTGGCTTCGGCTTCTGCACACCATTTTTGCAGGGCGGCGGTCAACTCATCACGACTGGCGCGGCTTTGCCACAGCAGTTGCAAGCGTTCCCGAAACTCGTGCACGGTACGCAACATGTCATTGTTTCTAATGGCCGCTTGCAAACGTTCGATGTCCGAGGGCTTCAACAAACGCTGATCACGAAACAAACCGCGACGGGCGTTTTGCAACATTGCCCGCATGTGGGCGCCGGCCTTTTCACGTTCGGCTCGAAATATCGGCAACATGACATCGCGTGAATACTGTGCCATCAATTGGAAACGGTTGTGGATCACGGCGTTCAGCGCGTCGAAATCGATCGGGCGGATCTGCGGCACACGACGCAGCTTGGGCGGTACACGGTGCACTTTCGCGAGCTTGAACCAGCTCAACAAGCGGATATACATCCAGCCAATATCGAACTCATACCACTTCACCGAAAACTTGGCACTGGTGGCATAAGTGTGGTGATTGTTGTGCAATTCTTCGCCACCAATAAAAAAGCCGATCGGCGTCAAATTGGTGGCGGCATCCGGGCATTCGAAATTGCGGTAGCCCCAGTAATGGCCAACACCATTTATCACGCCGGCCGCAAAAAACGGGATCCACATCATTTGAATCGCCCACATGGTGAGGCCGGGCACACCAAACAACACCAGATCAATCAACAACATCAGCACGACGCCGGCATAGGTGTAGGGCGTGTACAGCTTGCGCTCGATCCAGTCATCGGGCGTACCGTGACCAAACTTGCGCAGGGTTTCTTCGTTATTGGCTTCTTTGCGATAGAGCTCGGCGCCTTCACGCATGACCTTGCCCAGGCCCAGGATCTGTGGGCTATGCGGGTCGTCTTCGGTTTCGCAGCGAGCGTGGTGTTTGCGGTGGATGGCGGCCCAGGCTTTGGTGTGTTGACCGGTGGTCAGCCATAACCAAAAGCGGAAAAAATGACTGATGATCGGGTGCAGATCGATAGCGCGGTGGGCTTGGCAACGGTGCAGATACAGCGTTACCGACGCAATGGTGATTTGCGTCAGGATGACCAGAGCGATTAAAAATCCGCCGAGGCCTAAATCGAGTAAACCGTACATTGAAAATTACCTTAGTGGGGGTCTGGGCATCGTACGCGCCGACTTATTCATCCTCAAGCATGGTCGAAATAACATTTGGCGCCTACGCTTAGATAATTTAGCTCACTTTTTCCGGCCATGACCGACGCCGCCATGCCCCAAGTCTTGCTTGCGCGCCAGCCGATCCTCGACCAGCAGCTCAAACTGTTTGCCTATGAATTATTGTTCCGCCGTGCCGACAGCGCGGTCGCGAACGTGCTTGACGGTGACACGGCAACCAGCGAAGTGGTGCTCAACGCGGTGACCGGGATCACGCCCGATACGCTGCGCACGGCGGTACCGGCCTTCGTCAATATGACTGAGTCGATGCTGATTTCCGGTAAGGCACCACCTGTACCGCCCGGCTGGGTCGTGCTTGAAGTACTGGAAACCGTTGAACCGAGTCCACGGGTGATCGAAAGTCTCACCACCTTAAAATTGCTTGGTTACCGGCTCGCGCTGGATGATTTCGTCTATACCCCCGCCCATGTGCCGCTGATCAAACTGGCCGATTTCGTCAAAATCGACATCCGGGCTCACACTCAGGCCGAACTCGAACAACAGGTTCAGGCACTGAAACCGTATAGCGCGCGCTTGCTGGCTGAAAAAATCGAAACGCACGACGAGCTCGAATTTTGTCGCCAACTCGGTTTCAGTTTGTTTCAGGGCTATTTTCTGCATCGCCCCGAAATTGTGCATGGCAAAAAAGTCAGCGCCAATTTGCAATTGGTGATGACGATTCTGAGCACGCTGCAACGCGAAGACGTCAACGCCCAAACCATCGCCGATCTCGTCAATCAAGATGCCCGCTTGTCTTATCAGTTGCTGCGCATCATTAATTCAGCCGCCTTTTCGCGCCCTCGCGCGGTCAACAGCGTGCGCGAAGCCGTGGTCCTGCTTGGCATTCGTTTACTGCGCAATTGGATTAGTTTGATTGCAATGGCCAATGCGCACACCAAACCACCGGAATTGATGACAACCTTGCTGGTGCGGGCGCGCATGGCCGAAAACATCGCCACCGCGCAAAAAACGGCCACCGACAGCGCTTTTACTGTCGGCCTGTTTTCCGGGCTCGATGCCTTATTTGATCTGCCGATGGCGCAGCTGCTGCAGCAATTGCCGCTGCGCGATGAAATCAAAACCGCCTTGCTGGAACATCGTGGTGCTCTCGGCGAAATGTTGACCACGATCTTGCGTTATGAACGCGGCGAATTCGCTGAGCTCGACAGCGAAGGTGTTGATTTGCACGTCTATCAGCGCGCCTATATCGAAAGCCTGGTGTGGACACGCTCGGCATTGGCCAGCATGAGTTAAACAAGCGCTGAACCAGCTGATTTGTTATTCCGGAAATCGCCATGCGATTATCCGGAATCACGTGCAACAACCCTGAACGCATTCACATTGCCGCCCAGCTTTTTGAGCCCACTTCTGACGACCTGCTATAGTGCTGGCCTTCGGTTTTCTCCAGTATTTTCACCATGACCTTGCTGTTGCAAGCACACGATCTCGAAATTGCAAAAAACGCGCGTGTGATCTTGGGCCCGTTGTCGGTGTCGATCAGCGCCGGCGAAAAGATCGCCGTGGTGGGTAACAACGGCAGCGGCAAAACGACCTTGCTGCGCGCGCTGGCCGGTTTGCAGCGCGTGCGCGCCGGCACACTGCAACAGCAGACCCAACGCTTAAGTTATATGCCCGATCTGGCCCCTGTCGATGCGCACGTCAGCGTGCACGATCTGTTGTGTGAATGGGCGCTTTTGCGCGGTGCTGATGCCCAAACAATCGCACCATTATTGCAGCAGTTAGATCTGAGCACGGTTGCCGATCGCAGTTGTGCACGCTTGAGTTTGGGGTTTCGTCAACGCGTCGCATTGGCGATGAGTCTGTTGCCACAACCGGATCTGTTATTGCTGGATGAACCGGCCAATGGCCTTGATCCACACCATCAACACTTATTGCTGCAGTTGTTGCAACAATTCGCTGGTACCCTACTCGTCGTTACGCATCATTTAGCCACGTGGCAATCGCACTGCACGCGCGTACTGGCTTTGAATAATGGTGAATTAATTTTTGATGGATCGATGCACGATTACGTGAACTCCGCCGTATATGTCGGAGCCCGCCATGCGTGATCTATTGCATTGGCAATGGCAACGCCAATGGCGTCATGTCAGTACGCTCTTGGTGCTGTTATTGCAACACGCTGCATTTGCGATTGCGTTGCGTCTGATGTGGCACAAATTCAGTCAGGCGCAAGCAGCGCAGATTCAAAATCTATCGGTCAGTCACGATCTGCTGACGCCACTGTACGGCATCATCACCTTTTTAATCGTGCTCAGCGCACCTATTCACGCACTGCCAGCCTGGAGCAGTGCACGGCAAGCGCATACCTTTATTTGGTGGCAACAAAGCCGCGAGGGTTGGCAATTAGTGGCATCGCGATTCTTGTGCAGTGTCGCGGCGCAATTCGGCTTTTTGTTACCGGCGATGGGCTGCTTGTTGGCGTTTATCTGGGCGGCGCCAATTGATGTGAACCAATGGTTGACAGTGTTGGTGCACACGTTGGTGCTGCTGCTGGCCGTGCAGGCATTGACGTTGCTGATCAGCAGTTTTTTTGCGCAATTGTTTACCAATCTACTGCTCAATTACACCGTGCTCGCTGCGTGGATCGCCTTGGATTTATTACCCGCTCAGCTCGGTATTTTTGGCGCATGGTCGACCGCACGCAACGGTGTCATCGCACTGGGCGATGTCGGCTATTTGTTGGCGATCACCGGCGCGGCTTTGCTGCTGTTGCGGCAATTGTGGTGGTCACCTCGTCCATCACGGTGGTTATGGTTGTTGCCGTTGCTGTTATTGCTTGTCAGTCGCTTGCCGCTACCGACATTCAGTGTGCTACCCGCGCCCGAGCGTCACATCAGCAGCGGCTTGCAACAATGGTTGCAACAACAAACACAGAACGTCACGGTGACCGTGGTTGCGGTCGATCCCGAACACCGCGCCGATTATCTGCAACAACTGACAGCGTTGCAGCAATGGCATCCGCGTTTGCTGATACAAGCACGTCATCCGGCTGAACTTGAACCGACTTTGCGCGAACAGATCCCGGCCAGCGATGGTTTGCTGATTCAAACATTGCAACGCAACGATTGGTTGGCGCTGCCGCAACCGCAATTGGCGACCGGTGTTATTGTGCGATTACAGCATTTAACGCAATTGGCACAAGCTTGGTTGGTGTTCAGTGAAGGTCATGGCGAACGCAAAATTTTCAGCGATGACAATCGCGATATTGGACGCTGGAGTGAAGCATTAAAACAAAGCGGTTACACCTTGGCACCATTCGCTTGGTCAACACCGCAATTGCCGGACAACACGCGCGTGCTGATCCTCGCGCATCTGCAGTCGCCGATGCTGCCTGCTGAACAACGCGCGGTGCTCGACTATGTCGACAACGGCGGTCACCTATTGTGGTTGCGCGATCCTGACGATGCGGCGTGGCCTGAATTAGAGTCACGATTAGGTGTGATCAAATTAGCCGGCACCGTACTGGATCACGACGGCGTGAAACGAGGCACACCGCATCCCGCGATCGCATTGGTTGATCGTTATGCCGCACATGACAGCGTCAGCGCCATCAGCACATTGTCGGCGTTGCCCTGGGCAACCGCATTGCAAATCACCGACAGTCCATTCACGGCGACACCGTTGCTATTTAGCAGCGCCAATGCCGTGCTGCAAACGCGCGAACCATTCGACACCATCGATTCACAGTTACCACGCAATCAGTATGTGCTCGGTGTGGCGTTGGAACGGCAACTGACACAACACACGCAGCGCGTCATCGTGATTGGCGATTCACATTTTGCCGCGAACACCGCGATCGACAATTACGGTAATCAAGCGCTCGCGCTAAACACCGTCCGTTGGTTGGCGCTTGCCGATGCCGCGCCACCGTTGCCCGAGTTTTTTGCCGCCGACGCCGTGCTGCTGCCCACCACATTGCAAACGTTCAGTTTGCGCTGGTTGTTGCCGATCGGTTTACCACTGTTGTTGTTATCGGTTATTGGCTACCGTCAATGGCGGTGGCGGCAACGCGCTTAAATTCGCGAGCCTGTAATCGCATGCTTTTGCTGTAGGGCGGGCTGAAGCCCGCCCTACAAAAATTAGCTTGCCGCGAAGCGTTGAACGCTTATTTAATCTGTTCCATCACTCGGTCTCACGATGCCTGAATTGCCCGAAGTTGAAACCACCTGCCGCGGATTGTTACCGCATCTGAAAGGCAAAACCATTAACGATGTGATCGTGCGTCATCACGGCCTGCGTTTTGCTATTCCTGATGATTTCGCGGCACAACTGATTCAGCAAAAAATCCGCGACATTACACGGCGCGGCAAATACTTGTTGTTTCGCCTTGAGCACGGGTATGTCATTGCCCACCTGGGCATGAGTGGCAGTTTGCGCATCGTCACCAACAACGAAGCACCGCGCAAACATGATCACGTTGATTGGATCATGAGCAATAACAAAATCCTGCGTTACCACGATCCACGGCGATTCGGCTGCATGTTGTGGACACCCGATCCGCAGCAGCATGACTTAATTAAAGATCTTGGCCCCGAACCATTGAGCACGGCATTCAGCGATGATTATTTGTTTGAACGTTCACGCGATAAAAGCACGCCGGTCAAAAACTTTATTATGGACAGTCATGTGGTTGTGGGTGTCGGCAATATTTACGCTGCTGAAAGCCTGTTTCGCGCCCAGATCCATCCCTTGCGAGAAGCCGGGCGCGTATCACGCGCACGATACGTCGCGTTAACACAGGCGATTCGTGAGATTCTGTCCTACGCCATTGAACGCGGCGGTACCACGCTGCGGGACTTTGTCAACAGCGACGGCGAACCGGGTTATTTCGCGCAAGAATTATTTGTCTATGGTCGCGGCGGTGAACGCTGTTTGCGCTGCCACCATGTGTTAAAAGAAACGCGTTTGCAACAACGCAGCACCGTGTATTGCCCAACATGTCAGAAATGAACTCAACGTTTTCACCGTGGACACGCATGTGGACACAGCCGCGCGCGACGATGCGTTTTTTATTGCAACAAACACCGCATTGGTATTGGTGGTCACCGATCTTCGTGGTGGGCAGCTGTGGTGTGTTTCAAGTGCTGAGCATACAACCGCAATGGCAACAGAACAGCCTGAGCGAACGCATCATGATGGCCGCAATGATGGGGGGCATTTATGGCTGGATTCAAGTCGTCATCGTGGCCTTTTTACTGGGCGCGATTGGACGCATCTGGCACGTTGACGCCCCACCGCGCGCGCTGCGCCTAGCGGTCACTTGGTCGCAATTACCCGGCTTGCTGAGTTTTGTATTGTGGATTGTCGAATTCCAAACCGTCGGCATGATTACGGTGGGACAAGCGTTTACTGAAAACCACTGGCCCTTTCTGATCGCACGTGGTTTGTTATCGCTTTACGGCGCACTGCTGTTGGCCATGAGTGTTGCCGAAGTGCAACAGATCAGCTTTAAACAAAGTGCATTGTCTATTGCGCTGCTATTCTTGGGACTCATGTTTTTAGCCGCACTGGTGATACCGGGCGCGGCGTCCTGAAAGGAGAACACCGTGCCAAGTGCGGCTGACAGCTTGTGGCAATTTTCGACACGCTTTTATGCAACGCCAACCATTGCCGAACAGTTGCTACGCCTGCAAAATGACTATCACCTTAACGTCAATTATCTCTTGCTGTTATTGTGGCACGCGTTAAGCGGACGCGGCGCCATCAGCGCCGAACAATTTAATCACTGGCGCCACCTGACCCAAGATCTCGAACAATCCATCACGATGCTGCGCATGGTCAGGCAATCGGTCAAAGCCCAACTCGGCACCCACAGCACACCTGAACTACAGAGTTATTATTTGGCGCTACGTGAAGCCGAACTCAAAGGCGAACAAGCGTTGCAAGTGCAATTGGCGAGTTGGGCAGAGCCGATCACGCCGATGGAAGAAGCTGAGGCAGTTGGCACGATTAACACCAACTTCGCGCATTACCTGCATGCGCTCGATCGTGAACCCGATGAGCCATTACGCGCCACTTGGCAATCCGTCAGCGCCGCGGCGCTGCAATTCGTGCGCGAAACGGGTATTCATTAAATGCGCGAACTTCAGAAATTCATACCCCTGCCCCAGTTGATCCAAGACGGGTACCCAAAAGCATTTTGGTTTTGTAAATTGCGGTCAATTGCCGCCCCCAAATCGCTTTGCATTTGTTGGCTGATGTCGTAGTCTGGAGCGTTTACAGAAGTTACGACTTTATCTGACAGTTGCACCAGTAGATTTGGCAGCTGCCAGATTTAGTCTTAGCTTTAATAGTTGTAGACATTCAGACTTGACCTGACAACTACCGGATTTGATGCCGTGTCCACCAAGTCAATAATAAAGGACTCCGACGACTCCCCTCATT
>JAYSCL010000085.1:0-2755 GCA_041914905.1 Enterobacterales bacterium
CAATGCGCAATTGTTCTTTGATGATGTCGATGCCGGTGATCATTTCGGTGACCGGATGTTCCACCTGCACACGCGTGTTCATTTCGATGAAAAAGAATTCGCCTTTTTCAAACAGAAACTCAAATGTGCCGGCGCCGCGATAGCCGATCTCGATACAGGCTTGTACACAACGCTCGCCAATACGTTTGCGTTGTTCATCGGTGATGCCGGGCGCGGTGGCTTCTTCGACGACTTTTTGGTGACGGCGTTGCATTGAGCAATCGCGTTCGCCCAAATAAATCGCATTGCCTTGACCATCGGACAACACTTGAATTTCGATATGGCGTGGTTCTTCAAGGAATTTTTCCATGTAGACCATATCGTTATTGAACGCCGCTTTGGCTTCGGCTTTGGTCGTTTGAATGGCGGCGACCAAATGCGCTTCGGTGTGCACGACACGCATACCGCGACCACCACCACCGCCGGCAGCTTTGATGATGACCGGAAAACCGATCTTGCGCGCGACTTTGACGTTTTCGGCCGGATCGTCGCCGAGCGCGCCATCAGAGCCGGGTACCGTGGGCACGCCGGATTTTTTCATCGCGTCTTTGGCCGACACTTTGTCGCCCATCAAGCGAATGGTTTCCGCGCGTGGGCCAATGAAAATAAATCCGCTTGATTCCACACGCTCAGAAAAATCGGCGTTTTCGCTTAAGAAACCGTAACCAGGGTGGATCGCGACGGCGTCGGTGACTTCGGCCGCAGAAATAATGGCGGGAATATTCAAATAAGAATCTTTACTGGCTGGCGGTCCGATGCAAACGGATTCGTCAGCGAGGCGCACGTGCATCAAATCGATATCAGCCGTTGAATGCACCGCCACCGTTTTAATGCCGAGATCGCGACAGGCGCGCAACACACGCAGCGCAATTTCGCCACGGTTCGCAATCAACACCTTGTCGAGTTTTTTTGCTACAGGATGAGTCATTATGGGTTCTCGAAAGTCAGCCGTTCGTGTTGAGCCTGTCGAAACACAAACGCAACGTTTTGTGACCGTTCATCCTTCAACAGGCTTAAGGACGAACGGGAACGAGCAATCGAGTCTTACTCAATCACAAACATCGGTTGATCAAATTCAACCGATTTGCCGTTTTCAACCAAAATGGCTTTGATAACACCGGCCTTGTCGGCTTCGATTTGGTTCATCATTTTCATCGCTTCGACGATGCACAGCACATCGCCTTCTTTCACCTGGCTGCCGACTTCAACAAATGATTTGGCACCCGGTGATGCCGAGCGATAGAACGTGCCGACCATCGGTGATTTGACCACATGACCCGATGGAATGGCGCTCGCTGACGCAGCAGCGGCCACGGGTGCGGCAGCGGGAGCGGCGGCTGGCGCAGGAGCATGCTGCATCGGCGCGGCCATCGGCACTTGATAGTGCATTGGCATCGCAGCCGGCACAGTCGATGCGCGCGAAATACGCACGGATTCTTCGCCTTCTTTGATTTCGATTTCGGCGATGCCGGACTCTTCGAGCAGTTCGATCAATTTCTTGATTTTGCGAATGTCCATTTTTTCTTTCCCCATGGTTTTTAGACGCCTTTAGGATGCAATGAGTGAGAATACGTTAGCGGGCGATGCGCGCACAGGCGGCGCGCACGGCCAACTCATAAGACAGTGATCCGAATCCGCTGATCACGCCAACGGCAATATCGGAAAAATAAGAATGATGCCGAAACGCTTCGCGCGCTTTCGGGTTGGATAAATGCACTTCGATAAACGGAATCGCAACCGCCAGCAAAGCATCGCGCAAGGCGACACTGGTATGGGTATAACCGGCGGGATTAAACACGATAAAACCAACCCCTTCCTGGCGGGCACGGTGTAGGCGGTCAATCAGTTGACCTTCACCGTTGTGTTGATCGCAGATCGCTTCATGGCCCAGTTCGCGGGCCGCGATCACGCAGCGTGCATTGATGTCGTTGAGTGTGTCGCTACCGTAAATACCCGGTTCGCGCTGACCCAACAAATTCAAATTAGGCCCATGCAGGACCAAAACTTTCGCCATCTCGTGTTTCCTGGCGGATCGCTAACTGTCGCGATATTGCTCCGAAGTTACGATCTCGCTTGTCGTTTTCGCCACTTTTGGCGGCGTTCTTACGAAGTGGCGGCCGTCTGGCCGCGTAAAGGGGGGTCATTGTGCATATTGGCTTTACGTTTGTCCACGATCGATAGGTCGGGCCACCAAACCACCCTTAATATGGTGCAGATCGGTGCAAATCGCCACAAAATGTGGATTGGCGATTGGGCGACGCCGTTTCTCGGGATGAGAGAAGTGCCTGACTGTCGACCTTGGTGCCGGCGGTGGCGGAACGCCGTGCCACGATAACGACCCCAAAGAGACTCGCAAACTACCATAACTCAAGCGATGAATTTGTCAGGCGCTCTTTGATGCCGTCGCTGTTGGTTCGTGCGGACGGCTGTGAGGCTTATTTGCCGTAAAAGCGCCGTATCAGTGCCATAACCACAGCAATTCGCCAGCCAGCCGTTACACTAACCAAGTTCGCTTTAATTGAGATCCCAATACGAAGAAATTCAACCACCCCCAACCCCCTCCTTAAAAACAGGAGGGGCCTTTACAGTCCTCCCCTTTTTTTCAAGGGGAGGGTTGGGTGGGGTTGAAGGTTTTGATCCATGATAAGTGCGATTCCGTTTAAAACAGTCTTTATATAGGTGTGACGAAAATGATGCTGGCGGGAGTACGCGTGCT
>JAYSCL010000085.1:2855-11009 GCA_041914905.1 Enterobacterales bacterium
AAAACAGTCTTTATATAGGTGTGACGAAAATGATGCTGGCGGGAGTACGCGTGCTCGATCTGAGCCGCATTTTGGCGGGGCCGTGGGCGACGCAGTTTCTCGCCGATCTGGGCGCCGATGTGATCAAGGTCGAAAAGCCGGGCGAAGGCGACGATACGCGGCGCTGGGGACCCCCGTTTCTGAAAGACCGTGACGGCAATGACAGCAGTGAATCGGCGTATTTTCTTAGCTGCAACCGCGGCAAACGTTCGTTAGCGGTCGATTTTACGCAGGCCGACGGGCAGGCCACGTTGAGGGCGTTGCTGCCAAGCTGCGACATCGTCGTCGAAAATTACAAAGTGGGTGGCTTGAAAAAATATGGCCTCGATTACGACAGCGTGAAATCGATCAATCCACGTCTCATTTATTGTTCAATCACCGGTTTTGGCCAAACCGGGCCCGATGCCCACAAGGCGGGTTACGACGCGATGGTGCAAGCACGTGGCGGCCTGATGTCCTTAACCGGTGAACGTGATGGCGATCCGGTCAAAGTCGGCGTTGCCGTGGCCGATCTCATGACGGGCATGTATGCGGCGGCCGGCATTTTGGCGGCGCTGTATCGCCGTGAAAAATCCGGTGTCGGCGAATACATCGATCTGGCGCTGCTCGACACCCAAGTGGCGTGGCTGGCAAATCAGGGCATGAATTACTTGGTTGGCGGCATCACGCCACAACGCGAAGGCTCGGCCCATCCGAATATCGTGCCTTATCAATCGTTTCCGGCCCGCGATGGCGATTTTATGTTGGCGGTTGGCAATGACAGCCAATTTCGCAAATTTTGCCAAGTCGCTGCCTGTGACGAATTGGCTGACGATGTCCGTTTTGCCAGCAACGCGGCACGGGTGAAACATCGCGATATTTTGGTGCCGATGCTGCGACAAATTACGATCACGCGCGATCGCGATCAGTGGTTGCGTGATCTCGAAAGCGTCGGCGTGCCGGTCGGCCCCATCAACACGTTGGCGCAGGTGTTTGCCGATCCCCAAGTACAAGCGCGCAACGCCGTGGTGTCCTTGCCGCATGCACTGGGCGTAAACGTTCCACAATTGGCCAATCCGCTGAAGTTTCGCCATCATCCGATCGTTTATCGCACGTCCGCGCCGTTATGTGGTGAACACACGACAGCGATCAAAACGGAATAAGGGCTGGCCTATACTTGCTGATCAAGGCGATGTCGTTTGCTGCGCCTTCAGTGGAGGCCGCTCATGCCAGCACAATTTCCCACCCCGTTTGCCGTCACCGATCCACCCGGTAGCGCGGGGTGGCAACAGCTTTATCCCTATTACGTTTTGTTTGATGCAACGCAGTGTCCCGTTGATGGCAGCAAATTCTGGTTTTGCGATTTGATGCATTGGCCAGAACCGGTGTATCCGTTCGACGCCAGCATTGCCGAATTTGCGATTGCGGGGTTGGGGCAATACAACACGCGCTTGTTTTGTATTCCACCGGCCTTTGGCATTGAATTGCGCGTGTTGCATGGCTATTGCTATTTGAGTCCGGTGCCCGTCACTGATCCCAACACGATTGCGGCACGCCAGCATTTGTTTGAACAGCGTGCTGGCTACTATTTTGAAAACTGGGAAACGTTGTACGCACAGTGGAAACAAAAAGTCGTCGCCGAAATTGAAATGCTGCGCGCGCTGCCAATCACGGCGTTGCCGGATGTCGATGCGCTATCGCGCGTGCACGAGGGCGTTGGCTTGTCGCGCGGTTATGAACTATTGCGCGATTTTGACACCATCATCGGCAGCGCTGCGCGCATCTGGCAATACCATTTTGAATTTCTGAATTTGGGCTATTTGGCCTATCTCGATTTAAGTCAAACGCTGCGCCAATTGTTTCCGGACATTCGCGATCAAACGATTGCGCAAATGGTGGCCGGCATGGACATCGATCTGTATCGGCCCGACAACGAATTAAAACGGTTGGCACAACTTGCCTATGACAAAGGGCTGGCTTCGTATTTTGAACACTTTGCCGAACCCGACAAGGTGCTGCAGTCCCTAAAACAGGAAATCGCCGGTGAGTATTGGTGCCAGCAACTTGAGGTGGTGCGGTACCCGTGGTTTTGTTTCAGTTCGGGCACCGGTTTTTATCATGACGCGCGAAGCTGGAGTGATGACTTAAGTGTGCCGCTTGCCGCGATTCACGGTTACATCAATAATTTGCAGCAGGGCCGTTCCATTACGCGCAACAGCGAACAAATCGCCGCGCAGGCACAACAGCTAATTGACGAACATCGTGCCTTGCTGCACAACCGTGTCGATATCAGCGCGTTTGATCAAAAACTGCAACTCGCCCAACGCGTGTACCGTTATGTCGAAGAACACAATTTCTATGTCGAACATTGGCATCATTCGGTTTTGTGGAATAAGGTGCGCGAGATTGGCGGTTTGCTGGCGCAGCAACATTTTTTTGCCGACGCCGACGATGTGTTTTATCTGCAACGCAGCGAATTATCACAAGCGTTATTTGATCTGTATTCGGCGTGGTCGGCCGGTGTTGCGCCGCGTGGTCCACACCACTGGCCCGCGATTGTGGCGCAACGCAAATCCATCATGGCGGCGTTGCGTCAGCAGCAACCGTGGCCGGTGCTCGGCAATGTACCAAAAGAAATTAATGAACCGTTTACGATCATGTTGTGGGGCATTTTGTCCGATCGTGTGCAGCAGGCGATGCACACAGAACACGGCGACATCAAACAGATCAAAGGTCATGCGGCGTCACCGGGCGTTGTCGAAGGTATTGCGCGTGTGGTGCTCAGCCGCGATCAACTGAATCAAGTAAATGATGGTGATATTTTGGTGTGCCCGATCACGGCACCATCGTGGGCGCCCGTATTTGCGCGTGCACGTGCTGTCGTAACCAATGTCGGTGGCATGATGAGTCACGCGGCGATATTGTGTCGCGAATACCATGTGCCGGCCGTTGTCGGCACGCTGATGGCGACACGACAAATCAAAGACGGTGCACGTATTCGAGTCGATGGCGATCACGGGGTCGTTGAGTTGTTGTGATGATGTCAAATGAGATCTGGTTACAGTGTAAAGACGATCAACATGAACCACTGCAAATTGGCAACAAGGCAGCAGCGCTATGGCGTTTGAGTGGTCTCCGTGTGCCGCCCTTTTTTGTCGTGCGCAGCGCATTGTTTCATCAGGTGTTGCAGCAACATCAACTGTGGCCACTTTGGCAACAATATTGGCAAACGCACAACGAACCGGCCGCCGAAGAATGCCGCCAACAATTGCTGCAACAGTGGTCACGGTTGCAGTGGCCAAGTGGTTTTGAGTCTGCGTTGTTGCGAAGCGCCGAACAACTTATTTCACCGCATTACCCGGCGTGGTTGCTGCGTTCGTCGAGCACCGTCGAAGACAGCGTCGATGCCAGCTTTGCCGGGTTGTTTCACAGCGAGCGTGTGACGCATGCCCAGCAATTGCTGCCGGGCATCAGTCGCTGCTGGCGCGCCATGTTACAACAGCCATTGTGGCGCTACTGGCAACAACATGTGGCAGGGGGCGCTGCGTCGCCACCGCAATGCGCCGTCATGATGCAGCAATATATTCCAGCCCAATTCAGTGGCGTGTTGTTTACGGTAAATCCGCACAACGGCGATCCGGCGACGATTGCCATCGAATACGTCGTTGGCTCGGCCGAAGCGTTATTGCAGGGGCGGGCGCAACCGCGCCTATTGCTGATCAACAAGATCACCTTGCAACCGCTCGACAACAACGATGACTGGTCGGTGCTGGCGCCGCATCTGCAACGCTTGATCGCCAGCGCCGTGCAGTTGGAACAACATCATCAGTGCTACATTGATCTGGAATGGCTGCTCGATGCAAACACCGCCGCCACCGATCGCCTCGTCGTGGTGCAATGGCGTCCCGAAACCGTGTGGAGCAAAAAAAATGTCAATGCGCACACCGATATGCGATCGGTGTTGAACTTTATGCCGCGTCTGTTGCTAAGGTCGTGAGCGAATGAATGTGACGCTTTGGCAACAAATACAGACCGCCGCCGAGCACTGTTGTGATGATGAAGCGGCGCGCTTGCATTTGCATTCGGCATTTCGATTGGCACAGGAATTGTGGCAGCAAGTCGGCGGCGATGAACGCATCATTTTTGCCGCGATTCTGTTGCACGACATTGGTTGGCACCGCCACGAAGCCGACACCTTGCCAACGCGATTTGCCCACGATGCGACGATCACGCCAACATTGGCGCATGAAAAACAGGGCGCCATGCAAGCGCAAAAGATCCTGCAATCGTTTGCCTTCAGTGATGCGGAGATCTCCGCCATCACCGCCATCATCGACGGTCACGACAGTCGCGACTACCCGATCTCACACAATGATAAAGTCGTTAAAGACGCCAATACACTGTCGCGATATGACAGCCAATGCATTGCCAGCTTTGCAGCGAAACGTCATCTTTCTGTTGTCGAGTATCTGACCGAAATTGAATCCGGAATTGTGCAATGGTTCTTTACCGACGAAGCGCGCATTCGGGCGCGCACAATGCTGGAGTTTTATCGTGTTCGTTATGTCTATGCGTTGCCGGAGGATAGTCTGCGTTTAGGCTTCGTCGAAGAATTGTCGTCATTGGAGTTGCGGTTGGTGACGGCGATTCGTCGAGAAATGGAAATGCTGGCGATCAACAGTGTGCGAGAACAATTGATTGCCGTGCGTGAGCAACTGCGCCTGTATTTAAAAGGGCGGCAAACGATTGACGTAATCGCATTGCAACAGGACGCTGACTTCTCGCGCTTGGCTGTGCAGCCCATCGGCGAGAGCGGATACACCGCGTTAATCGACCGAAAAAATCCGTGCACGCTGTTTCATACTGATAAGCGGATTATCAATTTGCCCTTAGCTGAAATTAAACGTGAACGTCCGCCTGAATTAACGCATGGCTTTTTTGAATGGTGGAACCGCGCGATCAATGCTGAAGAGTTTCACAGCTATTACCTGTCAAAAGACGTTAATGATCGCATTCGACAGAAATTTCAATACTCATTGCCCTTTGATGTAGCCGATCAGCAGTGGGCCGTGATCGGTGTGGCATTTCTCGACGAGTTTCGTCGCCCCACCGAAATTATCACGCATGAATTGCGCCAATCGCTGGCGTCGCTATCCGCACGTCTTGATGAGCGCGTTATGCATCCCTTGCGCGCACTCGCGGCCGGCACTGAGCGCATCGCCGCCGGTGAGCTCAGCTATCAAGTCAATTTGGACGTAGCCGATGAGCTGGGCTATCTCGCCGAAAAATTCAACGACATGGCCAAACATTTACGAGCCGCCCAAGAAAAAGCACAACAAAGCGAGCAAGCCGTGCGGCAGCTGAATATCGAATTGGAGCTGCGTGTACAACAACGCACCAACGAGTTACTGGAGCTGAACACAGAACTCGAAGCGTTTTCGTATTCGGTGTCGCACGATCTGCGCGCACCGCTACGTCACTTAATTGCGTATGCCAAGCTCTTGGAAGAACAACTGAAACCGCATCTCGATACCGATTCGCAACACTATCTCAGCGCGCTGTACCGAGCCGCCAGCAACATGGGCGAACTGGTTGATGATCTGCTGCAATTTTCGCGCGTAGGTCGCAATGAAATGAATCGCAGCCGTATCGCAATGAACGACGTTGTGCGCGACGTGATCGACACCTTCAAAACCGATATCGGAGACCGTCAAATCGAATGGCAGGTCGACGACTTGCCCGGCGTGTATGCCGACAGCGGATTAATGCGCTTGGTTTGGACCAATTTAATTGGCAACGCAATCAAATACACCTCTACGCGCCCCATCGCGACGATTCGTATTCGTTGCGTCGATGAAGGCTACGCGTGGAACTTCATCATTGAAGACAATGGTGTCGGTTTTGATATGGCCTATCTCGACAAACTGTTCGGCGTTTTTCAACGCCTGCACAGCAAAGAGGAATTCGAAGGCACTGGCATCGGTTTAGCCAATGTGCGCCGTATCGTGCTGCGCCACGGTGGCACCGTCAGTGCCTATGGTGAGTTGGAACACGGTGCCCGCTTCAGTTTCACTTTGCCCAAACGCAGCACCGATTAACGCACCTTGTCAGAAAAAATCATTAACCTGATAAGCATGTGATGTTGCCGACACCGAACACATAAATGGCGATGACAAACGAGTGGTTAGCGAAACAAGGTTTGGTATCAATTCGTCAACAATGCGTTAATTTTCATCACCCTGCTTCAGCCGCTTGAGTAGCGGACCCGCATGCTAAATAGCTGATCCGAAATGGCCTACCAATCAAACCATCCCTCACACCCCAAGAGTGCTTCCTGTGGGGCGTCCCACTCTCGCGCCGCGCCCCGGTGACGCACAGAGCGTGTCCCGTTCAAACGGCGGAACAATCAATGGTGATTGTTCCGAAACCCCGTTCTGACCCCATGAAGGGAAAAGGCGCTTCAATCCCTGTCCTCGCCAAAGCGGGGAGAGGGCCGGGGTGAGGGGAAGTCCGTTCGGCGACATTAGGGTACTTACATGTGATCGGTATTTCGGAACTGCTATTTAGGTGGTGTGGGGAGTGCCGAAGAGAAACCGGCGCTAACCCGATTAGATCTCAACAGGGCCAACATCCCACCCATCATAAAGTGACACATTACAATGCTCAGCAAGTTCATTAAATGCAATATTACGACGATGCAATTTCTCAAAATCTAAAGTTTCTGTTTTACTAACCTGTAACACCCACATACCATCATCAGTTTGGTGCAGCTCCTGAACTGTGTATCCATGATCTGAAAGTTCCGCGAATACTTTCATGAGATTTTCTTTGCTTTTATCTAAAAAAAAGAATCCCCATTTTAGTGGTTTCTCAACGTCTAAACCATCACGCACCATGCGTGAAAATATTTCACGAAGGTTATCGATATTCACTTCCATTATGAAAACTCCATATAGGGCTAACGTGGAGGTAATGGACGCCGCGTAGCGATGTCCCAGCAGCATTTTAGTGCTGCGAATTGAACCGACTTGTTATGTATTTTTCAGTTCGCTTATAGCGTTGAACCATTTATCTCTTTCAGAAACAACAAATGACTCCTGCTCACCTCCGATCAGTTCTACAGACAATCCATTGTCAATTATCTTTGCTGTCATCGTTTTTTGTACCGATTTTATAGCCGCAACAGGGATTTCGAGACTGCTATTCTGAATGTTCTTTCCATGAGATCGAAAAACCATTCGGTTTGCAGTCAAAGTTAGCCATCCACCTCGCCCCTCAAACTTTAGAAAGTGATTTGCTGGGCCTTCAAAAATTATATTTTCTCCGTCATAGGTTCCATCAGTTGAGCGCAACTCTCTTTCAACTTTTTTGATAAATGTATTGAAAAAGGCAGTCATTGCAGCCCCAAATAATAGGCCCATTATTGTTCCGTATACAACTCCACCGATCACACCATATCGGGAGCCTTGAAAAATCCCCATTAAGATTCCAAAGGGTACAGCATTGCCAAGGAGTTTTACTGCAACATCTCTTTTAATCATACGGTCCTCAATTTGCGCGAATTTATGATGCATAACGAAAAGTTGAAAGGCATTTTGCAGCAACGCTGCAAAATGTCCAGTGGAGGCCGAAGGCCGAAACGGTTTCGAACGTGTTGTTAGCCACTCTTTTTTCTTAGCCAGTTAGTGAATGAAAATAGGCAAAAAATAATGAACGTATAAATAAGTGAAAATATCGGAAACACAAAAAAGGAGAACACATTTCTACCGCCATCCGCCATAGCTAGATTGTAGTAACTCCAATCAGTTTTACTCCAGGATTTTTGTTCTTCGTCGGTCCAGACTGAGTCACCGTTTCTGTCTAGAGCAAGTAGGTGTTGCTCTAATGAGATGTCTAAATATTTCCACGCCGCAATAACCAAAATGGCCATTGCCGAAGCTGACACAAGCCACCATAGCGCGATACGGATGATGCGTTTTTCCTGCATACCAATACCGGCGCGAACAAGAATAGGGATAAATAGCGCTACAAAGTATGCGTATGAATATACGTTACTTGCGAATTCGATGCTCATGGATGGCTAACAATTTTAGTTAACCGGCGCCTGAGCGCCAGCGAAGGGAATCGACATGCGTA
>JAYSCL010000086.1:0-10815 GCA_041914905.1 Enterobacterales bacterium
GTCAGTTGTCAGTTGTCAGTTGTCAGTTGTCAGTTGTCAGTTGTCAGTTGTCAGTGTTATTGAAAACCGACAACTGGTCACTGACAACCGATTGTCCAACAACCATCTCCGCTCAGGCTACCCGCCGATTCATCGCTTTTTCATTGCGTACTTGCGTGATAAATTCATTCACATTTTCAGCCAGCTCATGCAGCTCGGTCACGCTGTGTTCTGGCACATTCAATTGCCAGCCATGAGCATCGTCAATTTCGCGAATGGCTTTGGTCGTGCGCAGCAGCGGCGCAATCACTCGGCGTTTCATGTTCCAGGCAACAAACGTCAGCAACAATAATATGGCGAGCATCAAGCCAAAGAAAATCTGCTGGGCTTTTTCGGCGTCATGCAAACGCCATTCATTGAGTGTGCGATCGGCTGTTTCGAGCGCATCGTTAACGGCGTTTAATTCGGCTTTTAATGCCAGCTGAGCGCGTTGTGCGGTGCGCATATCGCGCAGGGCAAATCCCCATTCACGCGGATAGCGCGCAATCAAACCACTCAATTCCTCCTGATACGTCAAGCCTTTGTCGCGCGCAATGTGCTTTTGTTTGCGCTCAATGCCCAGTGTTAATTCATCGTCCTGCTCATCCAGCTCTTCCATGACACCGAGCAAGGGCAAATTACGTAGCTGGGCCAAATTAATTTCCAAGCTACGTAAATCACTGACAAACACATTTTCTTGCAAGCGATCGCCACGAAACGCCGTTTCGCGTGCGGTCGTTAAACGCTGCAATGACTCGCGCATGTTCAGCGCCAATTGACGATAGCGCGCGGCATCTGCCGTGCGATTGACCGGTGCGGCATCGGCATATTGCTCAAGATTGCGCAACCAGCCAGCCAATTCGCGTTCATTTTGCTCGAGCAACGCATCGGGGTTGGCAGCCATTTCACCACCGGTGCTGATCTCTTCATTGAGGCTGCGCTGCAACACCAAAAGCGGCCCTTTTAATTGCAGTTGCACATACTCAGGCAATTGCGGCAATGCCGACACAGCGTCATTGACGGTGTCTTGTGCTTGCTTCAGGCTTAAGGAATTGCTGGTGTGATAATAGTCATCCAATTTTGCTGCCGCAGTGACTAAAATTTGATCACGAACGACGCGAAAATGTTGCAGCACATCATACGGCTCGGTCAGCACGCTGACCGTCCAAAAAAACACACTGATCAGCGCCAGTGAAAACACCGTCATCAACGCCAATACCGAACGCGTTGCTTGTCGCAAATTCATCATCATCAAGTCTCGTCATCGTCTTTATCGCACGTCCTGTGCTATTGAGGTGCGCGCAGTTAACGACAATTTGATGCGTTTTCTGTGTCGGATTTGTGACGGTTTGATGGCAATACCGCCAATGCGGCGGCTTTCGTGTGTTTCGATCGATTCGCTGTGGCAACGGTCATACCAGCGACAGCATTCATGGTGATTTCTGCTTAAGGCATTGCGGCACCAACTGTTGCGCGCACCGGAATGCCTGTCGCATCAAAATTAGCCAAGCAAAACACATTGATTCCAAAATAATCCGGCATAACGCGTTTGCGATGAAACGGGTAGATGCCACAGGTACGACAAAAATAGTGGGTTGCGGTATGCGTGTGAAATTGATAACTGGACAGCGCCTCTGCGGCGCTTAATAACCAGAATTGTGATTGATGGACTTTTGTCATCAGCGCATTTTTGCGCCGACAAATGGAACAGTCACAGGTCGTTAGTTCCCGAATGTCGGCATGGATCAGAAACCGCACGGCGCCACAATGACACGATCCCAGATACGATTTCATATTTCAATTTCTCCAGCCATATAGAACGCGCATTCCCCTTCGAGATGAACCCGATCGCCGGCCAAACGACACCGCAGTTCACCGCCGCGCGCGGAAGCTTGATACGCGATAAACTCTTTTTTGTTTAATCGGCTCGACCAGAACGGTGTCAGACCACAGTGCGCACCACCCGTCACGGGATCTTCCGGGATACCTTTTTGCGGCGCAAAGTAACGACTGACAAAATCATAACGGCCGGAGCCGCGCGCGGTGACGACCACGCCGCTGCGTTCTAGTTTGTTTAGCAAGGACATATCGGGCCGCAATTGACGCACTTTGTTTTCGTCGTCGAAGCGAATCAGATAGTTGAACGCATCGTCATAAGTTTCCATTGGCAAAATGCGCAGGGCTTCCAGCAATAAAAAAGGCGGTGTAATGGGGCGCGGTTGCCGACTCGGAAAATCCATCACATAAGCATTGGCTTTACGCTTAACGGCCAAAGGCCCACTGGCACTGTGAAACGTGACGTGGTTGCGCGCGGGTTGCAATCGCTCCATGACGACCGCGGCGCTCGCCAACGTTGCGTGACCGCACAATGGCACCTCCATCAGCGGTGTGAACCAACGCAGATGATACTCATCGCCACCGGCGACGATGAACGCCGTTTCGGCCACATTGTTTTCACTGGCTATTGCTTGCAGTGTGGTGTCATCGAGAAAGTGAGGGAGTACAACTACAGACGCCGGATTGCCGGCAAAACGGTGCGCCGTAAAGGCGTCAAGCTGATAGATCTGCGCGCGCATGGTGCTTGATCACTGTGGGGAAGAAACTTGCCCATCCAAACAAACGTTTGGATAAAAAATCAACATGCTGATCGCGCGTTTTGCGCGCGTCAGCGCAGCAGCGTGGTCACTGCTGCTGCAACCCATGACGCAAGGCTGACGAAGGCTATTTTTGCCATAGCGGGCGCGCTAACGGCGCCGCCGCCATGGCAGACTTCGGTGTCGACGCACGACGCTGAATCACCAGCACATTACCGACTATCGTCAACACCACGCCAACCAAACTGATGGTTTCCCATTTAAAACCTTCAAACAGCGTCGACAAGGCGAGTGCCACAATCGGCGTTAAAACGGACACATACGATGCGCGCTCGGCACCAATACGTTTCAGCAAGGTTAAATAGCTGGCAAAGGCAATAATGGAACCAAACACAATCAAGTACAGCATTGATCCGATATACGTCAGCGACCAATCAAACGTAAACTCCACGCGATTGATGGCACCGTAAGCCAGCACGAAAATCCCCATCCACGCCATCCAGTTAGCGTTCATCGGTAGCGTATCGATGCCGGCTTTTTGATTGCGCAGTGCGATCATATTGGCACATGCTGCCGCTAAGGCAGCAATCAAACAACTGATCAATCCGGTGTAATCGTGCGCCGCGCGAAAACTGCGATTGAACTCCGGCCAAAACACCAACACCACACCGATAAGTCCCAAACTTAAACCAAGCAATAAATCGCGCGTTAACGGAATGTTGAAAAACAAACGTGCCAACACCAAATTGAAAATCAGTGTTGATGACAAGCCTACGGCCACCAGGCCAGACGACAAATAAGATTCGGTGTGATAAACCAATAAATAATTGATTGAGTAGCAGAAACCCATCAGCGCTAACCACGCTTGATTGACCACACCGTGGGGCAAAGCGAGACGACGCCAGCGACACCATGCCAGTAACAGCACAGCCGCCAACGAAAACCGATACGCCACTGACGCAATCACCGGCACATTGCCAAGCTGAAAAGTGATCGCCAACCACGTCGATCCCCAAATCAGCACGGTTATGCCATATAACGTCAAATGATGCATCGTAACCCCCAATAACGACTGGATGAGCGCTATTGTGCGCAGCCGTGCACTAGCAGTACAGATTCAGAATTGCTATTTTGTCACGATACAGTTTTAACAATTGAAAACTGTACTGCCGGTTTTGAAAACAACTGTGTTGGAGGATTCCTCATGCTGTATGAACGGTTGGCTGAAACGCTGCGTCTGCAAATTGGCCAAGGGGTATATCCGGCCGGTGGACGTCTGCATTCGGTGCGCGAGCAGTCGCGGCTGCACCGTGTTAGCCAGTCCACCGTCGTACTGGCTTATCAACAACTGGAAGCCGAGGGCTTGATTGAAGCGCGGCCACAATCGGGATTTTATGTCCGCGACAAGCAAACGCGTGCCTGCCCGGAAACCAAGCTGCCCAAACCCCGCACACGGCCAACCGCTGTCAATATGGGCCAGCAGATCATGCAGGTCGTCGATGCCTGCCGCGATCCGCATTTGATTCATTTCAGCACCGCGTCACCTTCGGCTGACTTGCTACCGGTCGCCAGTTTTAATCGCGCACTAACGCAAGCGATGCGGGATGATCCGGCGCATTTTGCCCGTTACGAATCACGGCTTGGCAATCCACTATTGCGTCAACACATTGCGCGTTTGTCATTGGAAGCCGGTATCGAAGTCAGCGCCGACGACATCATGATCACGAACGGTTGCCAAGAGGCTTTAAGCTTGGCGCTGCGCGCGGTTGCCAATCCCGGTGATGTCATCGCGGTGGAATCACCGACGTATTACGGCATTTTGCAAGCGATTGAGCGCTATGGCATGAAAGTGTTGGAGATCCCAACCCATGCGCGCGATGGCATCAGCATTGAAGCGTTGAAATTTGCGATAGATCAGTGGCCGATTAAAGCCGTGGTGGCCATGCCGACGTATTCAAACCCGTTGGGATCGACGATGCCGGAGGTGAACAAACAAGCACTCGTCAATTTGCTGAACGAACGCGATATCGCGTTGATCGAAGACGATGTGCACGCTGAATTTTGCGGCACCAGTGTCCGTCCAAAAGCCGTTAAACACTACGACACGCAAGCACGGGTGCTGTTGTGCTCATCGTTTTCAAAAACAATTGCACCGGGATTGCGTGTTGGATGGATTATTCCCGGTGCGCACTATCTTGAACGTGTCGCGCATTTAAAATACATCACGACGTTGGCGTCGGCCGGCTTGCAGCAAGCCGCGTTGGCCGAATTTTTATCGCACGGTGCGTACAGTCGGCATGTAAAACAATTGAAACGCACGTATCGATTGCAGCAACAACGCATGAGCGATGCGATTGCGCATTATTTTCCGGCCGGCACCAAAGCAGCGATCCCTGACGGCGGCACCGTTAGCTGGATCGAGTTACCGAATAAATTATCCGGCTGGAAACTGTTCGAACTGGCGCTACAACAGGGCATCAGCATTGTACCGGGCAGCCTGTTTTCAACGCAAAAAAAATACGATCACTTTATTCGCTTATGTTGGGGTGGTGAATGGACCGCGCGCGCCGATCAAGGTTTGCGCAAACTGGGGCAATTGGTTGAACAATTGCACAACACACCATGAGTGTTGCGCACTGTTTTGATTATGTGGCGAACAGCAATGCCCGCGTGTTGATTATCGGCAGCATGCCAGGCGTGGCGTCATTAACGGCACAACGCTACTACGCGCACGAACGCAATCAATTTTGGCCCATCATGTTATCGCTCTTTCACGCCGAAGCCTCAATGCCCTACCCACAGAAGCTGGCCGTTCTGATGAAAAATGGCATCGCGTTGTGGGATGTCTTGGCGGAGTGCTATCGCGAAGGAAGTCTCGACACGGCCATTGCGCGCGACTCGATGCGCTGCAATGATTTTTTATCGTTTTTCTCAAAGCACCATCGCATTGGTGTTATTGCATTCAATGGTAAAACGGCTCAGCACATTTATCAGCGTCGCGTACTGCCCACATTGACGCCAGCACAACAGCAATTACGTCAACTGGTGCTGCCTTCAAGCAGTCCGGCGCACGCCAGCGTGCCCCTCAGCGTCAAACAGCAACAATGGCATCAATTGCTCAGCAGTGCATTATCATCCTGATAGTACGCTTTTACACGCGGATTCATGATGCGTCGCCACAACGGAGGGATCAAGGCCAACACCACCATCGTTGCGTAACCGGAAGGCAGTTGCGGGCTGTCATCAAAATGTCGCAGCGTTTGATACCGACGCTTGGGAAACGCGTGATGATCGGAATGCCGCTGCAAATGCAACAAAAATAAATTGGTCAGCAAGAAACTGGAATTCCACGAATGCTGATGCGTTACACGTTCATAGCGGCCATCGGCTAAACGCCGACGATGAAGGCCGTAGTGCTCAACATAGTTGATGATTTCGAGCAATACAAACGCCATTACACTTTGGCCAATAAAAAATAGTGCCGCACTTGCGCCCCATAACGTCGCCAGTCCGAGCAGGATTAACAGACTCACGCCATACCACCATAACAACTCATTGTGCCAAGACCACACCGGCAATTGTTTGTGTCGCAAATGCGCCGCTTCGAGCGCAAACGCATTGCGAATATTGCGCACGATCGCACGCGGCAGAAAGTGATACAGCGATTCATTGTAACGCGCACTGGAGGCATCGTCGGGTGTCGACACGTGCACATGATGTCCACGCAGATGCTCCACTTTAAAGCCTCCGTAACATACGGATGCCAGCAGCAAGCCACCGGCCCATTGCTCCACCTTGTCGCTTTTATGAATCAATTCATGCGCAACATTGATCGCCATGACACCACCAACGGCACCGAGCGACAACGTCCATGCAAGCCAATGCAAAGGCGAATGCAATTGCGTGGCATAATAAGCCGCAGCAAATAATGAAAGGTATTGCAGTGGTAAACACAGCAGCGTTATTGCACGGTAAAAGTTTGCGTTCGATAACGCCGCCACATCCGCTTCGGAAGGGTTGCGCGTATCACGTCCAATCCATTGATCAAGCAATGGCACCATGCCAAACATGACAATAAAGGTCCAACACAGAAACAACAAAACGGCGCCCGTGCGTTGTCCATGCCAAACACCTAACCAAGGTAATAACAACGGCAGAAAACAAATCAGGAAGCCCCATTTTCTGACTGACATATGCGTTTCTCCGCAAACCGTTTCAGGCACGGTTATACACCGAAACGATGCGCATGGCGATGCCTTGCACGGCGCCACTGCCCTGCAATGTGTTTGTCGCATCGTGTTTGTCGGAACAACGATTGTCGCTACTACGACAACCCGTTAAGCTTCCGCATCGCCCTTTGATGCCTTTCGCTATGAGCCACGATCTGACACCGCATCGCCCTCGCGTGCCCAGCCCGTTACATGACGCACAATTTGAAGTGGGCGTTATCCCGCCAGCGGAGCGTCGGTGCCAAAACTGTCAGACCCCCATGCAAGGCCCGTATTGTTTTCAATGTGGCCAGCACGAAAAGTCTTCGATTCGCCATTTCGGTTTATTTGTGCGTGATGTCATCGACGATGTGTTGAATCTCGACTCACGCGCGGTGCGCACATTAAAGCCGCTGTTGTTTTCACCGGGCTTTTTAACCAAAGAATATTTGCAAGGCCGGCGCATGCGATATGTGCCGCCATTGCGCTTGTATGTGATCGCGAGCCTTGTGTTCTTTTTTGTATTGGGCACCGTCGTTCCCGATGAGATCTTCAAGATCACGTTTGACAACATTAACCGCGAATCCGCCGATGAAATTGCGAAGTCGTTGGTGGCGATGGAAGTGGCGCCGGAATTCGATCCTGTGCGCCAAGATCCGAAAATGCTGGAACTGTTGGCACTGGCCAAGCAACAAGAAAAATGGTCCGATACGGAGCGAGAGCAATTTGCGCGTGACATGCGCGCCTATGTCAAAGCAACGCAGGCAGAAGCCTTTCGCCAAGCCATCCAGCAAGTGGCTGAAGCGGCACAAGATGCCGAAGAAGCGAACGCGGCGGTCGATGCACAGGAACAAACGTCCTCATCAACGGATCAGGTCAATCGCGACATTGCGCCCGGTGCGCCGCCGACGATGAGTGACAAAGAACAAGCGCGTATTCAACAGGCGATGGCGCGTGCACAAAAAGCGCAAGACCTCGCCGCACAGATTAAACCACCGACAGCACCGGAGCTGCCGACTCCACCGGTTCCGCAATCCACGCGCGGGCGCATTACATTATTCGGAGGCCTCAGCAAAGAAAACAATCCGTGGTTGTTTTCTTTGCAAGAACGAATGAATACGCGCTGGACGGCGATGCAAAATCACCCGGAGCAGATCCGCGATAATGTGTTCCGTTTATTGCCACAGTCCATGTTCATCATGTTGCCGCTGTTTGCCTTGGTGCTGAAAATGTTTTTTCCGTTTTCAAACCGTTTGTATGCTGAGCATTTGGTGACGGCTGTTCATAGCCACAGTTTTATGTTCTTTTTGATTTCATTGTTGGTGACATTGACCTATACGATCGATCAACTGGGCGCCTTGCACGACCACATCAAGAGTGTTGGCAGCATTGTGGAATGGGTTGTGGTTGCCGGCTGGATTTGGATTCCGGTTTACCTGTTTCGCATGCAACATACGGTATACGGCCAAGGCTTTTTTATCACCTGGCTTAAATTCACGGTGATTGGCATATTGTACGTGACGTTGCTGGCGCTGGTTATCTCTGTAGACTTCTTGATTTCATTGTTATAAAAAAAACGCGACTCTCCGTCGCGTTTTTTTATTTCTTTCGTTCAAATATGGCATAGAATTTGTGCGTTTGTTCGAGCACTTCCCAGGTGCCGTGAAACCCCGACGGGATCACAAATGCATCACCAGCGTTGATGTCAACCGCGACGCCGTCAGCATTGGTGATCACATTCCGGCCTCGTGTGACAAAGCAAAATTCGTCTTCGGTGTAACTGATCTTCCATTTACCGACTTCACCGGTCCACTCACCACAAAAAAATTCACCACTGCCGTTTGTGAAATGATTGCGAACCGTTTGTGCCGGATTGCCACTCACGATCTTGACGACATCCGGTCTAAGGCTATCGGTACTGGTGTTCAGCATAGAAAACTTAAGCAACGTTTTGCTCATGGGGAGTCTCCTTTTTGACGCGTTGTACCGGCAGAATAAAAATTGACGACATTAATAGCCCGATGACCAGTGAAATGCCAACCAACAACATTTGAAAAACCGTATCAAGTCCGGCGACAACGTTTTGATCCAGCAGCGCGGTTAAACTTTTAAAGCCCATACTGCCCGGCACCAACAAAATAATGCCAGGGACCAACATCAGCTGATTCGGTCGATGGGTAAAAAAACGGAAAATGTGCGAAGCACCGCCAATCGTAAACGCGCCGATAAACGCGCCCATCGCCGGACCAAACGTTCGCGTTCCAAAACGCGCACTGGCATACGCGATCAATCCCGCCAACACGATCCACAGTGCATCTTGCACACGTGATTGAAATAACACAACAAAGCCAACGCCGGCACACAATATGGCGACCCATTCGGTCCAGGCCGGTAATAATTTGATGGCGGTGTAATGCACGTCGCCAACCAACATGGCACCCAGCTGATCACCAAGTGCCACACCGAATCCCATTTGCACAAACAGAATCGCCGCTCCCGCCAAACGTGCGGTACCGGCGACCAGATTTTGCGTTGCCAATTCCGCCAGTCCGATCATGATCATCAAGCCCGGTAGCAACACGATTAAACCCGACACCAGCGTGACATACACTGCATCGTGTCCGAGAAATTGCGCCAACAAATACGAGCTGAATGCCGCAATCGCTGAAGCAATCGTCGGAAATAAATGCGACAAAATACGATGGCCACCGGTAAGTACCGCCAACAAGCCTACAATTAAACCAATGATGGTACCCGACACCACTTCAGCCCAATCACCACCGAACACACGCGCCACCCCGGCCGAGACCAAACCAAAACTGATGACCGTGGGCAATGCGCCCCAATGCGCCGGCGATTCGGTAACACATTGCAGTTCGCGCGCGGCTTGTGCGGCATTTAATTCGCCATACAAAACACGATCCGCAATGTCTTGTGTCAGTGTTAATTTTTCCAGATTGATGTCACCGGGCAACACACGAATGACATAGGTCGAGTGCGCGCCACTTTCATACAAGGACAAGGTAATCATGGTTGGCAGCGAAAAACACTCGAGACCAAACCCGAGTTTTTTAGCGACCGCATTCACGGTACGTTCCAAATCAAACGACGGCGTGCCGTACATATGCAGCGCTTTGGTTAAGCGCAGCACAAAGCCGGACGGTGATTCAGCGGCAGGCCATTGCGATTCGGTGTGCATGACGCGCTCTGCTTTAGCTGCGAAAAATAAAATAGACGGCGGCGATCAAACATAAACCCGCCCAGACATAATCCCATTTGAACGGTGTGTGCATAAAATACATCGAGAAAGGTATAAACACCGACAACGAGATGACTTCTTGTAAAATTTTTAATTTATCGACTGAATATTCAGTGTAGCCAATGCGATTGGCCGGTACTTGCAACAGATACTCAAATAACGCGATACCCCATGACACCAACGCCGCGATCCACCACGGCTTGCTGTTCATGTTTTTCAGATGACCGTACCAGGCAATCGTCATAAAAACATTGGAAGCAATCAATAAAATAGTTGTTTGTAAGATGACTGGCATTCACAACATCCGTCTTCATTGATTCAGCGTTAATTGCGTGTCGTTCGTCGTGTCGCATGACAACGACGTTGTTCAGCACGCAATGGCGGCCTGAAGGCCGCCCTACTTGTTTTAGCGTTTGCGCGGCGGTTTACGCGGGGATTTGCGCGCACCGTCGCGCGCTTCGGTTTTACGTGTGCGTTCGCGATCGGATTGGCGCACAGTGCGACGCGGTGCATCGTCTTTGCTGCGCGCTGCGCCGGCTGCTGAACGTGGTTTGCGCGCGCGCGATTCACCTTCTGCACTGCGAGCGGGTCGACGTTCACCATCGAACTCACGACGTGGGCGACGTTCTTCACCGCCTTCGCGCGGTGCACCACGAGAAAAACTGCGTTCGCTGTCACGACGCGGACGGCGTTCTTCACCGCCTTCGCGCGGCGCGCTACGTGAAAAACTGCGTTC
>JAYSCL010000087.1:0-10341 GCA_041914905.1 Enterobacterales bacterium
TTGTCAGTTGTCAGTTGTCAGTTGTCAGTTGTCAGTTGTCAGTTGTCAGTTGTCTATTTCTTGGCTTTGTTCTGTCAACAGAAAACTGACAACCGTCTTTATTACTGCTTTATCATTCCCAGCTTAAAACCACTTTGCCGGAATTGCCACTGGCCATTGTTTCAAAACCGGTTTGAAAATCGTTGATGCCAAAACGGTGTGTGATGATGGGCGTGATATCCAATCCGCTTTGAATCATCGCGACCATTTTGTACCAGGTTTCGTACATTTCGCGGCCGTAAATGCCTTTGATCACGAGACCTTTGAAAATGACTTGATTCCAATCAATCGAACACTCGCTCGGTGGAATGCCCAGCATCGCGATCTTGCCGCCATGATTCATGGTTTCGAGCATCAAACGAAATGCGCTTGGCACACCGGACATTTCGAGCCCCACATCAAAGCCTTCGGTCATGCCCAACTGTTTCATCGTGTCTTGCAGCGATTCTTTCGCGACATTGACCGCGCGCGTTGCGCCCATCTTAACGGCGAGATCCAAACGATACGGATTCACATCCGTGATCACGACATGACGTGCACCCACGTGACGGCAAATCGCGGCGGCCATAATACCGATAGGACCAGCACCCGTGATGAGCACATCTTCACCGACCAAATCAAATGACAACGCCGTGTGCGTTGCATTACCAAACGGATCGAAAATGGCGGCGATATCATCCGGCACATCGTCCGGGATCGGAAACGCATTTTCCGCCGGGATCACCAAGTATTCGGCAAATGCACCGGGACGATTAACCCCAACACCTGTCGTGTTACGACATAAATGGCGACGACCCGCGCGGCAGTTGCGGCAATGACCGCACACCAAATGGCCTTCACCGCTAACACGTTGTCCGATGGTCAACCCGCGCACTTCCTGACCGATGGCGGCGACCACACCGACATACTCGTGACCGACGGTCATCGGCACCGGAATGGTCTTTTGTGACCATTCATCCCATTTGTAAATGTGCATATCGGTGCCGCAGATCGCGGTCTTTTTAATTTTGATCAGCACATCGTTGGGCCCCACGTCTGGCTGCGGTGCATCGACCATCCAGATCCCGGGTTCACGTTTTACTTTTGCCAAGGTTTTCATTTGCGTCTTGCTCTAGTGTTACTCAGACTCTTGTGCCGTCAGTTCCGTTCGTCCTGAGCCTGTCAAAGGATGAACGGCCTTGGTATTGGATAAGCGAATAATTTCCGCCCAGTTATGTTGCATCAATGCTTCTTTTTTCCGGCGACTCCAGCCTTTGATTTGGCGCTCAGCGCTGAGGGCTGCTTCACGGGTTGGAAAATCCTGTGAAAAAACCAATGCGACTGGACGTCATGTTTCGGTATAACTGTCGGTGATGCCGTGCTGATGTCCTGCGATGCGTAAATCCAGATTGTCGGTGTGGCCGGTGTAATAACTGCCATCACTGCATTTTAGGATATAAACCCAGAACATTTATTTTACATCCTTGTTTTGTTTATCCGTGTTACGTGCCCGTTCATGGTTCGACAAGCTCACCACGAACGGTATTCTGTTTACGATGATTCCTCACGCGCAAAATGAGGAATACCGTTCGTCCTGAGCCTGTCGAAGGATGAACGGGCACCAAGCCCGACATTGGTTACTTAATCACACCCAATTCACGCCCCACTTTCGCAAACGCGGCCACCGCTTTATCGATGTGATGCAACTCATGCGCCGCCGACATTTGCGTACGGATACGCGCGGCGCCCTTGGGAACGACAGGGAACGAAAAGCCGATCACATAAATGCCTTCTTTCAGCAGGCGATTGGCCATTTCTTTGGCGAGCACAGCATCACCCAACATAACGGGAATGATTGGGTGATCGGCACCGGCCAAGGTGAAACCGAGCGCGCTCATTTTTTCGCGGAAGTATTGAGCGTTGCGACGCAATTTGGCACGCAGTTGATCGCCACCTTCGAGCAATTCAAGACAACGCACTGACGCGTGCGCAATCGCCGGCATTAATGTGTTGGAAAATAAATACGGGCGCGAGCGGTTGCGCAGCAATTCGATAATTTCTTTGCGACCCGACGTGTAACCGCCAGAGGCGCCGCCCAAGGCTTTGCCCAGCGTGCCGGTGATGATGTCAACACGGCCCATCACGCCGCAGTATTCATGGGTGCCGCGGCCTTTGTCGCCAATAAAACCGACCGCATGCGAATCATCAACCATGACCAGTGCATTGTATTTGTCGGCCAGATCACAAATGCCTTTTAAATTGGCGATGATGCCATCCATTGAAAACACGCCATCGGTCGCGATTAATTTGTAGCGCGCGCCGGCCGCATCAGCGTCTTTCAATTTGGCTTCGAGGTCGGCCATATCATTATTGTTGTAGCGAAAACGTTTGGCTTTGCACAAACGCACACCATCAATAATGGATGCGTGATTTAACGCATCCGAGATCACCGCGTCTTCTTCGCCCAAAATGGTTTCGAACAAACCACCGTTGGCGTCAAAACAGGACGAATACAAAATGGTATCGTCGGTGCTCAAGAATTTTGACAAGCGGTTTTCCAGCGTTTTGTGCACCGATTGGGTGCCGCAAATAAAACGCACCGACGCCATGCCATAACCAAACTTGTCGAGCGCTTCTTTGCCGGCTTCAATCAGCTGCTTGTTGTTCGCCAAACCGAGGTAATTGTTGGCGCAAAAATTGATGACGTTTTCGCCGGTTGTGACATGAATGTCGGCGCTTTGTTGGCTATCGATAACGCGTTCGTCTTTATAGAGGCCGCCGTCTTTGAGTTCTTGGATCTGACGTTGCAGGTGTTCGAGAAAGTGCTGACGCATGGGAAAGGGTCGTTGGGCTGAGGAGACAGACGCGCATTTTAGCCGGTTCGCGTCCGGCGTGCGAAAGCGGCCGCCTGCTTGGACCTCCCCCATTCCAGTGGCCAACGAAAACCCGAACTTGACTCCGCACAAAAATACGGTCGACAAAGCGTCGGGGGACCGCGTTTTCGGTCGATTGCATCTATGCTTTTGACGAGTTTTGCACCTTTGATGGCTTGTATTCACATGTCGACCGCAACCCATGCTCACGATTTTGTCACCGCTGCCGTTGTCGCCGCCCATATCCACACCGCGACGCGTCACGCTCAAGACATGGCGCTGGTGGCTAAAAATGCACGCGCAATTGCATTACGCGCCGGTGATTTGGCCATGGGATTTCGTCCCATCACCAACTTCATTGAGGAAATTGCGCGGCAAACCACCCAGTCGGCCAGTACGGTCAATCAGCTGTCATTGGCCATTGCTCGCATCGCGGTCAATCGCGCACGGCTGGAAAGTTTTTATCGACGACTTGGCAAGGCGCGGCAATTGGCCGATGGCCAGCAGTTACCGGCACGGCTCGAACAACAATATGCCGATACCGGCACCGCGTTAAACGCATTGCAACGCGATTCCGAACACAAATTGCAGCAGTTGTTTCAGTTGCTCGACGATGCGGTCAAAGAAATTCGTGCGGCGAATGTCATTGCCACGGCCGCGCGCGTGGAGGCGTCACGCGCCGGCGCCAGCAAAGCACAATTGGAACACGTCGCCAACAATATTGAACAGGCCGCGATCGCCATCCGTCACGATTTAAGCACGGCGATGAATATGTTAACTCCCTAAAACGATGGAATCATGAAAAGCCAAATCATTTACCAAGACGCACATCACAGCTGGCACATGTTGGGGCGCGATAATGACAAGCCCGCGAAAATTATTGACACCAATCAATACGTGATTCGCACAGCGCGTCGTGCACTGGTGTTGGATCCAGGCGGCATTGAACTGTTTTCACCGATGTTGGCGGGCGTGTTGCGCATTGCCCCCGTCGAGGAAATCACCGATCTGTTTGCCTCTCACCAAGATCCCGACATCATTTCATCACTGGGTTTATGGGATCAGGCCTTACCCAAAGCACGCTTGCATTCACCGTGGTTATGGGAGGGATTCATTCGCCATTTTGGAATGGAAAACATCAGCTTCGCCCCCATCGCTGACGAAGGTGGTGAAATCGATCTGGACGGTCTGCGCTTGCAATTTGTACCGGCGCATTATCTGCACTCATCCGGCAACATGCATGTCTACGATCCGGTCGCGAAAATATTATTCAGCGGCGATATTGGCGCCGCGTTAGAAACAGTCGACGCACCGCTTTTTGTTGATGACTTCGATTCGCACATCAAACATATGCAATTTTTTCATCAACGCTGGATGCCCTCCAACACGGCCAAGAACGCGTGGTTACAACGTGTTCGTCGTCTCGACATCACGATGATGTGCCCGCAACACGGCCGCATTTTTCGTGGCGACGACGTGAAACGTTTTCTGGATTGGTTTGAACGATTAGACGTTGGTATTGCGGTAAAATAGCGCGGTGCATTGCACCGTCAAATCGTTACATCTCATATTGCCCTGTATTCAAGAGCACAAGCGTGCACGCCTCTTCGGTGATGATACCGTGAGCCGACAATTGCGATTGCAACACCGACGATTCCGATCCCGGGTTAAATATCACGCGTCGCGGTTTCAGTGCGATTAAATCCGCCGTAAACGCAGCGCTGCGTTCGGGCCCGACATACATGGTCACCGTATCAACGCGTTCGTGAATATCGCGCAGCGATGCCACCACCGGTACACCGTCGATCTGCGCCAATTTGGGATGCACCGGAATCACGCGATGACCATGACGCGTCAGCAACTTTTGCGCTTTGTTTGAATAACGATCACCTTTGTCACTGGCCCCCAATACCACTACCGTTTCTGTCATGACAGCGTCTCCTTGTTACCAGCGATTGTAGCGTATCGCGCGCAAAAAAAAGGCAGCCTGTTGGCCGCCTTTCTTTGTCATCAGCACTGAGCGCTACTTTTCAACTTTCAACATATATTCCGCGACCAATCGCCGCACGTCAGCGGTCAAATGCGACTGCGGCGGCATGGCAGGAAAATCGTCCCGTTTTTTCACCGGGTTTGCGATGTAATCCGCAATGCCTTGCGGATTGTCGGCATACAGCGCTTGTATCGTTAACGTCGGCGGCCCAATCATGCGTGCGTTATACGCGTGACAACCGGCACAGATCGCGTTGTACACCAGTTCGGCTTTGTTCGGCGTGTTCATGTCACGCGGTTCGGCGGGTTTGTCGAGCAAATAGCTGGCGACATCGCGCGTGCTTAAGCGGCTACATTCTTTGTAGCTGCCCAGGCCAATGGTTTGGTACTTGGCGCGATTCACAATGCAGCTGTCAACGCCACCACCGACGGCAACAATATCAACACCACCTTTGTGCAGGGTCGCTGTCATCAGCACTTTGATGTCGGTGATCGGATCATAACCGTTGTTAAACATCAGGTTATCCAAAATCTGCACGCGATCGGGGTTGGGTTCCGATTCTGGATCGGCCGTCACGTTGGAGAACGATGCGTGATCGACAATGGCAATACCCGTATTTTTATTGTCGCGAATAATATTGTTTTCAATGATAACGTCATCGGCCGCCATCACGACGATGCCGGTGCCTGGAGGCAGGCCCGCCACAATCGAGCCTTCCGCGCCAAAGTTATCGTGGTTATTGCTGTAGATAAAATTGTTGCGGATGATCACATCGTAAGTGGTTTTGATCGGCAAGCCCGGCGTAATAAACGCCAGAATGCCACCAGTATTGTTGTACGCCACATTATTCTCAACGATGGCATGCCGTGTGTTTTCGATTTCGATGCCAGCGACATTTTCATACACTTCGTTGTGTGCGACATGCACGTTGTCGCACATACCGACATAAATGGCCGCATCTTCAATGCCGCTTAATACATTGTATTCGATTAAACCATTTTGACCGAATTCAGGAAAAATGCCGTAGACACCAGTGTCCACAACCCAATTGTGGCGGATGACAAAATTATTGCCCGCCTGCCCCATGATGCCATTGCCTTTGTAATGTGTAATTTTCAGATTTTCGATACGCGTGTTGTTACCGGAATACAAAATCGCATCGTTACGCGTTTTCTCACCTTCCAGCACAGGCCAGTTGCCGTTTTCGATGACGCCAATAATCGAAATGCCATCTTTGTCGATATACACCGTTTCTTTATAGGTGCCGGGAAACACCTGAATCGTATCGCCCGCTTGAGCGTTGCTCACGGCGTTTTGAATACTGTCGCCCTCTTTCACCGTGATCACTTTGCCTTGACCCGCAACGCGCAACGAGTCGCCAACGGTTGACCTGTCAGCACCTTTGTTCGCCAGCACATCGTTTGCCGACACCGCCGACGTTAAACCTTGGGCGCCGCCAAACCAATATTTGCCCAAGCCAACGCCAATCGCAGCGCTGATGGCGATCACGAACAACCATTTGAGTTTTTTCATTGTTTTCTCTCCAACACGTGCGCCACGTCGTGCACGGGCGTCGCCAACGTTACGGCCAATCCCGACGGTACGGCTTGCGGGATCTCCGGAATAAATGAGGTATCGGTCAGGGTTTGTAAAAATGCGACAACGTGATCGATTTCGGTGTCGGTCAACTTCGGTTCCCAAATATGCCAGTGCAATAGTAATTGCTCATTTTTAGGCACAGCGTGACCACGGCCTTGCGTGTAAAACTTGACCATGTCGTGCAAATTATCAAAGGCACCGGAATGCGAGTACGGCGCCGTTAACGCAATGTTACGCAACGTCGGCACTTTGAATCCGGCACGCAGCGTTTTCTCGCCCGTGATCGCTTCGTTTCCCACATCAAAGGCGGCGCCTTTGCCTTCGGGCACACCGATGACGGCAATCTGCTGATTGGTAAACAGCGGCGGCGTGTGACATTCGGCGCAGCGCGCGACAAACGAACGAAACACATTGAGGCCGGCAATTTCTCTCGCGTCCAACGCATCGCTGACGCCATGTGCATACCAGTCATAACGACTGTTCAGTGAAATCAAACTCGATTCGAACGCAGCGAGCGTAGCGTAAATATCGTCCAGTTCAATGTGTTGACGACCCGTCACTTGTTGAAACAACTGGCGATATTGCGAGGATGCGTTGATCGTCGCTTGCAACTGTTCGCGCGTGTTCGCCATTTCATCAGGCGCATACAACGGTCCTTGCATTTGTTGCTCGAGCGTTGCGGCGCGACCGTCCCAGAAAAATTTCTGCAAAAACGCCACGTTCCATAAGGTGGGCGCCGCGCGTTTTACGCGCTGACGTTGGTGCCCGATGCTGCGTGGTTGAGCATCGGAAAAACCCAAACGCGGATCGTGGCAACTGGCGCACGATTGGCTTTTGTCACCTGACAAGATCGGATCAAAAAACAGGTAACGACCGAGATCAATTTGTTGCGGCGAGAAACCATCGCGTACCGCTGGCAGCGCCGTTTTTAATCCGCCGACGCCTTTGTTTTGCAAAGACTGATACTGAAGATACGGTGAGCGCAAATAACATTTTTGCGCACGCTTTTCGAAACCGGCCGGGCAGCTATCGCTCAATGTCAGATCGGCCGCCGAAACCCATGCCGACCACCAACAACTCACCACCAATAACCAATGACCGCATTTCATGGTTTGAGTGTCGCAATGTAGGCAAATACGTCTTGCTCTGTTTTTTCGTTCGGCAAGGCTTTGATAATCGCCCGCATTTGTTTGCCGAATTTGTCATCGGCATGCGCACCGCGCGCGCCGGATTTGTAGGCGAGGTATTGCCGCAATAAATAATCGGCATCAACACCCGCCAAACGCGGTGCCTGCAAACTCATATTGCCGGCGCCGCTGCTGCCGTGACAGGCGCTGCAAATGCCGTTGTAGTAATTGCGCCCATTTTTTAAATCACCCGCAGGGCGAGCAGTGGCCGGTACACGCGGCAATGCGGCAATAAAACCGGCGACGGCTTTGACCTCATCATCGTTTTTGAGCACCGCAGCCGCCGTGCGCATCGCCACTGCATTGGCATCCTGACTGGCACGCACGCCATTACGAAAATGTTTGAGCTGCCGTTCGAGATAAGCCGCATCCATTCCGGCAATATTCGGTGCCTTCAACACTGCATTGCCCTCACCCTTGCTGCCATGACAGGCCACGCAGCTGGTGTAAAGGGACTTGGCCGGGTTGTCGGCTGCCACCGCTGCGGTGGCCAGCCATAAAAAAAAGAAGAACAGACGCATGGTCGGACCTATGTGGTTCGCTCGTACCAGATATTGAGCGTTTCGAGCGACGCTTGCAAGACCCTGGGCGGGATTGGGTCTTTAGGTGCTTTCATGGCTGGCTGTTTTGAGGCGACAGCACCGGACCATTTGAAACAAAAGGGTTCCCTTTTGAGGCCGCCCGAGTAACGCCGAATCTGATCGAAGCCAATCATCCGTCGTCAAATGATCAATTGCTCGAATGAATTACCGCATCACGTTTCTTTACCTCGTCAAATCCGCTCAAACATGCTGCAACGCAACATTCCGTGACAACGCCATCATCGCGACAACAATGCTTGCCATTCACGTCACATTTTATTGCCGATCTGAACACTCCCCTCATCCCTTTGGATTAGTCCATACAGACGATGTTAGAAACCACGCAACGCGCATTAAATATAAGGGCTCCTTTTAAGAGCAACTCCCACACAACAGGAAACAGGAAAGACCTATGAAAATGCGAGCAATAACGGCCTCTGTGGCTTCGGTACTCGCGCTGTCGTCAGCGGCGTATGCGGCTGAGCGTGTCGATCTTCGTCAAAATCAGCCATCGTTTAGCAAAGGATTGGCACCGTCAGCGGATTTGCGCACAAGCTTGCGCGCGGGTAGCAACGATGATTTCAAACTCGTTCGCGAAATTAAGGAAAACGGCAGAACGTATCAACGTTTGCAACAAACCTGGCGCGGTGTGCCGGTGTTCGGTGAACAAGTAATTGTTGTGCGCGACAACAAAAAAGGTGCGGTCAACATGCACGGTACTTTGGTGCGCGACATCGACAATGATTTGAGCGATGCCTCGGCCAAATTGAGCGCCGATCAAGCCGAAGCGATCATGACCAATCGCCATGCCAAAATGGCCGGTGGCAAATTGATCAAACAAAATCAAAAACGTGAATTGATGGTGCATGTGCACAACGATCAAGCACGTTTGGTCTGGTTTGTTTCGTATTTTGCTGACGCTGCCAAAGGTGGCCAGCCAACACGTCCACACGCATTGATTGATGCGCGCAGCGGTGAAGTGTTGCAACAATGGGACGGTCTGGCACACGCCGATGCAACGGGTCCTGGTGGCAACCAAAAAACCGGCCAATACGAATACGGCACCAACTACGGCTATTTGAACGTGACACAATCGGGCAGCACTTGCACGATGAACAACACGAATGTCAAAGCCGTTAACTTGAACCACGGCACCAGTGGCACAACGGCGTATTCGTTTACCTGCCCACGCAATACCTTCAAAACCATCAACGGTGCTTACTCACCGATTAACGATGCGTTGTATTTCGGCGGCGTGATTTTCAATATGTATAACGATTGGTTTGGCACACGCCCAATCACACAACAATTGTCGATGCGCGTGCACTATTCCAACAACTATGAAAATGCGTTCTGGGATGGTTCGGCGATGACGTTTGGTGACGGCGCCAGCACGTTCTATCCGCTGGTATCACTTGACGTGGCCGCACACGAAGTGTCGCACGGTTTCACGGAGCAAAACTCGAACCTGACTTATTCCGGTCAATCGGGTGGTATGAACGAAGCGTTTTCCGACATGGCCGGTGAAGCCGCTGAGTACTACATGAAAGGTGGTACCAATGACTGGTTAGTTGGCGCTGAGATTTTCAAAGCCAACGGTGCGCTGCGCTACTTCGATGATCCGACCCGCGATGGTCGTTCAATCGGTCACGCCAGCAATTACACCAACGGCATGGACGTGCATTATTCCAGCGGTGTTTACAACCGTGCGTATTACATCATTGCGCACAAAGCCGGCTGGAATACCCGCAAAGCGTTTGAAATTTTCACACGCGCCAATCGTCAATACTGGACCGCGAACATGACGTTCAATCAAGCCGCTTGCGGTGTGATTGATTCGGCAACCGATCTGGGCTACGCCGCTGCCGATGTCACCGATGCGTTCAACACCGTTGGCGTCACCTGCGGTACCACACCGCCACCGGTTGACACACCACTGGTGAACGGCACAGCGATCACTGGTATCAGCGGTGCAGCGCAATCGCAACGCTTCTTCTATCTCGACGTTCCGGCTGGCGCCAGCAACCTGAAATTTGTCACCAGCGGTGGCACCGGTGATGCCGATCTGTATGTCAAATTCGGCAGCAAACCGA
>JAYSCL010000088.1:0-9221 GCA_041914905.1 Enterobacterales bacterium
ACAGACACAGCATCAAATCTGGTAACTGTCAGATCAAGTCTGAACTTCTACAATTGATTACAATCACTGCCATGGCTGCGCTTGTGTTTCTGTTAATGAAGACAAGTTATCTATTTATGTCTGATTCATGTTTGGATAAAGGTGGCCAATGGAATGAGGTGAAAAAAGTCTGCGAACACATCTAAACGGGTAAGCGCCAGCTTCTCTCCGGCGCCCCCACACCACCTAGCATGTGGGTCCGCTACTCAAGCGGCTGGAGCAGGGTAATGAAAATTAATCCATTGTTGACGAATTGAAACCAAACCTTGTCTCGCTAACTACTCGTTTGTCATCGCCATTTGTGTGATCGATGTACGCGACATCGCGTGCGGGCCTTTCGGACTCACATCGGTTTTAATCGCTTCCTTTTTATTTACGCCTAATGCCATTAAATATTTGATCTTAGTGCGTGGCCACCGCCACATTTTCCAGTAGCCACAACGCATGCGACGACGTAACCATTCATCCAACTCCAGTATCGGTCGCTAGTATTCCGACAACGCAAAGTAATTCATCCAACCCGCAATGTAGAAACGAAATTCACGGTAAAGGCAGTTTTTGCGACGGCTTGCGCTATTCCATTCGACTCGCACACACGACAGATCTTCCCATATATAAACATGCAGCTTTATCACGCAGCCGCTGGATTTATGACCAACGGAAATTGCTGTGGGACCTTACCGCGTGGATTCGGGATTTCGTTGTCTTGTGTCAACTCATCCGCACGGCTGGGCCTTGTATCCGATTATTGTTCATCGGCTCGTGATTTTGCGCTCCGGATTCCTTCATACAAAGCTTCGCAACATTGCACTTGCCTTCGGCTAGTCGTTATCATCGACTTCGTCGTCAATGCGAACTCTCCAACAAGGGACTTTCGCTTTATGAGGTCATGTTAATGCTGGGCGAACACAATTCAATCGAATTCATGCGTGCTCTTAGCAAGCAGTCGCTACGCGACGCCGCTTATTTTAACGTCAGGCAATCGGGAATATTATATGCTGATTAGCATCAGAAGACTTCTTGCTATTGCCATGATCTCTATATCTGGCAGCGAGGGAAGCGAACTAGAACCTAAAGATATTATCGGTTCGTGGGTTTGCGAACCATATGTGATGGAAGGAAAAGGGTTGAAGGTTACTGTTCGCGAGACTTTCAGTTACCACAAAACAAATATTTACACTGACCTTGTGTTAACTGTTATCGAATTTGAAAACGGTAACAAAGTCTCCACACAATCAACCACCGATGGCACCTGGTCACTGGCGGGGAACGTCATTCACACAATTTTCCGTCAATCTAAAGTACTTAGCACTGACAATCCGTCTTACCCAATTGATTTGTTGCAGAAATCAACCGACGAACAACTTCAGAGAAAAAACTGGTCAAAAAGTGAAGTTATTGAAGCGGGTTCTCGTCTTGTGACGAAGCCCATTCAACCAATGTACGAGGAAGCAAATGTGACTACAAACTGCAAAAGAGTCTAATCGGGTTAGCGCCGGTTTCATTCCGGCGCTCCCCACACCAACTAGCACGCGTGTCCGCTATTCAAGCGGTTAAAGCAGGGTAATGAAAGTTAATCCACTGTTGACGAATTGATACCAAACCTAGTTCCGCTAACCACTCGTTTGTCATCGCCACGTTTTCCCGTAGCAACAGCGCATGCGACGACGTGACCGTTCATATAATTCCGTTATCGCTCGTTAGTATTCCGACAACGCAATGTAATGCAGATGATTGTGGTTAATTGACCGTTATCGTCACACTGCTTTGCCCCGGAATATTTGCCGTGCTGTAAACGAGACAGTGCAGTGTCAATGTTCCTGCCGGGCCCGCGCTAAACACAATGTTATTCGTGCCTTGTCCTGACGTGATGCTGCCACCGCTGATCAGCCAGTAATAACGCGCGCCGCCGCTAGCAACGCTGGCGTTTAAACCACTGCTGCCGGCTGTGGTGCTCGAAGGGGCGGTAATGGTGGCATTGGGCGCCGGGGCGGCTGTTGCTGGGCCGGCGTCAAACAGCACCGCAGTGTTGAGTATGCCGCCACCGCTGTAGTCAAAGCCTCCCGCAAGCAACACCTTGCCGCTTTGAAGCAGATGTGCCGTTTGCTGGCCGCGATTACCGGGGTTGGCGGTGTAACTGAAGCTGCCGTTGCTGGGATCGTAGTATTCGCTGTCGGCGCTCACTTCGGCCCCCGGGGCGCCGGCATTGCCGGCCAGCAATACCCGCCCATCGGCCAGCAGGGTTGCGGTCGGGGCGGAATAGCGCGCCAATCCTGGCGTGCCGGTCGTAGAACTTCCGGTACCTGAAGCTTCGTCATACAGCGTTGCGTTCGCGCCACCAGAACCACTGAGTGCGAGCAACACAGCGCCGGTTTGCAGACGAGTCAATGTGTACCAACTGCCTATCGTGCTGCTATTGCCGGTGGGCAGAAAACCGTCGAGGGTGCCGTCATATAACTCGGTGTTTTGGCCGCTGCTGCCACCCGCAATCAGCACCCGATTGTTGCTCAGTAAACTGCCGTGATGGCCCCAGCGCGCCGCATTTAAACTGCCACTGACCGGGCTGAAACTGTCGCTGATGGGATCATAAATTTCGGCGCTGGAAATATTGGTTGTGGTCGCGTTGTTGCCGCCGACGATCAATACCTTGCCATTGGCCAGCAAGGTGACCGAACTTTGCACGCGCGCTTCATTCAGGCTGCCTGCGCTGGCACTGAAACTACGCGTCACCGGATCGTACAGTTCTGCACTGGCCAAATGAGCACCCGAACCGTCGATGCCGCCCAATATCAGAACTTTGCCGGTTGGCAGCAGCACGCTGACTGGGTAGCCACGCACGCTGCCCATAGAGCTGGCGGTAACGTTGAAGCCGCCGCTGCCGGCATTGGCGGCGGGGTCAAACTCTTCTGCGCTGTTCAGATACGCGGCGTTTTGGCCGCCGGCGATCAGCACCTTGCCGTTAGCCAGCAAGGTTGAAGTATGAAAATGCCGGGGGCTGACCATCGTGCCGCCCGTGCTGCTATAGCTACCGGGATCGACATGTACCGTCAGCGTGCGAGTCACGCTGTCGCCGGCCGCGTTGGTGACGGTTAAGGTGTAGCTAGCGGCACTGGCCAGATTTCCGGTGCCATAGCTATTGCCACTGGTGACAACGCCTATTCCATTAATGCTGCCACTGCCCTGACTGAATACCGGGAGCAGCGTGCTACTGGCGTTGGGCAAGATTGTGGTCGGGCTGGCGCTAAAACTGTTGATCGATGGAGCAAACACCACGGCGATATTAACCGTGGCTGTCGCTGAGCCTTTCAAATTGGTGGCGGTCAAGGTGTAGGTGGTGGCCGCGCTGGGGCTAACGGCCCTGCTGCCGCTGTTGCTGACCGTGCCGACACCCTGATCAATTTGTACGGTGCTAATGGCCTCGCCACTGACATTCCAACTTAAATTGGCGCTGCTGCCCAAGGTAATGGTGTTCTTGTTGCTACTGAAACTGGCGATGACGGGCACGGCATTAACGACAACGATATTCAATGTCTGCGTAACTGACGTTCCGGCGGTGTTGGTCACCGTCAGCGTAAAGCTGGTGTCATCGAGCAAAGCACCGCTCGCATGAGCCACGCCGCTACTGACCGTCCCTATCCCTTGATCGATAACACCGGTGCCATTACTGAACACGGCGGTGAGATCAGTGCTGGCACCATCGACTATGGCCAGCGCGCTGGCCGTGAATGAACTGATGGTCGGCGCGGCAACCACGGTGATCGTCAAATTGGCCGTTACGCTATCGCCGGCATCATTGGTCACGGTTAACGTGTATTGAGTGTCGGTGCTCAGCGCCGGAGTGGGTACTGACACGCCACTGCTGATGCTAGCGCTGATCCCGTTGATGCTGGCCGTACCGCCCGCGAAAACCGCCGTCAGTGTTGTGCTGTCGCCACTGGTGAGCGTACTGGCATTGGCAGTGAACGATGTGATTTGTGGCAAAGCCACAACGGTAACCGTTGAGCTGTCTGATTTGCTGTTGTCGGCCACACTGGTGGCGATCACGTGATAGGAGCCAGCAGTGGCGGGCGCGGTGTACACACCGCTGCTGTTGATACTGCCACCATCAGCTTCTTGCACACTGTAATTGACTGCAGTGTTTGTACTGCCAGTGACACTGGCTGTGAAGTTTTGTGTCGCACCGACACTGACGGTCGCGCTCGCCGGACTCAAAGTCACCGAAACGCTAGCACCGCCGCCGTCATCGCCACCACCACCTCCGCCACCACCGCACGCGGCGAGCAACATTAAGAATACGGAGCCAAACAATGTTCGGTGTCCATTCGACATGATTGCACGCCTTTGAGTGGTCGAGAACACAACTCTAGTTCGTACCTCGTGCTTACGCGATTTCGACGCTTGAAAGACGGGGGTTTGGGAAACACTCGGTACAAAGCGAGGGCTTTTTGCGACTTTTAGCAATAAACGTGTGAATGCAAAAAAATACGTCGTCGGTGCTCAGTTATGCTGGTGGACTTGCGGTATGTTGCTTTCTCGGTGAAAACGGAACCGCTTTATTGTCAGAAAAAAGAGCGCGATTTGTTAATGGCCCATGTTCAGAAAATAGATCGTTCACTTTGCCCTGCGTTTCGCTCAATGTGCTCTTTGTGCCATCGGCCCTGATTGACACAGATGACAGTACGCTGGTGTTCAAGTAATTTGGGGGGGGGTGTCGATCTTAACAACGCCTCACTGGATTGAGGCCGCCATATCCAAGTACAAACAGACAATTGCTTCACGTTAGGAATTCCATGATAAGCATTCGCCAATTTGTCATTATATTTTTGAGCGTCTTTACCAACATATGCTTTGCCTTTGAAGGCCATGGATTTTCAATTGATATTCCGCCGTCGTGGAACTTGGTTGCCAATCAAGATGAGGGGGGAATGCGTACATACGGATTTCAAGGCAAACAAGGCGAAGAGTTTATAATCGCGGCGTCATTAACAGATCTCACTGACAAAAAAATTGCCACGTATAAAAGCGTGCTGCGTAACGACGACGGTAATGCCCGACAAACCCAGGGCTTAACCGTGACACTAAAGGAAACGGCCTCGATTTCCCCTGCAGGGGAGCGAGACATGATGATTGCGTTCCAACCTAATAAGCGATACTCATCGTGTGAGTGCACTGTTTTTGGTAAAAAACGTATCGCGATTATTACACTCATCCTCAACGAACCGGCTGAGAGCGCAAAACTGACATGTCAGCGCATTACCCAATCCCTTAAATGGGTTGACCTTCAGTGACACCTCAATCGATTACTCAAGCGCGGCCAGCCCTTTCGATCTCATCGAAAAGCAAGATAATTTTATTTAGCGCTATTGTCGACGCAGAAAGCTGAGGATTGTTAATCATTTATTCGTAACAAGAAAGGCCGAACAATAGCGCCAAAGCGGCGTTTGGAGAAATAAAGTCATGCGAACTAAAGTGACGTTTATTCTGTTGCTTTTACAATTAACAGGCTGTAGCTCCATGCCTATCCGATCTGTTCCACAACCCAAAGTTATGGCAGATATTTTACCCCTCGGAGACGTTTCTATTATTGGATGTGAGGAATATCAGCTTGCTGAGCATGAGCTTGACTGTGAGGCCAGGTCGGTGACTTTGGCAAGGATGTTGGAAAAGACCAAATTATTCAATAAAGTGGTTATTGGGGAGCCCAAGGCAGACTACCTAGTGGAACTTAAACCCTATTCCAGATACCCCTATTATTTTGGTATTGATCATAATCCGGGGGTGTTTTTGTTGTCGGCAGCCGTACCATTTTGGGAAAGTTACGAATATGGCTATGACTTTACTATTTCGAAGGTTAGCGATGCGACCGTGCACCGAATAAACACCCTTGAGACAGGTACGCATTTGATGTGGTCTGCTTCTATACTCATCAACATGCTTCCGTCTCGAGGTATCCCGGGAACATTTTATGAAAATGAAATTTTGCATTTAAAAAATACGATCATTAATACGTTGAAGTAGCTCACGTCTTCAACCATTCCTCATCCCAGCCTTCTCCCTTGAAGGGAGAAGGAGCCCCCACCCGCATCTCGCAGGAGCGGGTAAAGATTTGAGACGAGAGGAGTGTTAGTCCGGTAGGTTCGAACCGCGAAGTATTTCGGACACAGGTGAGTTTCATTTGCACCCTATCATCAAAAGCGAACAATTTTTTGGACCGCAATTGTGCGACAACTTCATCCAAACTCGCTGTTAACTACATTGGATCAACAAGGCTTCACCATCGCCGAACAAATTTTTCCCGCCGAAGATCTGCACGCACTCAGCAATTTACTGGCACCGCTGCACGATTGTTACGGCGAACGCAGTTTATTCGCACGCTTTCCGTTGCTTTCACAACAATTGCAGCATTCAACGTTTCTTGCGTTGCTGGCGCAAGTGCAGTTGCAGGACACGCCGGTGGTGCGCAGTCTGTATTTTGATAAGCCACCGTCGCAGAATTGGCAGGTGCCGTGGCATCAGGATCGGGTTATTGCGGTTGCGGAAAAATGCGACTTGGACGGCTTTCGGCATTGGACAAAAAAGGATGGCTTTTGGCAGGTAGAGCCACCGTTGGCGTTGTTGCAATCGATCACGATTGTGCGCATCGCACTGGACGCCGCCGATGGTGATAACGGTGCGCTTCAGGTTGTGCCGGCGTCGCATATGTTGGGCGCGGTTCAACAATCCGATATCGCCACACTCACGCAACAACGGACTGCGCAATGTGACACCCGCGCCGGCGACGTGGTGGTGATGAAACAGTTATTGCTGCACCGTTCGGATAAATCGCGTTCGGCACGCCCGCGTCGGATTCTGCATCTGGAGTTTTGTGCGGCCGATTTGCCTGCCCCACTGCGGTGGTCGGAATGCACGTTTTTGCACAGCCGCTCGGCTTAGAACAACTCGGTCCTTAAAACTGTGCAAATTTTGCACTAAGATCGGGCTGCGAGTCGTGTGTGTGCCAGTTTCGGCCAACGTGGTCACGACCAAATCTTCGGAGGTTGTTATGCCTATCGGTCCAATTGCTAATGGCGTCACCGGTTTTCAACGGGCAACGGAACTGGCCAGCAACGCGTCTCAACGTATTGTTGATGCGACCACTAGGACCGAGGAAGAAAACCGAACCAATGCCACCGAGGAAGACGTGGTGCGCCCGATTGTGGATTTGAAGCGCGCCGAAGTGGCCGCCAAGGCCAATGCCAAGTCGATTGAAGTGGGCAGCAAAACGATTGGAACGTTGCTCGACATCCGAGCGTGAACGTCCCATCAGTGTGTTGTTAGGTGTAAAAAGGTTTGAAGGTGTAGCGTGATTCAGTTCAATCCTGTCCAAAACACCTATGTGCCGACCGCCCAGCCGCAAATGGCCGGGCTCTACCAAGACGTTGCCAAACAAAACTTTATTCCCGAGCCGCAAGCCGGCGCGTCGGCCACCCCGACGCGACCGGTGGCGGACGAATACGACAAAAACCAAAACACCACCGCAGTAGTGACGGACTCGCGTCCGGCACCCGAACCTCAGCGCGCGCACAAAACGGATACCTCCGACGCCGGCAACAGCACGCGTCAAGACAACGGCAGCACGGACGACAGCCGTGGTGATGCACGCCGTGACGCCGAACGCCGTCAGCAAGAACTCAATGATCAAGCAGTATTGCGTGAGCTACGTGGTCGTGATGCACAGGTGCGTGCGCACGAAGCGGCCCATGCGGCGGTGGGTGGCCAATATGCCGGCACGCCAAGCTTTCAGTACCGACGCGGGCCCGATGGCCAAAGTTATGCGGTTGGCGGCGAGGTGCCGATTGATGTTAGTCCGGTTGCCGGCAATCCAACCGCGACCATTGCCAAGCTGCAAACGGTGGCAAGAGCGGCGTTGGCGCCTGCCGATCCGTCACCGGCCGATCGACGCATTGCATCGCGCGCGCAGGCCGGTGTGGCTGAAGCCCGCGCTGAATTGTTGTTGCAGCAACGGCGCGAAGCCGCCGAAACCGAAACGTTTCGCCGTGAAGGCAAAACAGATGATGTTGATGCGTCGCGCATTACGTTTACAAACGAACCGAAAACCTATATCCCGAATCCGTTTGGCGCGCGCCCCAGCAACAACGCGCAGCCGTATATCGGTGGCGACAGTGCGATTGGCATTCGCCTGGCGTCACCGCCGGTCAACATCATGTCGCGCTTGCGCCAACTAGGCGTCACCGAAACCCCCAGCCGTGATTTTCGCGCTACCGCCTGATCGCATTTTTTGATCACAAAATAAACAAGATGATCAAAGCGGGCGATAACACGCGCTCAGTACGATCATGTCAGTGAAATTTTTACCGATTCCGATCATTGCCTGCTGCAAAGCGCGATCGTCTCCCTTACACTCCTCGCGGGATCGTGAGGGCAAAAAACGTGGCGAAATCGGCGCATGTGCGACCATTTTTGAAATGGGCAGGAGGCAAATTCCGTGTCTTGCCGCATATCCTGCCGCGTTTGCCCAAAGGCGATGTGCGTTTGGTCGAGCCGTTTGTGGGTTCGGCCGTGGTCACCTTGAACACCGAATTTCAGCGCTATTTGCTCGCTGATATCAATCCTGATTTGATCAATTTGTATCAACATGTCTGCACGCAGCAGCACGATTTTATTCGGTATGCCCGTAGCTTTTTTAAAGCCAGCAACAATGATCCCGATCGTTATTACGCGCTGCGTGAACGTTTTAACCACGAAAAAAATGCGCGCGCCAAAGCGGCCTTGTTTTTGTACATGAATCGCCACGGTTACAATGGCCTGTGTCGCTACAACAGCAGCGGCGAATTCAATGTGCCATTTGGTCGCTACAAACAACCGTATTTTCCCGAAGCCGAAATGCTGGCGTTTGCCGCCAAAGCCGAACGCATTGAATTGGTGTGCGCCGATTTTCGTGATGTGATTAAACGCGCGAAAAAAGGCGATGCGATTTACTGCGATCCGCCGTATGTACCGTTGTCAAAAACCGCCAATTTTGTTGGTTATGCCAAAGGCGGCTTTGGTGAACAAGAGCAACAAGCCTTGGCCGAGCTGGCCGAACGTCACCGCAAACGCGGTGGCACCGTGCTGATCTCCAATCACGACACCGACGATGTGCGTGTGCTGTATGGCAATTCCACGCTGTATCATTTTCCGGT
>JAYSCL010000089.1:0-9018 GCA_041914905.1 Enterobacterales bacterium
CCAATGGCCGATGTGATGTGATCGTAACCGGGTGCAATATCGGTCGTGAGTGGGCCGAGTGTGTAGAACGGCGCTTCTTCACAATACTGCAACTGCTTTTCCATATTTTCTTTGATCAATTGCATCGGCACATGGCCGGGGCCTTCGATCATTGTTTGTACATCGTGTTTCCACGCGATTTTGGTTAGCTCGCCCAACGTTTTTAATTCGCCGAATTGGGCTTCGTCGTTAGCATCGTAAATCGAGCCGGGACGCAGGCCATCGCCGAGCGAAAAGCTAACGTCATACGCCTTCATGATCTCGCAAATTTCTTCAAAATGCGTGTACAAGAAATTTTCTTTGTGGTGCGCCAGACACCACTTCGCCATGATCGAACCGCCACGCGACACAATGCCGGTCATGCGTTTGGCGGTCAGCGGCACGTAGCGCAACAACACCCCAGCGTGAATCGTAAAATAATCGACACCTTGTTCAGCTTGTTCAATGAGTGTGTCGCGGAACAGATCCCAGGTTAAGTCTTCGGCTTTGCCGTTTACTTTTTCGAGCGCCTGATAAATCGGCACGGTGCCCACCGGTACCGGCGAATTGCGAATGATCCATTCGCGCGTTTCGTGAATGTTTTTGCCGGTCGACAGATCCATCATCGTGTCGGCGCCCCAGCGAATGCCCCAAACCAATTTGTCGACTTCTTCTTCAATCGATGAGGTCACCGCCGAGTTGCCGATATTGCCGTTGATTTTGACCAAAAAGTTACGGCCAATGATCATTGGTTCAACTTCAGGATGATTGATATTGGCTGGAATAATCGCGCGACCGCGTGCGACTTCTTGGCGCACAAATTCGGGCGTGATGATTTTCGGGATCGCCGCGCCATAACTTTCGCCGCGGTGTTGGGTGTACAACATGCCGGCTTCCCGCAACGCATCAATGCGGTTGTTTTCGCGAATCGCGATGTATTCCATTTCAGGGGTGATGATGCCTTGCTTGGCGTAATGCATTTGCGAGACATTGGCACCGGCTTTGGCGCGACGCGGCGTGTGCAAGAACTCAAAACGCAGTGACGACAGCGACGGATCGTTATTGCGTTCGCGACCAAACTGCGAACTGAAATCGCTTAACGCCTCGCTGTCGTTGCGTTCATGGATCCACGCTTCGCGGATGCGTGGCAGGCCCTTGCGAATATCAATCTGGGCGGTCGGATCGCTGTAAGGACCCGAAGTGTCATACACGGTGACACTGGCGTTTTTTTCCGGTCCTTTTGCCGTCGGCGTGTCGGTGACGGCGATTTCGCGCATCGGCACCTGCAAATCACGGCGCGAGCCTTGCACATAGATTTTTTTCGACGCCGGAAACGGCCGAGTGCAATCTTCCGACAAGGTGGCACGGGAACTTAAAAAACTTTCCGGAACAGCATTCATCGACAATAAACCTTATGTAAAAAAGGGCAATTTCACGGGCAAAAATCAGGCGCAAACTATACGCGTCTTAGACGTCAAAAACGAGGAAAGGCTTGACGCCGATCACGTCAAAACCACACCGACACGGTCGCTAAGTACGCGAAAAACCTCATAATCTGTTACACTTGCCGTCTTGTTCGTCATGTCACCCACACCTAGTCTGCGCTCGCGCTCACGGCGATAGTCAGCTTAGTCGGTGACCCCTCAACACTGTGTCTGAATCGACTGCCATGAATATCGAAAAAGCCCGCTTTAATATGGTTGAGCAACAAGTGCGTACTTGGGATGTACTTGATGCCCGTGTCTTGGATCTGTTGGCAGCAGTACCGCGTGAACAATTTGTACCGGCGGCGTATAAGGCGATGGCCTTTGCCGACGTCCGTGTTCCGCTCGGCCATGGCCAAGACATGATGTGCCCCCGTGAAGAAGGTCGCTTGTTGCAAGCACTCGCCGTCAAACCGACCGACGCCGTACTCGAAATCGGTACCGGCAGTGGTTATCTGACGGCATTATTGGCCAGCCTCGCGCGCCATGTTTACAGCGTTGACATCTTCCCGGACTTTGTCACGCAGGCTCAGACCCAGCTTAAAACGCTGCACCTGGCCCACAAAGTCACGTTGGAAGTAGCTGATGCTGCCAACGGCTGGGAACACTACGCACCGTATGACGTGATCGCGATCACGGGTTCATTGGCGCGAGTGCCCGATAGCTTTAAACGCAGCCTGAAAGTCGGCGGACGTTTGTTCGCGATCGAAGGCAACGAACCGGCGATGACCGCCAAACTGATTACCCGCGTCAGCGATAACGCGTGGACTGAGGAGAACTTGTTTGAAACCGTCGTGCCGCGTCTTATCAACGCCCCACAAGGTTCCAGCTTCACGTTCTAAGCCAGCCTGCAAGGCCGGCCCTCTGTTGCCGGCCTTGAAATTGTTCCAACACCTCCCATTTCTGCGGCTGCCCACAACCGTCTCGGCTCCTTTTGCGTCTTACGCTGACGCCTCTCTTCTGATGAACTGCCCACAAGGAAAAATCATGCGCAAGCTTTTACTTGCCCCGCTTTCTCTGGCGATCACTTTCGCTTTGCCCACCGTTGCCAGTGCTGAAAATTTACTCGATGTGTATCGCGCGGCGTTGCAAAACGATCCGACGTATTTGGCGTCCGATGCACGCACCAAAGCGACAGAAGAAGGGGTTGCTCAGGCACGTTCGGCCTTGTTGCCGCAATTGAGTGGCAGTATGGGCGTAACCAAGACCATGTTTGACGGCCCAAGCCCACAAACTGGATTGGATGTAAAAACCACGAGCTATGACAGCTCTGTTGGTTTGTCACTAAATCAATCTTTATTTGATTACTCAGAATGGGTTTCGCTTTCACAAGCGAATAAACGCGCCGATGCAGCTCGCATCGGATTGCAGGCTCAGTTGCAAGGGCTGATCACGCGAGTTGCCGACGCCTACTTCAACGTTCTGGCGGCCAAAGACGGCGTTGAATTTGCTGAAGCGGAACTAAAATCGGTTGGTCAACAATTGGAGCAAACTCAGCAACGCTTTAACGTTGGACTGATTGCAATCACGGATGTTCACGAAGCCAAAGCGCGTTACGACTCAGCACAAGCGCAGTTGATCGCTGCACAAAATACGCTCGATAACGCTAACGAATCATTACGTCAAATCACCAGCAGCTATTACAGCAATCTGAGCATTCTGAAATCCGATTTGCCGCTGAATAGCCCGGAGCCCGCCAGTGTTGATGACTGGGTCAAAGCCGCTCAAGAAAATAATCTTGCGCTGATTGGCAAGCGCATGGAAACCGAAATAGCGCGACAAGAAGTCAAACGTGTCAGCGCTGGCCATTACCCAACACTGGATGCGAAAGCAACGTGGGGAAAAGGTAAAGACGGTGACGAGTTGATGCCAGATGAAGACAAAGGTACAACAACTACTGTTGGCGTAACATTGTCAGTTCCATTGTATTCCGGTGGTCGCACTCACGCTGCCGCCAATGCGGCGGAACACAGCTACGTTGCAGCCAGCCAAGATATGGAAGCGGCTCACCGTCAAGCCGTGCGTGACGCACGCAGTGCCTATTTGGGCACCAACGCGGCAATCGCTTCTGTGAAAGCGTTTTCACAAGCGGTAATTTCGGCACAAAGCGCATTGGAAGCGACTCAAGCCGGTTTTGAAGTCGGCACACGTACGATTGTTGATGTGTTGCAAGCGACATCACAGTTGTACAACGCGAAGAAAAACCTGTCGCGTGCACGTTATGACTATGTGTTGAATATATTGCGCTTGAAAGCGGCAACTGGTGCGTTGAGCGAAGCCGATATTGAGCAAGTCAATAACTGGTTGAACTGATCGACTAAACATCTCGGTTGAAAAAAATGGCGCTTCTTGCGCCGTTTTGCTTTTCTGCCATTGAGTGTTTGGCTCAATGCAACAATTGCTGATCAATTAGCGCCAACACACGCGGCAACGCGCCGCGTTGACGTTCCAGTTCGGCTTGCGCGCGTTGGCCCCATTCGCGGCGCAATACGGGATCAGCCAACTCTGTGCAGCGATGTGCCCACTGATCGGCATTTTCAACAATTTGTACGGCTTGCGCTTTGAGAAATTGTTGCGTCAGGACGGCAAAATTAAACGTGTGCGGCCCTTGCAATAACGGAATGCCCCAAGCCGCCGGCTCCAATAAATTGTGCCCGCCGCGTTCAATTAACGAACCGCCGACAAACGCGACATCCGCCGCTGCATACATGCACATCAACTCGCCCATCGTGTCGCCGACTAAAATATCGGTGTGCGATGATGCGTCATGGGCGGTGCGCCGCGACACCGTTAGACCGCTGGCTTGCGCTAGCGCAAACACCGCATTAAATCGTTCGGGATGACGCGGCACAACAATCAACACGGCATGCGGTAATTGTTTTTTGAGCGATTGAAATGCCGCCAGTAAAGCGGACTCTTCACCATCGTGAGTGCTGGCGGCAATTAACACATAGCGATCACGGCCCAGCTGTTCACGCAACAACGACCCGGAGTCGCGTTGTGCATTCGTCGTTTTGACATCGGACTTAATTGAGCCGGTGATGTGCACGGTGTGCGACGCCGCGCCCAACCGCCATAATCGCGCCGCATCATTTTTTTGCTGCGCGGCAATGACATCAACATCGCGCAACATGGGCTTAGTTAACCAAGCGAAACGGCGATAACCGCGTGCCGAACGACGTGATAATCGCGCGTTGATTAACATCGTTTTGACGCCAGCGTTTTTATTGCAGGCCAACATAGTGGGCCATAACTCGGTTTCCATGATTAAACACAGGCGCGGCTTTACACGACGCAAAAACGCATTCACGCAGATCGGCAAATCGTAGGGCGAATAAACATGAAAAACGCGTGCGCCCAATGCCGCTTGCACACGTTCTGATCCGGTTGGTGTGGTTGTCGTCACCGTGATCGGCAAATGTGGGTAGCGCGCAAGCAAGGCTTCGATCAGCGGTAATGCGGCCAGCGTTTCACCAACCGACACCGCATGCACCCATATGCCACCCGTTTGCGTTGGCGCCACAAACACACCAAAGCGCTCGGCCAAACGTGCACGATAACCGGGATTTTTGCGGCCCTTGATCCACAAGCGCAGCACAATAAACGGCAGCAGTAGCGCAAACAAAAGGGTATAGAGAATTCGCATCATTTATTTTTTTTTGCACGCTGACGGCGTGCTTCTTTGGGATCGATCACTAACGGTCGATACAGTTCGATCCGATCACGATCGTGCACGACATCTTCCGGCGACGCCAAGCGGGAATAGATGCCAAGTTTGCCACTGTCGAAATGCCAGTCGGGAACACGTTGCAAGATACCCGACTGTTCGACGGCTTCGCGCACGGTGCAGCCTTCGGCTACGCGCAATGCAATGCAATGCTGCTGCGTTGGCAACGCGTACACGACTTCAACGGCGATGGTGTCAGCCATGACGATAGATCACCTTGGCGCGCTGAATAAACGACTCCATCAAGGAGGCCACCAAGCGTTGGAAGGCACCACCAAACGCCATGCTTCCGAGCATAGACGCAAATTCAAAATCGATGGTCACCGTCACTTTGCAGGCTTCGCCCAGCGGCAGAAATTGCCATTGACCGTGCAAATGTTTAAACGGTCCTTCGGCCAATTTCATGTCGATGCGCTGATCGCTGATCCAGTGATTGTCGGTTACGAAGGCATGGCGGAAAGCCGACTTCGACAACGTCAAACGGGCTTTCATCGCCGCGTCGCTTTGCGACAGGATTTCGGCAGCAGCGCAACCGGGCAGAAACTCCGGATAGCGTTTGACATCGTTGACCAATGCAAACATTTGCGCACAGCTGTACGGCACGATGGCTTCGCGGTGAATTCGCGGCATTACAACACTCCTCAACAGCCGCCATTCTACCCGTTATACTCTGCGCCCCCTAGGGAGCTGTTTTTATGTCCGCCAAAAAAGCCGAATCGACTAGCCAAGGCACGATAGTGCTCAATCGCAAGGCCAAGTTCGATTATTACATTGAAGAACGCTATGAAGCCGGCATTGCGCTGGAAGGCTGGGAAGTCAAATCGCTGCGCGCCAACAAAGTCAATTTGACTGATTGTTACGTGTTGCTCAAAGACGGCGAAGCCTTTTTATTTGGCGCCCAGATCCAACCGCTGCCCACGGTATCCACACATATCGTTCCCGACCCGATGCGCACACGCAAATTGCTTTTGAACAAAACTGAAATTGTCAAAATCGGTCGCGCAATTGAACGCGCCGGCTACACGGCGATTGCGGTTTCGATGTATTGGAAACACAACCGGGTAAAAGTCGAGATCGGCATCGCTAAAGGTAAGCAAGAACACGACAAACGCGATACCACCAAAGATCGTGAGTGGCAGCGCGAAAAAGAGCGCACGATGAAAAAGCACGTACGCTGAATTGTGCGAATGTTGAGTCAGGCGGCCCGTCGGGCCGCCTTTTTATTTTAGAAAATACCGGACAATGACCGAGTTAAGCCTTCACGCAACTTGGCTTCAGCATCTTGCCAATCCAGATTTACTTGATTGGCAAAACTGACCACACGAGTTTGGTATTTGCGGCGATTGGTCTCACGTGACCAGATGGATTCGGTGCCGCCACTGGTGCCCTGCTGCAGATCGTGATGTGCGGCTTCGTGCACCACCGTTTCATCGGTTTTTTCGGCGATTTGAATGTCCGTGATGACGGTGTAATACACATCGTGAACCAACGCATTACCGATCGATTCGGCCGCTACAATGACGATGGCGGCGACCGCGATCTTTTTTAAATCATCCGAATCAACATGGCCACCGCCATAAGCGTGAACATGCACCGGGGCATCGTGATAGGGCTCTTCGGCCACGGCTTCATCAACGGGTGGCAGCACGGCGTTTTGCGGATTTAAAATCGCATCGATGTCTTCGCGCGCCATCGGCTCATCGCCTTCAGACAAGGCGTCAACCGGGTGTTTTTTTTGCACGGAACGCACATTGACTTGCAACCAATAATGCGCCGCATTGGGGTTTTCAATGACCTGATAGCCCCGTTTGGCCAACGTAGCCACCACATCATTGCGCACATCAAATTCCGCTTTATCCGATGTATTGCGAATGTCGACAAATACCGTGCGTTGCTCCGGTTCAACCGGATCAAGATGAATGGTTTGACTCATCCGTGTTTGCACATCGAGCGTGCGTTTACCAACTGCCGTGTGGACAGCCGAACAACCGCTTAACATGAATGCGGTACAACTCAACAGTAATAAAATAATTCGTGGCATCATGATCGCGATAAAAGGTGAGCGAAGCGTCCCTGCTTCTGTTGCAGACTGAGCAACCTGTCAAATCGATTAAAACAAGCCAGCCAGTGAACGCGCCAAACCAACACGCAATTGCGGTGCGGCTTCAGGCCATTCCAAATTCACTTGATTAGCAAAACTCATCACGCGCGATTGATATTTGCGTTGATCGGTTTCGCGTTGATACGTCGACTCAGTACCACCGCTGGTGCCTTGTTGCAGATCATGATGCGCGTCTTCTTTCACGACACCGTCAAAACGCTCCATGATCTGAATATCGGTGATGACGCTGTAGTACACATCTTCGACCAAGGCATCGACAACGGTACCAGCCACCGCCCCGACCACAACTGCACCAGCGGCGTTATGGCCTGAACCACCGGTAGCACGGTGCAAGGCGTAACCGGTAACCGCACCACCAGCAACGCCAGGACCGGCGGCCAGTGCGCGATTGGCATCACGAGCGTTGGTACGTCCCACCTGCAACACATTGGCCTGCAACCAGTAATGGGCTTTTTTGGGGCTGTCGATGACTTGATAACCTCGGGCGCGCAACGCCGAAACTACCTCTTCGCGTACATCAAATTCCGGTTTGTCAGAGGTATTGCGAACATCGACGTAGATAGTGCGTTGTTCCGGTTCAACCGGATCAAGGAATATCGTCGCACTCATTTTCGTCTGTACGTCGAGATTGCGTTTCGCCACCGCCGTGTGAACGGCACCACATCCGGTCAAGCTGACCATACCCGCGCCCAACAGCGCCCACATCACTACCGGTTTAAACGTCATGGAAACCCCCATCAGATCCTTGTCTACAAAGCATGGGGGGCAGTGTCACGAATCGCAACTGAATTAAGCCTGAATAAGGCGAAGGTCAGAAGGATGAAGGCCGATAACAGCGTTAGCGGCCTTCAGAAAATCCACAAATAGCACATCAAGGTTTATTTCCCGCCACGGATATAAACAATTTTGTCGGCGCTGGCGACATCGATTCCGGCTTTTTGCTGCAATGACACTTCGTCACGGATCTCCACTTTGCCTTCGCCGTTGTACATTTTTTGCAACTTGCGGGCATTACGTAAATTGCCGGCTGATTCGGCAAATTGACCGATCGCAGCGTTGTTACACGTCACATTATTCGACACTGAACGCAAGCTATAACCCGAATCGCGAACATCGACATGAAATTGAATGGGCGTCGCCATGGCAGCACTGACACACAGATGAGTTTCTTTCGAATCATCGGCGGCCACATAAACAGTGCCAGCCATTGCAGAACCAGCGGTAACGGTTAAACCAACAACCAGACTTAAGCGAGTGAAAGTGCGCATGTTCGGACTCCTTTTGTTGAACTGTGCAGCGTATTTGTCGCACAAAAATCACTAAAGGTTGTCTTGCATTTGCGCCGGGATGTAACAGAGTTTGACAGCTGTGATCGTGCTAATTTGATTAAGCATTTGAATTTGTTCAATTGCATTTTTCTTGGATGTACACAAGTGCACAACGGGCTGTTACACGGCACGACTTTCGCGTTGGAATTTGTACACAAAATAAATGCTGCATTGTGATGCAACCATTTTGAATTGGCACCACTACCGGCAAAACACCAGAACATTCCACGCGCACACACTTGAGTTTGTCTGTTCGCGCCCCAGATAAGGCGCTACAATCACCACGCACTTGGGGACGATCGGCTTCGACGTTGATCACAAAGCCCGAGGAGCATGCCG
>JAYSCL010000090.1:0-8981 GCA_041914905.1 Enterobacterales bacterium
ACCCGGCGCATACGAACGCGCCTCAACGGCCCTGACTGGCACGGAGTTGACGACCACGGGAGGATGCTCTGTGGTCATGGCGGCCGGTTTGGCGACGGCTGCGATGTTCGTTACCGCCGTTACGACCAACGCTTCGTAGTGCACCCCTTCGAGTTGCACACACACCCGGCCGTGTTTGTCACTGATGTCAATGTCAACAACGCCTGTTGTGCTGCCGGGGCGTATCCATAACCAGCCTTCCGCCGGGCATGCTGACACCACGCGAAGACGGTCCAACCCTTGGCAGGCCACGCTTTCGCCCACTGACTGACCGCCCACCACCAGCACCTCACGCAGCACAGGCGGAGACAATAAGCAGCGCTCAGGCACCGTCTGCGCGACAGCACTGAACGCCACCAAGCGCTGGGCTCCGTGTTCATACATCGCTTGCACGACCGGTCCCGTCACCGCGCGCGATGGCCAGTCGCGTTGCCACTGCAACAGTGGCAGCTCCGCTATCGCCGGGGCCGCGTCATAACCCACATAACCTTGGGCATGCACCCGCTCGCCATCCTCGGCAACGCTGTACACCTCAAATCCTAAACGTGTTTCGTCTTCGCCCGGCAACAGCACCAGCGACAGCGCGTTTTGCGCAGCGGCCGCTTCGCCAAACACCACCGACTCCAGCACCACCTGGCTATGAGCCGGGCGCTCCGGTTGGGCCTGCCACAGCGCCGCCCGCGCCATCTCCCAGTACACCGTCGCTTGCACCTGGCCATTCTCGACACACCAACTCTGCTGGCCAAAATCACTGCGATAACTCACTTGATGAATATCGGACGTGTTCTCGTGCAACACGGGGTGCAATGCGGCGGTGGCGGAAACGGAGGCGTCAACACCTAGCGGCGCAACTTTTTTGTCCACGACATCGGTCCACCAATATTTCTCTTTGGCAAACGGATACGTTGGCAAACTCATTTTGCGTATCGCCATACCCTCGTATAACCGCAACCAATCAACCTCATTTCCGCCAATCCAAGCGGCAATTAAACTGAGTAAATGATTATCGATGGAGGCTAACTCGGCATTAGCGGTGTGCGCTTCGTTAACTGAAGATGGCGTCGCGTCTTTATGACGTTTCACTCGCCCTTGCAACACATCAGTCGGATCAAAATTGCCTGCGACAATCTCTTGCAAACGTTGCAACAAGGCTTCGCGCGATGACACGACAAAGCCTAAACGCTCTTCCATGGCTTCGCGGCCGATCTGCAATGTATAAGACAAAGAACGCAGATCAACACTGTCGTTTGCCTCAATCGTATGCAGCAAGTCACGCACTTTTTGCTGAAGTTGCTCACGTGTACGTGCTGACAAAACAATGGCGACCGCTGTATCTGATGCTTTGCCGATCAATTCCGGAACATATTCCTCAATGATAAGGTGAGCATTTGAACCACCAGCGCCAAATGAAGACAGACCGGCGATGCGCGGTAGTACATCGCCGTCGATAACCGGTGGCGTCCAATCACGTAACATTTGATTAACGACAAACGGCGTTGTCGCGAAATCAATATTGGGGTTCAACGTGCGAGAGTGCAAAGAAGGGGCGATTTTTTTATGCTTCATCTGCAGCAGTACTTTGCTCAAACCGGCAATACCTGCTGCGGGTTCGCAGTGACCAATATTGGATTTGGCGGAACCGAGAAAACAGTAAGCGGTGCCGTGATCATTTCCACTCACACCACTGCCTTGTTTGAATGCTTTAGTCAGTGCGGCAACTTCAATGGGATCGCCCAGTTTGGTGCCGGTGCCATGAGCCTCGACATAACTAATATGGCGTGGGTTCACATTTGCGTCACGCAAAGCAAAACTCACCACATCAGCTTGCGCCTGAGGATTGGGTACGGTGTAACCGTTAGTCTTACCACCGTGATTTAGCGCTGTTCCGCGAATCACACCATAAATGTGATCCCCATCGCGCTCGGCATCGGCCAAGCGTTTTAAAACAGCAACACCAACACCTTCACCCGGAATATAGCCATCACCACCATCACCAAAACTGTGGCACCGGCCAGTGCTCGAAATATATTGCCCCGAGCTCAAAATAAAATATTTGTTTGGGTGAAGGTTCAAATTCACGCCACCCGCCAACGCCATTGACGTGCGACCGCTGCGCAGATCCTGACAGGCCAAATGAATTGCCGTTAACGACGAAGAACACATCGTATCGACAACGAAGCTGGGGCCATGAACATTAAGTACATAAGAAACGCGATTGGCGATATCGGCAAGGCTACTCGCAAATCCCATTCGATGACCATTTGCCGTCGCTTCAACGCCGAACAGTTGATATTCGCCGTACATCACGCCGACATAGACACCGACTTGACCAGTCAGATGATCTCCGTGTGGCATTTGCAACGTTTTGCGCGTATAGCCTGCGTCTTCGATGGCCATCCACGCATGTTGCAAAAAGATCCGTTCTTGTGGATCCAGAATGGCCGCTTCACGAGGTGATATATTGAAGAATTTCGGATCAAACTCATCGATACCTTCGATAAAGCCACCCACATTACTGAAATGGTAACCCTCTTGAGTGCGATCGCTGCTGAAGTATTGCTGCCACACCCAGCGCTGCTCCGGAATTTCAACGATGCAATCTTTACCTGCCGCGAGGTTTTGCCAAAATACCGACAAATCAGGCGATTCCGGATATCGTCCACTCAATCCGATAACCGCAATAGCAGCGGACTGCTTGGAGGACAATGAAACCACATCGTGTTCAAACTGAACCGGTTGCGTCGAGAAAAAACGTTGTGATGCAGCCGTCGCAACAGAACGAGGCGTATTTTTTGCGGGCACATCAGCTTCGAGACTGTGATTGCTCTGTGTCAGCGCAGACGATTTTTCCGCAACACCAAACAGCGAATCCAATTTCTGGCGATGCGTTGCAACAAAATACCCGGTCAATTGATTGATATTCTGATACTCAAAGAACAAGGTTTTTGATAATGGCCCAAAAGTCTTTTCCAATTCATTGGTCAGACTAATTGCCATGACAGAATCAATGCCATAGTCCTCTAAAGCGGCATCGGCATCCAACTGTTCAGTTGCAATTTTAAACACACCGGCCAATTGACGAATCAAGAACTGGCGAGTGAGATCTTGGACAACATTGTCGCTATTTTTGGCTGAATTAATACTGGCAGGTGCGACAATGACTGGCTGAGGCTTTGCATGCAGCTCGTTCAAATAGTTTTTAATCTTGCGCTCATCACCGTCGACAATCAGCACGCACGAGGATGGAGAATTCAGGCATTGATAAAATGCTTGCACACCTTTAGCAGACGACATGGCACGCATGCCAGTTTCTTGATAAACCCGTTGCGCAACCGAAACGTCAACTTGCATACCGCCATCCGCCCACAATGGCCAAGCGATTGCGGAAGTTTTTCCGTGACGTAGACCTTGTCGCACCCACTGATTTCGCAGAGAAGCAAATTCATTCATAAAACCATTAGCGGCGGCATAGTCGCTTTGCCCGAGGCTACCTAGGGCGGACTCAGAAGAAAACAACACGCAGAAATCGAGATCAAGATGACGAGTCGCTTCGTCCAGATTCACCGTACCACGCACTTTCGGTGACAAAACCGTGTTAAGTTCGAGCGCTGTTTTTTTGAAAATAACCCCATCAGATAGCGCACCGGCAAGATGCAGTATCCCGTTAAGATGACGTTCTGTCTGAATCAATCGATCAATGCACGTATTGACGGCCAATGCATCGGCAAGATCAAGTTGCACATAGCTGACACGCGACAGCCCCGAGTCCAGCTTCTCCAACAGGTCTCGCTTGCTCGACGTCAATGGCGAACGCCCCGTCAGAATCACTTTTGCCTGTGTGGTTCGCTGCAATATCTCGGCAGCGAAGAGACGCCCCAACGCACCCAACCCGCCCGTGATCAGATAGACGCCGTGATCCTTAAAGTGCATAGGGGCTGAAATTGACTGCGGTAATTGCGCTTCCCAAGAAATTGTTTGAGCCGTTTCACCGTCAAAGCGAATTGCAGGATAATGAATCCATTGTGCCGCCAATTTGATTTTTGCCAACTGCGCTGTTGTACTTTCATTTCCATTTAACAGCACCAACTGAGCGTGTATCGCTGGCGTTTCCAATTGTGCCGTTCTAAACAAACCGGACAAACCCGTCAGCACATCATGCGTCGCGGACGATGGGGTCAGCAATTGAATGTAAGTGGCGTCGCCGGCTTTTTGTTTCATTGTGGACTGAATAGCGGCTAAGCAACGCTGTGCAGCGTTCTGATAGAAATCAGCCAAATCTTGTTTCGTCGCCGAATCGATCACCTCTATCGTTGCAGAGGGAAATGACAATTTGACGGCTGAAACCACCGCAGGTGTTAAATCACACAGCAGGAAATAACGTTTTGCTGTGGCCCCCGCACGTTCCAACGTCGCCGACTCACATATTCGCCAATGGGGTGTAGCAAAAACGGACGGCAAAACAGGTGATGGTAATGACGATGAAACCGCGACACGACGAGCTGAATAACCACGAATTGAGATGCACACATCGCCTGAAGCATCCAGCAAGTCGATATCCAACTTGATGATCTTGTCATCGACGGTGCTGTCCTTGGCATAGCGGGCCCACGCCCACATCTCGCGTTGACAACGCTTATGAATATGCATCGAGTCCAACGCAAAGGGCAATGTCGCTTCAGTTGGCAATGCGTCGATGCCAGCCATCAACACCGTGCACGCTTGCAATGCGCCGTCCATCACGCTCGGGTGTAGAATGAAGGCATCATCTTCCGTGCTCGAGCTCGAAGACAAGCACAAACGGGCTAACACTTGATCATCACCAAAACCGATCTCGGCAACACCGCGATAGGTCACACCAAAAGCCGTCCCCAATGCTTTGTAAGCGCCATACAACTCATCTGCACTGATCATCCGACGGCAAGTTTGTGCAATCAAATCATCGAGATTGACACGTTCAATCGACGTCGCTTGTACTATCGACGCCAAACCTTGGCAGTGTTGGATGGGTTCGTCACTGAGATGGCTACTGATACTGAATTCGAGCTGCTGACGTTCAACAATTTTTAGATCGATAACGACACGTGTAGCCGAAGAAATGGTCAATGGCTTTATCCAAACCATATTTTTAAGTTGTATGGCTTGCTCGCTAGGATCAACTTCAACGGCATGCGCCAATGCTGCACGCGCCATTTCCATATAGGCGACAGCAGGCATGACGATGTCACGCATGATCACGTGATCTCGCAGGAAAAACTCTTTTCCGCTAAATATGGACTGGTAGCGCTGCCCAAAAAAGTTCGACTCATTGCTGTGAATCAGCGGATGCAGCACCGCACTAACTGACAATGAATTGGAGGGCAAAGGCAAACGTTCACTTGTAATCCAATACTTGTCTTTTGCGAAGGGGTAAGTTGGCAGACTAACGCGTGAAATAGGCGCATTTTTGGTTACTGTGTGCCAATTGATCTTTGCGCCTTTTACCCACCATTGCGCAATTTTGTTCAGTTTCCCTTTGACTGCCCACTGTTGCAGCAGTTCGTTAAAATCATCGTCCTGAGTCCACTCCTTTAGTTCACTCGCCGATGTGATCACGCCGAAGCTATAAGCTTCCGATGGCGTGTTTCGCAAGAATGCTTCCAGTTCACGCACAAGTTCTTGCGTGGACCCCACAACAAAGGCGAGCCGAGATTCCAATTCTTTTCGGCCGTGTTGCAGTGTAGAGGCGATAGCTTCAAGTTCTGGCAACTCGTCAATTGGCCGCAACAAGAATGCCAGCAACTTTTCGGCGTATTCGCGCAGCTGGTTTTCGCGCTTGGCAGACAAAGGAATGATATGGCTAGCGCCAGCTTGTCGTTTCGGCTGCGCAGGTAAACGAAACTCTTCAAAGATGGCGTGTGCATTGGTACCGCCAATTCCAAACGAACTTAGTGCAGCACGTTTGGGCGTTTCCGACGATTCCCACGCCAGGGTTTCATTCAACACATAAAATGGGGATTGCTGAAAATCGATCTGAGGGTTTGGCGAAACGAAATTGATCAACGATGGGAAGCTGCGGTAACGCAAACTCAAAGCCACTTTAATGAATCCCGCCAAACCTGCAGCAGAATCCAAATGACCGATATTGGGCTTGACTGAACCAATGGCGCAATACCCAACTTTATCTGTGTACGTTCGATAGGCTTCCGTCAGCCCCATCACTTCGATTGGATCGCCCAATGCAGTGCCGGTGCCATGCGCTTCCACGTATGAAATGGTGTCGGGGTGAATAGCGGTCTTTTCCAGCACACTTTGAATAACCGACGCTTGCCCACTCACACTTGGTGCATAAAAACCCGCTTTATCAGCACCGTCATTATTCAAACTGATGCCACGTACAACGCAATATATATTGTCGTTGTCACGTATCGCATCGTTGGCGCGTTTTAATAGAACAACCGCGACTCCCTCGCCTTCCACCATGCCATCAGCGGCGGCGTCAAATGTCTTGCAGTGTCCGTCGCTGGACAAATTCATGCCTGGCTGATGGATATAGCCAAACTTCCGCTGTGCCGACAACGACGCTGCACCAACAAGCGCATAATCCGCATCGCCTGACTGCAGTGTTTGGCAAGCTAGGTAAACACCGGCCAGTGAAGATGAACAATTGGTGTGCGCGAACACGCTGGGACCTTTGAGTCCCAGATGAAACGAAATCATCGTTGGAATCGTGCCACCTTGCGACATCAGCCATGACAAGAATTCGGCAGAGTCTTTGAGCACATTTTTTGGCGCTGAAACATGCGCATCGAGATTTTGATAGGCATGATTTCCTGCGGCCATAAAAACGCTGGTATTGGGAATATCGCCACAGCGATAACCTGCGTCTTCAATAGCTTTCCACGAATGCATCAACAGCTGACGCGCCTGAGGGTCCATCAATGTTGCGTTGCCAGCCGAAATCCGAAAGAACTCGGCATCAAAGCACTCTTTATCTTCTAACCACCAGTTGATGGGGACATAATTGGGATTGTCGACAATATCACGTCGAACATTCAGTTGTTCCGCTTCGAGCAGAGAAATATGGTTAATGCTTTCTTTGCCTGCCATTAAATGCTGCCAGAATTGGCGATGATCTTCGGCTTCCGGAAAGCGGCACGAAATGCCAATAACAGCGTAGCTATCGTTTAGATAAGCTGGGAGATCAACAGCGGTTGATACGCTTGATTCAACATTATCCAGAGTTGATTTCGGCGCGACCGCAATAAGATTCGGCGCCTCTTGCCCGCTGTTCGATTTTTGTTGCTGTAAATAACCGCCGATCGCTTCGATTGTGCTGTATTTGAACAACATCGCGGGAGCAAATTGGCAGGAATAGGCGGACTGAATTTTCTTCGCCAACTCGATCACTGAGATCGAATTACCACCCAGATCAAAAAAGTTGTCGCGCACACCGATGCGATCGCTCGCCAGGTTAAGCACTTGCCCCCACAACGCCACCAACTGAGACTCAAGGACTGAGGCCGGCGGTATGAAAGTCGCTTTTGTTGCGGTGATAATGATTTGTTGCTCAAGCTGACGTCGATTGGCCTTTCCATTTGACGTCACTGGAATGGCGTCTATTCGCGCAAACTGCTTTGGCACCATGTACTCGGGCAGTTTATTTTGCAAATAATGCCTCAGCGCATCACCATCCAGCGGCAAACCATCCTGACTGACATAAAATGCCACCAGCTGTTTGTTCGCTTCTTGCCCCTGAACGACAACAACACTGTCACTGATACTTTCATGCTGATTCAGCAAACTTTCGATTTCGCCAATTTCGATGCGATTACCGCGCAGCTTTATTTGCGTATCGATTCTCCCCAGATACTCAATATTGCCGTCGTCCATCCACCGCACCAAATCCCCCGTCCGATACATACGAGCGCCTGGCGTGAAGGGATTATTGATAAATTTTTCCCGAGTTAATTCATCGCGATTGACATAACCTCTGGCCAATCCATCACCGGCAATAAACAATTCGCCCGCTACCCCAATTGGCTGGGGCAGTCCTTGTTCATTCAGTACATAAAGCTGAATATTCGAGATGGGTTTGCCAATCGGGACGATATTGTAGCCACTTTGCGAGCAGTCAAAATACGTCACATCGATTGCCGCTTCAGTAGGCCCATAAAGGTTATGTAAAACACCATGAGGAAAGCGCTGCGGATAAGCTTCAACTGCCTTCTTACCCAACGCCTCGCCGCTGGCAAATATCAAACGCACGCTGGGTAATCGCGCGGAGCTGTTTTCCAAAAACGCATTCAACATTGATGGCACAAAATGCAGTGTCGTTATGCGCTCGCGCCGAATTAACTCAGCCATATAGTCCACATCGGCATGACCGCCTGGACGTGCAAAAACCAATGTGGCGCCGGCCATCATTGGCCACAAAAACTCCCACACTGACACATCAAAGCTATACGGTGTTTTTTGCAGAACTCGATCAGCCGGCGTCAGCGCGTATTCCCGCTGCATCCAACTAATGCGATTCATTAACGCTTGATGCTCAACTAAAACGCCCTTGGGCTTTCCGGTTGAACCCGATGTGTAAATCACATAGGCGGCACGGTGTGTATTGATACCCTGTAAAAGTTCACGCCCTTGCACCTGCTGCATGTACACTGCGTTATCACGATCGAGACAAAAAATATCGTTGGTCGTTGTCTGCAACGCCGTAAGTCGTGAGCGATGACATTCATGCGTCAACACGATTTTAACGTCGCTGTTTTCCAGCATATACGCCAATCGTTCGTCGGGATAACTTGGATCAAGTGGAACATAGGCACCACCTGCCAACAAAATGCCGAGTATGCCAATCTGCATATCAAATGAGCGCTCGAGGCAAAGGCCAACCAAACTGTCCGGTCCCACACCTTGCGCTTGCAGGTACAACGCTAAATGGCGGCTTTGTTCATACAATT
>JAYSCL010000091.1:0-8908 GCA_041914905.1 Enterobacterales bacterium
AACAAGCTCGGCCGAGAGGTCGGCCTGATCTGTCCGGGGGCGATACTAACTACAGTTAAATTCGATGGTCAACAGGTTTTTAGGCAGCGAATCAAGGGGGAAAAATGCGCATTTTTCGCGCATTTTGTAACTGATTACGTAGCGGCATTGTATGATCACAAGCGATCACCAACGGTTTGTTGCCAACTGTCATAGGGGTGGAATGATTATTGTATATACCGCGAAACCGCTTGCTTTTTAGGCAATTACCTAACAGATCAGACCTCATAAGGTTCCCGATCTGGCGGAAAGCAACACCGATACCGGTCCAATTGGATAAAACGTTACAATGTCAAAATGTCGTCTTGCCGGTTTTTTCAATGCGCCAGTCGTTACCACTCCATCGCATCCACCGATGGTCTTGGTTGTTCGCCTTCCCGGTCTTAATTGGCGTTGTCGCCTGTGCTCCCTCCGTGGAGATGGAAAAACAAGGCTTGGTGTACTGTTCTGAAGGGACGCCAGAGGGTTTCAATCCGCAACTGGCGACCAGTGGCACAACGTTTGACGCGTCGGCGTACATGCTTTACGACCGATTGGTCATGCGAGACGAACGCACTGGGGAATTAAGTCCCGCGCTCGCCAGCGACTGGAAAGTCGACAAGTTTGGTACGCGTTATACATTTCATTTGCGCAGCGGCGTAAGCTGGCACCACACCGAACATTTTCGCCCAACCCGCACACTCAACAGTGCAGATGTGGCATTCAGTTTCAATCGGCAGTTGCAGCCGCATCATCCGTTTCATCACGTTGCCAACAGCGATTATCCGTATTTTCACAGTTCTGGACTCGCTGACATCTTGGCGGCAGTGACAGCCATCGACAGTGATACCGTTCAGTTTGATTTGAAACATTCCTCCAGTCAATTTCTGACAATTCTGTCCATGGAGTTTGCATCGATTTTGTCAGAGGAATATGCGCAGCAGTTGCTCACACTTGGCACGCCGGAAAAGATCGACAATGAACCAGTTGGCACTGGGCCATTTCAGCTTTTGCGATATGAAAACCGTGAACTGATCCGCTACTCCGCCCACGCAGATTATTATCGCGGCGCGCCAACGTTAAAACAGATCGTGTTTGTGATCACGCCAGATCCGTCGTTGCGTTTGTCACGATTGCGCGCTGGCGAATGTGATGTGATGGCACAACCGTCGCCCGCACATTTGCCATTGATCAAGAAAAATCAGACATTGGATCTGATCACGCAACCTGGATTCAATGTAGCGTATTGGGCATTCAATGTGCGCAAGCCACCGTTTGATGATGTCCGCGTGCGTGAAGCGTTGAGTTTAGCCATTGATCGCGATGCGATTATCGACGCCGTGTATTTCAATGCGGCACAGCAAGCCAAAGGGCCGTTGCCGCCGAGCATCGAAGGTTATGCAAAACGGTTGACACCTTACGACTACGATCCGGTTCGCGCCAAAAAACTATTGAAAGCCGCCGGTGTCAGCGAACCGTTTTCATTAGACATTTGGGCAATGCCCGTCAGCCGCCCCTACAATCCCAATGCACACAAAATGGCTGAAATCATTCAAGCCGATTTGCGTCGTATTGGTATCGACGCCAAAATTGTCAGCTACGAATGGCAAGAGTTTTTACGCCGCATTCGCAACGGTGAACACAGTACCGCGCTGATGGGGTGGTCAGCTGATTTAAACGATGCCGACAACTTCTTCACACCGCTATTGTCCTGTGCCGGTATAACCGCGGGCACCAATCGCTCATTCTGGTGTAATGAAAATTTCGACCAATTGCTGCAACTGGCCAAATCAACCGACGATGCAATGCGCCGAGAAATGGCGCTGCATGAAGCCCAATTTCTATTTCGGCAACATCACCCTTGGGCGGCGATTGCACACGCCTCCCAATATTTGGCGATTCGTCACACGGTAAAGAATGTGCGACTGAGCCAATCGGGCACTTTGTCGTTTTATCAAGCGGAAAAACAACCGTGATTCGATTAGCACTGCGTGAATTTTGGATCATATTCAGTACGTTGTTGGGTGTTAGCCTGGTGGCTTTTTTGCCAACCGGCTGGCAACACACGCATTCTTTCCACGACTTTTTTGTGCACTTCGGCCTGTTTGTACAGCAACTGCTCAGCGGCGATTGGGGCGTGAATACCTTATCCGGCAATCCCATTACCACGGAATTATTGCGCGCGCTACCAGCGTCTGCCGAACTGATTTTATTTGCGATGATGTTGGCTCTGCCCGGCGGCATGTTGCTGGGTGTTTTCGCGGCGCGATATCACAACCGCTGGCCCGATCGCAGTATTGGTGCATTGACACTACTGGGCTATTCGGTGCCGACCTTTTGGTGGGCGTTTTTGCTTGTGCTGTTGTTTTCGCTGACGCTTATGTGGTTACCGGCGTCGGGGCGTTTGAGTTTTTTATATGACATCGAAATTCGCAGCGGCTTTTTGCTAATTGATACGTTATTGTCAACCCAACCGTACGCCTTGGAAGCGTTCGGCAACGCCGTCGCGCATTTATTGTTACCGGCCATCGTACTGGCTTTTTTGCCATTAGCCGTGATTGCGCGGGTGACGAGAGCCGCCCTTATCGACTCATTGCAGAGTGATTATGTGCGAATGGCTCGAGGGCAAGGCATTCCTGAATCACGCTTATTGTGGGTGTACGCACTGCGCAACGCGGCGGTGCCCTTATTAAATATGTTGGCACTGCAACTGTCCGTGTTTGTGACCTGCCAGTTGCTCGCTGAAAATATTTTTGCTTGGCCGGGTATCGGAAAATGGTTGTTGGATGCAATCAAGCGTGGTGATTTTAACGCCGTGCAATTTGGCGTGATGACCTTGTGTGCATTTATTGTGTTGGTCAATGTGCTGATGGATATTTTACAAAGCCGCTTGAACCCGTTGCGCTGGAGAAAACGCCGATGAATATGCGTCTCTGGCAACGATTTAATGCCAATCCCCTGGCCGTTCCCGCCTTGTTCATTGTCGTGACATTTTTGCTGTGCGCCTTGCTCGGCGATTTGATCACGCCGTTTTCTCCGTTTGAGTCGGTAGACGATCATCGTCTGCTGCCACCGTCCTGGTTTCAACATGGTTCATTGATACATTTGTTTGGCACTGACGAATTCGGGCGCGATTTACTGTCTCGTATTATCTACGGAGCTCGTCTAACCATCGGCTTGGCCGCTGCCGTCGTCGCGTTGGCCTTGGTAATGGGATTTGTGTTGGGCGCAATCAGCGCAGCGATTGGCGGCGTGTTTGATATCGTGGTCATGCGGATTATGGACGTGCTGTTGGCCGTCCCGTCGCTGCTGTTTGCCATCGTCTTAGTCGCCGCGCTTGGCAGTGGCTTAAGCAATTCAGTTTATGCGGTGGCGCTGGCGCTATTACCCCATTTTGTGCGCAGCACGCGGCGCAGCTTGCGCGAAGAATTGGCGCGCGAATACGTTGCGGCGGCACGACTGGACGGTGCGGGAGGATTGATATTGTTAACGCGCACATTGCTGCCCAATATGGCCACGCCGTTAATTGTGCAAACCACTCTCGCCATGTCCACGGCACTGTTGGACATCACCGCCATCGGATTTTTGGGTCTAGGCGCCCAAGCTCCTCATCCCGAATGGGGCGCGTTGCTGTACTCAGCCCATGATCTGATTCAAATTGCGCCGTGGACTGTCATCGTGCCGGGTGCGGCTATTTTCCTCGCTGTTTTATCGGTCAATCTCGTCGGTGATGCGTTGCGTAATGCATTGGATCCGCGCGGGCAACACCACTAAAGAGAGCATCAATGGGATTGTTGCGAATAGAAAATTTGAGTGTTGAATTTCCCGATATGTACGGCGACGTGCGTGTTGTCGACAACTTCTCGCTGCACATGCGAAATGGTGAAGTTCACGGCCTTGTTGGCGAATCAGGTTCGGGAAAAAGTTTGGCCGCGCTGGGACTGCTCGGCTTGCTGGATGCTCAACAAACGCGCATTCGTTGCGATCATTTCACGCTCGCTGACAAAGATTTATTACGTTGCAGCAACAGCGAACGACGCGCTTGGCTGGCGCGTTACGCCTCCATTATTTTGCAAGACGTGCAAGGTAGCCTTAACCCTTCGTTTACTATCGGCTGGCAACTTGACGAGGTCATTCGTTTGCATCACGGCGGTGGCAAACATGAACGCTTTGAACGCGCACGCGATTTGTTAACGCAAGTTGGCGTCAACAATTCCAGCGCGATTCTGACACGCTATCCTCACCAATTGACCATTGGCGTTAATCAACGCGTGATGATTGCACTGGCATTAGCCTGTGAACCGCAGCTCCTGATTGCCGATGAGCCGACCACGGGGTTGGATGTGACCATTCAAGCGCAAACGCTGGATTTGTTGTTTCGGTTGAACGCCGATCGCGGCACGGGACTGTTGCTCATCACGCACGATTTTGCGTTGCTGTCCCGTCAAGTCGATCACATTACGGTCATGTATTGCGGCCAAGTTGTCGAAAGCGGCTCCGCCAAAGAAGTGCTGCACAATCCACGGCATCCTTACAGCCGAGCCTTGCTTGACAGCATTCCGCATTTTGAAAAAGACGTCGCGCAATTAACCGCGTTACGCGGACACACCCCGAGCATGCACAGTTTGCCGGTCGGTTGTTATTTTGGTCCACGCTGTCCGCGCGCGTTTCGCGATTGCGCACACGCGGTATCGATGTCACACGTCAATGAACATCGATTTCGGTGCTTGTCGCCTTTGGTGGTGGAGCAAGAATCGTGACAACTTTGTTACGCGTAGAAAACCTCGTCAAGCGATTTGATGCCTCGCAGTCATGGTTCGGCGGCACTGGTGCAGTCACGGCATTGCACGACGTATCATTTAACGTTGCGCGCGGCGAAACACTGGCGGTTGTCGGTGAATCGGGTTCGGGCAAATCAACGTTGGCGCGTATTTTGGTCGGCCTTGAAAAACCGAGCAGCGGCACCGTCTTGATGAACGGTTGTTCGTTGCTGAGCAGCGATCAACGCACGCAGTTGGCGTTGCGCAAAAATGTGCGGATGATTTTTCAAGATCCGAACACCAGTTTAAATCCACGGGTGCGCATCGGTGATCAATTGGATCACGCGCTGATGTGTTTGACACGTATGGGGCCACGCCAACGTAGCGAAGCCATCAACGAAGCATTATTAAAAGTGGGGTTGCAACCGGATCTAAAAACGCATTTCCCGCATCAGTTTTCCGGCGGACAGCGTCAACGGATTGCGATAGCACGCGCCATTTTGCCACAACCGCAACTGGTCATTGCCGATGAACCGGTGTCGACACTCGATGCCTCCGTGCAAGCTCAAATCATCAATCTGTTGGTCAACTTGCAAAACGAACTGGCGCTGTCTTATGTCTACATTTCGCACGATTTAGGCGTCGTCAAACACGTCAGTGACTATGTCTTGGTGTTGTATGGCGGCGTGATCATGGAATACGGCAAACGCAGTGATTTATTTGCGAATCCGCAGCATCCCTACACGCAGATCTTAATCAACAGCAGTCCATCGTTGCAGCATCGCGTACAGGCTGCGCCGCTGCCCGTTCGCGGTGAACAAGGATCGCCCACCAAAAACGGTTGTCCGTTTTATAAACGTTGCCCGCAAGCGGATATTCATTGCGCCAATGTGAGGCCGCAACATCGTTGGATTAATGAGCGATTGATTCTCTGCCATAAAGTGTGACAGCACACCGATACTGGACCGAGCAGTAGCAAAGTGCGTAACCGGACGCCTGTGCTAAAATTCGCGCCCTCACACAGTTGCCCTAAAAGGTGAACCATGGGATTTCTGGCTGGAAAACGAGCATTGATCATTGGGTTGGCCAGTGATCGCTCCATCGCGTACGGCATTGCCGAAGCAATGAAACGTGAAGGCGCTGAACTCGGTTTCAATTATCAAAACGAAAAACTGAAAGAACGTGTGCACGCGTTCGCCAAAGAATTTGGTTCCGACATCGCCTACGAATGCGATGTCGGCAGCGACGACAGCATCAATGGCTTTTACGCCAATGTCGCCAAACACTGGGATAAATTTGACATTCTGGTGCACTCGGTTGCGTTTGCGCCGGGAGATCAACTCGAAGGCAATTTCCTCGATGCCGTCAATCGCGATGGTTTCCGTATTGCGCACGATATCAGCGCCTACAGCCTTGCTGCGATGGCCAAAGCCGCCCGCCCCTACATGAACGACAACGGCGCAATCGCCACGATGTCGTATTTGGGCTCAGAACGCGCGCTACCGAATTACAACACGATGGGTGTTGCCAAGGCATCGCTGGAAGCCACCGTGCGTTACTGCGCGATGGCGCTCGGCCCTCGCGGTATTCGTGTTAATGCAATTTCAGCCGGCCCGATCCGTACACTGGCTGCCAGCGGCGTGAAAAATTTCCGCAAAATGCTGTCGTACTACGAAAAAATGACGCCAATGAAACGCAACGTCACGCAGGAAGACGTCGGCAACGTCACCGCGTTTTTCTGTTCTGATTTGGCGCAAGGCGTAACCGGTGAAGTGATCCACGTTGACAGTGGTTTTCATATGACCGCCATGCCGGATCTGAGTGATATCGAATAAGCTTTACACAAGACATGAAAAAGCCGCACCGAGCGGCTTTTTTTATAGGTGGCGAAAAATAAAAAAGGGCGATTCACTCGCCCTTTTTGACGTTCTTACTCAATCACTGACTGGCGGTATCCGCCGTTTTCATCGCCGAATCGTTACGCACGATCTTGACCAGTGTCTTTTGCGTTTTGATAAAGCCACGATAATCAGCTTCGCCACCATGACGTGACAAACGATCGTCATAGGACTTTTGCTGATCCGCCGTCAATGTGCTGACTTCTGGCTTCATCGTTTTATCAATTTGCGCGACGACATAATCACCGTTGTTCAACACAACGCCTGCCAATGCCGGTTTATCGGCCGAAGGTTTGGCAATTTTAAACAGCTGTGCACGCACCAATGCATCCGGCGCCGGGCTGTTGCGCGTGATCGCTTCAAAACTTTCCCAGCCGAGGTTTTTCTCAGTCAGGGAAGCCGTCACGTCTTCGCCCGCTTTAACACGCGTCAGAATTGTCGCGCCCCACGCTTGTGCGGCTTTACGCGCAGCATCGTCTTGCAAGGCCAGCACAATTTGCGGACGCACGTCAGACAATGGCTTGGTGCTGGCGGGTACGTATTCTTTGACGCGCACAACCATCACGTGTTCTTCACCGACACTCAACAGGCTGGAATTGCGTTTTTCATTCAGCACTTCTTCGCTGACAGCGGCCTCAACAACCCCCGGTAACTGTGCAACACCGGTGGGTTGATCGCGCAAGAAACGCGGTGTTTCCTGCACGGTCAGGCCAGCCGCTTTCGCTGCTTCGTCCAACGTATCGGCAATCTCATAGGCTTTGTCGGTTAATACTTTTTGCTTTTCAGCAAACAAGTTGGACACTTTTTCACGCTTCAATGCCGCCACGATATCCTCTTTGACTTGATCAAGCGGCAAGGTTTCGCCCGCCATTACATCGAGCAATTTAATCAAGTGCAAACCGAATTGGCTGCGCACCACCGCAGAGATCGGCTTGTCTGCTGTCAATGCAAAAGCCGCTGAGTCAAACGCCGGATCAACGATCGACTCCCCTTCGCTTTTTTGCATCACATCCAGCTCACCGCCGTTTTCTTTGCTGACGGGATCTTGCGAAAACTCTTTTGCTAACGCAGCGAAATCTTCACCTTTGTCCAAACGGGCTTTGATGTCGTCGGCTTGTTGACGCACCGAGCGCTCGATGTCTGCCGCCGCATCATTGGCCAGCGTTAACAGAATGTGCGCGACACGGCGTTTTTCGCCTGAGACATATTCTTGTTTATGCAAGTCGTAATAACTGCTGATCTCGGCGTCATCAATGGTAACTTGTGCACTCAAGTCGGCGCCTTTTAACTCAACATATTGCAGTGACAACTGTTCAGGTACTTTGTATTCGTCTTTGTGTGATTCATACCAGGCGGTCACATCGGCATCAGCCGGTTGATCCTGTGTGCGGAAATCGCTGGTCTTCACGCGAATAAAGCGACCGCTGCGTTGCTCTTGCTCAAATTGATAAAACTGTTGTCCTTCGTTCGGCAACACAAACGCGGTTTCGCTCAAACCACGTAGCAACTGCTCGGCCATCATGTCTTGTTGCAATTGCGCCTGGAATGCATCAATCGTGTAACCATTTTGCAAGAGCAATTGCTCAGCACGTTGGCGATTGAATTTGCCATCGACTTGAAAAGCGGGAATCGACTTGGCACGTTCGGCCGCGTCTTCCAACGAAACGGTCAATTTGATGTCTTTAAACGAACTCGACAACGCCTCACGGTCGATCAGCATATCCAATACTTGCGTACGAAATTCACTTTGCTTTTCGGCGGTGCTGAAAATGCGATCGAACATTTCACCGTAACGATCTCGCATGCTTTGATAGGTGCGTTGAAATTCCGCATTACGAATTTTCTCGCCATCTACGGTAGCCACAACATCGGTGTCACCGCCGACAAAAAAATTGCTGATCCCGCCGAAGATGAACGGAACGATGATGACGACCAAGAAAACCCAAGCCAAAGGGCCTTTTAGTCCTTCGCGAAAGCGATCCATCATGATAAGGAACTCTCTATTGTTATATCGATATCAGCGACCGCCCAAGGGTCGCGGGTCGCGTATTCTCCCCGAAAGAATGCGGCTTGGAAAGGGCGATGGCTGTGACGTTTCATGCAATTGCAACGCCCTGCTCGCAGACACTGACTATTTTTTAGGCAATAAAAAAGCGCGTCTTAAACGCGCTCTTTTATTTGGCGGAGTGGACGGGACTTGAACCCGCGACCCCCGGCGTGACAGGCCGGTAT
>JAYSCL010000092.1:0-8592 GCA_041914905.1 Enterobacterales bacterium
GGTAACCCCGCTCTTTTCAAGTCAGGTGTCAGATTAAGTCGTAACTTCTACAAATCAATGCTGAAATACAAAGCATTACCACTGATTCTGCATCGAACTCTTGTTGTAGCTGCTTTGGCAATAAATAACGGGGAATCAGTTTATTTGTGCAAAAGGTGAGCCGAAAAATTAGTTCGAACATTAAATTGAGCACTCTGACATCTAACTCCGAACTAAAGGGATTTGAGTGTCGTATTGGGCGGCAACATCATGATCAGCTAGCGTGCCCATTAGTTTTAAAAGCGCGAAAAAAATCCCTATATTTTTGATCTTCTTCTTTGAAGCATCGACCTTTCGACATTTTGTTTGCACGTTCTAAATGACTATACGCTGAGGTAAGTTCACCTTTTTCGAAGTACAGAGTGCCTAACCAAAAATGCGGACCATATTCAAAGTCCTGATAAAATCCGGAACCTAGATACTGTTGAACCAGCGATATTGCTTTGTCGTAATGCATCGTTCTGCGAAGTATCGTTACGGTGTGACAAGTGCAGATATAGCTGCTGTCCCAACCGAATTGTGGCTCAGGAATAAGCTGCCATGCCTCATCGCAAAAGCGGGCCGCAGACGCGTTATTGCCACTTTCGGCTGCGACCTTTGCCATTTTTAGTATTGCGTAAATCGGCTCAACATTTAAAACCGGGGGTTTACTCATGTCGGCAACCTTTATCAGCCAAAAGCCAAAAAAATGACAGGCTTATTTAGGTGAAAATAAATTTGTCACCTTTTCTCTTAACTTTTTCAAACTTTATGTTCATTTTGCGAATTGACTGAACCAATGAATTAAATGCAGGCGACACACTATTAAGATCTGTTTCAGATTTCGCATGAAGAACGATAATTATATATTGTGTACCAATGTCTACGTAAGCGACAAATTCAACAAAACCGTTGGTGCTATCGGTAAACCGCCTCACCAAAGCTGTACCACTGTCTGCGGTGGTAATAGAGGGGGACTCACTTACATTAATGGTATCGGAGTTTGACTTAAACTTTGAGACTTCATAGTCTACAAATTGCTCAATTGATGTGTCGTTTTTCGAAGAAAGAGTAATGTACATAAATGGAGTTGTCTTTCCCCACTCGGAATCTGATTGCCAAAGCGCCACAGATACACCATGGGTTTCCTCAACATGGCATGCAGTTTTCCATTTATCTGGCGCAACCATTAAAAAAGCCCAGTCGCTACCATAAACAATTGAGCAAGTTTCATCGGCTAACACCGGTTTAGCCAGAAATGAAAGCACCCCAATCAGAGAAATAAGTATTAGCTGTTTCATGAGTCACCTAAAACCTAACGCAGCATTAACGGGCCATGCCCGCATGTCTATGACGGGTTTGACGCTTTGCTAAAACCAAGAATTCCATTTGATAGCCGCGTTTTTATGTGAATGTATACCCTCACGCAAAGATCTTTCGAATTGAGTTGCTTCATTTAGCGAAAGACCAGAACTCTCGTAGTTCAATATCTGCACATTACCGATTAGCTTAAATGGGTGCGGCGCATACATTTGATAAGCCTGCAAGGGCTCTTTCAAACCCTTAACCCAAACCTTTATTAAAAACACGTCTTGCTTTTTACCGTCATCAAGCGTTATTAGCCCGTCTTGACTGTAAGCCCATGCGTCAACACTGCCAATTAACGATTTCAATTTATTTTCGGCATTTTGTACGGCGATTTGTTGAGTTTCAGCTTCAAACTCTAAAACCTCTCGTTTTCCTGCATTTTCAATAATTACATAGGGAACAAGTAACTCTCCCGGTTGCAAGCTGTCACCAATTAACGCGCTATGCGCCATTATGAACCCAAGTAATTTTGCTGTTAATTCGGTCATAAGAATTCCTGATTGCGTCTACCGAATGATATGGACTCCCTCCACTTTATAGCAACGATGTGCCAGATTGAAGGTGTCAAAGCCGAACAATCTCAAAGGGAGGGAGCTGCTATGAATCTTAACGCGTTAGGTATCGATTTGGTGAAAAATGTGCTCAGCGTGCAGGGTACCGATAGTCACGGTAAAACAGTGCTGCACAGCGGCTCGGACCTATACGACTTTAGCGTGGATATGTCGAAATCACGGTGTCGAGGACGCTGATAACACTGACCGCGCAAATACTTTTTCACGCTCAGCGTCGTTTTGTTGCCACGGCAATTCGGCGAGCAGCGGTGCCGCAATATGCGTTTTCAAATACAGTAAGTTCTCGGCATAGCGTGACATCGTTTCAGCTTGCGCTTGATTGGCGACCCAACCGAGCAAGGTCAAACCGCGTGAGCGTATCGCTTCGATGCTTAGCAGGGTGTGGTTGATGCAGCCCAATCGCATCGCGACGACCAAAATGACCGGTAACTTTAACGCAACGACAATATCGGCAAAACTTTGTTGTTCGTTGAGTGGGACCAGAAAACCGCCAGCGCCTTCTACCACGATGAAATCTGATGATTGTGAATGTGTGGCTTCAAACTGCGCGACAACATCGTCAACTGAAATAGAAATTCCGGCTTCAGCGGCGGCAATATGCGGTGCAATGGCGGCAGGTAAGGCGTAAGGATTGATCGATGGATAACTTTGCCAATTGCCGGCAGCGTGTTGCAGCATTAGTGCGTCTTCGTTACACCATTGACCGTTGATGTGTTCGCAGCCGGCGGCGATCGGTTTGAATACGGTGACACGTTTGTTGAGTTGCGTGAGTCCACGCGTTAACGCACAGCTGACAAAGGTTTTGCCCACTCCGGTGTCGGTGCCGGTGACAAAAACAGCGGGTTTGTTCACGAGTGATCGTCCTGTTTATTCGGATTTGCGCCGAATGGGAATTTGGCTGAGTGGCATCGCAAATTCTTGCGCGTTGGCCGTTGGCTTGGCGTACAGCTCCGAGCCCCACGCATTGCCGTACACCACTTCATAAGTCGCCGGTAAAAAACCATCGCTTCGACGAAATTGTTCGTAAGCGGCCATCATGTTTTTCAATTTACCGGGCGCGGTTAAATGGTGTGGACGATCGGCGTTGATGTTGTGCGCGCCAATCGCTTTGAGTTCGCGCATCAGGGTTTTGACATCGCGATAAGTCAGCACAATTTTTTCGCAATCCATTACGGGGTCGGCGAGACGTGAGCGCACCATGGCGTCGCCGACATCGTGCATGTCCATAAAACGATTGACGTGAATGAGATCGTCAACACTGGCCCAGGCTTTGCGCAATTCCATCAGCGTGTCGGGGCCAAACGTCGCAAACAAAATCACGCCGTCGGGTTTGAGCACGCGTTGGAATTCGGCGAAGACAGCACTCAAATCATCGAGCCACTGTAATGCAAGGTTCGACACAATCATGTCAAAGGCATGGGTGGCAAACGGCAGTTTTTCCATATCGCCACAGACATAACGTTCTTTGGCAAACCAGCCCCGTTTTTGGTTGGCGTGTTGTGTCATGCCGTGCGCCAAATCAAGGCCGACGACCTGCGCTTTTTTGTAGCGTGTTTGCAGTGCGCGTGTGATGACGCCGGTGCCACTGCCCACATCGAGAATGCGTGTTGGTGTTTGTTTGACGTAATCAAGGCGTTCCAACAAACGTTGCCCGACTTCCAGTTGCAACGCGGCATGGGCGTCGTAACTGTTGGCGGCCGCGCTAAAGCTGTGGGCGATGGCGCGTTTAGCCAAGGTGTAACGTTCGTTGTTGTTAAAGTCGGTCATGTAAAGTCAGTTGTCAGTTGGTGGTGATGTTACGGCTTCAACCAGTCGATCACGCATTGTGCGAATTCTTCTCGATGCGACATAAATGGCGAATGACTGGCTTTGGGAAAAATCACGTGCTCGCTGCTGTGTAATAACGCTTTCACATCGTCGGCCACTTTGGCTGGTACCAAACCATCGAGGCGACCATAAATACGCAATAACGGTGTTTGCAAAGTTGGCAGATTCGCACGCAGATCGGCCGTGCGCAGAATATCGAGGCCACCTTTTAAGGCGTCGCCCGCGGGCACGCCGTGAATAAACACCGACGCCTTTAATTGTTTGATGTCTTCTTTCTGTGTTTCGCTGCCCATGGTCGTGATACCCAGAAAACGGATCACGGTGCCTTCATAATCTTCGGCTAAAAAGTTGGTGAAATTTTCGAGCACTGATACTTTCATCGCGTGCGGCCAATCGTCGCTTTGCGCAAAGCGTGGATTGCTGGCAACGGTAATCAATTTGTTCACACGCTCGGGCGATTTTAATGCGATCTGTGTTGCGACCATGCCGCCCAATGACCAACCGAGATAATGCGCAGTTTGGGGCGCCACGCTTAACACTTGTTGTGTCAGCAACGATAGATCGTAAGGCTGATTCGGCAACGGGCTGCGACCAAAGCCGGGCAGATCAATGACGTGCACGGTGAAATGCGGCGTTAATAGCGGCAACAGCAAATCAAAAATACCGCCGTGCAAACCCCAGCCGTGCAACAGCACCAGATCGGGTCCGTTGCCTGTGCTTTCGATATACGGTGTTAATGTCGTCATGGTGTTAATTCAGTGAGAATGTCGGCGAGTGTATTGAGCAGTTCGCTTACGTGCTGTTCATCATGAAGAGCGCTTAATGTAATGCGCAAACGAGCACTGTCTTTGGGCACAGTGGGCGGTCGTATCGCGCTGACTAAAAAGCCACGTTGCAATAATTTTTCGCTGGCCCGCAAGGCGCGCTCATTGCTACCTAATACGATCGGTTGAATCGCGGTGGGTGAGGGCATTAACGGCAACTGCAATGCCGTGGCTTGTTCACGAAAGCGTTTAATCAACTGCTGCAAATGCGTTTGCCGCCACGATTCGTTTGCGACAACGTGCAATGCGGCGCGCGTAGCGGCGGCAACGGCCGCCGGCATGGCGGTTGAATAAATATAGGGGCGCGATTTCTGCAACAGATAATCAATCAAATCGCGTGAACCGGCCACAAAGGCACCGGCTGTGCCAATCGCTTTACCGAGTGTGCACATCAGAATCGGTACATCATCGGCGGATAAACCGAGCGCGCTCACGGTGCCGCTACTGCGTTCACCGAGCACACCAAAACCGTGCGCATCATCGACCATTAACCAGGCGTCGTGTTGACGACACAGTGCAGCGATTTCGATTAACGGCGCAATGTCGCCGTCCATGCTGAACACACTGTCGGTGATCACCAACGTTTTGCTGTCACGATGGTCACTGAGTAATTTTTGCAACGCGGCGCTGTCGTTGTGCGCGTAACGTTTGAAGTGTGCGCCTGAAAACAAACCGCCATCGATTAACGACGCGTGATTCAATTTGTCTTCGAACACGCGATCACCGGTGCCCAGCAATGCGGTGACAATGCCGGTATTCGCCATCCATCCGGTGCTGTAACACACGGCCGCTTCACGGCCAGTCAGCGCGGCGAGTTCGTGTTCGAGTGCGTCGTGTTCGGCGGTGTGGCCGGTGACCAAATGAGAAGCACCGCTACCGACGCCCCATTTTTCTGCGCCAGCGATAAATGCTTTTTTAACCGCATCATGATTGGCGATGCCGAGGTAATCGTTGCTGCAAAAATTGTGAACGTGACGGCCGTTGATCTGCAGCGTGGCACCTTGTGCCGATTCGACGATACGACGACGGCGACGAGCATGACGCGTGTCGATCACGTGCAGCTGTTGTTGCAGAAAGTCGGCAAGTTGCATGAATCAACCAACGAGTGAATGAAGAGCAAATATTACGGTAGGGCGGCCTTCAGGCCGCCAATCGACGGCTGTTCATCGCAGTGTGTTGGCGGCCTGAAGGCCGCCCTACAAAACCTGGTTAATTGCTTGCCGTCGCGTCGTAAAACAATTCGTTTTTTGCTGGCGTCGGCAGATCAATATGATCTTCTTCGTGCACGATACGATCTTCACGTTTGATGCCAAGGCGCGCGAACAGCGCCATATCGCGCTCGGTGTCCGGATTGCCAGTGGTCAGCAGTTTTTCGCCGTAAAAAATCGAATTGGCGCCCGCCATAAAACACAAGGCCTGCATTTCTTCGCTCATCGCTTCGCGACCGGCCGATAAACGCACATACGACGCTGGCATGATGATGCGCGCGGTTGCGATCGTGCGCACGAATTGCAGCCATTCCAGTTTTTCGGTGTCTTCCAGCGGCGTGCCTTTGACGGCAACCAACATATTAATCGGAACGCTTTGCGGGTGTTCAGGCAGGTTCGCTAGTTGCTGCAACAGTCCCAAACGATCGCGCAAGGTTTCACCCATACCCACAATACCGCCAGCACAGACATTGATGCCGGCATCACGCACATGTTGCAACGTGTCGAGGCGATCTTGATACGTGCGTGTCGTGATAATCGACGAATAATATTCCGGCGACGTGTCGAGATTGTGGTTGTAATAATCAAGGCCCGCTTCGCGTAAACGTTGCGCCTGATCTTTATCCAACATGCCGAGTGTCACGCATGATTCCAGGCCCAATGATTTCACCGCCTTGATCATTTCAAGCACAACGACAAAATCTTTTTCGCGTGGACTGCGCCACGCCGCGCCCATGCAAAAACGGGTGGCGCCGTTGTCTTTCGCGAGTTTGGCTTTTTCGATGACTTCTTCAATCGCCATCAACTGTTCTTTTGATAAACCGGTGTTGTAATGACCACTTTGTGGGCAATACGCGCAATCTTCTGGGCAGGCGCCGGTTTTGATCGACAGCAGCGTCGAGGTTTGCACCGTGTTCGCATCAAAATGCTGGCGGTGAACCGTTTGCGCAGCGAAGATTAAATCGTTGAACGGCAGATTAAACACACGTTCCACGTCAGCCAGCGTCCAGTCATGGCGGATCTGGGCTTGAAGCGCAGTCGATAAAGTCAGGGTCGATAAAGGCATGGCGGCGATAATTCAAGAAGTCAGCTAAAGTGCCTGCATGTTAGCCGCTGACCCGGCGCTGTCAACTCAAACCAGTTCGGATGGTTTACAACTTATTACCCAATCTATGCCTGCTCTGCCGCTGTCATAGCGACGATGGCCTGCTGTGCCGCTGGTGTCATCAAGCGATGCCCTGGCTCGGGCCCGCTTGTCGCTGCTGCGCTTTGCCGCTCAGTCAAGCTGCCGATCTCTGTGGTCGTTGCTTGCACAAGCCTTTGCCGGTTGCCCGCAGCGTCGCGCTGTTCCGTTATGACAGCTGGGCGTCGGCACTGATCCACCGCTTCAAATTCAACCAACAGCTGCGTATTGGGCATTACCTCAGTGCCAGCTTGATTGACGCTGTGCGTCAGGCCTATGTCGATGATGTGATGCCGGCGGCGATTGTGCCCGTGCCGTTACATGCGCAGCGTTTGACCGAACGTGGTTTTAATCAGGCACTGGAAATGGCTAAACCAATCAGCCATGCGCTGGCATTGCCATTGTTGCGTGACACCGTGCAACGCACCGGCGCGACACGTGATCAAATTGGTTTGTCGGCGTTGGAACGGCGACGCAATGTGCGTGGTGTATTTGAGATAAATGGTCAATTGCCCAAGCACATTGTGTTGGTGGATGACGTGGTCACGACCGGCGCCACCGTGTTGGCGTTAGCCAAACTGGCCAAGCGACAGGGGGCTGAACGCGTGGATGTGTGGTGCGTCGCGCGCACGACGATTAATCACACATAAGCTGTGTATTTTTTCACAGCCGATGTGCGGGGGCTGCTCTACAGTGAACGGGCTGTTGCTCGGGAGAACACAATGTACAACATAATGAAAAGTGCAGCACTCTGTGCGTGGTTGTTAATGGGCGTCGCGCAGGCCGATGTGATCACCGAAGTGGTCAACGATGCCGCGCGCAATGAAGCCGATCGCAAAGCTGATAGCTTTCGCAAACCTGAAGATGTACTGCGATTTGCCGGCGTAAAAAACGATGATGTTGTGTTGGATTTTTTAGCCGGTGCCGGATATTACTCGGAGTTGTTTGCGCATGTGGTGGGCAGCAAAGGCCGTGTTGATGTGTACAACAACCGTCCGTATTTGGACTGGATAGGCGCGCAACTGAATGCGCGCTACAGTGGTAATCGCATGAGCAACACTCGTCGACTCGAAGTGGAAGTCGATGATCTCGAACTGGGCGAAAAACAATACGATGTGATCATGGCCGCGATGGCCTTGCATGATCTGTATTACGCCGATCCCGCCAATGGCTGGCCGCTCATTGATAAAGATGTGGTGTACAAAAAGATGCAACGAGCGTTAAAGCCGGGTGGTGTGTTGGTGGTTATTGACCACAGCGCGCAAAGCAAAAGCGAGCTGCGCGATGTGCAGAAATTGCATCGCATTGATGAAGAGTATTTGATCGACGATTTGCAAAAAGCCGGATTCAAATTGGTCGCGCGTTCGGATGTGCTGCGCAACCCAAAAGATGAACGGCGTGCCAGTGCGTTTGACGAAAAAATTCGCTACCAAACCGATCGGTTTTTACTGAAGTTTGTCAAAGTGGACAGCAAGCCGCGCAGCAGCCGCAGCTATTGAGTTACACCTACGTAACCAAGGTGCCATCCGATACGTCTGTCGCCCGCTTGGGGGGCGCTGGTTCGAGGTTGCCAGTTTTCAGTTGCCAGTTAA
>JAYSCL010000093.1:0-8443 GCA_041914905.1 Enterobacterales bacterium
CCGCACCACCGATGTGGAACGTACGCATCGTGAGCTGTGTACCCGGTTCACCGATGGACTGCGCCGCGATAACACCAACCGCTTCGCCATCGTTAACGATATGACCGCGCGCGAGATCGCGACCGTAGCACGCTGCGCAGACACCAAAACGGGTTTCGCAGGTGATCGGTGAGCGTACACGCACCAAGTCGATATTTTTCTCTTCGAGTTTTTCCACCCAGCGTTCGTCAAGCAATGTGCCCGCTTCCGCCAACAAAGTGTCGGTGCCAGGAACATAAACGTCTTCGGCGAGTGATCGACCCAACACGCGCTCACGCAAGGCTTCAACCACGTCACCGCCTTCGATATGCGGTTTCATTTCGAGGCCGCCTGTCGTGCCGCAATCGTCTTCGGTCACTACCAGATCTTGTGCAACGTCGACCAGACGACGCGTCAAGTAACCGGAGTTCGCCGTTTTCAACGCGGTGTCGGCCAAACCTTTACGCGCACCGTGGGTTGAAATGAAGTACTCGGAAACGTTCAGACCTTCGCGGAAGTTCGCCGTGATGGGCGTTTCAATGATGGAGCCGTCCGGCTTCGCCATCAAACCACGCATACCGGCGAGCTGACGAATCTGGGCGGCACTACCACGCGCACCAGAGTCGGCCATCATGTAGATCGAGTTAAACGATGTTTGCTTAACTTTGCTGCCGTCTTTTGCCGTCACGGTTTCGAAAGACAAATTGTCCATCATCGCCTTGGCGATCTTTTCGTTTGCACGTGACCAAATGTCGACGACTTTGTTGTAACGCTCGCCTTGTGTCACCAAACCGGAAGCATATTGGCTTTCGATTTCAGTCACTTCGGCCTCTGCTTCGGCCAAGAATTTCACTTTCTCGCTTGGAATCACCATGTCGTTGATACCGACCGATGCGCCCGAACGTGTCGCGAATTGGAAGCCGGTGTACATGATTTGGTCGGCGAAAATAACCGTCGATTTCAAACCGAGTGTACGGTAGCAAGCATTCAACAAACGCGAGATCGTTTTCTTCTTGAGCGGCTCATTGATCAATTGGAACGGCAAACCTTTCGGCACGATGTCCCACAACATGGCGCGACCAACGGTAGTGTCGACAATTTTGGTGGCTTCGGTACGGTTGCCATCTTTGTCTTGCACCACTTCGTGAATACGCACTTTGATCTTGGCGTGAATGTCCACTTGTTGCGTGCGATAAGCGCGTTGCACTTCTTTGGTGTCGGCAAACATCATGCCTTCGCCACGACCGTTCACTTTTTCGCGAGTCATGTAATACAAACCGAGAACAACGTCTTGTGATGGAACGATGATCGGTTCGCCGTTGGCGGGCGACAGAATATTGTTGGTCGACATCATCAACGCGCGCGCTTCCAACTGGGCTTCCAGTGTCAGCGGTACGTGTACAGCCATTTGGTCACCGTCGAAGTCGGCGTTAAATGCCGTACAGACGAGCGGGTGCAATTGGATCGCTTTGCCTTCAACCAAGGTTGGTTCGAAAGCCTGGATACCCAAACGGTGCAATGTTGGTGCGCGGTTCAGCAATACCGGGTGTTCACGAATAACTTCTTCGAGAATGTCCCAGACCACAGGCTCTTCACGCTCAACCATTTTCTTCGCCGCTTTAATTGTCGTGGCGAGGCCTTTGAGTTCGAGCTTGCCGAAAATAAAGGGCTTGAACAATTCAAGTGCCATTTTCTTTGGCAGACCACACTGATGCAGTTTTAATGTCGGGCCCACAACGATTACCGAACGGCCGGAATAGTCGACGCGCTTACCGAGCAAGTTTTGACGGAAACGACCTTGCTTACCTTTGATCATATCGGCCAAAGATTTCAGCGGGCGTTTGTTCGAACCGGTAATCGCACGACCGCGACGGCCGTTGTCCATCAATGCGTCAACCGCTTCCTGCAACATACGTTTTTCGTTACGGATAATGATGTCGGGCGCGTTCAGATCGAGCAGACGTTTCAAGCGGTTGTTACGGTTGATAACGCGACGATACAAGTCGTTCAAATCGGACGTTGCGAAACGGCCGCCATCCAGCGGTACCAACGGACGCAAATCCGGCGGCAATACCGGCAACACCGTCATAATCATCCATTCCGGTTTGTTGCCCGACTCCAAAAACGCTTCGATCAGTTTCAAACGTTTGCCGTATTTTTTCAGCTTGGTTTCGGAACTGGTTTGCGGAATTTCTTCGCGAATTTTCGCGGCTTCTTTCTGCAGATCCAAATCGCTCAGCAATGAATGAATTGCTTCAGCGCCCATTTTTGCATCGAATTCGTCACCGAACTCTTCCAGCGCATTCAGATACTCTTCTTCGCCGAGCAATTGGCCACGCTCAAGCGTGGTCATGCCAGGTTCGATCACCACGAAGGCTTCGAAATACAACACGCGCTCGATATCACGCAACGTCATATCCAACATCAAACCGATACGACTTGGCAGAGATTTCAAGAACCAAATGTGCGCAACCGGCGAAGCCAATTCAATGTGGCCCATACGTTCACGGCGTACTTTGGCAAGCGCGACTTCAACACCGCATTTTTCGCAGATCACACCACGGTGTTTTAAGCGTTTGTATTTTCCGCACAAGCATTCGTAATCTTTGATCGGTCCAAAGATTTTGGCGCAAAACAAACCATCACGTTCAGGTTTAAACGTCCGGTAGTTAATGGTTTCTGGTTTTTTGACTTCACCAAATGACCATGAACGGATCATGTCGGGCGACGACAAACCAATTTTAATGCGATCAAATTCGGCTAACGCGGCTTGCGGTTTAAACAGATTCAACAGGTCTTTCACCGTTGTTCTCCTATTAAGTAATTCGTTTTGTACAGAACTCGAGGTTGTTGTAGGGCGGCCTTCAGGCCGCCATCAGTGCTTGCGCACAACAACAATCAATCCACGTTTTCCAAATCGATGTTGATCGCCAGTGAGCGGATTTCTTTCAACAATACGTTGAACGATTCCGGCATACCAGCTTCCATACGGTGATCGCCATCGACGATGTTCTTGTACATCCGCGTACGACCGTTAACGTCGTCCGATTTTACAGTGAGCATTTCTTGCAGGGTGTACGCTGCGCCGTAAGCTTCCAGCGCCCAGACTTCCATCTCACCGAAACGCTGACCACCGAATTGGGCTTTACCGCCCAACGGTTGTTGCGTAACGAGTGAGTAAGAACCGGTTGAACGCGCGTGCATCTTGTCGTCGACCAAGTGATTCAACTTCAACATGTACATGTAACCAACGGTCACCTGACGTTCAAATTGTTCACCGGTACGGCCGTCGATCAACGTGGTTTGGCCGGAACCCGGCAAGCCAGCCAGATCGAGCAGACGTTTGATTTCGCTTTCTTTGGCGCCGTCAAATACCGGTGACGCAACGGGTACACCTTCGCGTAAGTTCTTCGACAAGTTGATGATTTCATCGTCGGTCAACGATTTCAGGTCAACGCCTTGTGAATCACCTTCGTTGTACACTTTGTCCAAGAAAGCACGCAGTTCTTTGATCATGTCTTTGCGCGCAGCATCGAGCATTTCGCCAATCTTATAACCACAGCCTTTGGCCGCCCAACCCAAGTGCGTTTCCAAAATCTGACCGATGTTCATACGTGATGGAACGCCAAGCGGGTTCAGCACGATGTCAACCGGACGACCATTGGTGTCAAACGGCATGTCTTCGATAGGTACAATCGTCGAGATAACACCTTTGTTACCGTGACGACCGGCCATCTTGTCACCGGGTTGTACGCGACGTTTAACGGCCAAGTACACTTTGACGACTTTCAACACGCCCGGCGCCAAATCGTCGCCTTGCTTGAGTTTGTCTTTTTTGTTTTCGAAACGTTTGTGGAACACATCTTTTTGTTCTTCGATGTAGTTCGCCAACGCTTCTAATTGCGTTTGTTTAGCTTCATCACGCAACTGAATCTGCAGCACTTCTCCACGTTGCAGTTCGTTCAGGAACTCCTCGGTGAGAGCAACGCCTTTCTTCAGTTTGTTCGGGCCTTTCTCAGCGACTTCGCCCAAAACGATTTTGCGTGCACGCGCGTACGCGTTGTCTTCGAGAATACGCTGTTCGTCGAGCAAGTCTTTACGGATCTTGTCGAGCTGCGATTTTTCGATTTCGGCCGCGCGTGAATCCTTTTCGACGCCATCGCGTGTAAACACCTGCACGTCAATGACGGTACCCGCCATACCGGCTGGTACACGCAATGACGTGTCTTTCACGTCAGACGCTTTTTCACCAAAAATCGCACGAAGTAGTTTTTCTTCTGGTGTTAATTGGGTTTCGCCTTTTGGCGTCACTTTACCGACCAGAATATCGCCGGGCTGCACTTCAGCACCAATGTAAACCACACCGGCCTCATCCAACTTGGCCAGAGCCGACTCACCGACGTTCGGAATATCCGACGTGATTTCTTCGGCGCCCAATTTGGTGTCGCGGGCAATACATGACAATTCTTGAATATGAATTGACGTGAAACGATCTTCTTGCACAACACGTTCCGACACAACGATCGAGTCTTCGAAGTTGTAACCGTTCCAGGGCATGAACGCGACCAACATGTTTTGGCCGAGCGCCAACTCACCCAGATCGGTCGAGAAGCCATCGGCCAACACGTCGCCGGTGGCAATCACGTCGCCAACGTTAACAATTGAACGTTGATTGATGCAGGTGTTTTGGTTCGAACGGGTGTATTTAGTCAGGTTGTAAATATCAACGCCGGCTTCACCAACACCGACTTCGGCGTCATTGACACGCACGATGATACGGCTAGCGTCGACAAAATCGATGACACCGCCACGGCGCGCAATGATGCTCACACCGGAGTCCACCGCGACCGCACGTTCCATGCCCGTACCGACTAACGGTTTTTGCGAACGAATGGATGGAACGGCCTGACGTTGCATGTTTGAACCCATCAACGCACGGTTCGCGTCGTCGTGTTCAAGGAACGGAATCAAAGCTGCAGCCACTGACACGATTTGTTGTGGGGCAACGTCCATGTAAATGACATTGGCTTTTGGCGCCAACGTGAATTCACCCTGGTGACGCACCGTGACAAATTCGTCAAGCAAGGTGCCGTTTTCGTCAACTTTCGCGTTCGCCTGGGCAATAACGTGTTTGGTTTCGTCATACGCCGACAGGTATTCAATCTCGTTGGTGACGCGACCGTTAATCACTTTGCGATACGGAGTTTCGAGGAAACCATAATCGTTGGTGCGCGCATAAACCGACAGCGAATTGATCAAACCAATGTTTGGACCTTCCGGTGTTTCGATTGGGCAGACACGACCGTAGTGCGTCGGATGAACGTCGCGGACTTCAAAGCCTGCGCGCTCGCGCGTCAAACCACCGGGGCCAAGGGCGGAAACACGACGTTTGTGCGTGATTTCCGACAAGGGGTTGTTTTGATCCATAAACTGCGACAACTGCGAACTGCCGAAGAATTCTTTTACGGCAGCACTGACCGGCTTCGCATTGATCAGATCTTGCGGCATCAAGTTTTCTTGTTCGACTTGGCTCAAACGCTCTTTCACAGCACGTTCGACGCGGACCAAACCAACACGGAATTGGTTCGCCGCCATTTCACCAACCGAACGAATACGGCGGTTACCCAAGTGATCGATATCGTCAACGATGCCACGACCGTTGCGAATGTCGATCAACGTTTTCAGCGCATCAACGATGTCACTGGGATGACCGGCATTTTTCTTCAGCATGTTTTTGCTGTAATCGTCGCTACGACGCGACAAATACATTTGATCGAACAATATGCCGGGGCCTTTTACCGCCTCGCGACCAACGCGACGGTTGAACTTCATACGACCGACGCGCGACAAGTCATAACGCTCTTCGCTGAAGAACAACGAGTGGAACAGCGTTTCAGCGGCATCTTTCGTCGGCGGCTCGCCCGGGCGCATCATGCGATAAATTTCGACCAGCGCGTCGAGCGGGGTTTTGCTTGGATCGGCGCGCAAGGTATCCGACATGAATGGGCCTTGATCCAAATCGTTGGTGTACAACGTTTTGAATTCGCTGACGCCTGCGGCGCGGATCTTGTTCAGAATGTCTTTGCTGATGATCGTGTTGCAATCCACCACGATTTCGCCGGTACTGGTGTTGACGATCGGCTTGGCGGTCACTTTGTCGAACAAGTACTCGTTCGGCACTTGCAAATGTTTGGCGCCGGATTTTTCCAGCATTTGAATATGGCGTGCGGTAATACGACGACCGGCTTCCACAATCAATTTACCGGTGTTGTCGATAATGTCGAACGCTGCCGTTTCACCACGCAGACGCTCGGGCACCAATTCCAGTTCAAAACCATTTTCCGTCACGATCACGGTATTGTGCGTGAAGAACATGTCGAGAATGGCTTCGTTGTTGTAGCCGAGTGCACGCAGCAAAATTGTCGCGGGCAATTTGCGACGACGGTCAATACGAACAAACAACAAATCTTTTGGATCGAATTCAAAATCCAACCATGAACCACGGTAAGGAATCACACGCGCCGAGTGCAACAGTTTGCCGGAGCTATGGGTTTTGCCTTTGTCGTGCTCGAAGAACACACCTGGCGAACGGTGCAACTGTGACACGATAACACGCTCGGTACCGTTGATCACAAACGTACCGTTTTCGGTCATCAACGGAATTTCGCCCATGTAAACATCTTGTTCACGGATGTCTTTGATGGTGCCGGCTTTGGCTTCTTTATCGAGAATAACCAAGCGGATCTTGACGCGCAGTGGCGCGGCGTAGGTCAATCCACGGATCAGACATTCTTTGACATCAAACGGCGGTTCACCAAGTTGCTTGCCAACGTATTCGAGCGACGCGTTGCCCGAGTAACCGACGATAGGAAAAACAGAACGGAAAGCCGCGTCTAAGCTGCTGTCCGATTCCGAATCGCCTTCTAAAAATTGTTTGTATGAGTCTAATTGAATGGCCAGCAATTCCGGTATATCAAGCACTTTGGCGAGCTTGCCAAAGTTCTTGCGTATACGCTTTTTCTCGGTGTATGAGTACGCCATCTTCGCGATCCTTAAAAACCTAAGGTATGTGAAACAATCGGGACTTGATACGGTGGTCCCGACTGCAGGGCTTGCAAACGTCTCTCAAAAGATGGATTGTTGGCGCCGTTGGCTTCGGTTAAGAAAACCAGTTGATCACTTGTCATTTCAGTTGCTGTTTACTCACCGAACAACCGTGTCAACCCGTACGTCAATCAACGTCCAAATCTTGGCTTATAGAGCCGTATCAAACATCATTCAAAAGGCCATTTTCACTGCAAGTTTTTGAAAACGGCAAAAGGCCGGTGGTAAAAACCACCAGCCCTTTGGGTGCGACCGGGAATGTGCCCGTCGCAAAGGACGAAATCTTACTTGATTTCGGCCTTCGCGCCAGCGTCTTCCAGCTTTTTCTTGATCGCTTCGGCGTCGGCTTTCGACACGCCTTCTTTGACAGTGCTCGGCACGCCTTCGACCAGATCTTTGGCTTCTTTCAAGCCCAGACCGGTGATTTCGCGGATCACTTTGATGACGTTGACTTTGTTGTCGCCAAACGAGGCCAGTTTGACCGTGAACTCGGTTTGCTCTTCAACAGCAGCAGCGGCAGCTGGACCAGCAGCTACAACAGCAGCAGCGGCAGAAACGCCAAATTTTTCTTCGATAGCTTTAACCAGCTCGACCACTTCGGTCACGCTCATCGCGGCTACGGCATTAACGATATCGTCTTTGGACAGAGCCATTGCTCTTACTCCTAAAAGGTTTCTTGAAAAGGATTAGTACGGTTACGCTGCCTGCTGCTTGTCGGCCACTGCTTGGATCACACGAGCCAACTTGGTCGGGATTTCCAGCAAGGTACGAGCCAGCAACGCGTAGGATTCCTGTTTGGTTGGCAAGCTAGCGACAAAGTCGAGTTGCTTGGCATCCAGCAGTTTGCCTTCAAAAGCCAACGCGGTGACTTTGAATTTATCGCTGCCTTTGGCGATTTCTTTGACCACACGGGCGGCCGTCGAAGGTTCGTTCAAAGAGAAAGCGCAAACTACAGGACCCACTAACGCGGATTGCAGACAGGCGAAATCGGTGCCTTCTACGGCGCGACGAGCCAATGTGTTACGTACAACTTTGACGTAAACACCTTGAGCACGAGCTTTCACGCGTAGAGAGGTCAGTTCGGCGACCGTGAGACCACGGTACTCGGCCAGCACTGCTGATGTTGCCTTCGCTGCGATCGCGCTGACTTCATCAACAATGGCCTTCTTGCCATCAAGACCCATTGCCACTTGATTCACCTCCACATGTTCGTTGCTTCGCAAGCGAAACAACAAACGCCATGATCGAACAGATGTGCATCTGTTCCCCACGGTGAAACCACCTTAAGAAACTTAAGTGGGTGCCACCGTCTGCGCAGGGT
>JAYSCL010000094.1:0-8230 GCA_041914905.1 Enterobacterales bacterium
TTTCTGCTCTTTTGCCATGGTAATAACCTTAGAACTGGAGGCCGGCAGCGCGAGCGGCATCGGCTAACGCTTTGATACGACCGTGGTATTGAAAACCCGAGCGGTCAAACGCAACCGCTTGCACGCCAGCAGCCAAGGCGCGCTCGGCGACTTTGCCGCCAACGGCGCCAGCGGCATCGACATTGCCGGTGTATTTCAACGCATCGCGAATCTCTTTTTCGACTGTCGAAGCGGCCGCAACCACTTTGCCAGTTTCGCCCGAGATAACTTGCGCATAAATGTGGCGCGGAGTGCGGTGCACGACCAAACGGTTGGCACCCAATTCCGCGATCTTGCGACGAGTCGCCGTAGCACGGCGCAAACGTTGTTCTTTCTTGATCGACATAGTGTGCCCCCGTTACTTCTTCTTGGCTTCTTTCAGCGTTATGACTTCATCGGCATAACGGACGCCCTTGCCTTTGTAAGGCTCAGGTGGACGGAAACCACGGATATTGGCCGCGACTTGACCGACTAACTGACGATCGGTCCCGGTCACAACGATTTCGGTTTGTGTCGGGCAGGCGATAGTGATGCCAGCCGGAATTTCAAAATTTACCGGGTGCGAGAAACCGAGCGTCAAGTTCAACGTTTTGCCTTGAACTGCCGCACGAAAACCCACGCCAACCAACGTCAGTTTGCGCTCGAAACCAGCCGACACACCTTTGACCATGTTGTTGACCAGCGCGCGCAGCGTACCGGCTTGAACATTGGCTTTAACGATGCCGTCTTTCGGCGAAAACTTCACAACATTACCTTCAACGGCAACATTGACGGCCGGGTGAACGGCTTGGCTCAACGTACCTTTGGCGCCCTTCACAGCGATAATGCCGTTGTTGACGCTAATTTCTACGCCCTTTGGCAGTTCGACCGGAGCTTTACCTACACGTGACATGTTTAGGCTCCTTACGCTACGTAGGCGATAACTTCGCCGCCGTGACCAGCAGCGCGGGCTTGACGATCGCTCATCACACCTTTCGATGTGGAAACAATCGCGATACCGAGGCCGCCCATGATTTTCGGCAGCTCGGCAATACCCTTGTACACACGCAAACCAGGACGTGACACACGATCAAGACGTGCGATAACCGGTTTGCCTTCGAAATACTTCAACGCGATAGTCAACGTGTTTTTACCGTCAACAACCGCTTGTTCGGCATTGGCGACATAACCTTCATCAACCAACACTTTGGCAATAGCGAGCTTCACTTTCGAGCCCGGCATTGCCACAACTTTTTTACCGGCTTGCTGCGCATTACGAATGCGGGTCAGCATATCGGCGATGGGATCTTGCATACTCATCGTCTATTTCTCCGCACTCGTTACCAGCTGGCCTTGACCAGGCCAGGAATTTCGCCACGCATGGCCGCTTCGCGCAATTTGATACGGCTCAAGCCGAATTTGCGCAAATAGCCATGCGGACGACCGGTGATGCTGCAACGATTCTTTTGACGGCTCGGGCTGGCATCGCGCGGCAATTTTTGCAGCGCTTGCGAGGCTTCCCAACGGGCTTCATCAGTCGTATTCGGATTGACGATAGCCGCTTTCAATTCCGCACGTTTGGCGGCGTATTTTTTCGCGAGCTTTTGACGCTTTTGCTCACGATTAATCATACAGGTCTTTGCCATAATGAAATCGCCTTAGTTACGGAACGGGAAGCTGAAGGCTTGCAACAATGCACGGCCTTCTTCATCGGTACGAGCGGTCGTGGTGATGGTGATGTCCATACCGCGAATCGCGTCTACTTTGTCGTACTCGATTTCCGGGAACATGATTTGTTCTTTCACGCCCATCGAGTAGTTGCCGCGACCGTCAAACGAACGGCCTGACACACCGCGGAAGTCACGCACACGCGGTAACGCGATGCTGACCAAACGCTCGAGGAATTCCCACATGCGAGGGCCACGCAAAGTCACTTTGCAGCCGATCGGCATGTTGTCACGGATTTTGAAACCCGCGATCGATTTTTTCGACTTGGTGATCACCGGTTTTTGACCAGCAATCGCTGTCATATCATTGACAGCATTTTCCAAGATCTTCTTGTCACCGACGGCTTCACCCACGCCCATATTCAGCGTGATTTTTGTGATACGCGGGACTTGCATGACAGTCGTGTAGCCGAACTTCTCAGTGAGTTGTTGGACTACCGTGTTGCGATAATGGTCTTGCAGTTTCGCCATTGTTCTCACCACAGGTTAGGCGTCGATGCGCGCGCCGTTCGATTTGAACACGCGCACTTTCTTGCCATCTTCAAACTTGTAACCAACGCGATCCGCTTTGCCCGTTGCAGTGTTAAACACCGCGACGTTTGAAGCGTGGATGGTCGCTTCGCGATCGACGATGCCGCCTGGTTGCTGCGTCATCGGATTCGGCTTCACGTGCTTCTTGACGATGTTGACACCTTCAACACGTAAACGATCGCCCAACACGGCGACTACTTTGCCGCGTTTGCCTTTGTCTTTGCCGGTCAGAACGACTACGTCGTCGCCTTTTTTGATCTTCGCCATGGCTTTAACCCTTACAGTACTTCAGGTGCCAACGACACGATCTTCATGAATTGCTCTGTACGCAATTCACGTGTCACCGGTCCAAAAATACGTGTGCCGATCGGCTGATTCTGGTTGTTCAACAACACCGCAGCGTTGTTGTCGAAACGAATCAAGCTACCGTCTTGACGACGGACACCGGCACGCGTACGCACAACGACGGCGTTCATCACGTCGCCTTTTTTCACTTTGCCGCGCGGAATCGCGTCACGAATCGACACTTTGATGATGTCGCCAACGCGCGCGTAACGACGGTGTGAACCGCCGAGGACTTTGATACACATGACGCTTTTGGCGCCGCTGTTATCTGCGCAGTCCAGAACACTTTGCATTTGAATCATGCTGGCTTACTCCAATTAAGAGGCGCGTTGCACGATTTCAACCAAAGTCCACGATTTCGTTTTCGAAATCGGGGCGCACTCTTGAATACGAACGGTGTCGCCTTCGCGAGCTTCGTTCTTTTCATCGTGCACGTGCAGTTTGGTTGTGCGCTTCAAATACTTGCCGTATTTCGGGTGTTGAATTTGACGTTCAATCGCGACCGTAAACGACTTGTCCATTTTGCTGCTGGTTACAACGCCAACCAGCGTGCGTTTAATTGCTTGCTCGTTCATTAGGCACCTGCCTTCTGACTCAGCACGGTTTTCACGCGCGCAATATTGCGACGCACTGCAACCAGCTGGTGGCTTTTCGCCAATTGACCCGTAGCTTTCTGCATACGCAGGTTAAACTGCTCTTTGAGCAGTGCGTCGAGCTCAGTATTGAGATCTGCGACGCTCTTGTTACGAAGTTCCACCGCTTTCATCACATCACCGTACGTTGAACAATCGTGGTTTTGAGCGGCAACTTGGCGGCTGCCAAGGTGAACGCTTCTTTGACGACTTCCGGAGGAATACCCTCCACTTCGTAGAGCATCTTGCCGGGTTGAATTTCAGCAACCCAATACTCCACGCCGCCTTTTCCTCCACCCATACGCACTTCCAATGGCTTTTGCGTAATCGGCTTATCAGGGAAGACACGGATATAAATACGACCAGCACGTTTCATCGCACGCGCCATCGCACGACGGGCGGCTTCGATTTGACGTGCAGTCAAGCGACCGCGCTCTAGCGACTTCAAACCAAATTCGCCGAAGCTGACTTTGGCGCCAGAGGTTGCCACGCCGGTATTGCGGCCCTTATGCATCTTGCGATACTTGGTACGTTTCGGTTGCAACATTTACGCTGCTCCTTACTTCTTGGCCTTGGCGGCTGGCTTGCGAGCTGGTTTGTCACCAGATTTCTCAGCCTTCTCGCCACGTGGCGCGCGCTCAGCACGCTCACCGCGACCACCGCGTTCATTGCGGTCGCCACGAGCTTTACGCTTCGGTTGTTCTTCTTGTGTCGGAGCATCGACCACACGGCCATTGCCCAACACTTCGCCCTTGAAAATCCACACTTTGACGCCGATAACGCCATAAGTGGTGTGCGCTTCGCCCGTCGCGTAGTCGATGTCGGCACGCAGCGTGTGTAACGGCACGCGGCCTTCGCGGTACCATTCAGTGCGCGCAATTTCAGCGCCGCCCAAACGACCCGCTACCATGATTTTGATGCCTTTGGCGCCAGCACGCAGAGCGTTCTGAACGGCACGTTTCATGGCACGACGGAACATCACGCGTTTTTCGAGTTGCTGAGCAACCGAATCAGCGACCAGCTTGGCATCGATTTCCGGCTTGCGAACTTGCTCGATATTCAGCGTGGTTGGCATGCCCGAGATCTTAGAGACTTGGCTGCGCAGCTTTTCGATGTCAGCGCCTTGTTTGCCGATGACCACACCCGGACGCGCCGTGTGAATGGTCACTTTCATCGTTTTAGCCGGACGCTCGATGTCGATGTGCGAGATCTGGGCATTGGCCAGCTCTTTGGTCAACCAAGTGCGGACTTGGTGATCAGCTGACAAATACTTCGAAAACTCACGACGCTCGGCGAACCAGGTCGAACGGTGCGGCTGGGTAATGCCCAGACGTAAACCGGTTGGATGAACTTTCTGACCCATTATTTGCTCCCCCGACGATCCGACACTTTCACAGTGATGTGGCAAGTGCGTTTGACGATACGGTCGCCACGGCCTTTGGCACGGGCGCTCAAGCGTTTGAAGCTCGGACCTTCGTCAACCATGATGGTCGATACTTTCAAGGTATCGATGTCAGCACCGTCGTTGTGTTCAGCATTGGCAATCGCCGACTCGAGCACTTTCTTAACCAAGCCCGCCGCTTTACGCGGGTGGTAGGCTAAGGTTTCCAGCGCACGAGCGACCGGCATGCCGCGCACCAAGTCTGCAATCAAGCGAACTTTTTGCGCGGAGCTGCGGGCGTGGCGATGAATAGCTACAGTTTCCATCGTTTACCCCTTACTTCTTAGCCGGGGCTTTCTTGTCGGCAGCGTGACCTTTGAAGGTACGTGTCGGCGCGAATTCGCCCAATTTGTGGCCAACCATTTCGTCATTGACGTAAACGGGTACATGTTGCTTACCGTTGTGCACGGCGATGGTCATGCCGACCATTTCCGGGCTAATCATCGAACGACGCGACCAAGTTTTGATCGGACGCTTGTCGCTCTTGGCAAGCGCTTCTTCGACCTTCTTCATCAGGTGAAGATCGATAAACGGACCTTTTTTCAGTGAACGTGGCACAGTCCTACCCTCACATTACTTGCGGCGACGCACGATAAACTTATCGGTGCGCTTGTTGGAACGGGTTTTCTTACCCTTGGTTTTCCAGCCCCAAGGCGAGGTCGGGTGACGACCACCAGAGCTGCGACCTTCACCACCGCCCATCGGGTGGTCAACCGGGTTCATGGCAACACCACGAACGGTCGGACGAATACCCAACCAGCGTTTGGCACCGGCTTTACCGTACGATTCCAGCATGTGCTCGGAATTGCCGACTTCACCGATGGTGGCACGGCAAGTCGACAGAATTTTGCGCATTTCGCCTGAACGCAAACGCACGGTTACGTAGTCGCCTTCGCGCGCTACCAACTGCACTGCTGCGCCAGCTGAACGCGCCAATTGGCCGCCCTTACCTGGTTTCAATTCGATGTTATGAATGGTCAAACCAACTGGGATGTTGCGCATAGGCAATGTGTTACCGACTTTGATCGGCGCATCATCACCAGATTGCAGCGTTTCACCTGCTGTCAGACCTTTCGGTGCGAGAATGTAACGACGCTCACCATCGGCGTAGCACAACAGTGCAATGTGCGCCGTACGATTCGGGTCATATTCCAAACGTTCCACTTTCGCCGGGATACCGTCTTTGTTCCGTTTGAAATCAACCAAACGGTAGTGTTGACGGTGACCGCCACCTACGTGACGAGTCGTGATGTGACCGTTGTTATTACGGCCACCGGTTTTGCTTTTACGCTCAACCAGACTGGCTTCCGGTTTGCCTTTGTGCAGACCTTCAGCTTTCACCTTCACCACGAAGCGGCGGCCCGGGGAGGTGGGCTTCATTTTAATCAGAGCCATTGCCTTACCCTCTTACTGACCGCCAAAGACGTTGATTTTTTGGCCTTCAGCCAACGTAACATAGGCTTTTTTCCAATCGGAACGTAAGCCTTTGCGTTGACCTGAACCCTTGATCTTGCCTTTGACGACAACGGTGGTCACTTTGCCCACTTTGACGTCAAACATTTTTTCAACAGCGGCTTTCACTTCAGCCTTGTTGGCGCATTTCATGACCTTGAACACATAGGTGTTGGTCAATTCGGCGACGTAAGTGCTCTTTTCGGAGATGTGCGGAGCGAGCAACACTTTGGTTAGACGTTCCTGGTTCATACCAGCATCTCCTCAATCGCTTTGACCGCGCCAACCGTCATGATCACTTTTTCGTAAGCGATCAAGCTCACCGGATCAACAGCGTTCGGATCACGAACATCAACGGTGTGCAGGTTGCGGGCTGCCAAATACAGATTCTCATCAACGTTGTCAGTGACGATCAACGCATCAGCGGCATCCAATTTGGCCAGTTTTTCGACCAGTTGCTTGGTTTTTGGCGCTTCGAGAGCGAAGCTATCAACAATAACCAAACGACCTTGACGATTCAGTTCAGACAGGATGGCTGCCAGTGCACCGCGGTACATTTTGCGGTTTACTTTTTGCGTCCAGTCTTGCGGACGAGCGGCGAAAGTCTTGCCACCACCGCGCCACAAAGGCGAACGGATCGAGCCAGCACGAGCACGGCCCGTACCTTTTTGCTTCCACGGCTTTTTGCCGCCACCGCTCACTTCCGAGCGGGTTTTTTGTTGGACCGTGCCAGCGCGGCCTGCAGACAAGTACGCGGTAACGACTTGGTGCACGAGTGCCTCGTTGAATTCACGGCCGAAGGCAACTTCCGATACATCGATCGTGCCGTTGCCACCGTTCAAATTCAGTTGCATGTTCTAACTCCCCCGGCCTTAGGCTTTAACTGCCGGTTTGACGATAACGTCAGAACCTTCAAAGCCCGGAACAGCGCCCTTAACGAGCAACAGGTTACGCTCGGCATCAACACGAACAACGGTCAGGTTTTGTACTGTGTTGCGATCGCAACCGTAGTGACCGTACATTTTCATGCCTTTGAATACGCGACCTGGTGTTTGACGCTGACCGATAGAACCCGGTACGCGGTGCGAAACCGAGTTACCGTGAGTGGCGTCTTGACCACGGAAATTCCAGCGTTTGATCGTGCCGGAAAAACCGTGACCTTTGGTCACACCGGTCACATCAACATTTTGCCCAGCGGCAAACATGTCGACTTTCAATTCGCCGCCAACGGCCAGACCATGGTCAGCCGGTGCACGGAATTCCCACAAACCGCGACCTGCTGCAACGCCTGATTTGGCGAAGTGGCCGGCTTCTGGCTTGTTGATGCGATGCGCTTTTACACTGCCTGTCGTCACTTGGACGGCGTTGTAGCCGTCGCCGTCAACCGCTTTCACCATCGTGATGCGATTCGGTTCGACTTCGATAACGGTCACCGGAATGGACACGCCTTGTTCGTTGAACACGCGGGTCATACCGACTTTGCGACCTACTAATCCGATTGCCATGTCGTCTTCCTCCAGCCGATTAAGTCAGGCTGATCTGAACGTCGACGCCAGCAGCCAGGTCGAGCTTCATCAGGGCGTCAACCGTTTTATCGGTCGGCTCGATGATGTCGACAAGACGCTTGTGCGTACGAATTTCGTACTGGTCACGGGCATCCTTGTTCGCGTGTGGCGAAGTCAGGATGGTGAAACGTTCTTGTTTGGTCGGCAGCGGAATCGGACCACGCACTTGCGCGCCGGTACGTTTCGCTGTGTTGACGATTTCCATCGTTGATTGATCAATCAAGCGGTGGTCGAACGCCTTCAGGCGGATTCGAATACGTTGCTTTGCCATCGCAATGGCACTCCAGATTAAAGAGCAAAAAAAAGCGAACACCACAGTCCTGCCTCTTCCGAGGTAGCGTGGTATTCCCAGTATCTGTCGGAATCAAATCGATTCCTTTGTCTGGGGCGGTAATCGCGTCCTGCTCAAAGCAAGGGCTACACCGCCACCGCCTTCCGTTGTCTCTGTCGCTTTTTTAAAGCTGACAGCACGACGGGTACTGTAAAGAACCCAGTAAAGCGGGCGCGCATTATATCGGC
>JAYSCL010000095.1:0-2554 GCA_041914905.1 Enterobacterales bacterium
TGCGTTAATTGGAATTTCAACGTTGTTTTCCAGCAAGCCGGAATTCCCAATTGCAAGCATAAGCGTGCTTTGATTCATCCCTAACGCAAACTCTGTTTTCTCTCCTTTGTTTTTGAAATGAACATTCAAATAGCGAGATTCACTCCATTGATGGCTGCCAAATTTTGCGGTCACGCCCATGATAAATGTGTTGGCCGCAATCGCTGTTGATATTGTGATGGCAAGAGAAAGAAGAGTTTTTACGCGCATGGTTTTCATGGATTATAACACCTTTGTCAGTTGCATTTTGATTGAAGTGGAGTTTTGGGATAAAATGGCGAAGCCCCCCAAAACGAAACGTAGACCAAAACGTCAACTGGACAAACTTATTAGCTTTTTGATTCATTTTTATTTGCCTTTTCCCACTCTATACCCAAACCCTTAAATTTCTGAGCGTATGGAATTACCACCAAGGCAACACTTGCACTCAACAAAGCCATTCTTTCAGTAGTAAGTAACGTGATATTAAATTGGGCTAAAATAAAATCAACTATAACCACCAATATCAACAAGCCCGCTAGGCTCCGTGAAACAAATTCGAAAGACTTTGTAACTGCAGATTTCTTTTCTCGTAGCTCCGATTTACGTTCGGCAACTTCTTCTGCCGATAGCGCTGAGAATGTGGGAAACAGTGCAAAGTCTGATTTAATTAGCTCCCCTTGCTCACCAAACACATAGAGATCAAAAGGAAACATAGTACTTTTTGAGCTTGATGGTGTAACCATAAACAAAGGTATAGTGTCGCTTCCAATTGCTTCCCGGTATGTTAAAAGCTGCCGGTAAGTTCCTTCTGAATCTACTCGGTCTAAACCTTTAACCTCGATTAGCGCGAGCCTTTCCTTTGTAACAGGGTCAATAATCAAGAAATCGGGGCGATATATTCTACGGCCATCTCTAGATGGGAAAGCTGGTTCGTAAACAATAGAATCCTTTGGGTATCCAATGGTAATTAGATACTCTGAAAGTTCTTTTTCGATTTTCGAATCAGATATATGAACCATTTATATTCTCGATTTCCGATGGAAAGCTAACTCAAATTAGACACCAAAATTGGTGCACAACATTTTCCGATGGTGCATAACATTGGACTCATGTCTGAAAAGCTCATAAAACTCAATCACCCAACTAAACGCTGAGTTAGTTCTGCACCAAAGAACACACCAACGAATGCCTTGGCATGGTAACGAAGAAATACGGTTCTGGGTAGGGTGTTTTTGATTTGATGGGCGAATGAAAAAACCCATCCCCCAAAAATGGGGGATGGGTTTTGTTTTTCGTTTTTAAGTGTGCAGTGTTGCGCTTGCGTGATTATTCGGCGAGTTCCAGTTTCGATCCCGGATGGCGGAAACCGCTGCAGGAATAGCGCACATCAACGGTGTAATCGTTGGTGTTGCTGGCGTTGTCTTGATCGACGGCTGACATGATGTGCAGCGCGTAGGATTGCACGCCGTGGTAATACGGTTGGCCCCATGGAATTGCACCGTCGGTGGTATCAAGCACTTTGTTGCGGCACCATTGTTGAGTGACATTGGTCAGGTTGACGGGATTGATGCAGGTGGCGAGATCGGAGCTGCCGCAATTCAAGGTGTCAAGCGAGTTGGTGCCAAACAGTATCTGCGGATCGTTGTGATTACCGTGATTGTAAATATCAGCCAGACTTAAGGTTGATGTCAGTGCCAATGCGGCCCAGGTGAGTTGCTTAATCATTTTCGATTCCTCGTTTCGGTGAGTAGCCAACGCTCGGCACCGTGCCGGGTGTTGGCTGTCCATGTGGCGAACACGGCATTGGATTGGCCGCGACAACTCGCCGGAACCGTTGCAAGGTAGGAATTTCAATCACAAGATCGTTAGTACGTTTGCGTCGACGATCTGACTTTAAGCGCCAATCGAGCCTTTCTGCGATGACGTTTTTGTCGCCTTTCGTTGACGCTAATTAATTGAATTTAAATACATTTGGTTAAGAAGACGTTGTCGTTTCTGTGTGCTCAGCCGACGGTGCCTGACCAAAACGTTGACGATAACGGCGGGCGAAATATGACGGCGACGAAAAGCCGCACGCTTCGTGCACCGTCTTGATTAAATGCCCCGCCTTTAGCATGTCGCGGGCACGCAGCAGACGGTATTCGTTCAAGTATTCGTTCGGCGTCATGTCGATAAAATGCTGGACTTTGCGTTCAAGCTGACGCGCTGACACATGCAGCTTGTCGCACAGCTCTTTGATGGACATGTCAGCATCGCCGAAATGTTGTTCAACCACGCAGAGAAAACGCGTGATCAATGCGTCCGCTACCGGGTTGACTTGCGCTCGCTGCGCTTCACTGTTGGCGCGCCGCACGTTGCGCACATGCGTCAGCTGATTGGCGATGCGATGACGCAGTTGTTGTTCGTCGAACGGTTTGGTCAGAAAGTCGTTGGCGCCGACTTCAAAACCGCGCACGCGGCTGTCGCTGTCACTTTTGGCGGTCAACAAAATAAACGGAATGTGATTGCACACCGCGTGCTGGCGAATCGCGGC
>JAYSCL010000095.1:2654-7943 GCA_041914905.1 Enterobacterales bacterium
AAATGGTGAAACAACTGCCGACGCCAACGGTACTGGTCAGCGTTAAACTGCCGTTGTGCTCGGCGACCAGTTGTTTGACGAGCGCGAGGCCAATGCCAGCACCGTCATAGTCGCGGGCATTGTCGGCGCGAATATGACGCAAAAAAATGCGCTCACGATCGGCCTCAGCGATGCCTATGCCGGTGTCTTCGCAGCGCAATACAAACTGCGACGCTTGCGTGGTTAAGGTGAACACAATGCGCCCGTTTGGCGTGTATTTGATCGCGTTGCTGAGCAGATTTTCAGCGATGGTCGCGATGTGCTTCGGCACACAACGAGTCACCACACGATCATCCAGCTCATAATGCAGATGCAATGACTGGCTGGCGGCAATATCGGCAAAGTTCAGCAATAAGGGCCGCAGCACGCTGGCGATATTGACGTTGTTTTCAACATCGCCCCAAAAGCGATCAAAATGCGAAATCGCCAACGCCTGCTCGGTCAAACGCGACAATTTGCTGATTTCAGCTGACTGCTTCGCCACAAACTGGTCGAGCGGCAAGCGTTGCTGCTGCAAAAAACTCAGCTGCCCTAACATCAGCTGCAACGGCGTTTTGGTTTCATGATAAATGTGTTCGACCATGCCCACTTTTTCGCGTAGCAAAGTTTCGACATTTTCTTTGCTGTGTGCCAACTCTTTGGTGCGCTCACGAATCACCTGCTCTAATTCGGCGCGCTTGTGCGCCATTTGCTGCAACCGAAAGCGCAGCAGCAGGTACATCAGCAAAATCAATAACGCCGCATACAGCACATAAGCATAAACACTGCGCCACGGCGCAGGGCGCACACTGAACGACCAGTACGCAGCCCCCTGCGCACCATCGGGATCGCGTGCGCGCACTTCAAAGCGATAATCACCGGCACCAAGATTGGTGTACAACGCTTTGCGACTGCGTTTATCGGCGTCGATCCAGACATTGCTATAACCGTGCAAGCGGTATTGAAAGGCAAGCGCCTGACTGCTTGGCAAACCGAGTGCCGAAAATTGAATGGCGATGTCACGCAACTGATACGGCAAAATGACAGGCGCATTGCGCTGCGCCAACAAGTTGTCGATCTGATCGAGCCATTGCTGTGGCTCGCGCTCGTCTTGATAGCTAACCACGGCGCGCGTAATGCGCACCGTGGGTGGTGGCATCGGCTTGCCAATGCGTTGTGGCGTCATGCGCGACACGCCAGCACGCATGCCGAACAGCAAGTCACCGTTGTGATCGCGCAACAACGACATAGAGCCGGTTAAAAATTCACGCAGATCGGCACCATCAGCCGCCGGAATAAATTTGACGAATTGTCGCGAGGTGAGATCAAACACTTGCAGGCCTTGCGGACACGCCAACCACAACTGCGCAAAACGATCTTCGGCCATGGCCGTGCAACCCGATGGTGATTCGTGCGATGCACTGCCATCCGATTGCGAATGGGGCATTTTGATCACGCTGTCATTGTCGTGATCAAATCGAAACAATCCATCTTGCGCCAACAGCCAAATATCGCCACGCGAATCACGCAGCAATTTGTACACATCGGTGGGCACCGGCACATGGCGCGTATGTCGTTGCCGCGTGTCGATCACATTCAAACCCAAATCGCCGCCGGCGAGCACAATGCCGTCTTCGAGTGGCAGCACACTGCGCAACCATTGTTTCACCTGCAACGCCGGCAAATTGTTTCTACTGAAGCCTTCAACGTCGTCACCATCACGACTGACACGTACCACACCCGATCGCATTGCTAACCACAATTGCTGCTGCGTGTCCTCAGCAATGTCATACACTTCTTGTTGCGCTAAATCTTGTGCTGTTTTTGATGTAAACGCGATATCGACAAAATCGTCTTTTTCAAAACGGTAGCGTTGTAACCCGCGATTGCTGCCGATCCACAATTGCCCGCGCGAATCACTAAAAAGTGACGGCACCCGCTGATTGCGTAATGCCCCTTTTGCAGATGACGTTGCTGACGAGCCGGCGTTGTAGTGATGCAGCTGTTGCTCACCAACGCGATACAAGCCGCCACCAAACGTGCCGAGCCACAAGTGATGTTGACGATCGCGTGCCATGCTCCAGACATTGCCGACACCGTCGTCTTGCGCCGCTGGCAATGTCATTGGCCGCAAGGTCATTGCACCATCACGAAACACATGCAAGCCACCGTAAGTGGCAATCAACAGCTTGCCGGTGTCGTCGTTGTAGATGTGCGTAATCCAATTATTGCTAAGGCCAGCGGCATCATATTTTTTGTGCGTGATGTGATCGACGTGCAAAGAATTCATGTTCAGCAAATACAAGCCGTTGCCGGTGCCAAGCCAGGCATTGCCTTGTTCATCACTGGCGATCGTGTTGATTAAAACCGGCGCGCGACACGTTGATGAACCAAGACAAACCAAATGTTGAACAGGCGTTAGATCTGGCGCGAGCACGAATAAACCGTTATCGGTAGCCACCAGCCATTGCGCGGAGGGCATTCGATACAGCTGCAAAACGCGGTGCGTTGCCAGTATGCGATCGTGTACCGCGAGAACGGTGCTAGTTGGATCAATCTCTGTGTCGGCCACGCGATATAAACCTGCGCTGGTGCCCATCAACACGTGCTCGTCATTCCACGACGCCAACGCGGTTACAGCCAGCGCGTACTCGGATTGTGTCGTGGCGTGCACGCGGTATTTGATAAAACGATCGTCGTCGCGGTGATAGCCCATCAACCCTGCCGACGAACCGAACCATTGACGTCCGTTGGGACGACGGACAAAACCGTGCAGCGTATCGTAGCTGCTGTTCTGCGCATTCTGAATTGCCGCATCATAACGGCGCACGCTTAAATCCGATAACGTGATGTGCAGTAACGATGCCGCCGCAAACGACCACAGCCCACCGTTTTCATCCAATACAATGGCCGAGGTCGGTGTGTCATGCACCCGCACCCGTTCAAACCCATCAAATCGAAACACACCTTCATCACCGCCAAACCACAAATAGCCGTGTTCATCTCGCACAACACGCCGCACATTTTGAATCGCCTCGCCATCGGCATCACGCAAGGCCGTAAAGTTGATTTCATGCGCCGACACCGACGCGAGCAGCAAGCAAGCGGCACACAGCCACAACAATGGGTGTTTCATTTCACGCGTGTTCCCGTTGGCGAACAGGCAGGTGCACACCGCCATGGCAAACGCACTGCGGAGTTTCCCTACGACGTAATCCAGCACGTCAGCCCATTCCGAATACTGCGATGTTAACAATTGATAAAAATTTGATGCAATCGGATGACTGTCGGGAGGGGTTGACTAGGCTTTTTATGGCTTACCCCAATGGAGAACTCGATCTATTCCCGTTAATTCGATCAACGTTTACAGCTGGACGTGCGAAAAGAGTCTGCAATAATCAGTCGATTCAATCTTATTTTTTGTGAGAAAACCAAAATGCCGTTCAAATCGAAAACAGCACAAGCCATCAGGCGTGAGCGTTTCATGCGAGCAGTGCAAAAAGATTGGCTTCAACGCCAACCAGGACCAAGAGGCGTGGCAACCACGGCGGCAAGCACCCCGTATAATCTTCCCGTTAGAGTTGACACCAATACTCACCCCGCCGCCCGCAGCGTTACAGCAACCGCGCGTCCACTTAGCCTTCGCGAGCCGTCCGCCGCACATGTGCCGACATTTCCGCACGGTGCAAGACCTCAAATTGCTTTCCGTCCTATTGCCGACTACCGATCACATCGCGAATTGCAAACGAACAGTCATATTGCGTTGCTCGCGCACTCTTTCAGTACGACGCAAGGCGATCGTCCCGTTGAAACTCAAGTGGGTTGGAATCCGCGAACCAGACGAATCATCATCGCGCAAAATGACAGAACGTCCGCGTCAAATTTATTAGCGGGAATTCAATCCGGTGCCGTTTTTTCACATGCCAGAAACTTGGCGAGAACGCCGACGCCAGCCGCTGGGACAAACTATGCCTCACAATTAGCGGAAGAGGCCGGAAGCGCCGCCAAGAAAATTTGGGCATATCGCCAATCGCCAGCGCGTGGAAAGCAAGCGAAAATAAGAAAAGCCATGATCGCCGACTTGTGGGCCGGTCGTATCGATGTGGTAACGTCAGGCGCAACACCGCATGCTGAGCGTCAGATTGCACCGCTCGTTCCGCTTAGCCATCGCGACGATATTGCCGGCACGAAATTACGCTGCGCCACGTGCGCACTGGCAATGGGAACACATTCCGTCGGGCATGGACATCCCGTTACCGGGCCAGCATTTCCGCGAACAGCCGGCCCATCAGCAAGCTATCGCGGCAGAACATTGATGAGAAGTGTGGAACAAACAACGACCGGCATAACACGCGCAAGATCAACTTCGCCACACAAATAACGTTGTGCACTGATTACGTTTAAAATCATACGAGACGCCGATTCGACACCTTCAATAAATTGTTTATGACGAAATTTTACCGAGCGTTGAAACGACGGATGTTAAAAAAAGAGAGCGTACAGGTGCGCACTCACACAGTGAACCAATAACGTTTTAACACTCACACCATGGCGTTCAAATTGCGAAAATCACTTAACTCAGTTAGCCAATTTGAAAATGTCGGGTAGCATCTGACTAATTTGATTATGTGACTCTGTTACCATCTCCTGACAGGTAATCGCGATCGTTAATTGTCGATTGTACTCGGCGATCTATCTGTAAACGTAAGTACCATTACCTTTTATCGGGAGATTTATTCAAATGAAGCAAATAATTAATGCAGTGATGCTATCGATGATGTCGATGGTGTTCACGTTGTCTGCACTGGCCGATGATGAACTCATTTCGTGTACAACCGTAAGAGAGCCCATTCATTATTATGGCGGCAGTGTGCAGTGCAGCGCCTACAACGCCTCAACGGGAACATGGACAACAATATACGACTATGTATCCCCCACCACAATTTCAACGCAGTGGATTTATCAAGGCGGATTATCATGCTTCGCTAGCTTGCCGTATCTGTACACCACGTATGTCGAACGCCAAGTGTGTGATTATCGCCCGGTCGCCAATTTCACCATTACGCAAGGCCGCAATTGTCCGGTTGGCGTCACGGTCGTGACATTTAACAGCACATCGCATGACAAAGAAGGCAGCATCGTGAAAAACGAATGGTTTGTTAATGGAACCAAACTGGCAAGCGAAGCATCTCGTGTCAGTGTCACCAAATACGGCGGCGAGCGATTAACAGTAAAATTAAAAATCACGGATAACTCGGGCAACACTGCCGA
>JAYSCL010000096.1:0-1687 GCA_041914905.1 Enterobacterales bacterium
GCGCAGATCACGATTCAAAACGACGGTAGTTTGTTTTGGTCGCAAACACCGACAACCGAAACGGAACACAGAACTGATTATCTGATACTGGACAGTCATTCGATCGACAGCCGCGGCGATCAGCTGCACATTTACACTGACGCGTCGAAACCATTTGTTACGCGCGTCACGGTGGAAGCATCAGCTGACTTGCAGCAATGGCAGTCAATTGCCGAACCACAAACGGTGGCGCAGTTGCAACATCAGCAACAGCGAATCAGCCAAGACACATTAAATGTGGAATTCAACCGGCAACCGTATCTGCGTATTCGTGCTGTCGGTGGCGATCCGCTACCGCCGGTTCACACCGTCTTGCTGCGAACCCAATCGCAACACACACAAACCTGGCCACAACGTACACGACAAGTATGCGGCACACGCGTGCGTTTGCGTGACAACACGTTGGCCGTTGAATTTGATTTGGGGGCACGCTTTACTGCGCGCACGTTCAATATTCAGTTGCCCGAGGAAAATCTGGTTTTCCCGGCGCAACTTTATGTCAATGATGGCGATCGTCAGCACTATGTTTGGCAACATGATCTATTGCTGTACCGCTTCGGCGGTGCCGCGCCGTACACTAATCCAGCATTTGTCAACGCCGTGGCCGGTGCACAATATTGGCGTCTCGTGTCGCAGCAACCACAATTGTCGTGGCCGACCGAGCATCTGCGCTTGCGTTTTGACTATGAACCAGAACTGATCGTCTTTGTCGCGCGTGGCCCCGGCCCTTATCAATTGCGTTGGGGTTTTGACGATAAAGTGCGTGGTGATATTGCTGTGAACGATTTGATACCAAATTTCAACGCCCAGCAATTACCGTCCTTTGCCACCGCCACGGTCGGCGACATGCAAACCACCGATAAAGTGGCTCCAAAAACGGATACCAACACCGCTAAAACCCAGTCGCGCTGGATACTGTGGACGGCACTTCTTGTTGGTGTTTTGTTACTGTTATGGATGGTGTGGCGTTTACGCGGTGAACTGAAAAACGATAACAATGCAGCATAAAGTGTTGCGAATGTGTTATCGCGATAAACACAGAACTTAATGACAACCGTATGATCAATTCAACCGCGACGGTTCCACTAAACTGAATGCCGGTATCGTTGCGTCGTGCCATTCGCCACTGTCGGTTTGCATTTGATAGCTGCCGTGCATGCTGCCAAACGGTGTCGTTAACACGGTGCCGCTGGTGTATTCGAAGGTTTCGCCGGGGCGTAAGTAGGGTTGCTCGCCGACCACACCTTGGCCTTTGACTTCGAGTATTTCGCCGTTGGCGTCGGTGATGATCCAGTGACGGCTGATCAATTTTGCGGCGAGTTCACCGGCGTTGGTAATTCGGATCGTGTAGGCAAATACAAAACGATTGTCGTCCGGATCGGATTGATCGGCGACATACTGCGTGCGCACACGAATATCAAACTGCAGGGGCGTGGTCATTGGTCGGCAACGGGATGGTCAGGCCGCTATTGTGAGCATCGTTACCAAAACACTGCAAGCATCGTTCGCATCGGTTCGCTGATGAGCGTTGCATGGCTGTTACAAGTTTTTACATTCGGGCGTGTAAGATTTTTTGGCGCCCTCGCACTGTTATGTCATGCCGCTTTTATTTAAGGAGAACGCTTTTGCGTAAACGTCTGTTTTGCAC
>JAYSCL010000096.1:1787-7357 GCA_041914905.1 Enterobacterales bacterium
ATGCCGGGCCCAATGCCGGCAAACTGGGTGAGAGTTGCCACCTCAAAGGCCTTAGCGAAGGCCTTCGCTGTCTGACGGTATCGGTGCCGTCGTATTACGATCGGGATGGCGCCGATAAATTAACCGTGTTTGTGACCATTGCGCCTTCGATCAAGGAATACGCGAAGGCTGATCCGTTGTTTGTGTTGGCGGGCGGCCCCGGCCAAGCAGGCAGCGAAATCACCACGTTGGTTGACAACGCGTTTCGCAAGATCCGGCAAAACCGCGACATCGTGTTTATCGATCAGCGCGGCACTGGTCGCTCAGGCAAATTACTGTGTGCACAAGCCGATCAGATCGACGAGCTACCCCCGGTGCATCAAGATGCTGCCATTGCGCAGTGTTTGCGCGAAATTCCCGGTGACAAAAACGCCTATTCGACCGCTAATGCCGCGCGCGATATCGACACGATACGACAGACACTGGGTTACACCCAGATCAATGTTTGGGGCGGATCTTACGGCACGCGTTTGGCGCAAGCTTATGCACGTTTGTTTCCGGACAACACGCGCAGTTTGATCTTGGACGGCGTCGCATCGCCACAACAATTGGTCGGCGAATGGGGTCGTGATGGGCAAGCCAGTTTAGATGCCTTGTTTGAGCAATGTCGCAACGACAAATCCTGTGCGCAAACGTTTCCACAATTGCAGCAGCAATGGCAACAATTGTTGACGGCAGTCAGTGGCGATCAGTTCACCATTCGATTCACACACCCACGCACGGGCGCACAACAGACCGAAGTGTTGACACATAACGCGTTCACCGAAGTGATCCGCGGCATGTTGTATGACACGCGCTCACGTGCACGATTGCCGATTGTGATCAGTCGCGCCGCCGATGCTGATTGGGGACCGTTTATGCAAAACGCGTTAAGCGCCAGCGATTTTTCAACCCAAAAAATGGCTTTCGGTTTGACGTTCAGCGTGCTGTGCGGTGAAGACTTGCATCGCGTTGACGACACTGTGTTGGCACACGAAAAGCAGTCATCGTTTTTGCGCGACACAACATTGCGCAAATGGACGGGCCATTGTTCGTTGCTGAACATCACGCGCCGCGAAACGCTCGATCGCAGCATCATCGCAACGCCCACATTGATGCTATCCGGTGCGCTCGACCCAGTAACGCCACCGACACGCGCCGAAGAAGCCAAGCAGTTTATTCCTCAAGCGCAACACCTTATCGTGGCCAATGCCGGTCACATCGTGTCGCACATGGGGTGTGCACCGACGGTACTGAAGCAATTTGTTGATGAACCAACGACGGCCGTCACAGCGAGTTGTTTGAGCGAATTAAAACTTCCTTCGTTTGTGCTGAATAATGCAGGAGCAGCACCATGATTACGGTAAACAATGTCAAAAAGGCGTTTGGCAAAGTGCAGGCACTCGACGGCGTCAGCTTTCGTGCCGACGACGGCAAAATCACCGGCCTGCTTGGCCCAAACGGTGCCGGGAAAACCACCGCATTGCGCATTTTGTTTGGCCTGCTGCAACGTGATGATGGCGACGTTGCCGTACAAGGTTACGATCCGGCACTCGACGCGTTGTTGGTACGCAAACAGCTCGGTATTTTGACCGATCAAGTGGGACTGTACGATCGCCTGACCACGCGCGAACACCTGCGCTATTTTGGTGAATTGCATGGCATGACACGCGCGGCGATTGCGCAAGCCAGCGAAGAAATTATCGACATGCTCGCCATGCAAGACATCATCGATCGTCGTTGCGCCGGTTTTTCACAAGGGCAACGTTTAAAAGTATCGCTGGCACGCGCACTGTTGCACAAACCACAAAATGTGTTGCTCGATGAACCCACCCGCGGTCTTGATGTGATGAGCACGCGTGCGCTGCGCCGCGCACTGGTGGCGCTGCGCGAACGTGGTTGCTGTGTGGTGATGGCCACGCACGTGATGCAAGAAGTCACGGCACTGTGTGACGATGTGATCGTGATCGCCAAAGGTAAAACGGTCGCACAAGGATCACCGGCCGATCTGTGCCGTCAAACCGGTATTGACGATCTCGAAGACGCGTTTGTGCAGCTAATTGGCTCCGAAGAAGGAATTGCGGCATGAGCCCTTTAATCAAAATTGTATACCTAAAAGAGATGACCGACGCTTTGCGCGACAAACGTGCGATGCAAACCTGGTTTCTGTTTGTTGCATTGTTCCCGTTCGTCGTTTTTATGATGCTGAATACGATTATCAGCAAAGCGTCCAAAGCGGAAAACGAAACGATTGATGTGGTTGTGATCAACGGTAGTGCCGCGCCCACGCTGTTGACGTACCTGGAAAACAACACGATCAAAGTGAACGCTCACGACGGTATGGACGAGGCGGCAATCACCGCTTTACTGGCTGAACGCAAAATGGCCGCGGTAATTCGCTTTGATAAAGCTTATGGCCAGCAATTCAACAATTTGCGCCCAGCCGATATCGAATTGTGGTTTGATTCGGCCGCCGAGCAAGATCGCAAAACGCGCAAAATTCAACGCCTGCTGCGCAGCTACAGCAGCGATATTGCGCAGTCGCGTTTGATGGTGCGCGGCGTTTCGCCAGCGCTGTTGTCGCCCATCGCGGTGCAGGAATACGACACGGCAACGCAAGCTTCGCGCGCTGGCAAATTGGTTGGCGTTTTGCTCGGCACGTTGTTCGTTTATGTTTTCTATTACTGCCTGAACACGACGATCGATTCTACGGCAGGCGAGCGCGAGCGCAAATCGCTTGAGATTTTGCTGGCACAACCGGCGCGTGCGTTTGATTTGATTGTCGGTAAATGGTTAACCAGCGCGACCATTTCATTCGCTGGCATCACGTTGGCGATGGTGGCAGGGCATTTGATCTTGAAACAAATGGCGTTGGAAGAGATCGGCATGTCGTGGCGATTGACGACGCCGGACCTGATCGCTTTGCTGTTGATTTCACTGCCGCTGTGTTTGTTTGCACCGGCTTTTGAAATTGCGCTCGCGTTAAATTCGAAAACATTTAAAGAAGCGCAAACGATGGTCAGCTTTGCGTTATTGATCCCCTTGCTGGGTGTCATTGTCGTGCCGATGCTCGACATTACGACACAAACCTGGATGTATGCGATTCCGGTGTTGGCCGAACAAACGTTGTTGATGGAATTTGCCAAGGGTAATTCTGTCGGCGCGCTACCCATCGTGTTAACGATGTCGATGTCGTTGGTACTGACCGTTGCCTGCATCGCGTTTGCAACGAAACGTTTGCAAAGCGAACGCTTTGTTGTTGGCATTTAAACAGGATTGCATGAAGCACAATCCAAAATGAAGCTAACTGCAAAATCGACCACCCCCACCCCCCTTCTAAAAAACCAGGAAGGGGCTTTCAAGCATTAATGGACATGACCGCTCTCGTCGCTACAATACCGCAGCTTAACGAGGCGGTCGTATCCATGTCACAGGCGTTCGACGCTGTTCTGTCCGAATTTGGCGCCGCCATTGCGCGCGTGGCGGCGGCGTATGAACGCAATCCGGCGTTGCGTGAAGAATTGCAGCAAGAGATCTTGCTCGCGATCTGGCAAGCGCTGCCGCGTTTTCGTCACGATGCCAGTCTGAAAACCTATGTATTGAAAATTGCCCATCACTGCGCCGTTAGTCATGTGCTGAAAGAAAAAGCACGTCCACCGCATCAAGTGCTTAACGAAGAATTGATCGATCAGCAGATCGATCCGGCCACGCTGGCGCAATTGCGTCAGCACAGCGAACGCTTGCTGTACGTCGTGCAACAATTGCCGCTCGCTAGCAAAGAATTGGCGCTGTTGGCATTAGAAGGCGTATCGCATCAGGAAATTGCCGCGATCATGGGCCTGAATGTGAATGTGGTGGCGGTGCGGTTGTCACGCCTGCGCAGCACCATTCAACAGCAACTGGAACGTGTCGCATGAGCGCCCCGAACAACGATTGGCACGATCTGCAAAACGTCTGGCAATCACAGGCGATCGATCTACCCAAATTGCAAAAACAAACACTGTGGAAAACCCGTCGCATGATGTTGTGGGTCGCCGTCGAAATTGCGATGGTGCCGTTTTTGTGGTGGTACACGTGGTGGATTTGGCCACAGTCCAGCACGCTGCTCAAAGCATGGATGCTGTTGTGGTGCGCGCTCGGCCCGGTGATCACGTGGTGGTGGTGGCATTTGCGACGCGGCACGTGGCGCGCCGAAAGTGGCAACCTGCACGATTTGTTGGCGCTGAAGCAAAAACGATTGCAGGCGGCTTATCGCATGGCAACGCATTCGTTCTGGATGTTGAGCCTTTGTGGTGTGCTGATTGTCGTGATGGCTGTGCTGAGCTGGTTTGAAGGTGGCATCGCCGAGCGCTCAACCGAGTTTCAGTTAGGCTGGTTCGTCGGTATCAGCATTTCTATACTGTGGTTAATAGCGTGGACCATTGGCACGCATTTTTATCGACGCAGCAAGCTGCGCCAATTGCAGGCCATTAAACACGTAATCGCCGAATTTAACGAGCAAGCATGATGATGAACTGGTCGCAATTGTTGACACCGCAACGCGCGTTTCATGAACAAGACATCGCGTCGGCAGTCGGTCGTTCACATTTTCACAAAGATCACGATCGCATCGTGTTTTCATCGGCTTTTCGTCGGCTTGGTCGCAAGACGCAGGTGCATCCGCTCAGTTTGAATGATCACATTCATACGCGATTGACGCATTCGATCGAAGTCGGCTCCGTTGGTCGCAGTTTGGGCATTTTGCTCGGCGAAACGATTCAACACGAATTGCCGGCGTGGATCACACCGGCCGATCTCGGCGCGATTGTGCAGGCGGCTTGCCTTGCACACGATATTGGTCATCCGCCCTTTGGTCACGCTGGTGAATACGCCATCCGTGATTTTTTTCAACGCAAATCGGCTGATACGTTGTTGGCCGAATTAACATCGGCCGAATTACGCGATCTGTGTTTGTTTGAAAGCAATGCGATGGCTTTGCGTGTTGTCACGCAAACCGAATACCACCAATTTGCAGGTGGCATGCGTTTGACGTATCCAACTTTGGGCGCTTTGCTGAAGTATCCCTGGTTGGCGGCGGATGCTGGCGCCAAACAAAAATTTGGCGTATTTCAAAGTGAGCGAACCATCTTCAACGATGTCGCCAATAAACTCGGTTTGCAACGCTTAAGCCCTGATCACTACGCGCGTCATCCGTTGACATTTTTGCTCGAAGCGGCCGACGATATTTGCTACACGATTCTCGATTTGGAGGATGCACTCGAGCTCGGCATTTTGCATTACGACGAAGTCGAACAGATCATTTTGCAGCTGTGTGGACTCGACAATGCCATTGAATACGGCAGTGATGAACGCTTGAGTCCGCGCCGACGCATTTCGGCGCTGCGCGGCCGAGCGATGGACAAAATGCTCGATGCGGCATTACGCGCTTTTTTGCATAACAAAACAGCGATTCTCGCTGGTCAATTTGATGGCGAATTGTTGTTGCAAGACGATGACCATGTTGCGGCCGGTGTACGCGCGGGCAAAGACCTGGCGCGGCGCAAAGTGTTTCG
>JAYSCL010000097.1:0-7045 GCA_041914905.1 Enterobacterales bacterium
ACGCGACGAGAATGTGTCATCTCTCATTCCTTAGATATTAGAAGTCCAAAATAAATGGGGGCTCTTTGCGAGCGCGCGATTCTAACGAAGTTGGATGGCTATCACTAGCGCATACGATGACATTCAGAAATGTCTCACAAACCCTACCCAAATCGCCCATTCTGGCGTATAAAGTTAACGACAGTTAACCACTCAAATTCTATCGTCGGGAGCTTTATATGCCGTCCTCCCTGCCATCGTCTCCTCATCTTTGGTATGCCCGTTCGCTGGTGCAGACCCAAAATCACCATGCCCTGCCCGCCCATCCGGCATTGGCGCCACTGTTACCGGACGGCTGTTGGCCAGCCAATGCGGTTAATGAGCTGTTGTTTGAGCGCGAAGGCATTGGCGAATGCAGCTTGTTGTTGCCCACCTTGGCGGCAGCTACCCAAAAGCAAATCTGGTGTGCCGGCATTGGCATGCCGTATGACTGGCTGGCAGGCAGCTTGGTCACAGCGGGTGTGGATCTGAATTACTGGCTCGCGCTGCAGCCATTCAATGACAAATTGAAACTGTGGGCCACCGAACAGGTGTTGCAGGCACGCGTTGGCTTGGTGTTGCTGTGGTTGTCACGCCTGGAGCGGCGCGAAAGTCAGCGTTTGCAGTTGGCCGCCAGCCAAGCTGAAGCCACTGTGATTGTGCTGACACCGATGCCGTCGGTGTTACCGCCGACAGCCGCCTGCGCCCGCTTGGCGATCACCGGTAATGCACTGCATTTATTGAAATACCGAGGATGCTTACCCGCTCAACAAACCTATACAGCTCAGCCACACGGAGTCGTGTAATGGCGGCCATCAAGCTGGCGCGATCATCCCCTGTTGAACAGGCACCCCCGGCACAGTTATGGCTCGAAGTGCCCGCGCAAGCCAGTTTGGCGCGCCAGCAATTGTGGTTGAGTGTGCAGTTGCCGCTACTTGGTTTTTACGCACTACGTTTGCATCAAGAACACGAACCGCTGGCGCTGACCGAAGGCGAGGGTTCGTATCAACGAATTTATGCCAGCAATACCGCTGCGCAATCGTTTGGTGTGAAATCCGGAATGAAAATCAGCACCGCCACCAGTTTGTGCGGTCAACTGAATTTACATGCACGCGATCACGAACGTGAGCAGATTTTTTTACAACGACTCGCGCGCTGGGCTCAGCAATTTACGCCTACCGTCAGCGTGCATGCGTCGCAACATTTGTTATTGGAAATCGCCGCCAGTGTGCACCTGTTTCAGGGCGAACAACAATTGTGTTCGCGCTTACTCGCGGCATTACAGCAACGCGGATTGAGCGCGCACTTGGCGCTGGCCAATACGCCATTGGCGTCGATTTGGCTGAATCGCGCGCGCAGCGAATGGGCTTTGGATCATGACAAAAGCACGGTTTCGCGTTTGTCATCGCTGCCTTTGGCGGTTAGCGATATTGACGAAAAAGTGCAGCAGCATTTGCAGGCCGTTGGCATTCAAACCTTGGGCGAGTTGATGCGCTTGCCACGCGATGGTTTGATGCGTCGTTATGGAAAATCGTTTTTGCAATTGCTGGATCGTGCGTACGGCAAAGTAGCCGACATTCCCCCCATCGAAGCGGCACCGCATCATTTTGATGAACGCATTGAATTAAGTTACGAATGCAGTGAAGTGATGCGACTGATGCCCGTCGTGCAAGAACTGGTGCAACACCTGTGTCAACGATTGCGCGCGGTTCAATGCGGCGTCAGCACATTTGATTTGATCTTTCATCATAAGGTGCCGGATAAAACCGTTGTCACGATCGGCTTGGCATTACCTTCACGCGAGCCGGAACCGATGCTGCGTTTGTGCCAGGCCAAACTAGAAGCGTTGATTTTGCAGCAACCAACACGTGAGCTGCAATTAAAGGCACATCAATGGATGAACGTAGCCAGCGAAAATCATGACCACTTTAAACGTCGCAGCGGACGCGCTGACATCGCCGTGTTGATCGAGCAATTACGAGCTCGCATGACCGATGATGGCGCCTATCAACTGTCCTGCATCGCCGATCATCGCGCCGAATACAGTCAGCAATCGCAGTCAGTCAATCAAGCGAAAGTCGCCATGACTGAACCGTTTCGACCGTTGTATTTGCTGTCACCACCGCAAGCATTAAACAAAGTTCAGTCACTTACGATCATCCACGGACCTGAGCGCATCGAAGGCGGCTGGTGGAATCAAAACGATATCAAGCGCGATTATTACATTGCGCGCACACCACACAATGAATGGTGGTGGATATTTCGTGATCGCCGCAACAAACAATGGTTCAAACATGGCGTATTCGCTTAAGTTAAAAAAAACGACCTGAAGACCGCCCTTGTACAGGCAGTGTACGTTGTGTTTTATAGAGCGTCATTCAAACCACCCTTTTATCGCTAAACAAACTCATGCATTTATGAACAAACCGACACCCAACTACGCCGAACTGCATTGCCTGAGCAATTTCACATTTTTGCGTGGCGCTTCACACGCGGAAGAACTGATCACTCGTGCCGACGAACTGGGTTATCAGGCATTGGCCATAACAGATGAATGTTCCGTCGCTGGTGTCGTGCGTGCGCATGTGGCGGCTCGCGAAAAAAATATCCGTTTAATTGTTGGCAGTGAGTTTCGCTTAGATGATGGCTTACGTTTTGTTGCGCTCGCACAAAATCGTCAAGGTTATGCCAATCTGTGTCGCGTGATCACACTCGGTCGTCGCGCGGCAGAAAAAGGCCAATATCATCTGACTCGCGATGATGTCAGCAGCACGTTGCACGATTGCTTGTTGTTATGGCTGCCCGGCTGGGCACCGAACATCGAAGAAGCACAATGGTTAGCACAACAATATCCCCAACGAGTCTGGATCACCGTGGAACGTTTACTGGAACGACATGAACGCTTATCGGTGCGTCAATGGCGTCAACTCAGCACACAGCTGCAATGCCCTCTTGTTGCCGCCGGCGATGTGCACATGCACAAACGCCAGCGCCGTTTTTTGCAAGATACCGTCACCGCCATTCGCGAACACACGGCGCTGACTGAATGCGGTTATAAACTTTATCAAAATGGTGAACGCCATCTGCGTGCACGACAACAACTGGCGCGATTGTATCCGGCCGACTGGTTAGCCGAGACCATCACGATCGCCGCACAGTGTCAATTTTCATTAAGCGAATTGAAATACGAGTACCCGGAAGAGATCGTGCCTGCCGGTAAAACTGCCATCGACTATCTGCGAGAACTAACCGAGGAAGGATTAAAACAGCGCTATCGAGATTCGGTTCCGGAAAAAATAGAAAAGCAAATTGAACATGAATTGGCCTTGATCGCCGAACTGCACTATGAACGTTATTTCTTGACGATCTACGATATCGTTGCGTTTGCGCGTTCACAAAACATTTTGTGCCAAGGCCGCGGTTCAGCAGCAAATTCAGCGGTTTGCTATGTGTTAGGCATCACCGAAGTCGACCCAATGCAAAGTCAGCTATTGTTTGAGCGATTTATCTCCAAAGAACGCCACGAACCGCCAGACATTGATGTCGATTTTGAGCATGAGCGCCGCGAAGAAGTGATTCAGTATCTATACAACAAATATGGACGTCACCGCGCCGCACTGGTTGCTACCGTCATCAGTTATCAAACCCGCAGTGCCATTCGCGATGTGGCGCGAGCACTGAGCTGGGATGATTTCGCCATCGAAAAATTGCTGCGCGCGCTATCACATTCGAGCGAGCACACCGATTGGCGCCAACGTTTTCGCGAACAGGGTTTTGATCCGGACAGTGCCAGCTTGAAACGCGTGTTGACGCTAGCCAAAACACTAAAGCGATTTCCTCGCCATTTATCACAGCACGTTGGTGGGTTTGTGATCGCTGCCAAACAAATTGACGATCTGGTACCAGTTGAAAACGCCCGAATGGATAACCGCACGGTTATTCAGTGGGACAAAGACGATGTCGACAGCCTAGGCTTGTTAAAAGTGGATGTGCTATCGCTGGGCATGTTGACGGCGTTGCGAAAATGTTTGCAACTGTTGCAGCCCTATACCGACGCACCGAAAAAATTATCGGACATTCCTCAAGAAGATCTCGCCACCTACGAGATGATTCAACGCGCCGACACGATTGGCGTATTTCAAATTGAATCGCGCGCGCAAATGTCGATGCTACCGCGCTTAAAACCCGCCACGTTTTACGACTTGGTCGTTGAAGTCGCGATTGTGCGACCCGGCCCCATTCAAGGCAATATGGTGAAACCGTATTTGTTGCGACGCGAAGGGCGCGAACCAATCAGTTATCCCGAAGAAAAGATCGAAGCGATATTAAAACGCACCTACGGTGTGTCCATTTTTCAGGAGCAAGCGATGCAGATCGCCATGGTCGCCGCTGGATTTACGGCCGGCGAAGCCGATAACTTACGACGAGCAATGGGGCGTTTTCGTAACGATGGCGATCTGGAGCCGTTTCGCGAAAAGCTGATCATTGGTATGCGTCAACGCGGTTATCCCGATGAGTTCGCATTGAATATCTACGAACAAATCAAAGGATTTGGCAGCTATGGCTTTCCGGAATCGCATGCCGCTAGTTTTGCGATCTTGGCATATTACTCCGCTTGGTTGAAATGCCATCAGCCAGCTGCTTTTTTGGCCGCCATGATCAATAGCCAACCGTTGGGATTTTATTCAACTGCACAGCTAATTCGCGACGCGCAACTGCACCACGTTAGAGTGCGTGAAATCAACGTTCTGCACAGCGAATGGGATTGCACACTCGAAAACGATACTGATACACAAAGACCAGCCGTTCGATTGGGCATGCGCCTCATCAATGGCTTGTCGCAAACCAGTGCCGACACCATTGTGAATGCGCGGCGGATCAACACATTTTCATCATGGCAATCGTTTGTTGAACGCTGCGACATTTCACAACGCGATCGACAATTGCTGGCGCGTGCGAACGCATTCAAAGATCTGAGTGGCCATCGTCATTACGCCAAATGGCAAGCCGATGGCAGCCAATTTGATGGCGAATTGTGGCAACACGCCGACATTCGCGAAGGCACGCCGCTGCTGAAAAAACCGGATCGCTGGCAGGAATTGGTGCAAGACACTGCGAGCACACGCGTCAGTTTGCAATCACATCCGATGCAGTTTTTTCGGGCGCAACTCGATCAACGCAAAGTCCATCCGCTCGTCAATCTACCCCAGATCAAAGCCGGTTATGTGGTCACGATCGCCGGTCTGGTTACTAATCGCCAACGCCCCGGCACAGCCAAAGGCGTGACCTTTATGACGCTCGAAGATGAAACGGCACAAGCCAATATCATCGTATGGCCACAGTTGCTCGAGCGTTGTCGGCAAGCGGTTGTTTACGGTCAGTTTTTGCAGATCCAAGGCCAGATTCAACACCAGGGTGGTGTGACGCATGTTGTTGCTCGCCGTATCAGCGATCTGTCCTCGCAGCTGGGCGATCTCACAACCCGTTCACGCGATTTCCACTAAGCGACTTACCAAAATCCACCACTGGCTTGAGAAATGGCTTACATGGTCATCGGACTTGTGAGATAGCCCTACATCATCGCGGCCACTACGATGCGCTCACCCAAACAACGGGTTATTCGATAACAACTTTTTAATGAGGGAATCATGTTTAATCAGAAGGGATTTACATTATTGGAATCAATGGTTGTCGTCAGCTTGATCGCTATCGTAACAACAATAGGGGTTCCGGCTTACTTCAAGATGGTGGGCAAATATCGCGTCAACACCCAAATGCAAACGCTGTTCCTGAGTGTCCAAACCGCACGCCAAGATGCCATTTTCAGCAATTCATTTGTCAGTATCTGCCCCGGCAAAAGTGGCGTTTGCAGCAAAAACTGGAGCGACGGGCATCTGATCTTCCGTGATGCCAATCGCAACGGTATGCGCGAAGAAAACGAGAAAATTGTGCAGGAACTTCAGCCAGCTCAGGGTAACGCCAAAGTCAGTTGGAAAGCATTTCAAAATAAATCCACATTGTCATTTTTAGGCAGCGGGATGACAGCACATCAAAATGGCAGCTTCATTATCTGCCACAGTGATTACCCCGAATTCAGTCGCGCAGTCATCGTCACCAAATTGGGGCGTCCTCGTTACTCAACCGATCGCAATGGCGATGGCATCGAAGAAGATGCCACCGGTAAAAACATCAGCTGTAAATGATTTTCTGGGAGCAAGGCAAGTAGTACCGCTGTTGGCTGGGTTGTCCCACGGATGGGCGCCAGCCATGGTTTTGTTCAATTGACTGAAGTGGGAATAAGGCAAGTAAGTTGTGCTGAGCCGAATCATTGGAAACAATGATTCGGCTTTTTTTTGAACTAAGTGATGTTTGCCGAACTCCATGCGGGCGAGCGCTCGATGGGCAATAGTCATGATGCTCAAGCTGCACGTTCATATAGAAAAACGGCACGTTGCTCGAAGACAGGATTAGTTGAATTAGGGTGGTAAGAAGAAAAGAGCGCAGCTGACAGTTGGAATGGGGTAATGCAGAGCAAAAACCCCGAGATTTGCCTCTGGTTTTTTGTTTATTTAAGAACTTGGCGATGACCTATTTTGCTTGGCTCATCCTGAGCCAAGACGGCTCGGTCAGTTGCGATGCTCACATCGCGGTGCTCCTCGCTAAATTTTGCTCACGGCAAAACTCTCGCATTGGGAGTCCAAAGCTCAAGGAGGTCATCTCCCAATTTCAGAGCAAAAACAAAAGGCCCGGTCTTTTGAACCGGGCCCTTTGTTTCACTTTAAGAACTTGGCGATGACCTACTTGGATTCGCGCCATCTGACCCACAGGGATGTGGGGAATGCCGAATGTTGCAGGAGCAACATCGGCCTTGGCGCTCAGCCCTTCGGGCCGGCTCCGCCGTCCAAAACGGCAATCCTGCCGTTTCGTCGCATTGGGGTCCAATGATTCAAGGAGACCATCACCAAAACCCCAAAAGCAAAAAGCCCTGATGCTTTCGCACCAGGGCTTTTTCCATTTAAGAGCTTGG
>JAYSCL010000098.1:0-7007 GCA_041914905.1 Enterobacterales bacterium
ACGACCCTCTGGTCCCAAACCAGATGCGCTACCAAGCTGCGCTATTCCCCGAGTCAGGCGATCCGGCGCATGAATGTGCCGAAAAGCGAGCGCGGCATGATACGGATCGATCTGTCTGCCGTCAATTTGCCATTGCACTTTTTATGCATACGCTTTCATCTGCAGCCCGGCGACCGGATCGTTAGAATTAGCCCCTTCTTAAGTTGGACAAAAAAACACCATGACCGCACAAATCATCGATGGCAAAGCCGTTGCCGAGCAATTAAAGAGTGATATCGCCGCCCGTGTTGCCACCCGCTTGGCGGCCGGCAAGCGGCCACCGGGTTTGGCGGTCATTTTAGTGGGCAATGATCCGGCGTCAGAAGTGTACGTTGGCAATAAGCGCCGATCGTGTAAAGCCGCCGGCTTTCACTCGGTGGAATTCAACCTGCCAGTCGACACGGCGCAAACTGAACTGCTGAAGTTGATCGATCAACTCAACGCGGATGAAAAAATTGACGGCATTTTGGTGCAACTGCCTTTGCCCAAACACATTGACGGCGACACCGTGTTGGAACGCATCAAGCCGGATAAAGACGTTGATGGTTTTCATCCCTACAACTTCGGTCGCTTAGCGCAAAAACGCCCGTTGCTGCGCCCCTGCACACCGTATGGTGTGATGACGTTGTTGAAACGCACCGGCGTGAATTTGCGCGGCTTAAAGGCGTGTGTTGTTGGTGCATCCAATATTGTCGGTCGTCCGCAAGCGTTGGAGTTGTTGCTCGCCGATTGCACCGTCACCATCTGCAACTCGAAAACCCAAAATCTGGCCGAAGAAGTGGGTCGTGCTGATTTAGTCGTGGTGGGTGTTGGCCGCCCGAATTTTGTCAAAGGTGAATGGATCAAACCGGGCGCGATCGTGATCGACGTTGGCATCAACCGATTGGACAATGGCAAATTGTGCGGTGATGTCGAATACGATGTGGCGGCAACACGCGCCGGATTTATTACGCCCGTGCCTGGCGGTGTCGGCCCGATGACCGTAGCAACGTTGCTCGAAAACACATTGTATGCGTGTGAACAATTGCATGGGTGAAAAACGGTGGCGGGTTGCGGGTTCGGGTTGCGGATTCGAGTTGAGAGTAAAGGCAACCCGACCTTGCGTTCGCTGACCACTTGAGCGTCTTGGACAATCTGATATTTTTTCGTTTTGCCTTTACCCGAACCCAATAACCCGAACCTGCAACTGATTTACGTGTTCGTAAACGTAAAGCACATTCGTATTCAAGTCGCTGATTTTGTTGATCCTCATGCTGGGCAGCGCAGCTTGCTTAAGCTACTCTGGCAGGCTGAAAACAGAGGGAAATGAAATGACAGCTCGTCGTACCAAAATCATCGCTACGCTGGGTCCCGCCAGCACGACCGAACCCGTTTTACGCGACATGGTGAAAGCCGGTGTCGATGTTGTGCGTATGAACATGTCGCACGGTGCCCCCGAAGAACATGCTGAACGCGTCGCATTAGTGCGACATTTGGCGCAGGAAGCCGGTCGTTTTATTGCGATTCTGGTGGATTTGCAAGGCCCCAAAATTCGTATCTCGCGTTTCAAAAACAAAAAAATCAATTTGAAAGAAGGCGCCATTTTTTGTCTTGACTCCGCACTCGGCAATGAAGACGGTGACGAAACCCAAGTCGGTATTGATTACAAAGAATTGCCGCGTGATGTGCGCACCGGTGACACCTTGTTACTGGACGATGGTCGCGTTGTGTTGACGGTCAGATCCGTCAAAGAGTCACGCATTGAATGCACCGTTGTCATCGGTGGTGATTTGTCCAACAACAAGGGCATTAACCGCCAAGGTGGCGGCCTGTCGGCAAAAGCGCTGACTGACAAAGATAAACGCGACATTCTGGTGGCCGCGCAAGTGAATGCCGATTATGTTGCAATGAGTTTTCCACGCAGCGCCGAAGACATCGAAGAATGCCGCACATTGCTCGCCGAAGCCGGTTCGCAAGCCTGTATCGTTGCCAAAATTGAACGCGTTGAAGCGGTTGAAAATATCGATGAAATCATTCGCGCGTCAGATGCGGTGATGGTCGCACGCGGTGATTTGGGTGTTGAAATGGGCGATGCCGAACTGCCCGCGATTCAAAAACATATGGTGCACCGGGCGCGTCATTTAAATCGCGGCGTTATTGTCGCCACGCAAATGATGGAAAGCATGATTCAAAATGCGATTCCAACGCGCGCCGAAGTGTTTGATGTGGCCAATGCGGTGCTTGATGGCACCGATGCGGTGATGTTGTCCGGTGAAACGGCAGTGGGTGTTGATCCGGCCAATGTGATTCGCGCAATGTCGCGTGTGTGTCTGGGCGCCGAAAAAGACCGCAAATCGCGTTTGTCGCGCCATCGCATTGACGATGTGTTTGACACCGTCGAAGAAGGCATTGCGATGAGCGCCATGTATTTGGGCAACCATATGCCGATCCGCGCCATTATTGCCTTGACCGAATCGGGGCGTACGCCGCTGCTGATGTCGCGCATCCGTTCGGGCATTCCGATTTTTGCGGTGTCGCGTCGCCTCGAGACTTGCCGTCGCATGGCACTGTATCGCGGCGTGTACCCACACCATTTTGATTTCTACAAATTGCCGTATGAACGCGTGAACAAAGAAGTAATCAACTATTTGCGCGATCACCATTATTTGGATGACGGTGATCTGGTCGTGATCACCAAAGGTGATGTCATTGGCGAAGGCGGCGGCACCAATGTGTTAAAAGTGGTGCGTGTAGGCGAAGTGCTGCATTCAAAAGATTCGTAGCTATTGGCAATTGGGCGCGGCGCGTTAGCGCTTGCGCGCTTGGGCAATTTCCTGCATCAAGATTGGCGGACGATAGCGCTTTTCGATAGCCATCAGCACACCTTGCTGCTGCAGCGATTGAATAGCGCTATCGATACGCTTGACCGTGCTTTCCGCAACCGTTTTTTTGCTAAACATAATGTGTGCCGGCGTAATGCGCAGCCAATTGGCGGGATTAAACACCAAATCCACTCGCTGCTTGCCAACGTGATGGAAAAAAACATCCGCATCGACCAATAACAAATCGCCGCGTGGTGGTTTGATAAACAGCAATTGGGTTGCCGTCACTGGATTCTTGTATTGCGTCATACGCCCTGACTGTTGCCAAGGTTCGCGCAACGCATCGTACTCTTCGCCATAAAATCCAGCCGCTGGACCTATCATCCGCAAACCTTTCCGAAACGCTTCATTCAAATTGTTAAACGCCACCAATTGCGTACTGCGTAGCGCATACAAACCAACAACTTCGTCGCGATAGGGAATGCTGAAATGGGCATAACGCAATCGATCATTGGTTAACGAAGCCCGAATGATTGCATCAAATTGTCCTTCTTCAATACTGCGCAACACGCGCGCGCCACTCATTTCGTCGGTATGCCAACGGATCTGACATTTTACGTCAGCGGCGATCCGCTCCAGCATGTCAACATCCATCCCAACCAAATCGTTGTTGGCCATTTTGAAAGACGATGGCGCATCAAGATCGATGTGTACTGTTAGCCCCCGCAGGCAATCAGCTCGGACCGACAGCCACGGAATGAGCAACAGAATGAACAGCGCCTTCGACATCTTGGCGACACTTCAAGGGGAAACACAGATTTACTGTAGCGCAGGAAAACCGTTTTCGTGCCAAAAACGATCAAATTGCAAGCGGTTAGTGCTCGGGTAAACCTGATTCGGCGGCACGCCATAAATACCAGCTGGCAACCGAACGGTAAGGACGCCAAGCTTCCGCCATGCCAATAAAAACGTTGTCGTTGGGAGATTGTTCAAGTTGAAATGCAATTTGGGCACCGCGACGCAAGCCCCAGTCGCCCAAACTCAACACATCAGCATGGCCATAAGCAAAGATCATCAGCATTTCGGCCGTCCACTTGCCAACCCCTTTTAATTGGGTGAGTTCCTTGACTAACGTGACATCGTCACTAAAACGCAATTTTTTTAGATCGATTTGTTTATCCAGCACGGCTCGCGCAATGCCTTGCACATAACGCGTTTTGGCACCGCTTAACCCACAGGCACGCAAATCCTCCTCGCTGACGGCGGCCAATTTGCTGGGGCTGAAGCGACCAGCGCGACCAGCCAATTTCATCGCGCGCTCACTAATCGTTGCCGCCGCCTTGGTTGAAATTTGTTGTGAAATGATCGAGTCGATCAACGATGTAAACGGTTCCGATTGCCACGGTTGCATACGACATAGGCCATGCGCTTTAATCAGACGCGCCAAGATCTTGTCTTTGCGACGTAAAAAATCGGCCGCTTTTTTTAAGTCATCTGGGGAGCTGATTAACGACATGATCGTGACGTATCAATCCACAAGGGCTAATTCGCTGAAATCTTGCTGCCATTCGTTAATTTCATCGACCAGATGTTGCTTTTGTTTTTTAGTTAACGAGGCAAACACGGCAATATACATTTGACGACGCAGCTGTTCGTAACGAAGGAAGGCATCATTATAGGCCTCGTCGCGCAAACTTTCCGGTTCCATCACCAAACGTTGCAATGTTTCTCGTAATACCTCTTTTTGTTGGCGTTGTTGCAGCACCTCATCAATCGTTTTTTGCCAGCGTTCGCGCGTGGCTTGACCGAGCACATAGAGATCTGGGCGCTGATCAACAAAGGTTTTCACCAACGCTTTTTGTTCTTTGCTTAATGGCCCCGTTAACGCTTCCAGATCATCTATGGTGCGTTCCAAGCGCTCTTCGACGCGCTCCTCCGGCGTTTTTTCGGCGTACTCTTCCGCTGTGTCGGCAGGATCTTCCTCCATTTTCGTGCGAACGTAGGCGACTTGCTCGTCACTGAGGCCACTGATCAGCTCCACCGCGTCGTCATTAAATTGTTGCATCAATTCGCGGTACAGCGTGCGCGATTCGGCTTCAAACGACTTAAGCGTTTCATCATCAAGTGATGCTTGTCCAAGCGATGTCGCCAACCGCGCCGTGAATTCGGCGTATCGCGGCAATTGCTGTTCGCGGTGCTGCTGCAAATGCTCGCGCAGGCGCGCATCAAGCCAGTCTTCCTGCTCGTCATTCAAATCCAGGTAATTGTCGATTTGCCAGCCAATCAGAAACGGCAAACGCGGGTAAACCATCTGAAAGGCACAGGCCGACAGCACAAAGATCAGCGTCAGGATGGCTATTTTGTAAGCAAAGCGATTAGTCATTTCGTATAATCCCGGCCCCGCATCGGGGCAGTAACACCGGTAACGTCAGATGTCCGAAGTCAGTTCCAACGAATTAAGTCGTAAAGACCAGTACCAACTCAACAAGTTGCAGAAACGCCTGCGCCATGCGGTCGGCGATGCAATTGCCGATTTCGGCATGATCGAAGACGGCGACAAAATCATGGTGTGCTTGTCCGGCGGCAAAGACTCCTACACCTTGCTCGACATTTTAATGTCATTGCAAAAATCGGCACCGATCCATTTTGATCTGGTGGCCGTCAATTTGGATCAAAAACAACCAGGCTTTCCACCGGAAATATTACCGAACTATTTGGCCAGCCTCGATGTGCCTTTTGACATCATCAACGAAGACACCTACAGCATTGTTAAACGCGTGATCCCGGAAGGCAAGACCATGTGTTCACTGTGCTCGCGCTTGCGGCGCGGCATTTTGTATACGTACGCCCAACGAAATGGGATTACCAAAATCGCGTTGGGCCATCATCGTGACGACATGCTTGAAACGTTTTTTCTGAACATGTTCTACGGCGGCAAACTCAAGTCGATGCCCCCCAAACTCGTCAGTGACGATGGCAAGAACATTGTGATCCGCCCGTTGGCCTATTGCCGCGAAAAAGACATTGCGCAATATGCGAGCATCAAAGCGTTTCCCATCATCCCGTGCAACCTCTGCGGCTCGCAGGAAAACCTGCAACGCAAGGTCGTCAAAATGATGTTACAGGACTGGGAACGTAAATTCCCTGGCCGCATCGAAACCATGTTCCGATCGCTGCAAAATGTCGTGCCTTCGCACCTCGCCGATAACGCGTTGTTCGATTTCAAAGCAGTGATTACCAACGGCATTGCCAGCGACGACGGTGATCGCGTGTTCGACAAAGAGGATTTTCACGATCCGAAACCTTTCAGCGACGACGACATAGCACCCGACCAATTGCTGAACGTGGTCGAGATTCGTTAATGGAGTTTGCCCCGGAAATTTTGCTGCTGCTGTTCAGTGCTGCCGTTCTGGGCGGCACCATTGATGCGATTGCCGGCGGCGGCGGCGCCATTACGTTGCCGATGCTGATGAGCGTGGGGTTGTCACCCGCCCAAGCTCTCGCCACCAACAAATTGCAAGGTTCAATGGGCTCACTGTCGGCAACGTTGCATTTTGCGCGCATGGGGCATATCCGCTTTCGCGAGAACTTGCCTGCCATTGTCTGTGCCGCGATCGGTGGCACGTTGGGTTCGATAACGGTTCAGCAAATTGATCCGTCATTCTTGAAAAAAGTCATTCCGTTTTTGCTGATCGCGATTGCGTTGTGGTTTATGTTCAGCCCCAAAATGGGCGAAGAAAAAGTCCATCATCGTTTGAATATGTGGGGCTTCGCCTTAACGGCTGGTTTTGGCATTGGTTTTTACGACGGCTTTTTTGGCCCCGGCACCGGCACGTTTTACGCGATCGCGTATGTGATGATATTGGGTTATCACTTGGTGGAAGCAACCGCGCACACCAAGCTGCTGAATTTTTGCGCCAACTTTTCAGCACTGATCATGTTTGTTATCGGCGGTAATGTTGTATGGATAGCCGGCTTAACCATGGCTGTCGGCCAGTTTATCGGTGGCCAAATCGGCGCGCGCCTCGTAATCAAAAACGGCGCCAAGTTTATTCGCCCCGTGGTGGTGGTCATTGCGATTGGTTTGGCAGCGCGATTGTTGTATACGGCGTAGCCAGTTGTCAGTTGTCAGTTGTCAGTTGTCAGTTGTCAGTTGTCAGTTGTCAG
>JAYSCL010000099.1:0-6362 GCA_041914905.1 Enterobacterales bacterium
TTACGCAGCAGCAACAGCTGTGGTCGCGCGAACTCGAAAGCGCACTAAAAACCCTCAAACAACAATCGGCGCTCGATCCCAATCTGCTGCTGACCTTATCGCAGACCAGCGAAAAGCTGATCGTCAATCTCGATATGTTGCTGGCAACGCGCAAAACCCAACTCGCATTGCAGCAACAGACTCGCAATCAAGTTGGCGCTACCGCGCGCTGGGTCGATGCGTTGCGCATTGCATTAACGCCATTGGCGGCGGCGTTGTCGCAAACACCCGAACGCCGTTTGCAACTGTATGCGGTGCAAGAATTAAAAAGTGAGATCCATCTGCTTTATGGTTTGATGACACGCATCGCGAATGCCGAGACGACGGCGGAGTTGCAATTATTAAGTCGCGAAGCCTCCGACGCGTTGGCGCGCATGGATTATCGCCTGCAGGAGATCCCCTCCGGTTCGGCGCGCGATGTGTTGCAACGCGGACGTGATGGCTTAAAAGCGATCGCGCAGGGCGATGACAATATTGAATCGTTGCAACAAAAACGCTTGGACAGCGACGAAATGGCCGCGCAGTTGCAACGCAGCCATCGCGGCATCACCGATTCATTAAATCGCTCGCTCGATCAACTCAATGCGATTGCCACTGGCGAAGTCAGCATGACCGCCGATAGTGTTGATGATGTGTTTAACAATATGCGGGCGATGCTGGCGTTGCTCGCTGTCGTGGCGTTGCTCGTGTCGATAATCGGCGCAGCGTTGTTCGCGGGCCCCTTGCTGGGTGGCCGCGTGGTGAATCTGGCCAAAACGGTTGAACAATTTGCTGACGGTAAATGGGACGCCGAAATTGAAGATCGCAAAAAAGATGAAATTGGCCGCCTCGCCGATGCACTGCGCAGTCTGCGCAATTTGGCGATGGAACGGCAACGCATCGAAGAACGCTTGTCACAACTGGCCAACTTTGATGCGCTCACCGGCTTGCCCAATCGCAGCGCCTTATTGAGTACGGCCGACAGTTGGGTGGCACGCGCACAACGCAGCAGTAGTCGGTTTGCATTGTTGTTTATTGATCTGGATCGTTTTAAGCAAGTGAACGACACACAAGGCCATGAAGTCGGCGACAGCCTGCTGCGCACCACCGCTACACGGCTGAATCAATTGTTGCGGCGCACGGATATTGTGGCGCGTTTGGGCGGTGACGAGTTTGTGATTCTGGCCGAATTGCAACGCGATAACAGCGACGCCGAAACCGTGGCACAAAAAATTATCAGCGAAGTGTGTGTGCCGATTGTTTCAGAAAATCGCAGCTATTTTTTGGGTGCCAGTATTGGCATCAGCGTGTTTCCGCAGGATGGCCAAACGTTTGCCGAATTGCTGCGCAAAGCCGATACGGCCATGTATATGGCGAAAGAAAACGGTGGCAATTCATTGGCGTTTTATCGCGACGAAATGAATCTGCAGGCCACACGCCGCATTGAGTTAGAAGCCGATCTGCGCCGGGCCGTTGACAGCAACCACCTTGAACTGTGGTATCAACCCAAAGCCGATTTGCGCAGCGGACGTTTGGCGGGCGCCGAGGCATTACTGCGCTGGCGTCATCCCAACAAAGGTTTGATCTCGCCAATCGATTTTATTCCACTGGCCGAAGAAACCGGTTTAATCGACGAGATCGGCAAGTGGGTTGTCGTGCGCGCCGCCGAAGATTGCAAGCGCTGGCGTGATCAATTTCATTTGGACATCAGCGTTGCGGTGAATTTGTCGCCGCGGCAATTATTGCAGGCAAAGCCGTTGGCGCAATTCATTCAACGCACCTTGCGTGACATTGACCTGTCACCGACCGCGATCGAGCTGGAAGTCACTGAAAGTGTGTTGATGAAAAATCTGCACGATGCGGTGAATGCTTTGCGTGAGTTGCAAAGTATTGGCCACCGCATCGCCGTGGACGATTTTGGTACCGGTTATTCGAGTTTGAGCTATATCAAAAACCTGCCGATCGACGTGATCAAAATTGATAAGGCTTTTGTTCGTGGCTTGCCCAAAGATCGCGGCGATGCCGCCGTGGCGGGCGCCATCGTCGGCATTGCGCGGGCACTGAATTTAACCGTTGTTGCCGAAGGCGTCGAAACCAACGAACAACTGCAATTTTTGCGTGAACGCAAATGCCACTTGGTGCAAGGTTATCTGTTATCGAAACCGTTACCGGTCGCCGAGTTTGAAGCGTTTGTCAATAAAGTGCAGTACGGTGGCTTATTAGAAGACGATCTGAATGCAAATGCGTTGCTGTAACCGGTAAAACATTCCTCACCATTTATTCGCTTTAAATTGCGCAAACAACTCGCCGCGCAGCGGTTCACGCAACGCCGACTGTGTGGATTGCTCCATGTTTTTGATCGCGCTCGTCGATGGAAATAAAATTTTGTTGTGACGGATGGGTTCATCCAGCAACGGCACAACACGCGTATCAACGGGCGAATGTCCGTTATTGATCACATCTTCGACAACGTTTTCTGGTGCCAAGACAAAATTGAAAAACTCATGTGCGGCGCGCACATCGCTGCAATGACGCGGGATCGTGTACCAATCGGACCACAGTTCGCCGCCTTCAGGTGGCAGCACATAGTCCAGATCCGGGTTTTGTTTTTGCAAAGAATAAGCGCTGTCGCTCCATCCCATCGCCAGATCATCTTTGAGCATGGTGTCGTCAGTATCGGAATCGATGCTGCGAATATAGGGACGTATCGAACGCAATAATTCACCGGCTTCGCGCAGATGTTGCGGCGCGGTGTCGTTGAACGAATAGCCCAGTGCTTTGAGTGCGGTGCCAATGACGGTGGTTTGATCGTCGGGCACACTGACTTTCTTTTTGTGCTGCGGTATCAGCGCAAAAAAATCGCGCCAGGTTTTTGGGGGGGAGCTGACTTTACTGCGGTAGTACAAAATGCCGGTGGTGCCCCAATCGTTGGGCCATGCGATCCATTGATCCACATTGGTAGCGAAGTGTGCAAAGCGACGGTCGAGGTGTTTGATATTTAATTTGGACAACCAGTGCGCTTGCAGTGGTTGGATTAAACCCAGCGTTGCCAGATGCGGCAACATAAAATCAGACGCGATGGCGACATCGAGATTTTTTTCATTGCGCACTAATTCAGACACCACCTCTTCGGTGTTTTCAAACAGAACAAAATCAACTTTTACCCCCGTCATTTTTTCGAAGGTGGCGATCACCACGCTGTTTTCGTAACCGTAAAACGTGCCAACGCGCAATGCGTTGCGTTTTTCGGCTGCCCTTACCGTGGGCAGCCGACTGGCAAGCGCGGTGATGGACAGATGATGGAGGAAATGGCGGCGCGATAACGACATGAATCAATCAAGCAGGGCAATGACTGTTCACAGTGTAGTGCCTGCACATAAAAACGGGGAGCCAAGGCTCCCCGTGTCGATGGCGAGGTCGTCGCTCAATACCCCTTCACCGAATAATCAACGGTGAATTCCATATGGCGAATGCGTTGCACCTCGGTGTCGATGCGACCGTCAGGTTTCAATTGCAAGGTGCGATAACCAGGACTTTCATTATCGGCTTGAAACTCGACTGAGTGCGGTTTGAATTGCACACAAGTCGATGGCGTGGCAATTAGACGAACATTGTTCTGCACTTCGTCAAATGCCTGATGAATATGCCCCCACAACACGGCTTTAACACCTTTGTGTTGATTGAGCACCGCAAACATCGCGTCGGCATTATTTAAACCAATCGTGTCGAGCCAGAAACAATCGATTTTGACCGGATGATGATGCAGCACCACCAACAGATGATGCTGCGGGTATTCAGTGATGGCGGCTTTGAGCAGATCAAGTTGATCTTGCTGCAACTTGCCGTACACACGATGAGGCACCGCCGAGTTCAGCAGCACAATTTGCCATTGACCAATGACGATGCGTTTGTCGGCGTGCATATTGGCACCAACCAGATGCTGCGCCATGAGGGGCATTTCATCATGATTGCCGGGGATCCAAAACGCTGGATACGGTAGATCGGCAATGCCAGCGCACAAACGCTGGTAAGACTCCGCTGTACCGTCTTGCGAAATGTCGCCAGTCACCAACATCAGATCTTGTGGGGGCAACGTGCGCACGCTGTCGACGACCGCGCTAAAACTTTCAGCGGTTGTCAAACCCAGCAGTTTGCCGTCTTGATGTTTGTATAAATGGGGATCGGTGATCTGCACGAGCCGGATCGTGGAATTATCGGCCGCGGTCATATGCTTGGCAGGGGCAAATCCATTGCTCATGTTACGGGATGCTCTTCCATTGTATGGTTTCCACCAAATCAGACACCTTACTTAACACGGGCAATCGCCGGATCTCGGACGAGGCTAGCCATTCTGCCAAAAAGTCGTTAACTCGCTGTTTTTCATCGCGTTGCAACATGGCGGTGTTGGGATAAGGATAGCTGCCTTTGAGGATACGACGGTTGTGCCACTGTAGCACTTCTGCGAGTTTGGCGTCGTGATACAGCCTCACAATAAACTGCGGACCTGCCCCAAGAAAGTGTGATGCAGTTCTCATTTCGTCGAGCTGCAACGTCACCGTATAACGATCGCGTTCGACGACATTCAGCACCAATCCCTGCTCCGCTTGTGGCGAGTACTGCGCACGCGCGCACAGGGCCCTCAGCGTGAAATAGTTGTGTTCACACTGATCGAGCAGCCGATTCAAGTCAGGCACATAACGATGAGCGCGCGGGCGATCGCGCAAAAGCTGTGTTGTCATAAGCCTACGATAGCGTTAAATGCCGATTAAGACCAGTCGGTGCCCTTGATCCGCAACCACTGCAGCGCCAGCACCGTCATTGCATTTTCGATGCGGCCTTCGTCAAGCCACGCAAAGGCTTGTTGACGCGGCACCACATGGATGCGGATGTCTTCGTGCTCTTCGGCAAGGCCTCCGTGTGCCGCCAATTGAGAGGCATCAACTTTTGCGGCGAACACATGAAAGAGTTCGTTGCAAATACCCGGTGTCGTGAAAAAACGCCCAATCAAGGTTAATTCCAGCACCTCGCAACCCGCCTCTTCCATTGCTTCGCGACGCGCGATCTCGGCCGGTGGCAACGATTTGTCGAGCATGCCGGCCACCATTTCGAGTTGCCAAGGCGATCGTTCACTGAGCTCGGCGCCGATACGGAATTGTTCGACGAAGACAACGGCATCGAGCACAGGGTCGTACAACAACACCGACGCCGCTCCTTTCGTGACAAACACTTCACGCGTTATTGGCTCGCACCAACCGCCTGCAAATTTTTTGTGGCGAAACTTGATGTGCTCAGTACGGAAGTAACGTTTGTGCAGATCGTGGCGTTCGAGGATTTCAAAATCGTGTTGGCCAAATTGATGGGGAGTCATCATCAGTTGTCAGTTGTCAGTTGTCAGTTGTCAGTTGTCAGTTCTTCAGAAATTTTATTGACGTATCTCAAATGTGCAACCAACCCTTGTAGCATTTTACGTATCTCAGCGATTGCACAAAGCTGCGAGTTAAACTGTGCTTCTTCGATGTAATTCAATCGAAACGCAAGTTCGAGCAAGGTTTCAGTTTCCGCCAAACTACCGCGCGCAATGTAAATAAACTGCAGAAATTCTTTTCCGTACTGGCGTGCCTGCCCCTCGGCAATATTTGTAGGTACACTGACCGCCGCACGCCGCAGTTGATTGCCCAGCGCATTAAGTTCCATGGAAGGCATTGCGTTGGCAATCTTATAAATCGATGGAACCCAATCAATTGCCAACTGCCATACCTGCAAATCTCTAAATCCTTTCGACATGAACGGTCCTTCTTCAAACTGGCAACTGACAACCATTTTTCAAGATTTCAAGTAAACGTCGCCGCCAGTCGCTATAAATTCTTCCGACTTCGCGCGCATACCTTCTTCGGCATCGCTGGTGATCAAATCGCCGCCGTGCTTTTCAGCAAAGTCGCGCACATCTTGTGTGATTTTCATCGAACAGAAATGCGGGCCGCACATCGAACAGAAGTGAGCAACTTTGTGGGCATCTTTTGGCAAGGTTTCATCATGAAATTCGCGAGCGGTATCGGGATCGAGTGACAAATTAAACTGATCTTCCCAGCGAAATTCAAAACGTGCTTTTGACAAGGCGTTGTCACGCACCTGCGCGCCCGGATGACCTTTGGCCAAATCGGCGGCATGCGCGGCGATTTTGTACGCGATTACGCCGTCTTTGACGTCTTTTTTGTTGGGTAAACCCAAATGCTCTTTCGGCGTCACGTAGCACAACATCGCGGTGCCGAACCAACCGATCATCGCGGCGCCAATGGCCGATGTGATGTGATCGTAACCGGGTGCAATATCGGTCGTGAGTGGGC
>JAYSCL010000100.1:0-6237 GCA_041914905.1 Enterobacterales bacterium
CGCATGACATGCTTTGAATTCATTTTTAATTCGCTAAAGCCGCGTGTTGCCTAACTTTAATTCGACACCAATTTTGGTGTATAACACTTTTCGTGTGGTGTATAACACCGCCGCCTTGGATTGGAAATCCTTTAATTTCAACAGCTTAAAATTGGGACGACTTTGTTATGGGACAACCGACACACCAACCGGAGATGGCTCCGTTACGCCTATTGGATCAGGTTCGTGAGCGCTTACGCGTTAAGCACTATTCCATCAGAACTGAAGCCAGTTACGTTGAGTGGATTAAACGATTTATCCGCTTTCATGGCAAGCAGCATCCGCGAGAATTGGGCGCTGAACACGTTGAAGCATTCCTTACCCACCTAGCGGTCAGGCGCAATGTTGCTGCAGCGACACAGAACCAAGCTTTGGCTGCTTTGTTGTTTTTGTACAAAGAAGTGCTGCAGCTTGAGCTGCCTTGGTTGAATGACGTCACACGTGCTAAACGGCCTCAGCGTTTGCCCGTTGTTTTGACGCGAGACGAGATCAGGATGATGCTTCGTCATGTCAATGGCGTGGAGCGACTGGTTTTGATGTTGTTGTATGGTACGGGTATGCGCATCATGGAAGTCGTACGTTTGCGCATCAAAGATGTCGATTTTGAGATGAACCAGATTCTTGTGCGGGATGGCAAAGGCGGTAAAGATCGAGTGACGATGTTGCCGGAAAAGCTGAAGCCTGCTTTGAGGCAACAGCGGCTTGTTGCGTTGGATGTGGCGTCGGCTGATCGATCCAATGGTGTTCCTGGTGTGTATTTGCCCTTCGCATTGGAACGCAAATACCCCAACGCGAAATGCGAGCCGGGTTGGCAGTATTTATTTCCCGCCGCGGGATTGTCTACCGATCCACGCAGCCAACTTGAACGTCGACACCATCTGGATGAAAAGCGAGTTCAACGAGCGATGAAACGCGCAATAGCGTCTGCAGGAATAACAAAACCCGCCTCTCCTCATACCTTGCGCCATTCTTTTGCCACTCATCTTTTGGAAAATGGCTACGATATTCGAACAGTCCAGGAACTATTGGGGCATAAAGATGTTTCGACAACACAGATCTATACACATGTGCTCAATCGTGGCGGCTTGGCGGTGCGTAGCCCGTTGGATTGAATCGTAATGGACGTGTGTTAGACCAATCCTCATCCTGGCCCTCTCCTTTGAAAAGAGAGGGGGCAATAGCGTTAGTACATTTGACGGCTGATGAAAAAGAAAAGGGCGACTAATGCGTCGCCCTTGTGAGACTGTGAACGTTTATTGCAGCGATTGCCACGTCGGTCCTAACACATCGTCTTCATTGCCGATGGCGAGTGAATGCAGTTTATCGGCGAGTGCATCGGCTTGTGCGTTATCGACAACAAAACTTAAATTCAAATCGCTCGCGGCTTGCGTTAACAAATACACATCGTGTTCGGCGAGTAAGGAAAATGCCGGCGCCAATTGCGGCAAAATTTCGCGAATATGACGACCAACAACGCTGACGGCGGCGACTTGATGGCGCACGTCAACGCGGCACCAATCACCGAGTTCGCGTTTTAATTGTGCTAACACGTCGTCGCTGATCGTGTTGGCGCTGGGGTCCAATGTCACGGTGACGTTGCTTTCGCTGGTGGACACCAAATCGATTGATAATCCGCATTGTTTGAAACAGGCAAATACATCGGCCAGAAAACCGACTTGTTGCCACATGCCGAGTGTTTCCATGCTGATCAGCGTGATGCCTTTTTTCACCGAAATCGCTTTGACTTGCGCGCGTTTTGGCGCATCGTTGCTGATGATGGTGCCGGGCAATTCCGGTTGGTGTGTGCACATGACCCACATCGGGATCTGGCCGTTTTTGACAGGGGCAATGCAGCGTGGATGCAGCACTTTGGCGCCGGTGGAGGCAATCTCTTGTGCTTCGTCAAAATCGAGTGCTTTTAACAATCGCGCATTCGGTGTGGTTTTGGGATTGGCGGTAAACATGCCGGGAACATCCGTCCAGATCTCGACCACTTCTGCGCGAATTTTGCCGCCAAAATAGGCCGCTGACGTGTCTGAGCCGCCACGTCCCAAAATGACCGTGTCGCCTTTTTGGTTGCGCGCAATAAAACCTTGTGTCAACGCCACATCGCCACACAAATTGATTTTGTTTAACGCGTTTTGATCAAAATCGAACGGCACTTGCGCCGAAATATAGTGACTGGCTTCAGACGCGTGACGCGCCGGTTCGCTGACGAGCACATCACGCGCGTCCAACCATTGTGTCGTGATGCCGCTGCGATTCAAAAACGCGGCGCCTAAACGCGTCGCCATCAATTCACCGAGTGCCATTAATCGTGCATGCGCTTTCGGGGATGCTTCGCCCAGCAAGCCGATGCCGGCGGCCAGTTCTTGCAATTCGAGGTATTCGTGCGCGAGCAAGGTGTCGGCATCGACACCCATGTCATCGGCCAATTTTTTGTGCACCGACATGATGTGTTTAACGGTGTCAGAAAAATCTTTGCGCGCCGTCGTGGTCGCAATGCCTTCTAATAGATTGGAAATGCCAGTCACGGCCGAATGAACAACGAGTACGCGTTTTCCCTGTTTTCGACGCTTCTCGATCACACCGGCGATCATGCGCCAGTTGTGAGCGGTTGCGACGCTGGTGCCACCAAATTTGAGCACCACCCAGGGTTGCGTAAAGCTGTTCATCATTACTCCAGATGTGTTGTGAAAGGAAAAAACAAAGTTCACCTGCTGTGCCGAAAAGCACACCGATTGGGCGCATTACATCAGGGATTGCAAAGCGGCGGGACAGTTGAACTTACCGTATCGCTCGCGGTTGCTCAATGCGTAATCAATGCTAAATCGTGCGATTGTGTAATGGTTGGACCGCCATGGTGGCGGTGTAAGGGGTCTGAAGATTGTTTTATTCGTTTGTATCGCTGCGTTTTTTCATGGGCCGTGTGTTGGTAGCCGAGTTACCGTGGCGTCTCGCTACAACAACGGCCCGCCACCTTTGCAGGCAAATTGCAACACCCACTGACCTTTTTCAGCGCGCCATGCCACATGCAGATAATGCGCTAAATTGCCTTCACGCCATTCGTACAGCGTGGTGGCCATGTCGCGCGCAGCGGCGACGTGTTCGCGCACGATCGTGAGTTCGATGTGAGCCAACTCCGTTGGCAGGTCGCGACTGAATTGTGGTGCTTGATTGGGCAGTTGCCACAACGCGTCGTTGGCGACGGCGACGTGGTGCAAGGTTGTTGGCAAAGATTCAGCACGGTGTTTGCCATCACTTTGCCAGGCGCGGGCGGGGGTGCGGATCAGTTCGCGCGCAGCGGCACCGCCACCATCGAGTGCAACGCGCCACTGCTGCCCATCAAATAGCCAGGTGCTGCAAAAATAACCGCTGGCCACCACGGAGTTGTTGCGATCACGGTATACCCAAGGTCCGGTCGTAAATCCGATGTCGCCGGCATGTGAGGTAAAGCTGTAATGCGGCGCCCATTCCAAGTTGTTGTCATCGCGCGGTTGCAATGGAAACACCTCATTCACAATCAATGGATGGGGTTGCAGCGCGATGCCGTCGCGACTGAAAAATTCGACAAAGGCCTGCTGATAGCCCACTTGCTGCGCGCGATCTGAAAAACGCTGTTCTTGTTGGGCGACGACGTGACTGGGTGAGTGTTGGCATGCGGCCAACAGCAGCAGCGAACTGCATCCGATGCGAAATTTCATGGCGTACTCCGTGTCAGGTATCGGTCGCATTATCAAGTGTTGCTACGGTGTTGGCATGCCAATAAATGCACAACTTCAGTTTTTAGCAATACCCCGCTAGGATCGCACACCGGGCACCGAGGTCGTTATGCGCAAAACAAAAAAAGCCGGCAACAAGACGGCAGCAAAAAAAACAGGAAATGGACGTCGCTGGACAGTGTGGCGCTGGTTATTGGCGTTAACGTTGCTGTTGTCGGCGGTGTTGTTTGCCTATTTGTTGTATTTGCAAGCCGACGTGACCAAACGCTTCAACGGCACCCGTTTTACCGAACCCGCGTCGGTCTACGCGCGGCCCTTAACCCTGCAGGAAGGACAAGCGCTGAGCGTCGACGATTTGTTGCTTGAATTGCAACTGCTCGGTTACCGGCGGCGTGAGGTCGTCACCGAAGTTGGCGAGTTTGTGCAAAACGGTAATCATTTTTCAGTGCGCGCACGACCGTTTGTGTTTAACGACGAGGTGATGGTAGAGCGTTCACTGCAAATCGTGTTGCGTGATGGCTATGTGCAAGTTCTGCGTCAGCAACAAAAAGATGTCGAGAGCGTGCGGCTGGACCCGGTATTGCTGGGGCGGTTTAGTCCTGTCGGCGATGAAGATCGTGAATTGATTACGTTGCAACAACTACCGCCGATTTTGGTGCCGGCGTTGTTGGCCACCGAAGATCGCGATTTTTATCAGCACCACGGTTTCAGCGTACGCGGCATGTTGCGGGCGTTTTGGCAAAACTTGCGCGCTGGGGGCATTGAGCAAGGTGGCTCTACGATCACGCAACAATTGGTCAAAAATTATTTTCTCGATCAAAAGCAAAATATCGCGCGCAAGTTCAATGAACTGTTGATGGCGATGGTGCTGGAGTGGAACTACAGCAAAGACGAGATCCTGCAAAGTTATTTGAACGAAGTGTATTTCGGTCAGGATGGTGATCGCGCCATTCATGGTGTCGGTTTGGCGAGTCGCTATTTTTTCGGTAAACCCGTGGGTGAACTCAATGTTGCTGAATCGGCGTTATTGGTCGCGTTGATCAAAGGTCCGTCGGTGTATTCGCCGTGGAAACATCCCGATCGGGCAACACAACGGCGCGATCTGGTGCTGCAATTGCTGCACGAACAGCAACGTCTCACGGCAGAAGAACAACATTATTGGCAAGAACAATCACTCGGTGTGTTGCGCGCACCGCGTGCCTTGTCAGGACGTATGCCCGCCGTATTGGATTTGGTTAAGCGTGAGTTGCAACGCGACATTGCGTTGACCGACACCAGTGCCTCCGGTCTGCGAATTTTCACCAGTATTGATCCGGTCTTGCAGCGCAAAACCGAATTGGTGGTCGAACGCGGCATGACGCGTTTGGACGCCAGTGGTCAAGTACAAGCGGCGGCGGTAGTCAGCGATCGCCGCAGTGGTGTCATTCGAGCCATGGTGGGCGGGCGGCAAAGTGCGTTTGCCGGATTTAATCGCGCACTCGATGCTAAACGTCCGGTCGGTTCATTATTAAAGCCGTTTATCTATTACACGGCGTTGAGCTATCCGACCCAATTTTCGTTGGGCACGCCGTTGCAAGATTCGGCGTTCATCATGCGATCCAATGATGGTAAACAATGGCAGCCAAAAAATTACGATGGCTCGCAACACGGTAACGTCAGTTTGCAAACCGCGTTGTCGGCATCGCTGAATTTGGCGACAGCGCGCCTCGCGATGGAGGTGGGGTTAAATACGATTGAAACACAGTTGCAGCGTTTTGGTTTGCAACGTGATCTGCATTTGTATCCATCACTGGCTTTGGGTGCGCTGGAATTGTCGCCCTTACAAGTGGCCAATTTATATTCGGGTTTGGCGCATGGGCGCACGGCGTTGTCATTGCATGCGATCATCAGCGTCAACGACGCCACACACAACACCTGGAAAATGCCGGAAAAACAGGCCAATGGTTTAAATGTCGACAGTGTATTTTTAACCAATTTTGCGTTGCAAGAAGTGGTGCGCAGCGGCACCGGAAAACAATTGTCTGAACGTTATCCGGATTTGGGGTTGGCCGGCAAAACCGGTACCACCAATGACAAACGTGACAGTTGGTTTGCGGGCTTTGATGATGAGCATCTGGCGGTATTTTGGCTGGGCCGCGATGACAACGGCGCCACCGAGTTCAGTGGCGCCAGCGGTGCCTTGCAATTGTTCAGCGATTTTATTGCGGTGAAACCGGCGCGGCCTTTAAGTTTGCAAATGCCGCGCGGTGTTCGCTTTGCGTGGGTGTCAGCACAAACTGGCGAAGTGCTGCCCGAAAACTGCAATCAAGCGCTGTGGTTACCGGTGCGCACCGATGCGCCGGTGGGCAGTTGTGAAAGGACGGATTGATGGGCGGTTGTCAGTTTTCAGTTGTCAGTAAAAACCAAACCAGCTTTTCTGTTCTGACAACTGACAACTGACAACTGACAACTGACAACTGACAACTGACAACTGACA
>JAYSCL010000101.1:0-6061 GCA_041914905.1 Enterobacterales bacterium
GCACAGCGATCGGCGCTGTCACGTGATTCAAGCCGAGCGCGAGAACCGTCATGATCGATAAAATTAACAGGGCTGAAATTTGAGGCGCGCATTGTAGCATCGCCCGTCGCCGCTGCCCTGACTTATGGCAAACCGGCCTCGTCACCGACGAAAATGCGGCAATTGTGCCCACTGCTCACGCGAAAGCGGCGCATTCCGCTATAGTGCGGCCCATGTCTGAATGGGAACAGAGTTCATGCGTTTTAGCCCGACCGTCGTCGCTGTGCTGACGACCGCTGTGTTATCGGCCTGCGCGCCGCAAACCACCAAGCCACAGAGCAGTTCACCCACCGCCGCGTCACGCCAAAACAGTCAAAGCTATCAAAAAGTCATGCAAGCCCAATTGGCCGCGCAAAAAGGCGAATGGGATGCCGCGATCACGCTGTATTTGACGGCGGCCGAAGAAACCGGCGATGCCCAGCTGGCCAAGCAAGCCTTGTTGATCGCGCAAAAGCAAAAACGCTATGACGACGCGTTCAAAGCCAGCGGGCTCTGGCTAAAAGCCACCCCATCCGACCCCGAAGCGCTGACCGTACACACATTGACCGCCATGAATGTCGGCAACGAGACCGAAGCCATTAACGCCTCACTGGCGTTGGCCAAGCTGGGTGAATCCTCACCGGAAGCCCAGCACCAACAGCTGATGCGCTTGTTGCAGCTTATCGGCTACCCGACTCAAGGTTTGTTCCAAGCGATAGCCCCGGATGTGAAATACCCCGAGGCGGCTTATCTGGCCGCTGCGATGGCCGCGCAAGCGCGCAAAGACATGGCGTTTGCCCATGTGATGACCGATCGCGCCGTCGCAAAGAACGAACATTTTCTGCGCGCCTTAATCTTCAAGACCGAACTACTGGTCAACGCTGGCAATAGTGAGGAAGCACTAACTCTTCTGGAAGAAAGCAAAAAACGACATCCCGGCGAGCGCAGTCTGATGATGACACTGGGCCGTATCCACTATGGCCAAGGTCAGTTTCGCGAAGCGGCACAAGCATTCAAAGAATTGCAGAACGCCGATCAAAGCGACCCGGAAGCCCGCTACTTCTTAGCCACCAGCTTATATATGGCCGGTGATTACAACGCCGCCTTGCCTTTGCTGCAGCAATCCATCAATGACAACTACCAAACCGCGAACACCGCATGGTTGTGTGGTGCGGCCTATGAACGACTAAAAGATGCTGCGCAGGCGCGCACCTGTTACGAACGCGTACCGACGGGCAATCAGTTTGTGAATGCGCGGCGCGCCATTGCTCGTCTGCTCGAAAATAAAGGGGACGTTGATGGCGCATTAACGGTGCTGCAAGACGCCTATCAAAAGCAGAATAAAGAACGTGATGGCATTGCGCTGATTCAAGCGCAGGCCGAAACAATGCTGCGAGCTAACCGAGTCAACGACGCACAAGCGTTTCTCGATCGCATCGATGCGAATTTGAAAAGTGAAACAACGCTGTATCTGTTGCGTTTGCGTATTGATCAGGCCGGCAAATCCGATTTGCAACGCAAAGCGATTGCCGCCTTTGCCGAAACCGCGAAAACCGATGAGGAAAAACGCGATCGCCTGTTGGCCGGCGCCAATAGCTTGAATGTGCAATCGTTTGAAGCCGAAGCCCTTGAACTGTTGAATGCCGCCGTCAAACAACAGCCAGCCGATGTTGAACTGCGTTACGCCCGCGCGCTGCAAGCTGAAACCTTAAACAAAACCGATTTGGCGATCAGCGATTTGCGCGAAGTGATCGCGCAATCACCGAACCATGTCGATGCCTTGAATGCACTCGGCTTTACAATGGCTGATCACAATCTGCATTTGGACGAAGCGCTCGATTTGATTAACCGCGCCTACGCCCAACGCCCCGCCAGCGCCGCCATCATCGACAGCCTCGGTTGGGTGCATTACCGCAAAGGCGACAAAAAAACCGCCGCCGAATTATTACGCCGCGCCTATTCACTCGATCAAGAACCCGAAATCGCTGCACACTACGGTGAAGTGTTGTGGCATCTCGGCGAAAAGAAAAAAGCACGCCAAGTCTGGGAAGAAGCGTTAGGGCTCGATAAAGACAATAAGCATGTGAAGGAACGGTTGGCGAAGTTTAAATAGAGGTTCGGAAATGGGAGACGAGTAAACGTCTTCTACTAAAAATACTTCCCCTCACCCCAACCCTCTCCCCGCTTTCGCGAGGAGAGGGAGCAAGAGACTCCTTCGCCCTTCAAGGGAGAAGGTTGGGATGAGGGATGGTTTGAGATGTAGGTCATTTCGAATCAGCTATTTAGCTCTTAGGGACTTGATGTTGGTCGGTCTAGTCCACGATTGCCGAGTTAACCCTATGAAAAAGTATTTTTTAATCGGTCTGCAATTGCTCGGCACGTTAACGCTGATCGTACTCTTGGCAATTGTTTGTTGGTTCACATATATCAAATTAATAAACAAAACCAACCGGCCAGGCGAATTCATCTTGCACCGAGCTGGTATTTCATCTGCTCAGCAGTGGAACTTGCAAGAGCACGGTATTTCGGAACGAAGCTTTAGCGGCGACCATACTGATTATTATTGTATTCAGCTTGAACAGTTTGAGGTTATTGGCGCCTTTCAACGTGAAGCTTGGAGACCCGCACCTGAATCCGAAAAATTGTTCAATGACGCCCTTGTTTCGGCGCTGGAATGGGCATCAATAGAAAATGCCAAATGCATTCCCTCATTGCGGCAAATCAACGATGCAAAGATGCAGGTCCTCTTTGAACAAGTTACGTTACGCTCGCGGCAAGTGACTGCAGCGCAAATCATTGTTGCCGATCCTGTGACAAAAACATTGTTTTATATAAGCTTCAAAACATGACCCGAATTTATTTTGTCCTAATAATGGCGTGGACATTGTCCGCCTGCACCACACTCTCACCCAAACAACGCCAGCATTACAACGAGCGTGTTGCGCAAATTAATCCGATCTCAGCGTTTACACTCGAAGGCCGTATCGGTCTCAAACAAAATGGCAAAGGCTTTGCGGCTGGCGTGAATTGGGTGGAGGCGGCCGAGAAAAAAACCTTCGAATTGACTGGGCCACTTGGTGGTGTGCATGCACGACTGACTGAAGAAGCCAGCGGTGCGTTGTTGGAAATTCCTGATCAACAAACGGTGATGAGTCATAACGCCGAAACCTTGCTCAGTGATCACTTTGGTTGGCCGATTCCGATCAACAGTTTGCGGTATTGGGTACGCGGTATTGCAACACCACCATTGCAACCCTTACGCTTTGATGAGCAAGGTTTACCGGCCGAAATTCGTGAAGAAGGTTGGCAGATTCGCTATCTTGCCTGGCAAGAAATCAATGGTGTGTGGCTGCCTGAAAAGCTGGAAGCCGTGCGCGATAATTTGGTGATCAAATTGAGCATTCATGACTGGCAATTCTGAATTACATTTGCTGTCACCGGCAAAACTGAATTTGTTTCTGCACATCGTTGGTCGCCGTGCTGACGGTTATCATTTATTGCAATCGCTTTTTCAAATTCTCGATTTTGGTGACGACATGCGCTTTGTGCGGCGCGACGACGGTCAAATCGTGTTGCATGACAAACTCATCGGTGTTGAAGACCATCACCATTTGGCGGTGCGCGCTGCCATGTTGCTGCAACAAAAAACGCAGACCAACATGGGCGCCGACATTTATATCCATAAGCGCATTCCAATGGGCGGAGGTTTAGGCGGTGGCTCAAGCAATGCCGCCACCACATTGCTGGCGTTGAATCGCTTGTGGGATTGTGCTCAATCACTCGAAGATTTAGCGGCGTGGGGATTAACACTGGGTGCCGATGTCCCCATTTTTGTGCGTGGCCACACCGCGTTTGCCGAAGGGGTTGGCGAACAATTAACCAGCTTTCCCGTTGATGAAAAATGGTTCGTTGTGCTGACACCAAATGTGTCGGTTTCGACGGCTTATGTTTTCACGCATCCCAAGTTGACACGTGACCATGCCATCGTCACAATACGCGCCCTCGCAGCCGAGGGGTGGTGGCAAGACACCATAAACGACTGCGAAACGCTGGTGCGCAGCGAATATCCAGCAGTGGATCGCGCACTCAAGCGACTTGCGAATTACGCGCCCGCGCGGATGACCGGAACTGGTAGTTCGGTGTTTGCGTGGGTCAGCAGCAAGACCGAAGCCGAGCAAATTTTGCAGGCCTGCAACGATGAGTTCAGCGGTTTTGTTGCACGAGGTGTCAACGTATCACCGACCCTTTTGGGCTTACGTTGAACCGCGTTAAAAATTACAGGGGTGTCGCCAAGCGGTAAGGCAGCGGGTTTTGATCCCGCCATTCAGAGGTTCGAATCCTTTCACCCCTGCCAAATTTTGTAGGGCGGCCTTCAGGCCGCCGATACATAACGAAATAATCAACCATCACGGCGCAGGCCGCGCCAGTCCAACGGAGAGCAACACCATGTCAGACATGATGCTGTTCAGCGGCAATGCCTGCCCCGATCTGGCTCACTCCATTGCTGCTCGCCTTAACATGCAGCTGTCCCGCGCCAAAGTCGCCCGTTTTTCCGACGGCGAAATCAATGTCGAGATTCTCGACCATGTGCGCGGTAAAGATGTCTTCATCATTCAATCGACCTGTGCCCCGACCAACGACAACTTAATCGAGCTCGTGGTCATGGCGGACGCATTGCGTCGTGCCAGCGCCGGCCGTATCACCGCTGTCATTCCTTATTTTGGTTATGCCCGCCAAGACCGTCGTGTCCGCTCGGCGCGCGTGCCGATCACGGCTAAGGTCGTCGCTGACATGCTGGCCGTCGTCGGCATCAACCGCGTGTTGACAGTCGACTTGCATGCTGACCAGATTCAGGGCTTTTTCGATATTCCGGTCGATAACGTCTATGCGACGCCGGTTTTGCTCGACCACATTCACCAACAGCGTTTCCAAAACCTGATGGTTGTGTCGCCCGATGTTGGTGGTGTAGTGCGTGCCCGCGCTATCGCCAAACGCCTCGACGATTGTGACTTGGCCATCATCGACAAACGTCGCCCGCAGGCCAACGTGGCCGAAGTGATGCACATTATCGGTGAAGTCGAAGGTCGCGAATGCGTGATCATCGACGACATGGTCGATACCGCCGGCACACTGTGCTTGGCCGCCAAGGCATTGAAAGACCATGGCGCAGCCAAGGTCTACGCCTACTGTTCGCACCCCGTGCTGTCGGGCAAGGCCATCGACAATCTGAATAACTCGGCGCTCGACAAATTGGTCGTCACCGATACCATCCCGTTGCGCGAAGCCGCCAAGAACTGCGACCGTATTGAAGTCGTGTCGATGGCGTCGTTGATGGCCGAAGCGATTCGCCGTGTCAGCGAAGAAGAAAGCTTGAGCGAGATGTTTGTCTAATTTTATTCCCTCTCCTTGATAAGGAGAGGGTTAGGGTGTGGTCGCGCGCAAGCGCGCTACCCCCTCCCAACCTCCCCCTTGTTAAGGAGGAGGAGCAACAAAGCATTTTGCCCACTTCGGGCAAAAAACATTGTGCGTTGGTCGCGGCGCACCGTGGTGAATACGTAAGTCCGTTCGCGGACAAATTAAAAGGTAACGATCATGGCAGCTACATTCGAATTGAATGCCGAACTGCGTAGCGTACAGGGCAAAGGTGCGAGCCGCCGCCTGCGTCACGCAGAACAAGTTCCGGCCATTATTTACGGCGCTGGTAAAGCTCCGCAAAACATCACCCTGGATCACAACAAAGTGATTTTGGCGCTGGAACACGAAGCGTTTTACTCACACATTTTGACCATCAATGTAAATGGCACGAAAGAACAAGCCATTTTGAAAGATGTTCAACGCCACCCGTACAAGCCCAAAGTGTTGCACCTCGACTTTTTGCGCGTCAGCGCGACTGAAAAGCTGCACACCAAGGCGCCGTTGCACTTCGTTAACGAAGCCGGCAGCATTGGCGTTAAAGCCGGTGGTTTGGTCCACCACGACATGACCGAAGTTGAAATTCTGTGCTTGCCGAAAGACTTGCCAGAATTCATCGAAGTTGACATGA
>JAYSCL010000102.1:0-5864 GCA_041914905.1 Enterobacterales bacterium
ATACCCGCACCGTCATACGTGTAGGTCACACCATCCAAAACCGTCGTGTTGCCCATGTACGGAATTATTGCGCACTTCAAGGGCTTGTGCCGAATTTTACTCGATGCTATGTTTTTGAAGTTCAATTCTTTATCAACAATGAAGTTGGAAATCGTGCTTAATATTTTTCGCCAGCCATGGGCTCTATTCGTTGCGATTTTCACAACACTATCGATTCTCTGTGTCGATATTTCTCCTGTGAAAGCTGCAGAAACCGAGGAACTCGCTGCTGAATTTGCCCCAATTCCCGTGTCGGAGCCGGCCGTGGCTTCGGACACATCACTTCCGTCTGGTGACTTCAACGATGTGGCAATAACTTCGCTGGATGACGGTTCGATTTCGCCCGAATTGAAATTCCCTGAGGATTCAAATACTCATACGGTGAACGAATTATCAGAAACTTCAGTTATTCAGCGTGATGAATTCTCCACGACGTTTTCGGGCTTAAACGGCACACGCTTACTGCAGATTTCGGATTCTGCGGTGAATATGCAGTTGGATTCTGGCGTTTGGGTTCCGATTAGCACAGACGTCGCTCCACAAAGTGACGGAACGTGGGAGGCGGTGAACCATCCTCTCGCTCCCGAATTTTCCAGAAACTCCGCAGATTCCGAAACCCTGTCGGTGTCAAATGGTGAAGATGCGCTGTCCATGACATTGTTAGGTGCCGCCGAATCTGAAATCACGGCGTCAGTTTTACCATTTGGAACAGATGGGCACGACGCACTGTATGAGGAAGTTTTTCCGGGTGCTGATTTGGTTTATGACGTTCAGCCCTCCGCGATCAAAGAAGTTTTGATTCTCAACGAGCCTTCTTCGACGAACGCGTGGACATGGCGTATCAATACTGGTGAATTGCGACTAGTTCACCATAAATCGGGAGACATTCTCGCCGTGAATAATCTGGGAGAGGTGCGATTTGTCATACCCAAACCGATTGGTTGGGATTCAAACCCCGCCGCCACCCCGCGCGATTTAGCCGTTGACATCGCACGAGAGACACCTCATTCGTTCTTGGTCACTATTTCCGCGGATATCGCGTGGCTGCAGTCTGACGCTACGCAGTATCCCGTCTCGATTGATCCTTCTGTTCAAGGGTTCAGTGATACAACCGTCACAGCCTATAAGTCGGATGGGCTGAAGCGCACAGATGGCGTGCACATCGGCAATACCGCTGAGGCATCTGGGCCTAAATATTGGCGTTCGCAAGTAAAGTTCCCCTATCAAGAGCTTTTACCGTTACAAATGATTGACGCTTCGATTACCGCATCGTATGTGGCAGGAACGGCAAATACATACACGGGAACAATTTGGTCTGGTGCGTGTTCCAGCTACACGTGCACGGGTACTAAATTGGCCGATCTGACAATTGGCTCTGGTTCTGCAGCTTCGTCGAACGATGTGAACCTTCTAAAGGAAATTGGCACCTGGTTCAAAGACGATATTGCGGGAAAAAGTCTGTATTTCCGCGGTGTAGAGAGTGCCAGCGCATACACCTACAAGCAGATCAACACGGTATTAAACATTCAATACAAGGCATTGCCGAATGTTGTATCAACTTCTCCAACGGCCGGTTCGCTCACTACACAAAATCCTGTGATAAGCGTTTCTGCAACAGACCCTGAAGACACTGGCCTGGAATATTTGTACAAGATTTACAGCGGAAGCACGATAATTTTCACGACTGACTGGATTCGTGACAGCGAATACCAAATCCCCACTTCAGCAAACCTGTCAACCAACACAACCTATTCCTATCGTGTATGGGCACGTGATGCATTTGATAAATATGCTCTCGCGGCAAATAACCAGTCTTCGTTTGCCAAATATTGGGAACAGTCGTCACAGGATTCCAGCGGCTTAGTTAGCTTTACGACAAAGGCATCAGTTGCTCAGCCCGTTGCAGCTTCGGCATCGATACAAGATGGCGACACCGTCACAAATTTGCGCCCAACAATCACCGTAGATGGGGTCGGCAATTGGAACTCTGCGACATCACAGTGGTTCGACCCAGATACGAATTCCCAGATTTTCTACCTCTTTTCGTTATCGAGCGACCCCGACGGTGTGAGCGGTGAAGTTGCAACGTCTGGCTGGGTCTCGACACCCCGATGGCTTGTACCTGCAGGGGTACTGCACAACGGCTCGACACAGCATTTGACTGTGAGAACAAAGAATGTTCGTGGTTTTCCATCACCGGAATGGTCGCACGAATTTACAGTGAATTTACGGCTTGGTTCGAACACTATTTCGCCCATGGATACTGTTGGCCCAGTTTCACTAAACCTGGCATCGGGCAATGTCACAACTTCGGTTGCCACACCTCAAATTTCCACTCTGGGCGGACCAATCGGCCACACTTTCACCTACAACAGCCTCGATGAATCCAACAACGGACTTGTCGGCGAATATTTTGAAAACCCGCCGGCTTATGGCGAAACCACACCGTCGAACTGGTCGTTCTCGGGGAAAGAACCCGTGCTAGTCCGTCAGGATCGAAGCATCAACTTCAAATATGTCAACGGCAAGTCCCCTGTCCCGTCCATGGATTTTGAAAATTACTTGGTGCGTTGGACCGGTTACATTGACCTCACCGATGGCATCACCTATCACATAGGAATGAAGCACAATAACGGCGCAAAACTGACAATAGGCAACAAAATAATGTTGTCAAAGTGGACAGGTGATTCATCACGAGATACCTATGCTCACGCCGTAGAATTTGACTCGACCAAGACCGTCATCGGTGGTGCGGCAACACCGATCACAATCGAGTTCTATCAGTCCAACAGGGACATGGAAGTTTCTTTGTGGATGAAGAAGTCCACCGATCCCGCAAGCGCTTTTACTCTTGTTCCATCGTCCCACCTCAGCACTGATCTGCCGGTGTTGCCGGATGGTTGGGATTCGACAGCCGCCATGGCCGGTTCTGCAAGCACCTATGTCAAGGCAGTAGTGAAAGATTCCTCGGTCGTTCTGCATGACCGAAGTGGCGGCGTTCATACGTACAAGGAGCTCTCGGCGGGTGGCTATCGAACTCCCCGGGGCGAATACGGTGTTCTGGCGGTCGCATCCGCGGGACTGGTCACTTTGACCGAGGACGACGGGACTGTTTACCAATTCAACGCGGCGGGCAAAATTAAGTCTGTAACAGCGCCGGGCGACGTGAAGAAGCCAGCGGCGCCCGTCGTTGTATACGACTCGTCCGGCCGTATCGACAAGACCTACGATCCGCTCTCAATTGAGACGGGAAAGTCGCAGGCGACTCGAGTCGTTGACTACCAATATCAAGGCGATTCGAATGTTTCCTGTCCGCTCGCAGCAAACACAGTTCTGCCACCCACAGGATATCTGTGCAAAATCGTCTACCCGCACCTTGGGTCCAGTGCAACGTTTACCGCCTTGTACTACGACACCTCGAAACGACTTGTCAGCATTGTCAACCCGGGCAGTGAACAGACGTCATTCGTCTATCAAGCCGGCGATATCGAATCAGTAATTAGTCCATACACGAATGACCTGATTCGCGCGGGCCAGCTGCCTGCAACGTGGACCACCGGAACCGAAATCAATTCGAAGCCTGGAGGCGGTAACAAGATTCAGGGCATTCAATTGCCTCACCTCTCGTCCGCACCAAAAAGCGAAATTCCCGGCCACTCCTACGATTTCACTTCGGGTCGTACCGTTGTAAAGGACAATGCAGGTGCGCTGGTAAACACCGTGACATTCGATAGCGCATGGCGACAGCTGACCGCCACCACTCCCATGGGCTACACCGCTACACAAGTATGGGGTGAAAATGACACAATTCAGTCCGTCCGAAACTCGGCAACCGGACTGATATCCACAACGGTGTATGACCAATTCTTCCGGCCCACAGACACCTATGGCCCTGCGCCAACCGAATGTTTCCCCAACGGATCAACGACTCCCAACAATGAAACGTGTCCCGTGGTTCCTGCCCACACCCAAACTGTCTATGACAACGAGCTTCATCAACTCAGCACATCGACTTTCGGCAATCCCAATCTCAGTGGAGCGCCCACATCATTTTCGACGTCATGGACCGTGCCATACACCACAACGAATGGTACGACGCATCAGGTTGTGGGTCGGCAATGGTCTGCATACACAGCAACAAGTGGAGTGACCTACGATGGTTGGTCCGAGCGCGCGACCGGAATATTGACATTCCCCGCCGACGGTTCGTGGCAAATCAAAGTCACTGGCTCGAGCGGAAACAAGATTTACCTTGCCGATCGACTTGTGCACTCGAATTGGGCTTTGGGCAGTGCGCTGATACCCACTGAGTCAACAATTCAGGTGTCGAACGCCGACACCCGCGACAATTACAAACGTTCGCAAAGAATTCGAATCGAACAAAGACAGTTACTTAGTGCCGGTTCAGTAAATTTGTGGTGGCGTAACGGCGCAAATGCCGAATGGGAACCCATTCCCGCATCGGCAATCGATGCAGATTACGGTCTAGTCACGCGAAAAACAGTATTTGACAGCGCAAGTTCCCCCTATTCGCAAGCTGTCCGAAACCAGGTTGTATCGTTTGGCTATACAACCCCGTGGTTAGGTGCCGTCACAACAACCACGAAGGATCCCGGCGGACTCTCGCTCTCGACCACGGTCGAATATGAAGACCCAACCGTCGAGGGAAGCCTCATGCGAATGATTCGGCGCGAACTACCTGCTGCAACGGCCTCGGCCAGTGGGGTTGGTACAAGTTTTTCGTACTACCCGGAAGGTTCACTGCAAGGGGCCATCGACATTTCCCCAACGTGTGAACCTGATGCGAAAGTAGTTGTCGGTGGGCTTCTAAAATCCACGACCGACTCAGCCGGAATTGTCACATATTTCGCATATGACAATTGGGGCAGGACGATTGCAACGAAGACAAATGCGCAAGGCTGGAGCTGCACAAAGCTCGATCAACGCGGCCGGAAAATTGCAACCGTCACCCCGGGAGTTGGAGAAAGCGCTGATCGAACCGTCAATATCGATTACGCAACCGTCCCAACTACAGGAGGCATCGCTGACCCACGAACAGTAACCACAACCGATTCAGAATTCCCTGGTGGCCACAGAACGTCGACAATGAATTTTTGGGGACAAACCATCAGCGCCACCGACTGGTGGGGCATTACAACCGCAACCGAATTCGATACTCAACACGGTTGGGTCCTCCGAAGTATTACGCAAGTTCCCGGGAGTACTACAACAAATTCGACTATTGAGTACACATACGATGCCGACGGAAAAGTGGAAACTCTCAGCAGAAATGGTGTGACGCTTGCAAACCCCACATACAACTCGACTACTGGCCGTCAAACGTCCGTTGGTTACCACAACGGTACGACTGTGGCCGAGACATATTCCGCGGTAGGCGCGCTAAGCAATCGGAATATCTACCTCACAGACGGAGTTATTTCTCAAAACGTCACACGATCACAATCAGGCAGAATCGTTGCCGAACAGTTGACCGACGGTGCAACGATTGAGCAAAGCGAATACATTTATGACGCCGTTGGGCGCCTCACTCACGCGAAAATTCCAGGGCATGATCTTGCATACGGATTCGGCACTACGAGCTGTGGTGCCACCGACGCGGGTCTCAATGGAAACCGTACCTCGTACACGGATACCACACCGACCCAGACAAAATCCGTTGAATATTGCTACGACACTAGTGATCGACTGACGTCATCACAAACGTCAACCGGCGGGCAAGTGAGCGTCAGTACACCGTCGTACGATGCGTTGGGCAACACGACGGTTTTGGATGGTGTGACCTACACGTATGACGGTGCGGGTAC
>JAYSCL010000103.1:0-5825 GCA_041914905.1 Enterobacterales bacterium
AGGCTTGATCGCTGCAGAAAACGATTTGCTCGTGGTCGTCGTAGGCGCGCAGATTAAAAACCGCCATAACGTTTCTCCCGTTGCAAGATTGGGCACTGAGTGGGACTACAAAGCGTAGTTCAAACAGGCTATCTGGTTGACACTGGTCAGTGTGGGCGTAGGGCCTCGAACTGACCGGCAAGGCCACCCCCGATCCGTAGATGGAAGGGGTGGGGTAAAAACGGGCGGCATTATACGCAAGGTTTACATTTACGGAAGCGTAAAGCGACAGGTCGGGGGAGATGGGGCGGTTGCGAGTGTGAGTTGCGGGTGCGGGTAAAGGGCAAAACCATCCCTCATCCCTGCCTTCTCCCCTGAGGGGAGAAGGAGTCTTTGTTCCCTCGCCCCTCAGGGGAGAGGGCTAGGGTGAGGGATGGTTCTTTTTTTTCCCGCAACCCGAACCCACAACCCTCAACCCAAATCCGTTATCCTCCACCGTACAACTATTTATATCAGGGATGTGCCAAGCATGACCGAAACGGTGGCAGTGCCGGTGTGGTTGTTGCTGTTGATGCTGGTGTTCAGCATCTGGATGTTGATCAGTCGCTTGCTGATGCCGTCGATGCGTTGGCTGATGCGCCGGCGGGTCAACAAAGTGATCGATCGTTTGAATACCCGTTTGCATATTTCGATTCGGCCCTTTCAATTAACCAAGCGCGAAGCGCTGATCGATCGTCTGGCCTACGATCCCAAAGTGCTCGAAGCGATTGCCGAGCACGCGACCGAGCAAAACAAGCCTCGCGAAATCGTCCAACAAAAAGTGCTCAAATACGCGCGCGAAATTGTGCCGGCGTTTAATGCCTATGTGTATTACCGCGTTGGCTACGCGATTGCGCGCCGTTTTGCGCGTATGTTGTATTCGGTGCGCGTCAAATTTCACGATGGCGACAAACTCGCGAACCTCGACAGCACGGCCACCGTTGTGTTTGTGATGAATCACCGCAGCAATATGGATTATGTGTTGGTCGGTTTTTTGGCGGCTAAAAAAACCGCGTTGTCGTATGCGGTGGGGGAATGGGCGCGCATCTGGCCACTGCAACAATTGATTCGATCAATGGGCGCTTATTTTGTGCGGCGCAATTCTAAAGATCCGCTCTACCGCCGCGTGCTCGAACGTTATGTTGGTATGGCCACCGAGCAGGGCGTTTGCCAAGCCGTGTTTCCCGAAGGCGGCTTATCGCGTGATGGCCGCTTGCAGCAACCCAAACTCGGCATTCTCGATTATATGTTGCGTGGATTTGGCCCGCGTGCCGAACGCGATATCGTGTTTGTGCCAGTCGGCATTAATTACGATCGTGTGCTGGAAGATCGCACGTTGCTGCGCACGCTTGATCCATCCGCCGAAAAACGCAGCGGCTGGTTTGCGCTGCGCACCACGTTCAAATTTGTGGCGCAATCATTGTGGCTTGCAATGCGATCACGCTGGCAACGCTTTGGTTACGCCAGTGTGGTCTTTGGCTCACCGATCAGCGTGCGTGCCTATTGCCAAGAGCGCAATCTGATTTTGGCCAAACTCGACAAAGATTCGCGCATGGTCGCCGTCGCCGAATTGTCACAACAACTCATGGCACGCATTGATGAAGTGGTGCCCGCACTACCGGTGCCACTTGTCTGTAAAGTGCTGCTCGATTGCGACAGCGGTTGGCTATCGGCGCTCACGATCAAAGCGCAATGCCAACACCTGCTCGCCAAAGCGGCACACGCGCATTTACCGGTCGTGATCCCGCCCGCCATTCAAGAAGCCCAATTCGACGCTGCGTTGCACATGTTGACGATTCGCCATTTAGCCGACGAACGCGACGGCTTTTTCCGCGCCGCCGAACATGAACGCGCCGTATTGCAGTATTACGCCAATTCCTTGCCGCAGGCATTGCAAACGGGTGTTTGAAATAAAGCGCGAAAAAAGTGTGTTTTTGTTTTTGAAAGCCGCATGGCACTGGCTATCGCAATGGGGCCCCTTACGACGCCCCGAGTAGCGCAGTTTGGCGCAGTTAAACCTGCAGCGAAGCGGAAGGCCGAAGCCATGGATGGCGAGGTTTTTGTGTGGGGCTGGGAAGCCCCATCACAAAAATTCTGCGACAAACGAGCAACGCAGGACCGGTGTCGCTAAACGCGCTACAGTTTCTGGCGTCGTCAGGGGCGCGTTTCTTTGCTTACTTTCTTTTGCGCGAGCAAAGAAAGTAAGCCGGCCGCCGGTCCGGAAACCGGCCTCTCAAATTGACAGGCGCATGAATGTATTTCATCACGAGATACTCCAATGGATGTGTTTGATGTGCAGCCGTGGCTGAAACAGTTTGTGGTGGTGGTCTAGACGTCTCTTTCTCCATGCCCAAATGCATGACTGAAACCCACAATGCAATCACACCAGCGACGCCAACTCGCTACAATACCTCCCCACTTGTTCCCCCCATTCCTGTCCGTTCATGACCAATACTCAAGACCTCAACGATTTGTCCTTGCTGTTTCGTTGCCAAATTCCGTTAATCGTGCTCGAAACCCGCGAAGAGCAGCGCGCGCTGCATCTGATCCGCGAGGCACTCAAAAAACAACCACGTCCGTTTTTTACCTGGAGTGTTGCGCGGGGTTTAACACGACTCGATCTGTCATTTGATCAAACACCGACCGAAGCGCAAGAGCCGGCGGCGGTGCTCAAACACATTGTCAGCACACGCCAACCGGGTGTGTTTGTGTTGTTTGATTTTCATCCCTATTTGAGTGAACCGATCAACGTGCGTTTATTAAAAGAAATTGCGCTCACGCACGAACAATTGCCGCGCACCGTTGTGTTGGTGTCGCACGAAATGAACTTGCCCGAAGAACTCAAACGTTTGGCCGCACGCGTTGAACTCAGTCTGCCATCGAGCACCGAGATCCGCACTATTATCGAAGACGAAGCACGCGAATACGGGCAAGAACACCGATCACGTGTGCAAAGCAATCGTGAAACCATCGACAAATTAACGCGCTTATTAACGGGGTTGACGCATAACGACGTGCGCCGATTGGTGCGCCATGTCATTTACGACGATGGCATCATCAGCGACGACGAACTCGCCGACGTCAATCGTGCCAAATTCGAATTATTGAACATGGACGGTGTCGTCACGTTTGCTTATGACACCGCCAAATTTAATGAAGTGGGCGGCCTCAACAATTTCAAAAAATGGTTGAACGAACGCGCCATGTTTTTCAACGGCACACCACCACCCGGATTGGATGCACCAAAAGGTGTGCTGCTGGTCGGTGTGCAAGGCGGCGGCAAAAGTCTGGCCGCCAAAGCCAGCGCCGGACTGTTAGGTTTGCCACTGCTGCGTTTGGATTTCGGCGCGCTTTACAACAAATTTCACGGCGAAACCGAACGCAATTTACGCGAAGCGCTCAAACTTGCCGAAGCCGTAGCACCCTGCGTGTTGTGGGTTGATGAAATCGAAAAAGGCATCTCCACCGACGACAGTGATGGCGGCACTTCTAAACGCATACTCGGCACTTTGCTCACCTGGCTTGCCGAACGCCGCGCGCCCATCTTCGTTGTCGCCACTGCCAACGTCATCGAAGATCTGCCACCCGAACTCATCCGCAAAGGCCGCTTCGACGAAATCTTTTTTGTCGATTTACCGGATGCTAATGTGCGCCGTGACATTTTTGCGATTCATTTGCAAAAACGAAAATGCAATGTCGATGCATTTGATCTGCACAAACTGTCCGACTTAAGCGACGGTTTCAGCGGCGCCGAAATCGAACAAGTCGTCATCGCCGGCCTGTACCGCTCCCACAGCGAACAAAAACCAGTCGACATGACCATGCTCGAATCCGCGATCAGCAGTACACAACCGTTATCGGTTGTGATGGCTGAACAAATCGCGTCTTTAAGGATGTGGGCGGAGGGGAGGACGGTGACGGCGTAACACCGGGCTTCGATAATCGATGATCAATTTCCAAACGAAAATTGCAGGTTAGCACATGCTTGCCAACGGCCTCCTCCAAAACGAGGGATGTGCGAGGACGTAATCCTCCATAAAATCTTGATGATTGAATGATGCACTCCCCGTTGCGAATAAGCTCGGTTAACATGGCTTTCAGATTGGTAGTGTGTTAGTTGGTGTATAACAAAGGCGCTTGTGACGTTACCTATTGATTTTGAAGGGGGGGGTAAATTGTTAGTCGTTTTATAAGTCGCGAAAAATGACATGCACCAAATTTGGTGTCGAATTTATGTTGGGGAAATATGAAAATGGAAAATTTAGTTAATAGATGTAATTCTGAAATGAAGAGGAAAATTTGGTTAGGGAAAAATCAAAAATTACTTATTCATTTAACGTCCAACTTTGAAAATAATACAGATGCAATTACTCGGCATAGAATAAAAACAACAGATATTGCATTTGAATGTAAGAGAGGTTGTAATTATTGTTGCAATCTAAGGGTTGAGATTTTACCTCCTGAAGCGTTTTATATCGCAAATCATATTAAATCACTTTCTTCTGAAATGCAGGAAGGTTACATGGAAAAACTGAAAGAAAGTTCCAGATATTCTTTAGGTAAAACGTTTGTTGAGTATAATAAACCTTGCTCATTCTTGAGTGAAAAAGGTACGTGTGAAATCTATTCAGTTCGACCCCATAAGTGCCGTTCACATCTTTCAAAAAGTGTATCTTCATGTATTAAAACTCGAAATGCAGACGAAGATTACAATCTAAAGGTTGCCCATAATCAGCTTGCCCATGGAACTGTTACATTGTATAAAAATAAGGGGTGCGTTATGCATCCAACCGAATTGGCGCAAGGCGTTTTGGCAGCACTTGAAGACTCCACGCTAGAATCAAAATGGTGCAGTGGAGTGCAGGTTTTTGAATTATTGCCTGAAAAAATAGAGCTCTGACAAGTCCAACGATTAAACCTGTTAAATCCCGTTGGGCTTCGGCGGCTCAGCCTGTGGGTTGGGCTGACAAGCCCAACGAATAGGCCAGCTAAAGATGTTGGGCTTCGAAGGCTCAGCTCAACCTACGAACTCGAATGCCACGGTTAATTATGGCTTTCAAGGCGTTCAAAAACGCGCGGCTCGTTCCGCCTGGACGTCGCCAGGCGATGCCGTTTAATTTGTTATCTGAGGGCAAAATATAGAATGGCGCAAATTGAACATTCAGCAGTGAGTCTTCGGATTATTGGCGACACCCTGATGCCAGATGAAATTTCCAAAATGCTAGGGGCATCTCCGACCTATTCTCAATTTATGGGCGAAACACTTATTGGTAAGAAAACCGGTAACAAACGCATAGCCAAGTTTGGTATGTGGCAATTGAGTGTTGCTGATAGCACCCCTGAAAACATTGAAGATCAAATCGACCAATTACTTGGTCAGTTAACAAACAATCTGGATATTTGGTCGAAAATAGCGAATCAGTTCAAAGTTGATCTATTTTGTGGTTTATTTATGGCAGGGGGTAATGAGGGGCTGCATTTATCTCCACAAATACTTGTCGCGATTGGGCAGCGTGGCATTGTGCTGGGCTTAGATATATACGGCCCTGCTCAGGATTAATGGTGGCGGATTTATTTTAACGGTAATTTGGTTCGAGCGAGAATTGATAGCTGAATAACATTGCGCCGTAGTTAAATAAGAACATCTTTAGAAAAAACGGCGCACTAGGCGCCGTTATTCACAAATAAACCGCTTTCTCAATACATATTGCAGTTGCTGCCGGGGTTTTGTACGACCAAGGATTGCGTCTTTTCGGCAGTGTTGCCCGAGTTATCCGTGATTTTTAATTTTACTGTTAATCGCTCGC
>JAYSCL010000104.1:0-5320 GCA_041914905.1 Enterobacterales bacterium
GCATCGTAAGTGCCGCACGTCATCATGACGGCGTTGATACGTTTGGCTTCACTGCGCGTCAATAAGCGTGAGCCGTCGGCGCGAATACCATGACGCGTTAAAAACAACGCCGCTCGCGCCAGCTCAGCACAACTCATCGTTAATGAGCATTGCCAAAAATAGTGCGCGAGCACATCGTTCACCGGATTATGCAGGTTGTGATAGCTCGCCATAAAATGCGCGAGTGCGGCGTTGCGATGACCGTAACGCGTTTCCGATTCGAATACATCCGGATCAAAATCCAAATCGTCGGCACCGCTTTCGCGGCGTAAAAAATCACGCAACGTGATCCAGCTGTTGCCCGTCAAACTCAGCAAGCGATCAACGACCACCAGCGCACCGGCATTGATAAATGGATTGCGCGGAATGCCATGTTCGTATTCAAGTTGTACCAGCGAATTAAAAGGATTACCCGACGGTTCGCGGCCAACGCGTTGCCACAACGTTTCACCATCGCGACCAAGCACCAACGCCAACGAAAATAATTTGGCGACGCTTTGCACCGAAAAGCGTTGCTGATAAAGACCGGTGCCAAATACATCGCCTTCCATCGTCGCAACGGCCATGGCAAATTGATCGCCCGCCACCTTTTGCAATGCCGGAATATAATCTGCCACGTTGCCTTGCACTAAAAACGGCTGCACTTCGTTAGCGATATCATTGAGCAGTGTGGGGTAATCCATTGTGGTGACTCACATTGACCAAATCACATTAAACGTTGGGCGAAAACGCTGACGTCCTGTTGATTTGATTGTCGTCAACGCCACCGATTACAACCCAGCATCGGCTTTCAACGCCGCGGCTTTATCGGTGCGCTCCCACGTAAACGTGTTATGCGTTTTACCTTTGTAGGTGACGGTGCCCGGTGTGCGACCAAAGTGGCCATACGCCGCTGTCGGTGAATAGATCGGATGCAACAGATCCAGTTGCTTGATTAAGCCATACGGGCGCAAATCAAAATGACGACGAATCAAAGCCACCAGTTTTTCGTCGCTGATCTTGGCGGTGCCGAATGTGTTAACGGAAATGGAGGTCGGTTCGGCAACACCGATCGCATATGAGACTTGCAATTCGCAGCGATCGGCGAGGCCGGCGGCGACAATGTTTTTGGCCACATAACGACCCGCGTACGCTGCCGAGCGATCCACTTTTGACGGATCTTTGCCAGAAAACGCCCCGCCACCGTGACGCGCCATACCACCATATGAATCGACAATAATTTTGCGACCGGTTAAACCGCAATCGCCGACCGGACCACCGATCACAAATGAACCCGTCGGATTGATATAAAACTTGGTATCGGCGGTGATCCAATGCGCCGGAATAACCTGCTTGATGATCAATTCCATGACGCCGTCTCTGAGATCGGCGTACTGCACATCGGGATTGTGTTGCGTTGACAACACCACCGCATCGACGGCGATCGGTTTGCCATTTTCATAACGAAACGTCACCTGCGATTTGGCATCAGGACGCAGCCATGGCAGCAATTTGGATTTGCGCACTTCCGATTGGCGTTCGACCAAACGGTGCGCGTATTGAATCGGCGCAGGCATTAGCGCTTCGGTTTCATTCGTTGCGTAGCCAAACATCAGCCCTTGATCGCCGGCGCCTTGATCTTCCGGTTTCGAGCGGTCAACGCCTTGCGCGATATCGACCGATTGTTTACCAATCAAATTCAGCACGCCGCAGGTCTTGCCATCAAAACCGACATCGGACGATGTGTAGCCAATGTCGCAAATGACCTTGCGCACCAGATCTTCCAGATCGACCCAAGCGCTGGTCGTGATCTCACCGGCGACAATAGCGACTCCAGTTTTGACCAATGTTTCGCAAGCAACTCGGGCATGCGGATCGTCGGCAATGATCGCGTCCAGCACAGCATCAGAGAGCTGATCGGCCACTTTGTCAGGATGGCCCTCAGAGACGGATTCAGAGGTAAAAATGCGGTATTCGGACATTGCCAGCACCTGTTTTCGAAGATTTTGGCCGGACCACCACACCGATGGCCACTCAGCGTTGGACTAGTCTAGCTCATTTAGACGTCTAAATGAAATGGATGGCTAATCCGATCAGACGGTTTGGACAGACATTTGCTTATATTGGTAGGCCTGAACCTGCCCGAATCACCACTTCAGGCCTTTGGTGTCGACCGATTCCGAGCGGCACGATTGGCTTTTAGCAGACCGGATGCAAAACTAGCGCCCCTTCGGAACCCTTAGATTCCGCCCCCTTCCCGCTGGAGTAGACACCATGTCTTGGTGGCAAGCGCGCCGCTTCCGTTATGTATTCGGTTTGATTGGCCTGTGGTGGCTACTGCTGTTACTGCTGCGTGTGGCATTTGTTCAGTTTTTTTCACCGGCCGATCAACTGGCCAAATTTGATTCGGCAACCTTATTCGAAACGTTTTGGATCGGCGCCCGTTTTGATTTGCGCTGGGCCATCTTTTTAAGCCTGCCGTTATTATTGCTGTCGCTGATCCCGTCTTTCAGCCGGCCTGAATCACGTTGGATGCGGCGACTGTCGGCCTTGTATTTTGTCGTCAGCCTCAGTGTTGTCTTGCTGATCTATTTCACCGATTTTGGTCATTATGATTATCTTGGCGTGCGTATCAACGCGACGGTCTATCGCTATTTCAAAGAGGTTGCGATCAGCGCCGAGATGATGTGGCAAAGTTATCCGATCATCAAAATTATCGTTGGCTGGTTATTATTATTGAATTTGATGTTTTGGTTGATGTGGCGTTGGCAACACCGCACTTTGTTCACGAGCGCCAAACCCAAACGCAAACGCGATTGGGTGTTGGCCAGCAGCGCGTTTTTTGTCGTGTTCTTTTTCGGCACTTTGGGTCGCAACAGCAACATCAATTGGCAAGACCCGATCCCGCTACGCTGGAATCAAGCGTTCTTTACCGGCAACGCAGCGGTTGGCGCCATTGGTTTAAACCCGCTGCAAAATCTATGGGACACCTCCATTATTCCGCAAGACGATTACGACGTTGCCAAAGCACGTGAGGTTTATCCCTTGATGCGCGATTGGTTGCAGGTTGAAAAGGATGATTTTGATAAAAACTATCTTGATCGCCATATCACCGCCGCACCACATAAGTTGAACGTAGCGCAGCGCCCTAATGTTGTCTTTATCATGTTGGAATCACTCGGTGCCAGTCGTCTGGGCGCTTGGGGCAACCCATTGCCGACGTCCCCGAACCTCGATGCGATCGCCGCGCAATCGTGGAAATTTCAAAACTTCTATGTGCCCGTCGTGGGCACCGCCAAAACGGTTTGGGCGAGTATTACCGGCCTACCCGATATTGCACGACGCGAATCGGCGACACGTAATCCGGCGATTACCAATCAACGTGTTGTGCTCAATCAGTTTGCCGATTACAGCCGTTATTATTTAATTGGCGGCAGCGCCGATTGGGCCAATATGAGTGCACTGATTCGCCAGAGTATCGATGACATGACGTTGCTGGAAGAACGTCACTGGACATCACCCAATGTTGATGTCTGGGGTATTTCCGATTTGGATCTGTTCAAAGAAGCCGACAAGGTATTCAAACAGCAGCCAAAGGACAAACCGTTTTTTGCCATCATTCAAACCGCCGGCAATCACAAACCGTACACGATCCCAAAAAACAACGACGGTTTTGAAGTGGATCCCCGCAGTGACGAAGAAGTGAAACAATGGGGTTTTCAAAGCGCGGCACAATACAACGCCGTGCGCTTGCTCGATTTTGATCTCGGCAAATTTTTTGCGATGGCCAAAGAAAGTGGTTATTTCGACAACACCATTTTTGTCATGTACGGCGATCACAACAGTCGCACCACGGAGTTAAATCATTTGCCGCCGTATCACAAGGCACTCGATCTCGAAAGTTTCAATGTGCCCGGCATTATTTACGCGCCCAAATTATTGCCACCGCGCGTGATCGAACAACCGGTCAGTCTGCTCGATTTAGCCCCCACGATCGCTGGCTTGCTCGGCCTTGATTACGTCAACACCACGATGGGCCGCGATTTTCAAACGATTACCCCTGAGCGCGAAGGTGTGTTTTTGGTTTTGGTCGAAGGCACATTCCCGGTGATTGGAATGGTTAATCGTGATTTCCTGGTGAAAATGAATGAAGATGGCAGCAATGCTTCATTGCACAAATTGCTGAGTGACAAACCCGAACAAGATGTCAGCCAAGAATACCCGGATGTGTTCAAGAAAATGGCGGACATAACACGGGCGCAATACGAAACCGCACGCTATCAGTTTTATCAGAATCGCCGGCAAACAAATTAACCTTTGCCTTGCGAATGATATTTTCGCCTCTTTTATTCGCACTCAGGTGAAAATAAAAATGGCAGTTCCGTAACCGTTTGCATCTCAGACCATCCCTTATCCCAACCTTCTCCCTTGAAGGGAGAAGGGGTTTAACTCCCTCTCCTCGCGTATGCGGGGAGAGGGTCGGGGTGAGGGGAAGTCGTTTCAGTGACCGTATTTCAGAGCAGATATTCAGCGACTTCAATGTCACAGAGTTTCCGTTCACACGGGGACGACAAAATTTACATCGTACTTCAAATAGGCGACCTCTACGCCTTACGTAACCATAAACGAATGGTTTGCACGATCAACATAATCAGCACAATCGGATCGAGCACATAATCCCAAACATTGTCCGATGGCAATAGCTTGAACGCGTAGGCCAACAGCGCCAGCATCAGCATTACGGGCAACACACGATACCGGCGCCACAACGCGAATAAACCCACACTGACGATCAGCGCAATCGGAATTATCGGTTGGCTAAAACCGAAGCGATACGGATCGAACAAACTAAAACCTAACGCCAGCGTATAAAACAACAAAACACCCGTCGTCAGCACCGTTACCGAGAGACGGTCTGAACGCGAGCCCAACGGTTGCCGCTGCCAGAATCGCCACGCGACCCACACGATCGCCGTCACCGATAAATGACCAGCAAAACTCATCCAATGTTGCAGCAACAGTAACGGCCCAAGCGGGACAAAACCCAAGGCAAATATCACAGCGGTAACTGACCACTGTACTTTTTTAGGCTTGCGTTCAAACAGCAAACCCAACAAGCCAACCGGAACCCACCAGAACAACAGTGCGCTGAACATCATTTGGCTTGCTCCACCCAGGCGCGATTAAACGTCACGTGTTTGATAAAACTCTTATTCCAGCTGTACACCAGATGAAATTGATCGTCGCTGTCACGGTATAAATACGGATAGTCGTAATAGAACTCACAGCCTTTGGCTTCACC
>JAYSCL010000105.1:0-5151 GCA_041914905.1 Enterobacterales bacterium
AACTGACAACTGACAACTGACAACTGACAACTGACAACTGACAACTGACAACTGTCCTACGCAATACTGCTGCGCTGCAGATCAAACAATTCACGGCAGCCTTGTTTGCCGAGGCCGAGCAGTTCGTTTAATTGTTCGCTATTAAAGGCTTCGCCTTCGGCGGTACCTTGCACTTCGATAAAGCCGCCGGCTTCCGTCATCACGATATTCATGTCGGTTTCGCAATTGGAATCTTCGGCATAATCCAGATCGAGTACCGGTACACCTTTATAAATGCCGACGCTGATCGCTGATACAAAAAACTTGAAAGGATTGCCTTTGATCATGCTGTTTTTGCGCATATGTTGAATCGCATCGTGCAGTGCGACGCAAGCGCCCGTGATTGACGCGCAACGCGTGCCGCCATCGGCTTGAATCACGTCGCAGTCGAGCGTGATCGTGTATTCACCCAATTGATTCATATCAACGGCGGCGCGCAGCGCACGACCAATTAAGCGTTGAATTTCGAGCGTGCGGCCACCTTGTTTGCCGCGTGCCGCTTCGCGATCGCTGCGATCGTGCGTTGCGCGTGGCAGCATGCCGTATTCCGCGGTCAACCAGCCCTGATTTTTACCTTTTAAAAATTTCGGCACACCTTCAATGACGCTGGCATTGCAAATCACTTTGGTGTCGCCGCATTCGACCAACACCGAACCTTCGGCATGACGTGTGTAATGGCGGGTGATCGTGTAGGGACGCAGCTGATTTGGGGTGCGGGAACTGGGGCGCATAGTGGTGTGTCTCGGGAACGCGGGCCGGCATTATAGCGTCAGTTCCTGTAGCGATCGGCAGTCTTCACAAAGGCAGTCGTCATAAATGTAGTCATCACAAAGCCTGATACACTTACGACTCAGCCGCCGTCGAGCCTGTTTTCCGATGGCGCCCGTTTGTGGAGTGTCGCATGATTTGTAGTATGACGGCGTTTGCGCGTCGTGAATTGCGTTCCGATATCGGAACCTTCAGCTGGGAGATCCGTTCGGTTAACCAGCGTTTCTTGGAGCCGACGTTTCGCTTGCCTGAAACCTTGCGCGCCATTGAGCCGGCACTGCGCGATGTACTCCGGCAGAAATTGACGCGCGGTAAATTGGATTGTTCATTGCGTTTTGAACCGGCAATCGCCAATCAAACGCTGGCAACCAATGACGCGCTGATTGAACAATTGCAACAGGTGTCGTCACGCTTGAATGCAATGGGCGTGACCGGCGCATCCTTGTCACATGCGGAAATTTTGCGCTGGCCCGGTGTGTTGCTCGCTCATGATGTCGAGCCCGAAGTATTGGAAGCTGCCGCGACCAAAGCATTTGAAGCGGCAGTCACCGACTTGATCGCGATGCGTCGCCGAGAAGGCGATGCGTTGACGCAATTGCTGCGTGAACGTCTTGACGGCATTGAGCAAGAAGTGGCCAAAGCGCGCACGGTGATGCCGGAAGTGCAGGAGAAGCAGCGCGAAAAATTGCTGAACCGATTTGTTGAAGCGAAAGTGGAATTAGATCCACAACGCCTCGAACAAGAAATGGTCATGTTTGCGCAGCGCATCGACACGGCCGAAGAACTCGATCGTTTAACGACCCATGTGCAAGAAATTCGCCGTTTGTTAAAAGAAGGCGGCAGCATTGGTCGTCGTCTCGATTTTCTGGTGCAAGAGCTTCACCGTGAAGCGAACACGCTCGGTTCGAAATCAGTGAATACGGTGACCACCAATTGTTCGGTCGCGTTAAAAGTGCTGATCGAGCAAATGCGCGAACAAGTGCAAAATATTGAATAACGAGTAGCCCAACATGACTACACCTTCAGGTCGTTTATTTGTGGTGTCTGCCGCGTCAGGAACCGGCAAAACCACACTGGTGAATTGGTTGATCAGCAGCTTGTCCGAGGTGCAGTTGTCGGTGTCGCACACCACACGCGCACCGCGTCCGGGCGAACAAAATGGCGTGCATTATCATTTTGTGCCGGTCGCTGAGTTTGAAGCGATGTTGCTGCGCGCGGCGTTTTTTGAACATGCGCTGGTGCACGGTAATTATTACGGCACGTCACAAGAATTTGTGCTGGCCACACTCAAACGTGGCACCGACGTGATCCTCGAAATTGATTGGCAAGGTGCGCAGCAAATTCGCCGCTTGATGCCGGAGTGCATCAGCATCTTTATTCTGCCGCCCTCAAAAGAAGCACTCGAAAAACGCCTGCGCGGTCGCGGTCAAGATGCCGAAGAGGTGATTCAAAAACGCCTGAAAGCCGCCCATGACGAAATGTCGCATTGCCTGGAATATGACTACATCGTCGTCAATGACGATTTGGACACCGCCAAACGCGATCTGCAGGCCATTTTTGTCGCCGAACGCACTCGAACAGCGGTGCAAAGTGAGCGCCAGAGCGCGCGGCTGCAGGCGCTGTTGAATTGAGTGTAGGGCGGACTTTAGGCCGCCACGGCGGGCTGAAGCCCGCCCTACCATGACCGTGTCGGCGGCAAAAGCGCCAGTTTCAGGTATATTTTATAGGCGGATTTCAGTAGAATCCGGCCCCTTTTGTGGTTTTGGTGCAGTGTAGAGGTCTCATATGGCTCGCGTAACCGTGCAAGATGCCGTCGAAAAAGTCGGCAACCGCTTTGATCTGGTCTTGTTGGCCGCCAAGCGCGCCCGTCAAATCGCCACTGGTGGCAAAGATGCCAAAGTCGAGTGGGATAATGACAAACCGACCGTGATCGCGCTGCGTGAAATTGAATCTGGCCAAGTTGACGCCAAATTTGTTGAAGAAGAAGAAAAACGTCTGCAACAAGCCGCGTTGGCGGCCACGCCGGCTCCGATTGAAGAACCACAAGACTTCAATCTGGATTAATTGTCCAGCTTCCGAGGAATGTGATGGCGCAAGGCGATATGCAGTTATTTGACAGTCTGCGCCCGCAACTCAGCTACCTCGATCCCGAACAAATCGATCAAGTCGCCAAGGCGTATGTCTTGGCGCGCGACGCCCATGGCGAGCAAACGCGCAGTTCGGGCGAACCCTACATCACTCATCCCGTCGCAGTAGCCGGCATTTTGGCCGAATTGCGCATGGACGCCCAAAGCCTGATGGCGGCGTTGATGCACGATGTGATGGAAGATTGTGGCGTCAGCAAAGACGAACTGCAGGCCGAGTTTGGTCTGCAAGTGGCTGAACTCGTCGAAGGCGTGTCGAAGCTGACGCAAATCAACTTCGGCAGCAAGGCCGAACAGCAGGCCGAAAATTTCCGCAAAATGATGATGGCGATGACGCGTGATATTCGCGTCATCCTGATCAAACTCGCTGATCGCTTGCACAATATGCGCACGTTGGGCGCGCTGTTGCCGGCCAAACGTCGCCGCATTGCGCAAGAAACGATTGATATTTATGCCCCCATCGCCAATCGTCTTGGCATCTACCAAATCAAGTCCGAACTTGAAGATTTGGGGTTTGCGGCGCTCTATCCTTATCGTTATAAAGTGCTGCGCAATTCGGTGAAAAAAGCGCGCGGCAATCGCAAAGAAATTGTCAGTGGCATTGCGCAGGCAATTGAAGGTCGGTTGAAAAAAGCCGATATCGCGTGCACCGTGATTGGTCGCGAAAAATCGTTGTATTCCATTTACGAAAAAATGCGTACACGCGTGGGCAGTTTCGCCGAGGTCATGGACATTTACGGTTTTCGGATTGTCACGGATAGTGAAGACAATTGTTATCGCACGTTGGGCCAAATTCACACGCTGTATAAACCGGTGCCGGGCCGATTCAAAGACTATATCGCGATTCCAAAAACCAATGGTTATCAATCGCTGCACACCGTGTTGAAAGGGCCGCATGGCCTGCACATCGAAGTGCAGATCCGCACCGAGGCAATGGACTCCGTCGCCAATCACGGTGTTGCCGCACACTGGCGTTACAAATCGAATACGCCCAATCCGGTTGAAACACGCGCCAAAGAATGGCTGCGTTCGGTGATCGAATTTCAGCAAAGCGCGGGTGATTCTTTAGAGTTTGTTGAAAACGTCAAATTCGATTTGTTTCCTGACGAAGTGTATGTGTTTACACCCAACGGCAATATTCTGGAATTGCCGGCTTGGGCGACCCCCGTTGATTTTGCGTATGCGATTCACACTGACGTTGGCAATGCCTGTATTGCTGCCAAAATCGATCGCCAACTGGCGCCGCTATCAACACCGCTGCGTAACGGCCAGACCGTTGAAATCATCACTGCACCCGGCGCACGCCCGAACCCGACGTGGCTCAATTTCGTTGTCAGCGGAAAAGCGCGCGCCAATATTCGTCACTTTTTGAAAAATCAACGCCGAGATGATTCGGTCGCGATGGGCCGGCGTTTGCTCGAAAAAGCGTTGGGCAATAAAAAATTGTCTGACTTTGCCGAGGCTGAACAACGTCGTGTCGCACACGAAACCAAACACAAAGCGTTTGAAGATTTGTTGGCGGATATCGGTATTGGCGCCATTGCGGCGGTGACGGTTGTGCATCGCCTCGATCCGGATCGCCGCGTGATCAAGAAAGAAGAAGGCGACGCCGAAACCGGTTTGAAACCCATGGCCATTCGTGGCACCGAAGGTCTTTTGGTCACGTATGCACGTTGCTGTTGCCCGATTCCGGGCGATCCGATCGTGGGTATTCTGCAAGCCGGTCGTGGCATCGCCGTGCATGTGCACAGCTGCCCACATACGGCGGAGTTTATTCGTCAGCCTGAACGTTCGGTACCTTTAACATGGGACAAAGACGTCAAAGGCGAATTCTCGGTGGAACTGGAAGTCGATGTCGTCAATCAACGCGGTGTGCTTGCCAAACTGACCGCGACCATTGCTGACGAAGAAGCCAATATCGCCAACGTCGAAATTGATCCACGCGATGGCAGCTACAACACGATTGTGTTTATGGTGCAAGTGCGTGGTCGTTTGCATTTGGCCAATATCATGCGTCGCTTGCGCGCGATGCCGGAGGTGAATCGCATCATGCGTCACCATCGCGGCGCTGGTCGCGGTGTGGCGTTGACGAAGTAATGCAGTTGCCAGTATTCAGTTGCCAGTAGAATCTAATTCATTTTTCCTTTCTGACAACTGACAACTGACAACTGACAACTGACAACTGACAACTGACAACTGA
>JAYSCL010000106.1:0-4784 GCA_041914905.1 Enterobacterales bacterium
GAGTTGATCAATGCGCTTGCGCGTAACGTGGTGTCACCATCGCGCTCGGCGCAGCTCCAGATCAAGTGCGGTGTGCTGAACCGCATGCTGTGTTGCCAGCGTTGCACATATTCCCATTCACGTTCGATCGACGAACGTGGCAGACCGAATTTTTTTTGCAACGACATCGCAATAAACGGATTCGGTTTCGGTGCCGCCGGCAGTTGTTCGTCGGCCATGTGCATAACCCAGATCGCGTCAAACACTTGGCCGCTGACTTCAAGCATGCCGAGCACTTGAATCGGCGCTTGTGCATTGGCTTGCGGCTGAAAAATGATTTCACTGCACAATTGCTGCAACAGATGCAGTGCTTCGTTGGCATCCGTCTTGCCGCACACATCATCTAGCGCGGCCATATCCAGCAACACTTCTTCAAAACGATTGACCAATTGCCACGCCACGCTGTCGAGCGTGCGCGTTCCTGGCCAGCCGACCTGCTGCAGCAAAAGCTGAAACCCTTCGGCCCACTGCGACGGCAAGGTTTTGTGCGGCCAATCGGCTGCCACACTGCGCGCCGCCACGCAATGCGCGTGCAACGCCGATAAACCCCAAACGTCGAATTGTTGGATCACTTTGCTCGCGCGCCATTGTTCATTGCCAATGGCGCGCCACTTGGCATCGAGACGAGCGCGCTGCGCAGCATCACGCGCGTAATCCCCGACAAAAGGACTGTGCAACAGCTGACTGATATCGCTGAGCGACCAATCGCGCGACGCACTGGCCATCAAGCGCAATAGCAGCAATGCCGTTTGCACCATCGCCTGTTCCAGCAAGCTGCCGCCGGCCGAGATGTTGTAACGCCCCTTGTGCACAACGGAAAATGTTTGTGCGGCGTCGGGATGAATGATGCGACGTAAAACACGATCGATATCGTGGCGACGCGCCGTTAAATCCGGCATCACCAATGCAACTCGACGCCCGGCATCGGCTTGTTGCACGGCCCATACAACCGCGTGCTGCATTTCGTCATTGCGATCGGCAAATGACAAACGCCATTCACGCGACGCGACCTGTGCTTCGACAACGTAATGCAGTTGGCCGCCGTGCGCACGCACCTGTTCACAAAAACGCTGCAGGCTTGGCGACACATCATCAAAGCCCAGCAACACGATGGTCGCGTTTGTGAGAACGCCACTGGTATCGATCGCGCGCAAACAATGTGCGCGCCACTGCGCCGGCGTTTGCCAACTTTTTTGACGACACGATTCGACAAAGCGTTGTCGCCAGCTACGATAGCGCAACACATCGTCGCCGGCATGCGCGGCCGCTGGCAGATCAAATTCGATTTCGAGTTCAAACGCTTCGGCCGCAAGTCGCGCGGTTTCCGATAAACGCAGCAAGGCCCGCTCACCTTCTTGCTGCGCAATGATTTGCTGCCACAGACGGCGTCGATCCAACGCCGCCAAAATACGCGCCGGCTGCGGCCAGTGTTCAGCGTGATCGGTCAACAGTTGTTGCTGCCATAGCTGCTGCAAATAATCGTCAAAGGTCATGATCGCCGGCGTTGGCCACACCGACAAGCCACGCGATTGCTGCCATAATCCGTAACGCCAGACGCCATCGCGAACCAGACGTCGGTTTGCGGCGATCACCGTTAACGACGGGGTTGTCAATGACGGGCTGGCGAGGCGTTCAAATAATGTGGCGCGTGAAATCGCCGCTGCGGACAGCAAAGACATGCCGACACAAACCCTTTTGATTAGCGCAGAGCGCCTGAGCCGTCAGTGTAACAAGCGGCCGCCCTTGCGAGCACGCTGATGCAGCGTTGGCATTCGTTTTGGCAGCGATGGCGTTTGCAGCGCGTGGCCATCGACACCGCTGCCTGGCAAACCCTGTGCAACGACCACGCCCTGTTGCGGCGTTTGCCGCTGAATCTGCAAACACAGTTGCACGTGAAAGCCAGCGCGATTTTGGCGCGCAAAAGCATTCTGGCCGCCGATCACTATGTTATTAACGATGCGCAACGTCTGACCATTGCCGCCCTTGCGGCACTGCCAATCGTGCAATTGCCGCTATCGTTTTATGATCCGTTCTACAGTTTTATTGTGTACCCAGATGAATTTCTGATCCCGCGCGAAGAAGAAGACGAATACGGCATTGTGCATTCTGGTCTTGACGTCGTCAGCGGCGAGGCGTGGCAACAGGGTCCGGTGATTGTGAGCTGGGCCGATATTGCCGCATCATTTGACGATCCAACTTACAACGTGGTGGTGCATGAGTGTGTGCACCAACTTGATCTGAGCGATGGTGAGATCAACGGTGTGCCAAGCTTGCGTCACACCACGATATCGGCCAAGGAATGGCAAACCACGATGCAGCATGCCTGGCAACATTTTTGTGAACATTGTGACGACGCGGATTTTGCGTTTGATGATTATGGCAGCGATTCACCGGAAGAATTTTTTGCTGTGTGCAGCGAATACTTTTTCGGCGATCCAGCGCGTTTACAGCAGCATTACACCGATGTGTACGCTTTGTTGAGTCGCTTTTATCAGCTGTCGCCGTTGCAGTGGACGGTGAGCACATGAACGCGTATCGCGAACTACCGGATATCCATCCGGCAACCTTTGAACATCAGGTGTTGGCGGCGTCAGCCGAGCGCCTGATGATCGTGATGTTTACGGCCGAATGGTGCATGCCCTGCCGATTATTGGCCACTGTGTTGCAACAAATTCAGCAACAAAACGTCGATAGCGTGCGCTGCGGTAAAATCGACTTGAGTCTGGCTGAAGCCGAAGCCCAGCGGTTTGATGTGCACAGCTTGCCGACACTGTGCTTTTTTGCGCACGGTGAACTGGTCGATCGCAGCATCGGTTTGCTGCCCATCGCCAATCTGCAAGCGCGCATTGATCGTATTCAACACCAGTTTTATCGAGGGTAACACGATGCTGTGGTCACAACGCAAAATCACGATGCCGGACGCCGAACAGGCACTGCCCGGCCGCGCACAACGCGCCTGGGTTTTGGAACCGCATTTTCTGAATGGCCGCACTTTGGAAGGGCCTTATGACGCACACTGGCAGTCGGCGATGTTTGGTTTAGGTTGTTTCTGGGGCGCGGAAAAACGCTTTTGGTCGCTGCCCGGCGTCGAATTGACCGCCGTTGGTTATGCCGGCGGTTTTACGCCACATCCAACTTATGAAGAAGTGTGTTCGGCACAAACTGGCCACAATGAGGTGGTGCGAGTGTGGTTTGATCCCGCTCAGATCCGTTATGAAGATTTACTGAAAGTATTTTGGGAAGCGCACGATCCAACGCAAGGTATGCGTCAAGGCAACGACGTTGGCACGCAATACCGCAGCGGTATTTATTGTTTTAATGGCGAACAAAAGCGCCTGGCCTTGCATGCACGCCACGCTTACGGCGCCTTGCTGCGCGCCAAAGGCTTAAACGCGATCACGACCGAAATACTCGACGCGCCAGAATTCTATTTTGCCGAAAATTATCACCAGCAATATTTGGCGAAAAACCCGAATGGCTATTGCGGTCTCGGTGGCACCGGTGTGTGTTTTGTCGCGAGTGAATGGAAAGGCTGATCGCTGTCACGTCTTTGAATCAAGCGGCAACGCCAGCGCCTCGGCAATCGTATGACAATGCGTCACGTTCGGTAATTGATCGATCTGTGCCTTGCGTAATTTTTGCGCGATTCGATCATTGACGCCGCATAACGACACTTGTACTTGATGTTTGTCCAAATTCATCATCGTTGTGCGCAACGCGACGATGCCGGACAGATCCATCATGGGCACCTCTTCCAAATTGAACACAACGTGTTTAATGCCATGATCAACGCGCCACAAGGCCTGCATGGCTTTTTCGGCGGCCCCAAAAAACAAGGGGCCGCGAATATCGTAAATCACAACGTGATCGGGCACCGGGCCATGCAGCTGACAATAGTCGCGCGTGCTGACGGTGGTTTCGGACAATTCGGCCATGCGTTTGATAAAAAGTAACGCTGCCAACACGACACCGATCTCAACGGCAATCACCATATCAAACACTACCGTCAACGCAAAACACGTCAACAACACAAAGACATCGGCGCGCGGCGCCGTGCGCACAACCTGCACAAATTCAGCGGCATCCGACATATTCCACGCAACCATGATGAGCAAGGCGGCCAACGCCGCCATGGGCATATACGCGAGCAACGGTGCCAATAGCACTAACGCACACAAAACGGTCAGTGAGTGAATAAATGCCGCGAGAGGTGATGTGGCGCCAGCGCGCACATTCGCCGCTGTCCGCGCGATGGCCGCTGTCGCCGTAATGCCGCCAAACAGTGGCGCGATAATATTGCCAAGCCCCTGCCCTACCAATTCACCGTTTGAATGATGACGATAACCGGACAAGCCATCGCTGACGACGGCGCACAATAACGATTCAATCGCGCCCAATAACGCAATCGCAAATGCCGGTCCGGATAACGTTTTGAGTGTCGCCAGTGTTAGCGGCAATTCATCGTAGTGCCAAGGCCATTGCAGTTGCGGCAAATGCGTGGGAATACCGTTGTACACCATGCCGTCAACAACATACGAAAATCGAGAGCCAATCGTCGCCACGTCGAACGCCGGCCACCACCGTGATAATGCAGCACTGATCACCGTGACAAGCGTCAATGCAACCAAATAGGCCGGAATGGCGATCTTGAATTTTGGCCAATACACAATAATACCGAGCGTGATCACCGCCAACAAAAGATCAGGCCAATGCGTGTTGGGCAAATGCTGCCATGTCGCCGCAAC
>JAYSCL010000107.1:0-4658 GCA_041914905.1 Enterobacterales bacterium
CAAAAAATGCACGAAGTGGCCACCCTCGCACAGGGCTTGCGCGACGGTGAACACACCATTCGTGCCGAGCTGGATGCCAGTGATATTGCACAGCAGCAGTACCGCCAATCCGCGCGTGTGCACAACAAATCCGTGCAAGCCCGTGTCGCACAGATCCGTGATAAAGACAGTCGCCGCGCATCGTCTTACAGCGCACGCGCAGCGTTGCAACGCGCTGAATTACAATTGCCGTTATTGCCAACAACCACCATCGGATCGTTTCCGCAGACGGCGGCGATTCGTCAGTTGCGTGCGGCGTATAAACGCAAAACGATCGATCAAAACGCGTATGAACAAGGCTTGCAAGCACAAATTGCCGAGCATATTGCGCAGCAAGAAACCTTGGGACTGGATGTGCTCGTGCACGGTGAAGCCGAACGCAATGATATGGTCGAATATTTTGGTGAACAACTAAAGGGCTTTGCCTTTACCTGCAATGGTTGGGTGCAGAGCTACGGTTCACGTTGTGTCAAACCACCGATCATCTACGGTGATGTGTCGCGACCAAAACCGATGACGGTGGCGTGGGCGCGTTACGCACAATCGCTAACGACCAAACCGGTTAAGGGCATGTTGACCGGACCCAATACGATGTTGTGTTGGTCGTTTGTGCGATCGGATATTTCGCGTGAACAACAAGCGCAACAGATCGCGTTGGCATTGCGTGATGAGGTGCACGATCTGCAAGCGGCAGGAATTCGCATTATTCAAATTGACGAACCTGCCATTCGTGAAGGCTTGCCATTGCGTCACGGCGATCACGCGCGCTATTTAGACTGGGCGACGACCGCGTTTCGTTTGGTCAGTAGCGTGGTGGCCGATCAAACTCAGATCCACACGCATATGTGCTATTCCGATTTCAACGCGATTATCGCCGCCATTGCCGATCTGGACGCCGATGTGATCACGATTGAAACCTCGCGTTCGCAAATGAAATTGCTGAAAGCATTTGAAGACTTTTTGTACCCGAACGAGATCGGACCCGGTGTCTACGATATTCATTCACCGAATGTGCCGACGGTCGCCAGCATCAAAACATTGTTGCGCGCGGCGGCGCGAACAATTCCACCGGAACGGTTGTGGGTCAATCCCGATTGCGGACTCAAAACTCGTGCGTGGCCAGAAGTTGAACTGGCGCTAACCGCGATGGTGGCAGCCGCCAAAGAATTGCGGCATGAACTGAGTGTCAACGCGTAAATCCGTTAAGGGGGTGGCGTGCCGCTTGGCAATCGTCGCCCCCTCTGAATAAGTGTCATTCCGTGCGCAGCGAAGCGGAGACACGGAATCGCTTGGAGGAAACGAATCAGTGTTTCTGCGACCTGCAAGCGATTCCGGATAACGATAAAGCCGTTTCCGGAATGACAGTTCGACTTGATCAGAGACTCCTTAATTCGCTGGAATAAGTCTGCCGTCGTCAGTGGTGAATACGGTTCCGTTCGCGTACGAAACACAGTTGCACACACTTTTTAGCACGCTGCTCAACGTGAGTCGCGATAATGGCGCGACAGGTGACGTGGGGTGGTGTGGTTATGCTTCGTTCGGTTTTTTTTGATAAGCAGCAGCAATGGCGAAACGGATGGTGGATAGCGTTTTTCTTTCTGCTGATGGCCGCATTGTTGTTTCCATTGTTGTTGTGGTCGCAGCAAGCCGCCTTTGAGATCTTGCCGTGGCATCAGGCTATTTTGATTTTGGTTGTCACGTGGCTTTGTCAACGTTTGCGCCGACAACCGCTGTCGCAAGTGTTGGGAAATTTATCGTTGCAACGGATGCACGATCTTTGGCAGGGACTCCTACTAGGCGCGCTGCTGATGGTGCTGCCGGCATTGGTGTTGCTGCTGTTAGGTGTTGTGCAGTTTCAGGTAAATGATCAGGCATTGACGTTTCTGTGGCAGGGCTTGTTAGTCAGCCTTGCCGTCGCGGTTGCCGAAGAATTACTGTTTCGTGGCTTTATGTTTCAGCGTTTAATAGCCGGCATAGGTTTATGGCCGGCGCAGCTGCTTATCGCAGCGTATTTTGTTTTGACGCACAGTCAAAATCCGGGCATGAGCGGCATGACTGCCGTGTTGGCTGGTGTGAATATTTTTATCGCATCGTTAGCATTTGGTTTCGCGTATTGGCGCAGCAAAAGTCTGCTAATGCCGATCGCTTTGCATTTCGCCGCGAATTGGGTGCAAGGCAGCGTATTGGGTTTTGGTGTCAGCGGTAACGACAGTCAAGGCTGGCTAACACCGGTGTTGTTGCTCGACAAGCCTTGGTTAAGTGGCGGTCAATTTGGTTTAGAAGCGAGTGTGCTGGGGCTGTGTGCTATCAGCGTGGTCATGTTGTTATTAGCACGCAAAAGATAACGTGTAACACGCGCGTTGTGATGAAAATCCGCGCGCCAAGCGACTCTCTCCGAGGGACATCTTACTACGCGGACTTTCAGTTTTAACGATAAATCAAATGAAGACTTTTTGTACGCGAACGAGATCGGACCCGGGGTCTAGGATATTCATTCACCGAATGTGCCGACGGTGGACAGCATCAAAACATTGCGGCGCGCGGTGCGCTTAGAGCGAGTCCTGGCTCGTCACAACACAATTGCGACCGCTGGCTTTGGCTTCGTACAGTGCTTTATCAGCCAAGGCCAGCAAATACGTTGTTTCTTGTTCCGTTGGAATCAGCGCGGCAACGCCGACACTGACGGTGACAACGCCGGGGGCAACAGGAGATGCCGGATGCGGTATGGCGGCTTCCTGAATCTTTTGTCGCAAGTTATTGGCAAACTGGGCGGCTTCGTCGGCGGTGGTTTCAGGCAATAACACTAAAAACTCTTCACCGCCGGTGCGTGCGACGGTGTCGGTTGGGCGGCGCGCAAAACCCTGCAACACCGCCGCGACACGTTTTAACGCCTCGTCACCGGCTGCATGACCTTGCGAATCATTCAGTTTCTTAAAGTGATCGATATCGAATGCCAGCAAGGCAATGGGGTGTTGCCCGCGCCGACATCGGCTCCATTCGCGGATCAGTGCGGCTTCGAACTCGCGGCGATTGGCTAAACCGGTGAGGGCATCGGTTGTTGATAGACGCGACAGTTCGTCGTTGGCTACGAATAACTCCTGATTGAGCTGCATCAAATAAACTTCCTGTTGTTTTACGCGCAGTTCCAGTTCGTTTTTCAGCGCGATCAGGCGATCGGCCATTTGATTGACTGAACGTGCCAGCTGACCCAATTCGTCACGACCCATGCGTTCAACGCGTCGGTGTAGATCGCCGCTCGCGATCAGCTCCGCCACGTGTGTCATATTGAGAATGGGGCGTGTCATCGTGCCCGATAAAAACAAAGTGGCCACGACTGTGATCAACAAACAAAGCGAGGCGAGTAGCAACAAAAAATCAGTTTGTGCGCGCACCGGTGCCATCAATCTGTCGCGATCGACGGTTGTCGTGAATCCCCAGTCATACGGGCGTAAAACTGACAGCACGGCCAACACTTTGGTGTTGGTGTCATCAACCCCTTCTGTTAACGCAAAAGTGGTTTTGTGATCGGCAAACGGGTCGAATTGTGTGTGAGGTTTTTGCCCTGCCATGCGCAGGGGAAGAATGGTTTGGAGCTGACCGGCGTTATCTTTTACGGCGACTGAAATGGTTAAACCGGCGGCCCTGATCTGGTCACTCGTGTTGAACGTGTCAAAGCTACGAATATCGACCCAGACCATCAAAACACCGAGCGATTGTCCTTCGAGATCGAGACTACCGCCCAAGATCATGCGCTGCGCCGGTGTGCCGGGTTCCACCACGCCAAGATAACCGCGCCGGCGTTTGGCCAAGTCCAGCAGCGCGATATCAAGGCGGGATACATCGATATCGCTGCGCACGCCAGCAACATAGTGTTTGTCCACATCAAAGACAGCGATGTTTTCGATGATATCGACGGAGTTGCGCGCGTCGTTCAGGATGCGGCTGATGGTTTTTGTGGTTTCGATTTTTTCGCCGCCAATCCATGCCTTCAAAGCCAAGCGCAACTGGGTGCGACTCAGCATCTGTGCGAGTGAATTTTCCAAGCCTTTTATCTGCGCTTCAAGCTGGCTTGACGCCAATTCAGCATTGGCCAGCAGTGAGCGCTCGACTTCGTTACGTAGAAGAGTCTGGCTGCGTAAGAAAAATGCGACGTAGGAGATCATCAGAACCGTCAACACAACGGCCAGAAATGCGATGAGCAGTTTCTGTCGAATTCCTAAATGATTGGTGATCAGATTCATGGGGTGCAGCGCTCTTGTACGCTGAGCAGAGTATAGGCGAACAAAAAGGCCCCCAGTTAATTTTGCCAAAAAAACGGCATCTTACTGTGGTGAATGGGCGCCATTCATTAAAGCTGTGGATGCAGACGACATCGGTGATCAGCGTGTGCTGATCACCCAATAACGCCAACACGCGTTTGTGGTGCTAGCTTCGCACGCTCCGGCAAGCCGTTTTCGTCGAGTCTTTCCAAACATTGGGTTGAGTGGTCGACACGGTTACTCAGTGATAAACCAAACTGATCGTCAGCGACCGACCGCGCGCTAAACCGGCGGTCTTATCGGCGTTTAACAAATACAATTCGTCGCTCGCATTGCTGACGGTTGCACCGAATTGCCAAT
>JAYSCL010000108.1:0-4654 GCA_041914905.1 Enterobacterales bacterium
TCGCTTGACTCGGTTTGCTTTGCAGCAATGCCTGCACTTGCGTCACCACGTTTAGTGCTTGTCGCGTGAAGTCGGTGGCGGGCGTGGTCTGTTCACGCTCTGCAAATGACTTCAAAAAGGCGGAGGGAATTCCACGCGCAACCTCTTCAACGTCCCACTCACTGCGCCCGGTCAACAAAACATGATGTATCAGCGGTCGTTCGACACTCACCTGAGCATCGGGTTGACGCCATGTGGGTTCGATTAGCAACAAAGCCTGTTCACCGTCGTTACTCTGATTGATGTCAGCTGCGTGCTTTAGTTGTTTGATCTGTTCAAGTGCTTGCGCACGCGTCAGTTTGCCGCTTAACAATCCCTGATAAATCGCTTTTAAACTTTTCATTTATGCACTCATCCCAACGCCACGGCTTCATCGATCGACAATTCTTTCTGCAAAATATCGTCGATAACACGTTGATAAAATTCATCATCAAATTCGGATTCCAGCTTTGTCGCGGGTGATTCACCCGCCGCAGCAATTTCACGCATGACCAAGCCATGAAGCTGAACACAGATGCGACCGCTTTCTTCGCACAGATCAATATCAATTTTGTGCAATGATCGACCCGAAGATGTCAGTGCTGACGGTCTCACCCATGCATACATGACTGGTTGACATGGTGCGAAGACACGCAAGGTTTCCAGTACAAAAGGAACCGTTGCTTTTTCATCGCTGCTGTCTGGATTTTCACTGAGACCAATTGCGGCTTGCAGAGCACTATCGAGTAAACCCGGATACAGAGAATAAGCTGCCGTTGAAGCCAGCAGCGTTTGTGGCACACGTAACTCGGCCAATACTTGTTGCTGACCGCGCAACAACGTATTGATGCATTGATGAGAGCGACCATATTGCAAGCCCATCGCAAGGAATGTCGGATAAAGCATTTCTTTAGTTAGCGCTTTATCTGTCATCTGCGAACGAAGCTGAGTCAAATCGATATAGGTATCCCCTTGACGACGGACGAAACTGGCTTGCCCCTGGCAGTTCAGCACCGTGCCATTTGCTGTTTTTGAATGCACTTCATATTCAACATTCACGTCACCGCCATCTGAATCGGTCGTCGGAAATAGCACGATTTCAGTTGTTGTTGGTGCAGTTACGACTAATGGCCTTATCCATGCCGTATTGTGTAACTCCATTGTCAGCATGCTGCTATCAGCCAGCGATTGCGATTGGCGCAAAGCCGCATTGGCCATTTCGAGATAAGCAACGCCGGGTAACACCTTTCGCCATTCACCGCTGGCTAAACGCAACTGATGATCATTCAGAAACTCTTCATTGCCATCGAAGGTAGCCACGAACGATTGCTGCATGAAATTCGAGGTATTGGCATGCACAAGTGGATGCAAAACATCACGGACAATTCCCTGTTTGCGGGACGTTTGCACCGCCGCACCATCAGCCAGCCAGTAACGCTCTTTGGCAAACGGATACAAGGGCAATCGTACGCGTTTGGGTTTCTCCTTAGCGTAAAGAACATGCCAGTCAAACTCTAAACCTTTGGTCCACAAATCGAGCAGGCGTGCAAGTTTACGATTGCCTATCAGTTTTTCGATCACGGAGTCTTGAATATCCGAGTCTTGATTGATCAGCTTCAGACTTTCTTTGCCATGCAAGGTGTTACCACGATAGATCCCATTGCTGATCGAAGCCCCGCGTTGCACATACAGCGAAAGCTTTTCAATCAATTGTTCAACGGACGCCGCCAACAGCCCTAAGCGCTCAACCATTGGCTCGCGTCCAATTTGCAAGGTGTACGCCACCTCTTCTACTTTCAGCGTTTGTCGATGTTGCTGTAAGTAAGCCAGCAACTGTGTCGCTTTCTGTTGCAGTTGCTCTTCTGTCCGCGCTGACAACGGCACCATCACTTGGCCGTCTTGTTTCACAATCTTGACGTCCACCACACGCGGTTCAGCCGCCACATATTCGCCCATAACCAGATGAGCATTGGTGCCGCTAAACCCAAACGAACTCACCGCCGCCATTCGTGATTGATTTGTTCCCACCTTCCATTCCTGCAAGCGGGTGTTGACATAAAATGGACTTTGCGACAAATCAATGTGTTCGTTCAATTGTTCAAAATTGATCGTCGGCGGTAGCTGTTTGTGCTGCAAGGCCATCGCCACTTTGATCACACTGGCAACACCAGCAGCCGTTACACAATGCCCAATATTACTTTTGACCGAACCTAACGCACAGAAATGACGTTGTTCGGTATAGGGACGGAACGCCTCTTTTAATCCCGTGATCTCAATCGGATCACCCAGCTTGGTTCCGGTACCATGCGTTTCGACAAGCTGAATATCGGCAGGATTGATCTGGAAGGTGTCGTAAACGTATTGTTCCAGACGTGTTTGTGATTCCGGATTCGGCGCCGTAATGCCATTGGTTTTGCCATCTTGATTGATGCCCCAACCATGAATAAGACCGTGAATTGTATCGTGATCACGTTGTGCATCGGTCAAACGTTTCAGCATCACCACGCCAACACCTTCACCTGGTACAAATCCGTTAGCGCGCTGATCAAAAGCGAAACAACGGCCATCGGTTGACAACATGCCAGCTTGCGAAGATTGAATGTGTAACGTAGGCGTTGCCATCACATAAACACCGCCCGCCAAAGCCAGATCACTGTTGCCATTGCTCAAGCTATCGCAGGCTGACGCAATCGCCACCAATGATGAGGAGCAGGCGGTATCAATGGATATACACGGCCCTTGCAAATTCAGAAAATACGAAACGCGCGCCGCTAAAATTGAAATAGCGCTGCCCGTAAATGATTGTGCGCTGGTTTGTTGATCTGGTACCAAACTGTGATAGTCGCCAGTTGAGCAGCCGACAAATACACCACAACGAGAACCCGACAACGATTTGGGATTCAATCCTGCACTTTCGATCGCATGCCAGGCAGACTGCAAAAACAGACGCTGTTGCGGGTCCATGCTTTCTGCTTCGCTCGGCGCGATATTAAAAAACAGCGGATCAAACTGATCATAAGTTGATAATGCGCCCATCCATTTGCAATTGCTCTTGCCCGCCGTTACCGGACCATCACTGTAGATGCTGGCCATGTCCCAACGATCCGGCGAAATTTCGCTGACGCAATTGACACCCTCTGCGATATTGCGCCAATAGGCATCCAGATCCTCTGCCTGTGGGAACTGGCCCGCCATGCCAATAATCGCAATCGCTTTTCGTGTTGCTTTTTCCTGAAGTCGAGCAACTTTCGTGGCACTTTGTCGCCATGACTTCAGCGCTTTACGATTGGATTGTGCCGAGATCGTGGGAACCGACAACACCGTAGTCGGCATGACAACTTGTGTCGCCGCAGCGGGAGGAGCCACTAACAGCGGAGCCGGCGCTAAGCGCTGCAGTTCGCTCAGTACATAAGCACTGAATGTTTTTAAGGTGGGATAGCTGTATACCTTCACGGCTTCCAACGACAATTTGTATTTGTCGTTGATTTTTCTAACCCATGTAACGCCATAAATGGAATCCAATCCCAAATCGACAAATTGGGTATTTTCATCTATCTCATCAACTGTCATACGCAGTTCATCGGCAAGCATAGCGCGCAAAGCAGTCAGCACGGATTGCTCGCTTTCATGAAAGACTAATGGCGTTGTGCTCACGGTAGAAGCAACGGCTTTCTGAGCAATGACTTCAGTTGCTTTTGTTGTTGACGTAACGGGTGATGATTGGCGCTTAGCCACAATTTCACCCGCCACGTATTGACTGAACTGGCGTAAAGTGGGGTAGCTGTAAACTTTTACGGCTTCCAGTGACAAGGCATAGCAGTCGTTGATTTTCCGGATCCACGTTACGCCATAAATGGAATCCAGCCCCAGATCGACAAATTGGATATCCTCGTCAACTTCTTCAACAGCCATATGCAACTCAGCGGCGAGCAAACGCTTTAAGGTCGCAGTGACTTCTGACTCATCAACATGACTTGAATGCGACACCATTGCAACCGGCAAATGCACAGAGGCCGGAGCAGACACTGTCACTTGCGTTGTTGCCGGCGCTCGCGCCGCCACCGACGATGTGGCCAATCCTAAGCGCGTGTACTCAGCATGAACAAAACGAGCAAACTGATTCAATGTGGGGTGCGCGTATACCTTGGTTGCCTCAATCGTGAGACCGTATTTCTCATTAACTTTACGAACCCACGTTACACCGTAGATCGAATCCAAACCTAAATCGACAAACTGCATGTCATCGTCGATATCGGCCACATTCAACATAAGCTCTTGCGCCAACAAGTCTTTAATCGCTTCGGCAATTGACTCAGGCGTTTCACTAACTGACGAGGTTGTAACCGGCTGAGTTACCACAGAAGAGGCAATAACTGACGTGGTGACCACAGATGTTTTTTCTGACGCGTCACGCACATCATTTTGTGTTGAATTGAGCACGGCAGATGGCGCGGCTTGGACAAACTGTTTTTCAATACGCGTAACAATGTCAGGATTACCGACAAACGTTTGCTCATGCATAGCCAGTTCGCGTTGGTAGGTGTCATCCAAAGCGTTTAATAATGCTTGAGCCGCATCACACTTTAACTGACACAGCAGCGCACGTGACTGTGTTGCCATGTCTTGCGCCAACTTC
>JAYSCL010000109.1:0-4359 GCA_041914905.1 Enterobacterales bacterium
CACCCCGCGAACTTTTTGTCGTAGTCGAATTTAACATCGCCTTCACATCAAACAATCCCGGTAAATGTGCAGCACCGTCTTTGCCTTGGCCATCCCACAACAACTCGTACACGTAGGATTGACCACGCGTGCCACGGTGCGCGAGCACGTATTCCATTTGCAGCAAACGTTCCAGATGCACGCGCAATTGGGTTTCGCTCCAGTGGGTGTGATCGCGCAATTCACGGCGGCTAAAACGGAAGTCACTGACTTTCATCACCTGCTCGGTGCAGCGTTCAACCACCATTTCATCGATCAAGTGCAATAACTTGCGTGTCTGTGGTGGCAATTCATCGAGTGTGCGACCTAAGACTTCATGCGCCAATTGATTGGCCAATACAATGTCATCCAGTGCTACTTCGATGTAATCCAGCGTTTTGCCTTTGTGCTGTGCTTGCTTGATGGGACGTTGATATTGATGCAGCAAGGCAATCGACTGGATCAACGTCAAATACTTCATGTGATCGCGCCGCGTGCGCGTTTGTGAGTCAAGGAACGTCAGTTGCTCCGCAAACGGATTGACCACCGCCAAGGGCTTTAGCAAGCGCTGTGCATTGCGATGCAGCGTGATTAAGTCTTGGCGCTCAGCATCCATCAATAAACCGTCCAGCGTTTGCCGTTTGCGTTGCAGTGCATGAATGGCGCGCGTTTGTTCGCGCGTTTCGTTCACCGTTAATACAACACAGCGGTTCAACAATTCTTCGTCGATCTCGATGGCGGTTGTCGTCAGTGCGATCATCACCGGGCCTTCGACGCGGTATTCCTGCGTGATCAAGTTGCCGCTGACCGGATCTTTGCCCGTGCTCGCAATCGTCAATCCGCCATCCGATTGCAACAGCTTTAACGCATAGGCGGCGCGGTGCGCGCCTTCTTCTTCGGCAATCGCCAATATCTTGTGTTTGAGATTGGTCTCGCCCATGTAAAACAACGATTGACCCGTCATCGCGCTGTATTGCACGCGTTCTTCATCGGGCATAAGACTCAACACGGCATCAAGCAAGGATGACTTGCCGGCGGCACTGCTCGACTGGATGATGATCGCCAGCGGTTTACTTAACTTGCGTGACACGCACGATAAATACGCCGTCAGTTTGTTGGTGTCCTCGCCAATAACACCGCAGGTGTGTAAGTCGCGCAGTACACGTTGCAGTAAGTCAGGCGCGCGCAATAGATCGAGTGCCGCCGCGCGTTGCTCGTCATCAATGGTGACGGTGGGCTTTTGTGGGGCCAGCGTTTGTTGCAGGCGCTGCTCTTGCAGTTCTTCGAGTTTGCGCAGCAATTTGCCTAAATCCGTTTTCAGCACATCGTTGTTAACGCCGAGTTCAATGCCCGCCTGCGTGATGTAATGGTTCCGTGCTTTGGCGCTGTACATATCCAGCGTGTCAACATGGAAGCGTTCGCCGCTGCTGACCATCAGATTGATCTTGAGTACATCGTAACTGCTGGCTTTGGCCAGGCCACGCACGCGATAACGGCGCTCGCCCAAATTCACCTGCACTTCGTTTTCAGTCACGGTGGCATCAATGTCAGTGGCATGTTGCTCCGGCATCGGTGAAGCAGACGGCTCCGATAATTGCGCGGCTAAAGCGATAATGGTTTCGGTATCGTTTGACGATGGCGCAATGGGCTTAACATTCGTTTCTGGTGCAGTTTCGATTGCAGCATGGTCATTGTTATCGTGATCCGTTTTTTTCTCGGCTGTCACTCCCCTCTGTGCAGCCCCCATCCACTCCGCTTTACGCAGCACCAGACTTAAACTTTTCTGTGCCGGTTGTACTTGCAACGCGAACTCATTGGCATCCATGCCTTTCGGGAAGTTGACGCGGTAACATTCAACACCCATCGCGACCAATTTCTTGGCCAATTCCGCCGCGCCTTTGTCACCGGCATCATCACGATCAAATGCAATCAACACGCGTTTGATTTTGTGTGCTTTGAACGCGGCCAACATGTCGTCGGTAAAGCCATTAACTCCGTACGCTGATGTCACGTTTCTAAAACCGTGTACCCAGAACGTCAGTGCATCGATCAGCGCTTCGCACACGATAACTTCGTCACTGGCGGTTAAACACGCCGCATTAAAAATGCCCGCATGATCGCCGGGCAGATATAAATGTTTCGGTGTGCCAGCACGCAAGTTATCCGTTATTTTGCGGCCATACATTTGCACGATGTCGCCACGCTCGTTGTACAGCGGCACCACCAATGAACCGTTTAAATGTTCGTGGCCTGATTCACGCATAACGCCCAATTGTTGCAACACACCACGGATATGCGCACCGGCTTTGACCAGTTTGATCGGCAAACGATACGACAACGTGCGGTTGGCATACCCCAATTTAAACGTGCTGATTAATTCAGGGTGATTTAAGCCGCGCTTATCGAGATAGGCCAAGACTTCCGGCGCTTGCTTCAAGGTCTCGTGATAAAACGCCACCACTTGCTGTAGCAATGTTTGGTTATCCGCGTCGGCGGATAACGGTGACGGCAATTGTTTGGTCGAACTTTTTTTCGGGAGCGGGCCGTTGATCGGCGTACTGACGTCGTGTTGTTCACGCAGCCATTCGACCGCATGGCGGAAGCTGATGCCCTCGACCTTCATCACCCAATCAATCACGCTGCCGCCGATATTGCACGCGCCTAAGCAGTGCCACAGGTTCGCGTCCGGTGTCACCACCAGGCTCGGCGTTTTGTCGTCATGGAACGGACAACGCCCGATCCGATCTTTGCCATGCGGCTTTAGTTCGATGCCTTTGGCTTCGACCAAGCGAATGATCGAGATCTCGCTTTTGAGCTGTTCGATCTGGTCTTCCGGTATGCGTGCCATTGCTTCCCCCTAAAAACTCGTCAAGCCTCACTTGTGGTGCTATTATGGCAGCGTTTATGGTGCTGTCGTCAATGGCGACTAAAAAAGGGGGTTACCGTATGGGTCAGTCAATTCTGTGCTTTCTGCCTATGGACTTCCCGAACCGACTTTCGCAATTGCGCAAACAGCGCAGTCTTTCGCAACAGGCGCTGGCCGATGCCACCGGCATTCATGCCAACCAGATTAAAAGGTACGAAGGCGGCACCTCGCAGCCAACGTTGGAAGCGCTGATCAAACTCGCCAAGGCATTGCACACCACGCTCGATGCACTGGTGTTTGAAGCCGACGATCGCGGCCCCGATGACGAACTGCGTATGCAGCTCGAAGCGATCAGCGAGTTTGATGCCGACGAGAAGGATGTCGCCTTGAACGTGCTCGAAGGTTTGATCCTCAAACACCAGGCCAAACGCGCCATGCAACGTCTGCAGCCCAAAAACAAAAAGGCCAGTTAGTCCGCTGGCCTTTTTGGTTGGGCGGCTAAAAAGAGAACCAATAAAAAAGCCCCAGCACTTCGGGTGTTGGGGCTTTTTTTCGGCTAATAAATCAGATCAGTTTCGATAACTTATTTTCAGCTTCCAATAAGTTTTCTGGTATATCAACGCATTCGCCGTCTTCAAACTCAATTGAATATACGGCACCTTCAGGGAAGCTATCAAAATAACTGCCTGATGGCTTTTTCGAAAATACGCCAACAACCCAAGCAATAGCACCTGGTCTGTATTTCTGATCCGCGTTACTAATAACGCGCACCACATTGTCATAATCAAATTTCGGCATGGCCTGTGAATCCCTTTATGTTTTTATGATTGTGGCGGCGTCTTCGGTTCTTTGAGCGGTAAATGCGGGTTACCCTTATCATCTGTCACACCGGGACGATGACCGTGCGGCGCTTTGGCTTTTGGATCGGCATGTCCTTTATGGCCACCTTTATCCATTCTTGTTCCCGTTGGTTGTCCGTCCTTACCTCGTACTTGCTGATATTTGCCATCTGGAGAACTGGCGATTTGTTCTCCTTCTTCCACAGGAATCGCATTACCGTCACCATCCACAGCAATCACTGGCTCATCAACCGGACCCGCATAAGGATTTGTATTTGACTCGCCATTGTCATTATCTGAACTTGTTGTTGCAGGCGTTTCCGGATTGGTATCGCTATTCATGATTGCAGCGATACCCAAAATCGTCAGAATTTTTCCAATTGTTGCACCTACCCCAGCACCAACTGGACAAGCTGGGCCTGTGGCTGCACAACCCGCCATACCGAAGGGAAGAGCAAGTCTCCCATCCGGGTCTGTATATTTATACGGATTATTGTTGGCATAAGCATAGCGGTTAAAGCTGATCACGTTGCTCGGTGTAAATCCGACTGGGTCGTTACTCCAAAATCTCGGATGCGTTTGATCGTAGTAACGCTGCTGTGCGTAAGTTGCATTGAGCGCCGTATCAAACTGATG
>JAYSCL010000110.1:0-4326 GCA_041914905.1 Enterobacterales bacterium
CCCACGGTGAAACCACCTTAAGAAACTTAAGTGGGTGCCACCGTCTGCGCAGGGTTGTTTTTTGAGTCGACGTCACCGACAACTTAAACAGTGCATCAACCCCTGCGGTCTTTGACGTTTGCCGTGCTGATTACCCAGCGCGGCAACCCAAAGATGTTTTGTAGTAGGTTGGGCATAACGCTCAACTAACCACGAATACTTTAAGCTGGGCTTCACCTACGTTCAGCCCAACCATCACCTTACTCGCCGATATTCAGGCTGGATTGGTCAACGACCAAACCTGGGCCCATCGTTGTCGACAGAGAAATCTTCTTCATGTACTGACCTTTGGCTGTGCTGGGCTTGGCTTTACGCAAAGCCGTCAGCAAAGCTTCGAGGTTTTCACGCAATTTGACGGTATCGAAATTCGCTTTGCCGATCGTCGCATGAATAATACCGGCCTTGTCGGTACGGTATTGAACCTGACCAGCTTTGGCATTGCGCACAGCGGTGGCAACATCAGCCGTCACGGTGCCGACTTTCGGGTTCGGCATCAAACCACGGGGACCAAGGATCTGACCCAAGGTACCGACAACGCGCATGGCGTCCGGCGTGGCGATGACGATGTCAAAATCGCTACGACCGCCTTTGATTTCAGCTGCCAAATCATCCATACCGATGATGTCGGCGCCGGCGTTTTTGGCCAGCTCAGCGTTATTGCCTGCGGTGAACACGGCAACACGAACCGATTTACCGGTACCGTTCGGCAACACGACAGCGCCACGAACGACTTGATCCGATTTTTTCGGGTCAACGCCGAGGTTGACGGCAACGTCAACGCTCTCAACGAATTTCACTTTACTAACACCTTTCAAGGTGTTCAGTGCATCTTCAATCGCATACGCTTTGCTGCGATCGATAGCGGCCTTGGCGGCCTTCATACGTTTGGTCACAGTTGCCATTGCATTAACCCTCAACCACGTCGACGCCCATTGAGCGAGCAGTACCGGCGACTGTGCGCACAGCAGCGTCCAAATCAGCAGCGGTCAAATCCGGTTGCTTCATTTTGGCGATTTTCTCGAGCTGGGCACGATTGATTTTGCCGACTTTGGTCTTGTTCGGCACAGAAGATCCTTTTTCCAGACCCAGTTCTTTGCGAATCAGAACCGATGCTGGTGGGGTCTTCATAATGAAGGTGAATGAACGGTCACTATAAACCGTGATCACAACAGGAATCGGCAGACCTTTTTCGATCTTGTCGGTAGCAGCGTTGAACTGCTTACAGAATTCCATGATGTTGACGCCTTGCTGACCCAGTGCTGGGCCGATCGGCGGACTCGGGTTGGCCATACCGGCCTTAACTTGCAGTTTGACGTATGCCTGGACTTTCTTTGCCATGGCGGTGGTCCTCGTTTGGGTTCGAACGCGCCGATTCGGATATCGAATGGGCTCCCCTCTTTGGTGATGGCTTCTTTGTTTTTCGCAGAGACGCCGAAGGCGGCCTGAAGGCCGCCCTAGTCACTCAGGCGAATACCAGTTAGGTATTAACCTTTTTCAACCTGACCAAAGTCCAATTCCACTGGAGTGGAACGGCCAAAGATCAGGACAGAAACTTTCAAGCGATTCTTTTCGTAATCGACTTGCTCAACGACACCGTTAAAGTCAGCAAATGGGCCATCGGTAACACGGACCATTTCGCCCGGTTCGAACAGCACTTTTGGCTTCGGCTTGTCGGTACCTTCTTCGACGCGGTGCAAAATCGCATCGGCTTCTTTATCGGAAATCGGTGCCGGGCGTTCCGGTGTACCACCGATAAAGCCCATCACACGCGGCGTGTCCTTGACCAAATGCCAACTCTCTTCATTGAGATCCATTTGGACCAGCACATAGCCGGGAAAAAATTTTCGTTCACTTTTGCGTTTCGAACCCGCACGCAATTCGACCACTTCTTCGGTCGGCACCAGGATCTGGCCGAATAAATGCTCAAGCGCGTGCAATTTGACGCGCTCTTCCAGAGTCTTTTTGACGCGGTTCTCAAAGCCTGAATAGGCTTGAACCACGTACCAACGCATTGACATCGCCTGCTCTCCCGTTTTTATCAGGTTTTATCCGACGATAAAGCCCAGCAACCAGACGATCAATGCATCCACGCCCCATAACACTAAGGACATGATGACGACAAAAATGGCGACGATGATCGTCGTTTGCATCGTTTCTTGACGAGTCGGCCACACCACTTTGCGGACTTCAACATGCGCTTCTTTGGCAAAATCAAAGGCAGCGCGACCTTTCGTTGTGGTGTAGGCAATAAAGCCTGCTACCAAGAACGTTGCGATCACGCCACCAGCACGCGCCCAACCTGACAGGTTAGCGTAATACTGATTTGCCCAAATCGCCAACACAACCAAAACTGCGACGGCGATCCACTTAATCGCGTCCAGCTTGCTGTTGTTGGTTTGTACGTCTGTTGTCATGTTTTACTCGTATCACAATCGTTTCAAACGAAGCGACCAGAATATGGCAGGCCAGGAGGGCCTCGAACCCCCAACCTTCGGTTTTGGAGACCGACGCTCTGCCAATTGAGCTACTGACCTAAAATTTCGGAACCGGCTTGGCACTTTCGATGGGGCGCCGATTCAGGCCGCCATCGCCCTCCCGAAGGAAGGCAGCGGGAGAGCCACCTCTCCCGCCGTTTACTGCTTATTACTCAATGATTTTCGCCACAACACCGGCGCCAACCGTACGGCCGCCTTCGCGAATCGCGAAACGCAGACCTTCGTCCATCGCGATCGGGGCGATCAGCGTGACTACCATCTTAATGTTGTCGCCTGGCATCACCATCTCAACACCTTCCGGCAATTCGATCGCGCCCGTTACGTCCGTTGTACGGAAGTAGAATTGCGGACGGTAGCCTTTGAAGAACGGCGTATGACGACCGCCTTCTTCTTTCGACAACACGTACACTTCCGATTCGAACTTGGTGTGCGGTTTGATTGAACCCGGTTTCGCCAACACTTGGCCACGCTCAACTTCTTCGCGCTTCGTGCCGCGCAGCAGCACGCCAACGTTGTCGCCTGCTTGACCTTGGTCGAGCAATTTACGGAACATTTCAACGCCGGTGCAGGTCGTTTTCGTCGTCGGTTTCAAACCAACGATTTCGATTTCTTCACCGACTTTGACGATGCCGCGCTCGACACGACCAGTCACAACGGTACCACGACCCGAGATCGAGAACACGTCTTCAACCGGCAACAGGAACGGCTTATCAATGTCACGCTCAGGTTGCGGAATGTAGCTGTCCAAGGTGTCCAGCAATTTCAATACGGCTTGTTCGCCGAATTCGCCTTTGTCACCTTCGATGGCCAGTTTGGCTGAACCACGAACGATCGGAGTGTCGTCACCTGGGAATTCGTACGAGCTCAGCAGTTCGCGCACTTCCATTTCGACCAGTTCCAACAACTCGGCGTCGTCAACCATGTCGCATTTGTTCAAGAACACAACAATGTACGGTACGCCAACCTGACGCGCCAACAAAATGTGTTCACGCGTTTGCGGCATCGGGCCGTCAGCAGCCGACACGACCAAAATCGCGCCGTCCATCTGGGCTGCACCGGTGATCATGTTTTTGACGTAGTCAGCGTGTCCTGGGCAGTCAACGTGAGCGTAGTGACGACCAGCCGTTTCGTATTCGACGTGCGCGGTATTAATCGTAATACCACGAGCCTTTTCTTCCGGCGCGCTGTCGATTTCGTCGTAGTTCTTAACCGTACCGCCGTGGGTGCGTGCCGACACGATGGTCAGCGCGGCAGTCAACGAGGTTTTGCCATGGTCCACGTGACCGATGGTGCCCACGTTCACGTGGGGCTTGTTACGTTCAAACTTTTCCTTCGACATTGCTGCCTCCGCGACGTTACGTTCGGTTAACAAAACAAAACCACCGCCAATCTGATGACTAGCAGTGCCAACATTACCTGGTGCTGATAACTGGATTCGAACCAGCGACCTCTCCCTTACCAAGGGAGTGCTCTACCGACTGAGCTATATCAGCAAAACCGTCTTTCCTAAAACAGTCTGCCCTTCGTCAGAGCAAATCTTTGTTGTTTGGAGCGGGTGATGGGAATCGAACCCACGCTATCAGCTTGGAAGGCTGAAGTTCTACCATTGAACTACACCCGCGCGGGTTTCGCCTTAGCTCACAACAACAGCTTATATAAGGTTGTCAGTGGCCAGTTTTCAGTTGTCAGAACGACCTTGGCGCTAACAACTGAAAACTGACGACTGACAACTCAAAATTGGTGGAGGGGGAAGGATTCGAACCTTCGAAGGTAGAACCGGCAGATTTACAGT
>JAYSCL010000111.1:0-4311 GCA_041914905.1 Enterobacterales bacterium
GGTGTCGGCGTCGGTGTCGGCGTTGGTGTCGGCGTTGGTGTCGGCGTTGGCGTTGGCGTTGGTGTGCACGACGTTATTTTTTTCCACACGCCCCATTCACCGGAATTCGCCGGATTGTCACCTTGAGTCCACCATTTTGCTTCGTAAATAAAACCTTGATAGCTGACACGTTGGCCACCGTTATAAACCGACGAAGCATTCCATGCCGCAACCGAACACGGCGTTGGTGTTGGTGTTGGTGTTGGTGTCGGTGTTGGTGTTGGTGTTGGTGTTGGCGTTGGTGTCGGCGTTGGCGTTGGCGTTGGTGTCGGCGTTGGCGTTGGCGTCGGTGTTGGCGTTGGTGTCGGCGTTGGTGTCGGCGTTGGTGTTGGTGTCGGCGTTGGCGTTGGCGTTGGTGTCGGCGTGCAGGTGCCGCCCACTTTCCATAATGTTGGTGTTGCGGCTGGATTCCAACCAGCGCCGACATAGGCCGTGTGCGTGACCAGTGCCGTATACGATTGATTGTTGTAACTGACAACGCTACCCGCTGTGTACGTATTACCTTCGGCCCACACACTGCACGCAGCGTAACTGGCCTCGATGGGCAACAAGGAACACCCCACACCAAATAAACTGGCGCGTAAAACATTTAAACGAAAATAGGAAATTGCTCGGCGTGACATGGTCTTTTTCTCCTCCGTAAACCATGCCGCACTGTGCCGAGCGATGACAAATTTGTGACGGTTTTTTCACGCGTGAAGTGGTATTTTTCAACCCAAAGGAATTGAACCACGAAGGAAGGCAAAAACAATCCTGATTGGGAGTGGGCGTCAACGTGCATTGCCGTTCATCCTTCGACAGGCTCAGGACGAACGGGATTGACTTGTTTTGGTTGATTCAGTTACCAAATAAAGAAAAACAGTGAAGAAAAATATTTTCTTGATCTCTTCGGCAACCGCCACCGCGCGAATGCCGTTCGTGGTGAGCTTGTCGAACCATGAACGGGACCAACATTGAGACAGTTACCTACTCAAAAAAATGGGGAGCGGCGTTGGTCGCGAAGTCATATTACCCGCCTCAACTTCGCAGCTACAGCCGCTCCTGCATTGTTGGCTATTCCTTCGCGCCCTTTGTGTCCTTCGTGGTTAATTATTTTTTAGGGCAACGAATTCAATTTCGCCTCCACTGGCACCGAAAAATTATAGCCGTCGTGTTTATCCCAGTTGATCGACCACGTCATTGCGCCGCGATAATTGGGATACGCCGCATTCGGTTTAATTGTGCCGCAGCTTTGCAATTTGGTTAAACAATCCAGCGCTTGATTCACTACGGTGACACTGAAAAAGCCCGAGCTTGCTGAACTGTTGCCCGATGGCACACCAAACGCGACTTGATCGGGTCGCAGACCGGTAAATTGTCCGGCACCACCGGCGAGCGGAAAACCTTCGATCAACATTTTGCTGCCCGCCACCAACATATCGACGGTGCCGGTGTTAATCGCACTGCCGCTGTACGGCGTCGACAAGCCACCGTTGTTGTAGTACTGCACATGGATCACATTCAAATCATTGCGCAAGCCATCAATGATCGGCAAGTACGCGCCCCAGATCCCGGAATACGCGATATAACCGCCATGTACATACGGATGTTCCGGCGCCATCGATAAATAGAATGACGGCCCAACGCGCGATTTCAATTGTTTAATCGCCGTAATTAAATTGTTGATGATCGGTGTGCCGTGCAATACACCGGCGCCACTTTCGAGATCAAGATCGATGCCATCAAATCCATACGTCTTGATCAAGTTGTCGAGACTGTTCACAAAATTATTGACGTTTTCAGTGGTGTTCAACGTCATGCGTCCCTGTTCACCACCCAATGACAACACAATCTTTTTACCTTGTGCGCGTTTGGCAGCAATATCGGCTTTGAATTGCGCCACCGATCCGGCATTCGGATCAAGCGTGAAATTCACCGCCCCGTTGCCACCGTCTTCGCCAAACGAAATCATGATCACGTCCCAGTCATTACTGACTTGCGCGATCGGATACGTCGGTCCACTGGGATTGGTGAAGTTATGCCAATAACCAATCAACGCATGTTTTGCGAATGGTGTTGGTGTTGGTGTTGGTGTTGGTGTTGGTGTTGGTGTTGGTGTTGGTGTTGGTGTCGGCGTTGGTGTCGGCGTTGGTGTCGGCGTTGGTGTCGGCGTTGGTGTCGGCGTTGGCGTTGGTGTCGGTGTCGGCGTCGGCGAACATGCGCTTATTTTTTTCCACACACCCCACTCACCAGAATTCGCCGGATTGTCACCTTGTGTCCACCATTTCGCTTCGTAAATAAAACCTTGATAGCTGACACGTTGGCCGCCGTTATATACCGCTGTCGCATTCCATGCCGTTACCGAACACGGCGTTGGAGTTGGAGTTGGAGTTGGAGTTGGAGTTGGAGTTGGAGTCGGCGTTGGCGTTGGTGTTGGTGTTGGTGTTGGTGTTGGTGTTGGTGTTGGAGTCGGCGTTGGCGTTGGAGTCGGCGTCGGCGTGCATGTGCCACCCACTTTCCACAGCGTCGGAGTCGCGGCCGGATTCCAACCAGCGCCAACATACGCGGTGTGCGTCACGAGCGCTGTGTACGATTGATTGTTGTAACTGACAACGGTGCCGACCGTATAGGTGTTGCCTTCGGCCCATGTCGCACACGCGGCAAAACTTATCGGCACGGGCAGCCAATAAAAACCGGCGCTCAACAGCGCCGCGTGCAGTACGTTGGGACTTCCAATTTTATTGTGATGGCGCGCCATGATGGCAAAACTCCGATGACCGTTTGAAGGCTTATCGTGGCCGCAATAGCCCTTTCGTTACCAAGACTATTCACACTTCTTTCGGTCTTTTTCTATCAATCAAGAACTTGATCATTGAGTCATATCGCCAACGTGGTTTAATGGTGCATTCAAACTGACGACACCACACACGATGAGCGACGCTCAGAACGCCTCCTCTTTGAACGCAAACTGGCGCGACTGGTTGCAAACGAACCTGGCACGCGGGTGCAGCCACAAAACCATTCTTGAAGCGATGTTAAACGGCGGCCTCGATGCGCTGGATGCGGCACGCGCACTGGTCTACACGATTGATCCTCAGCAACAAATCAGCAACAACGCGCCAGCGACATCTGCCCAAGTGTTTTTGAATTCACGTTTGGCACGCGGCAATATCATTGATGTCGACGACGCCCAAATCAAATTGGTCGCGCGACTAAAGCGTCCCGATCTGGCGGTGTTTGATGATGTCTTAAGCGCCACCGAATGTGATGAGTTAATCGCATTGTCGCGGCACAAACTCGAACGCTCCACGGCCATCGACAAACAAACCGGCAAAGCCGACGTGATCGCCGAACGCACCAGTGAAGGCACATTTTTTCACCGCGGTGAAAACGCGCTGGTGCAGAAAATTGAAACGCGTTTGGCCAAGTTAATGAACTGGCCGCTTGAAAACGGCGAAGGCTTGCAAATTTTGCATTATCCGATTGGGGGTGAATACCGACCACACTTTGATTTTTTTCCGCCGGTTGATCCGGGCAGCGCGGTGCATCTGGCCGAAGGAGGCCAACGCGTCGCCACGCTGGTGATGTATTTGAATGACGTGGACGATGGTGGCGGCACCGATTTTCCCGATGTTGGTTTGACCGTGGTGCCGCGCAAAGGTCGCGCCGTATATTTTGCGTATACCGGCCCCTTTGGCGAAGTCGATCCGCTGTCGTTGCATGCCGGTATGCCGGTGCTCGCTGGCGATAAATGGATTGCGACCAAATGGTTGCGTCAACGTCCATATGGCAGCTGAATGATCACAATCGACAGATTGAATAGCATGATAGAAACGTAGCAAAACAGGTTTGAATAGTCCTTAAAAGTCAGCCCCCTTCGCGCGCACAGTAGCGACGATCAGGTAAAAGCCATATGAAAACCTGAACGATCCTAAAGAGAGAAAATGCGGAGGAATAAATGAAACGAAACGCGAAAATGTGGCGCCAAAACATGGTGCGCGCCAGCATCATTGCGGCGGGCATGTATTGGCTGCCCGCACAAGAAGCGATGGCCGCTTGCGCCGTTTGGGCTGAAGGCATTACGTATAGTGCCGGCACGGTCGTCACGTACAACAATCAATCGTACACAGCGCTCGTCACGCACACGGCGTACGTTGGCGCAGGCTGGAATCCGGCTGCGACACCAACGTTGTGGAAAGTGGGCGGCACATGCACACCGACACCGACACCGACACCGACACCAACGCCGACTCCAACTCCCACACCAACGCCAACGCCAACGCCAACGCCAAC
>JAYSCL010000112.1:0-3901 GCA_041914905.1 Enterobacterales bacterium
GTTTTGTGGCTCGATTGCGCTATTGATGGCCAAGCGGATCGGTGCCCATCACGATGGCTTGCCCAATTATGTGCAATACCTGTTTGGCCTTGGGGCCTGCGCTACCTGCAATGGTTATTGGTTGGTTGCCCGTGCGTTGTTTCGATCAACGCAACCGTTTTCGTTTCGCCATGTGGTCGTAGCGAGCATCGTCGCGCTTTTGCTGTTGGGCGATCAGGGCATTAAGTTGATGCAAGCGTTGCAATGGACGGCAGCCAGTGCGCCGCCCTCCGCCGTGCAGGTTGGTGCGCTCGAATTGCTGCGTTTATTGTCATCGAGTTTGCTCGTGTTGGCATTTTGGGAGGCGGCGCGTGGTTGGTCTGCCGCCACCGGTGCCGATCGACGGCAGCGAACGATTTTTATGATTGCCTACGGTGCGTGCGTGCTCAGTTGCACAGCAGGGGCTAAAGCGTTGCACATCAGCCTGGGCGAACAGGCGCCTGTGGAGGCGATCGCGGCGTTTTCAGCGCTGCTGATGTTAGTGCTTACCCAATGGTTAATTCTCGTGCGCACAGCGGCGCCCAATGTGAATGAGTCGTTGACACCGCCAGTTGAAGAACGAGTAACGGTGGCGACGGAAGGTGAATCAAATACGCCGATCGATGAACAAGACAAGCCACTTGCCGCATCGTTAAAAGCGGCGCTCATTGATGAGCGTTTATATCTGCAAACCGATCTCAAACTGGTGGATATCGCAAAACGATTTGATGTGCCGGAATATCGCATTAGTCGTGTGCTGCGTTACCACCTTGGCGCACGCAACTTCAATCAATACATTAATGCACGGCGCATCGAACACGCCAAAACGCTGTTAGCGCACGAAGAATCACGGCACTGGCCGATTGTGGTGATCGCACTGGAAAGCGGTTTCGCATCGGTGGGACCGTTTTCGCGTTCATTTAAAGCGACAGTGGGTTGCACGCCGGGTGAGTATCGGCAACAAATGTGTCGAGAGCCGCTCCCTTGTTTTGCACTATCAACGGAGCATCGATCGTGACGTCGAGTTTGTGTTGATTCATTTTTTTAACTGAATAAATAGTTGATCCGAAATGGCGATCACATGTAAGTACCTTAATGTCGCCGAACGGACCGCCCCTCACTGACTGCGTGCATGCGGTGCTCAGAAGCTTCATTTACTCCGCGTAAACTCTGGTTCTTGCGCGCCTATGCACGCACCTCGCCTTCGCCTGAATTATTTTTGAGATGGCTTCTACCTAATCGGGGTTTAATAAGGTTCCTGTCAATACGTGATTGAAGCGTTCCACCCACTCCGCATCAAAACGCTTTTTGCTCAGCAAAAATGACACCGGTTCTTCGTAGATCCAATCACCCGATCGCACAATTTGCGGTGATTGTGACCAATCACTTGGTGCAGGGTAGTCAATACCGATGATGACATCGATACGTTTGATGCTTAGATCGCGAATGACTTCGGTGCTGCTGTCGTAATCGATACCCAAATTGTGCAGGCGCATCGTTTCGCGCCATAGGTTAAAGCGTTCACCGTGCCATCCGGTTGGCAGATAGGTGCGCAATCGTTGCGCCAATATTTTGTCCAGTGTTAAAGAACGATCGAGTCCGGGTGTCTCATTCAGAATGTAAATGCCTGTGCGTTCGACGCGGTAGGGGATGCTGATCCAGGCGTAAGCACGGCGCTCAGGTCGATCCGATGCTTCGGTAATGATATCGACCTGCCCCTCTTGCAATAAACGCAAACGTCGATTCTGGCGTGCGGCGTTATAAACCAGCTCGGTGTCGCAGCCCATGTTCGCCATCACTTTGTGCAGCAATTGCAACGAGGAGGAGTTTTCGGCGCGCGAAAATGCCAACACACGGATGGGCGATTCACAAACCGTGTTGGCGCCGGCATTGCTGCACAGCAGTAAAAGAAAACTAATACTTATCCGCTTTGGGTTCATTGCCAGAAAAAGGAATGGAGCCGTGCAATCATGATTAACAGAACATCGAGTGTCGTCATTGCAAGGACGATGTCGTTTGTGCAATGGAGTGTAGTCAGGATTTTTAGCGTTGTCAGGACAGTGCGGTGTGAAAGTGGCGGAGTGACGGTGGTGATTAGCGGAGGGTAATCGAGCAAGAGTAAAGGACAGAGGCATTAAACAGAAGCACAATAATCCAGGATCAAAAGCATCAACCCCACCCAACCCTCCCCTTGAAAAAAGGGGAGGGCTTAAAAGCTGACGACTCCCGGGGGTGGTTGATTTTGAATTTGATTTCATTTTTGATCGGGTTAATGCGATCCTGTTTATATCTTCTGGTTGGATAGGTATCTCGGCTAACATGGACGTTCATCCTTGGACCGGACGAACGGAACATCGTTAGAGAATCGTTCGTGGTGATGCTTTGACAGACTCAGCACTAATAGCAAATCGAACCATGAACGGGAGTACTACTGAGACAGTTACCTCATCAGATTATATTTTTGTGTTGCTCGCACAACATATTTGTCTTGATGTGCGTGCACGCGACGTGAATGTCGGGGGGAAACACAGAGCATGCGCGCGACGCCGCGCATGCTCGTTTTCAATTAAACGCTTACGGTTCGTTCAGGTTGGTGTCCCAGGTTTGCAGGGTCATATCGCCGTTGCTGGCGCGATAACTCAGCAAGATCATGTCACGCGGCAACTTGCCAGTGTATGAACGCGTGAAGCTGGTGGCGCCAATAAATTGTGCGGTTGAGCCTAAACTTGATCCATCGCGACGCAACAGCGTGCCGTCTGCATTGGCGGTCCATCCGATCAATCGCACTTTACCGTCATTGTCGCGCACGATGGTTGCTACATTATTTTGCGCAAGACCCGGATTCAGAATCGCGACTTCACTGATCGCGCCAGCATTGGCACTTTGTTCGCGCACGGTCAAAATTCCGGAATTATTGCTAGACAAAGAATACATCCGCAATTCACCTTGCTCATCTTTTGCCGCCACAATAGCGCCACCGCTGATACCGGTGATCGCGAGTGTGCCTGGCAGTATTTTTCCTAATGGTCGTTTGCTCGCGAGCGAAACCGTAAGACCATCATCGGACATTGTCCAGGCACTGACTTGCAATGTACCGACACCATCACGCATAGCCGTGTAAAAACCGTTAAAGTTTTCGGCATTAGCGTTGGTGATCGTGCTGCCACTGGGGCCAGTGGCATCGCCCAAACGCGTTATGGAATACTGCGAGCCGTTCGATACCACATCCCACACGATTGATTTGAGTTGGTTGCTTGACGTGATCACACTGGTGACAAATTTATCGTTACGACTGCTGATTCGGCTGAGTGAAATTTCACTGATGGCGCCGGCATCGGCTGTATCGTTTAAGCTGATAAAGCCGTTATCAGAGACGCTGTATAGTTTTAACCGCAATTGATCATTCGGCAGTTTGGCCGCAACGAGAAAGCGTGAATCTGAAACGCGTACCACTTTAATGTCTTTAACCGCTTCGTCTTCACGTGTTTCTAATCGCTGAATGCTGCTGATGTCATTTAATCGCCAGCTGATCAGGCGCATTTTTTGGTCAGCGTCAATAACAGCGGTTACTGACGTCGTGTTATCTAAAAATACCGGCTCGCTTTGTGTTACTTCACCTGCGCTGGCATTGACGCGGTGCAAAAACGGCGACGGGTGCAACATGGTGTAATTGCAACTGGTGGCGTTGTCGGTATAGGTCTTGCACTGATCTTCGTCGTTAGGGTCGCCTTTTAAATCGTTGCCAATAAATCGATACCAACCACCGGCGGTTGCGTTATCGTCAACATCAAAGGAGTGGCCCCAGATATGTTTCATTGAGAAAGGCAGAATGTTGACCACATCGTGCGAATTGGGTCCCGTTACACTGGTAAATCGAATGTGA
>JAYSCL010000113.1:0-3772 GCA_041914905.1 Enterobacterales bacterium
TACGTTCTTTCACCGTGTTGTACACGCCAGCACCGGCTTCCAAAACGCCCGAGTACACGCGGATGAAGGTCAAGGAGCCAACAAACGGGTCGGTCGCGATTTTGAATGCCAAGGCCGAGAACGGCGCTTCGTCAGAAGCCGGACGCTCAACGATATTGCCACGGTCGTCTTCGCCTTTGACCGGGGGAATATCAACCGGCGATGGCAAGTAGCGCACAACGGCGTCAAGCATCGCTTGCACACCTTTGTTTTTAAACGCTGAACCGCACAATGCCGGCACGATTTCGCTGTTCACGGTACGTTTACGAATACCAGCGTGAATGTCTTCTTCCGACAAACTGCCGTCTTCGAGGTATTTGTTCATCAGATCTTCTGACGCTTCAGCGGCACTTTCGACCAGCTGTTCACGCCAAGTTTTGCATTCTTCGAGCATCTCGGCTGGTACGTCGCCCAAGGTAAACTTCATACCTTGTGAGGCTTCATCCCACCAAATCGCCTTCATCGACACCAGATCGACGACGCCTTTAAACGCATCTTCTTGGCCAATCGGCAATTGCATAACCACCACATTAGCCGCCAAACGTTCTTTCATTTGTTTGACGACACGCAGGAAGTTGGCGCCGGTACGGTCCATTTTGTTCACAAAGGCCAAACGTGGCACTTTGTACTTGTTGGCTTGGCGCCACACGGTTTCGGATTGCGGCTGAACGCCACCGACCGCGCAGTACACCATGCATGCACCGTCCAGAACGCGCATTGAGCGCTCAACTTCAATCGTGAAGTCAACGTGTCCTGGGGTGTCGATGATGTTGATGCGGTGTTCGGCAAAGCTACCGCCCATGCCTTTCCAAAACGCAGTTACGGCAGCTGACGTGATCGTGATGCCACGCTCTTGCTCTTGCACCATCCAGTCAGTGGTGGCGGCACCATCGTGCACTTCACCAATTTTGTGGCTTTTACCGGTGTAGAACAGCACGCGTTCAGTCGTCGTGGTTTTACCCGCGTCGATGTGGGCGCTGATACCGATATTACGATAACGCTCAATAGGCGTAGTACGAGCCATGATTTACTCCAAAAAGAGCTTTGCTCCGAGTATTGAATTTCAACCACCGCACGAGGCGGTGGTAAAGAAAGACCTGCGAGGTCACCTGCCGCTGGATTACCAACGGTAGTGCGAGAACGCCTTGTTGGCTTCGGCCATGCGATGCACGTCTTCACGCTTCTTCACGGCTGAACCACGGTTTTCCAGAGCTTCCAACACTTCGGCAGCCAAACGATCGGCCATCGATTTTTCGCTGCGATTACGCGCAGCTTCACGCAACCAGCGCATAGCAAGCGCTAACTGACGAGTTGAACGCACTTCAACCGGCACTTGGTAAGTCGCACCACCCACACGGCGGGATTTGACTTCAACCAGCGGCTTGACGTTATCAATCGCTTTTTCCAACAAAGCCATGGCTTCGTTCGAGTCGACTTTCTTCTTTTCGGACAACGTGTCGATGGCGCCGTAAACAATCTTTTCGGCAACCGCTTTCTTTCCGGACACCATCACAACGTTGATGAATTTGGCCAGCTGTACGCTGCCATATTTTGGCTCAGGCAGGATTTCCCGCTGAGCTACTTCACGACGACGAGGCATATCTCTACTCTCTATTCGCTTCAGGGTTAACCGGCACGATCCAGCTTTCTTAAAAAGAGAGCTTAGGAGGGGCCGACCTTACTGGCTGTTCATGTCAGGTTAGTGACAGAGGAATGCACCAGCCATTCGCCATCCATTAAAAGATGGTCTTGCACTGAAATTCAGTGGTACGTCTTATTTCTTAGGACGCTTAGCACCGTATTTCGAGCGGCTTTGCTTACGATCTTTCACGCCAGCGCAGTCGAGCGAGCCACGGACGGTGTGATAACGCACACCCGGCAAGTCTTTTACACGGCCGCCGCGGATCAGCACGACAGAGTGTTCTTGCAAGTTGTGGCCTTCACCACCGATGTACGAAATGACTTCATAGCCGTTGGTCAAACGCACTTTGCAGACTTTACGCAAAGCCGAGTTCGGCTTTTTCGGGGTTGTTGTGTATACGCGAGTGCAGACGCCACGCTTTTGCGGGCAGCCTTTCAACGCAATCGACTTCGACTTGATGACGATGTCTTTGCGCGGACTGCGTATGAGCTGGTTTACGGTTGCCATTGATACTCCAGGTTCATACAAAAATGCCTTTATAAGGGCATAGGTTAGCCACCTCAAAAAGAGGGGTGCGGAATGATAGAGAGGTCGAGCAGGCTGATCAAGCCGTAGACAAAACAAAACCGGCCACTTGGGCCGGTTTTGTCATCAAACATCTCGGTTTGATTAGTCTTGCGAGCTCAGTGCTTCACCCAATTGCTTCGCGGCATCGGCGGCTGACAAGGTTTCCGTCAGCTCGGCGCGTTTGCGGCGGCGCTCTTTGTGATAAGCCAAACCGGTACCGGCCGGGATCAAGCGACCAACGATAACGTTTTCTTTCAAGCCACGCAGATCGTCGAACTTGCCCGACACCGACGCTTCGGTCAGCACGCGAGTGGTTTCTTGGAACGATGCGGCCGAAATAAACGACTCGGTCGACAACGAGGCTTTGGTGATACCAAGTAAGTTGCGATCGTGTGTCGCGCACACTTTGTTTTCGCGGCGCATTTGGTCGTTTTCTTCCAACAAACGTACGTATTCCACTTGTTCGCCGCGCAAGAACTTGGTGTCACCGGCATCGACGATGGTGCATTTACGCAACATCTGACGCACGATGACTTCGATGTGCTTGTCGTTGATCTTCACACCTTGCAAACGGTAAACGTCTTGCACTTCGTTGACGATATAGTTCGCCAAGGCCGAAATACCTTTCAAACGCAAAATGTCATGCGGATTGTCGGCACCTTCCGAAATCACATCGCCTTTCTCAACGGTTTCGCCTTCGTAAACCGAAATCGTACGCCATTTCGGGATCAACTCTTCGTAAGCTGTTGAACCATCATGCGGCGTAATGATCAGGCGGCGTTTGCCTTTGGTTTCTTTACCAAACGACACCAAACCGGAGATCTCGGCCAGAATGCTCGACTCTTTCGGTTTACGTGCTTCGAACAAGTCGGCAACGCGCGGCAAACCACCGGTGATGTCGCGTGTTTTTGAACCTTCTTGCGGAATACGCGCAATCGCGTCACCGTCAAACACCTCAGCACCATCTTCCAATTGGATGATCGCGCCAACAGGCAAAGCGTACGATGCCGGAATTTCCGTGCCCTTGATGTTGATGTCTTTGCCTTTGGTATCGACAAGACGAATCGCCGGGCGCAGATCTTTGGCTGCACGCTGTTTTGGTTCGGTTACGATGATGGACGACAAGCCGGTCAATTCGTCGGTTTGACGTTGCATGTTAATGCCTTCGGCCAAATCCACAAATTTAACGCGACCCGTCATTTCAGTGATGATGGGGTGAGAGTGCGGATCCCACTGCGCCACGATCGCGCCACCTTTCACTGCGGAACCATCTTCTACCGACAACACCGCACCGTAAGGCACTTTGTAGCGTTCTTTTTCACGGTTATGTTCGTCATAAACGGTGATTTCAGTGGAACGCGACACAGTGACAAACTTGGCGTCTTTCTTCTTGATCAATTTCGCGTTGTGAATACGGATCGTACCGTTGTTTTTGACAGTAACACTGTTTTCAGCTGACGCACGCGAAGCCGCACCACCGATGTGGAACGTACGCATCGTGAGCTGTGTACCCGGTTCACCGAT
>JAYSCL010000114.1:0-3750 GCA_041914905.1 Enterobacterales bacterium
ATGTTGCGGCCGGTGTACGCGCGGGCAAAGACCTGGCGCGGCGCAAAGTGTTTCGCAACGCACGCAAATCCGAATTGGAGATCGGCGCATTTTCAACGCTGGGCACGTTACTCGATGTGTTTTGTCACGCCGTGTACGAGCATCATCAACAGGCGAACATCAGCTTCCGCGCCCGCCGCGTGCTCGATCTGATGGGCGCCAACGCCCCCGAACGCGAATGGCCGCTGTATGACGCTTACATGCGCGTGCTCGATTACGTGGGCGGCATGACCGATAACTACGCAACCTATCTCGCGCACCAAATTGGTGGCATGGCGCATTAGCCGTCCCGTATTTTTCTATTGGTATACATTTTTATAACCAAATTGCTATAAGCAGCACAGTCGCAAACACGCCTCCTATACTGTGTATAAAACCGTTGCCGGAATGCACGCGTGAAATTTCTGCTGTTGTTGGCCAGCGTTTCTGTCGCCGCCGTTGCCGAGTGCACGCCACCATTGCGTCTGCACGTCGATTACAACACCTTGATGCCAGCCGAAACCGCCGAATTGCAGTGGTTGGACACAGTCCTGCGTGAAGCGCAATGCCCGCTGCAGATCATCAGCAGCGCCGCCGCCACAACACAGCGTCGTTTGAATGATTTGCGCGATGGTCAATCCGATGTTTGGTTCGGCACCTCGAAAACCGCCGCGCGCCAAACGTTTTTGTATTTCAGCGCGCCGTACTTTGTCGACGAAGTGCGCCGCTATGTGCGCAAAGGTGAAAGTGATCGCTGCTACGTCACCGATTTTGACGCCTTGCTTGAACAAGGTTGTCGCCTCGTAGGACCGTTGACGGGTTGGTACGGTCGCGCGTTTGAACTGTTTCGTGATCGCCATCAAAGTGATCAACGCGTGATGTATTACCGCCATCATGTGCAAGAGGCCTTGCGCTTGCTGCGCCTTAATCGCGCCGACATCATCATCACCACAAAACGGCAAATGCTTGCGGTTGACGATACCATCAGCAACGAAATCGAATACTTGGCACCGGCGTTGCTCGACGATCCTTTGCACGTTGTCTTCAGCAAAAAAACCGTTACACCCGCACAATTCGAACACGTGAATAACGCCATTGTGGCGGCGTTGCCGCGCTTGGAAGCGGTAACGGTAAAAGCCACTGGTCAATAGCCATGATGCGGTTGACGGTTTGGCTGCTATTGCTGCTAACCACCGACGTGCTGGCGACACCGCCGTGCCAACGCACCTACCGTACGACCACCAGCATCGGTGCTGAAAATGATGTGTCGATGCGATACTTAAAGCGCTTGCTGCAAACGATTCAGTGTCCTTTGAAAATTGTGCCGTATGAATTGTCGCACCAACGCCGCGTTCGTTTGTTGGCTGATGGCGAAATCGATCTGGTGATGGAAGCGTCGAAATTACCGGAACGCGACAGCTACGCGTGGTTTTCATTACCGTATCGTGATGAAAAAACCCTCTTGATCACGCTGCGTGATAAATCCCCTATTAACCAAGTCAAACACATTAACGACGTGTTCACGCAGCGTTTAACCATTTTATCACCGGCCGGCGGTTGGTTCGGCCCGGATGTCGAACGCGAACGACAACACTGGCGTGAATCACACTTGCTGATTGTGTACAAAGATCCCATCCCGGGTTTTCGCGATCTGCGCCTCGGGCGTGCTCAGTTATTGCTGACAACGGATCTGGTTTTTCGTGAACACCAACTGGACGATTTGGTGACCTTACCTTTTGTTGTGCATCAGGAAGCGGTGTACATCATGTTCAGTAAACGCACGGTCAGTGCAGCGGAGGTCGCTGTGTTTAATGACGCTATTCAACTTCAGCGGTTTTGACGTGATGCGCGCGTTATTGTGGTATATGGTTTTGCTCATTTGTGCGACAACATCGGCCGCTGAACCGGGCTGTTCACGGCCTTTACGCATCAGTGCCGATCAGACCATGGTTGATATCGCAACGACGGAAGAAGCTTGGTTTCTGCGCTTTGTCCGTGAAAATCAGTGCAGCTATTTGTTATTGGGCAGCGACATGAGCACGCAACGCCGGTTGCAAATGTTGGCATCGGGCGAACTGGACGTCGTGCTCAGCGCAACGTTCACGCCAGATCGCGATCGCGTGGCGTATTTTTCAGCGCCGTATCGTCAGGAAGTCTTTTATTTTCTGGTGCACACCCAACACAAAGCGTTGCCCACCATCGACGATTATCTCGCCCATCGCTTCTTTCTGATCTTGCCGCGCTACGGTGTTTATCCGGATGCCATCAATGATCTGCGCCGACGCTTTGGTGCGCAACATCAGTTGAACGAATACAAAGACGCACAACAAGGATTTGCCCTGCTCAATCGTAATTCACAAGCCGTGATGCTGATGCTGGACGGTTACTATGAACCATTGCGCGATCAGTATCCGCAATTTAATGTGTTACCGTGGCGGTTGTTCGGCAATCCGCTGCACGCCATGTTCAGTCGCACATCAACACAACTGAGCGACGTCGAACGGTTCAACGACTGGGTCAAACGCAATCCCTACGCAGGAGTTCGCTGATGTATTGGCCGCTGCTATGGCTCTTGCTGTGGACGGGCGTCAGCGCCGCGCAATGTTCGCGCGAACTGACAATGCTCGAACGCGATGTGCCGCGCGACACACGTTGGGTTGACGCCATATTTCACGAAGCCGGTTGCCAATTGAAACGGCAACCGAATGCCGAACGCATCATTGATCGTATGTGGGCAATAAAAACTGGACGCGTGGATGCATTAAGTGCCATCACGCCGTTGCCCGAGCGCGCGGCGTACGGATTTTTTTCACGGCCTTACGACAAAGAGCGCATCGTGCTATTGGCGCACGAAGCGTTTGCACAGCGCATTCAATTAAATGCCCTGAGTGATGTCGCGCAACTGGGCGTTACCGTGATCGGTCCGCAATACGGTTTTTTTGGGCCACAATGGGCCACTGTGCGCGAGCAATTGCGCAAAAAAGATCACCTGATTAATTATCCCAATTGGCGTCACGGCGTCAGTGTGTTGCAGCGCAACCCCACTTTTTTGTTGCTGATCCCCGAAGACAGTGGTGACGAAGCGATAGCGCATTCGTCACGTCCACTGCGCAAGTTGCCGTTGATCGCGTATCAAACGGATGTCGTGTTGATGTTCAGTCGCAAGACCGTCAACGAAGCCGACGTTGCGGTGATTAACGCCGCTATTCAACGTCTGCAACAACGCGGTTTTTCGCCATGAGGCGGCCGCTGCGCTGCACGTAAAATGGCGCGCGTCATGGCGGAATATGCAGGCAAAAAAAAAGCGCCCCCTCCGAGCGCTTTTTTCACTGCTAACTGAATATTTAGTGGATCGCTTCCAGGCTAATATCATGCAGCGCATCCAGAGCTGCTTCGAGAACTGCCATTGCATCTTGCGCTGTAATGGGCGCGTAACCCAACATCGCATTGATTACCAGCGTGGCTGGTGTACAGGTTAATTCCCCGATCATCGCTTACCCCATATGGATTTGATGCCGGGCCACATCCATAGCCGGTCGCTATCGGTACATTGCCGAGTCGCGTGTCCGAACCACGCCAGAGCGACGTGGGACCCGAACCTTAGCAGATTGGCCTGACAGATCAATTGGAAAATTGAGCGGTCCGTCACGGCCATAGCATAAAAGCCGAACATGAAGACTTTATGGCAGGATAGCCGCCTGTTTGACGGAGGCGACACATGCGTAAGGCGTT
>JAYSCL010000115.1:0-3735 GCA_041914905.1 Enterobacterales bacterium
GGCGCAAGGTCAAGCCCAACGCAACACTTTTTCTACCAGAATCAATACCTTTGCCACGATATATATCAAACACCTTGAGGTCTTCCAGCAAATCACCGCCAACGCTGCGGATAGACGCCAGTAAATCGCCGACAGGCGTTTCTTCTGCGACTACGACGGCGACGTCGCGAGCCACTGACGGGAATGCCGACAGCGCTTTGTAACGTGGCAATTCCGCGCTCAATACCGGCTCAAGCAACAGTTCAAAGACGAACACATCGCCCGGCAAATCCAGCTCCCGGACTTTTTCAGGATGCAACGCCCCAAAAAGACCCACATCGACACCATTGACGATGACCTTGGCGGTTTGTCCCGGATGCAAGGCCGGGTGTTCTCCGCGCACGAATTGCACGTCCCGGGTTCCACCTTGTGCCAATAAAGCTTCTACGTCGCCTTTCAGATCGTAAAAATCGACGTTATCACGACCATGGTTCCATTGCAGTTCATCACGACCGCCAATCAACAAACCGGCAATGACATTTTCTTGTTTCAGGTCAGCGCCCGTGACAAAACGCAAACCGGTTTCGAACAATGCCATACGTGAAGCCTGACGATTCAAATTGTGTTTAGCCGCGTTAATCAAGCCCGCCCATAGGTTGGTACGCATCACGGCCAATTCCGGCGTGATCGGATTGAGCAGTGCTAATGGCTCCAAACGCGGTTCCAACACGTTCATCAATTTGGGTTCGACGAACGTAAAGGTCACCACTTCTTGATAACCACGCGCAACCAACAGATTGCGCAATTTCGCCAGCGGCAAATTCGCTTCGTGCTGACGCACCATGTTCAGATCGGATTGTGGTGTGCGCGGCGGCAAATTGTTGTAGCCGTGCACACGAATCAATTCTTCGATCAGATCTTCTTCGATATTGATGTCGAATCGATGCGAGGGCGCAACACATTGCCACCCCTCTGCAACCGGCGTGACCTGCAAACCCAAACGCGACAAAATATCGTGCACTTCAGCATCCGGAAAAGTCACACCCAGCAAACGTTTGATGCGATCTCGACGCAATTTAATGTGCGCCGGTTTGGGCATATGCGCTTGCAATTGCACATCGGTTAAAGGGCCAGCCTGACCGCCACCTAACTGCAACAGTAACTGTGTTGCACGCTCGATGGTACGGGCACTCAATTCGGGATCAACACCTCGTTCAAATCGGTGTGAAGCATCGGTGTGCAAACCATAACGACGCGCACGACCAGCAATTGCGATGGGATTCCAATGTGCGGCTTCTAATAATACGTCCGCGGTGTCATCCACCACGCCAGAATGATCGCCCCCCATAATGCCGCCCAGACCCAGCACCTTTTTATGATCAGCGACAATTAACGTCGTCGTGTCGAGTTTGATATCGCGACCATCCAACAATTTCAATGGCTCGTCTTGCTGTGCCCAACGCACACGAATTCCGCCCTCGATTTCGCGCAAATCATAAGCGTGCATGGGGTGGCCCAATTCGATCATCACATAATTAGTGATATCAACAATCAAGCCCAACGAACGAATACCACTGCGACGCAATTTTTCCTGCATCCACATCGGCGTTGGTGCTTTACAATTAACACCTTTGACAATACGACCAACAAAACGCGGGCAGGCATCACCGGCCAACAACTCAATATTGGGTGTGTCACTAATGGTGGATTTAACGTTTTCAAATAATGGCAACGTCAAATTCATTTTGTTGAGCACCGCCGTTTCACGGGCAACGCCCATTAGGCCCAAACAATCACCACGATTCGGTGTCAAATTGATTTCGAGAATGGCATCATCAAGTGCCAAATACTCATTGATGCTGACACCGACGGGCGCGTCACTGGGCAACTCAAGCAGGCCACTCGATTCTTCAGCCAAGCCCAATTCTTTGGCTGAACACAACATGCCGTTGGATTCAACATCTCGCAGTTTGGCTTTTTTAATTTCCAAACCGTTGGGCATTACTGCGCCAACTAATGCGCACGGCACTTTAATGCCGGCACGGCAATTGGCGGCGCCACACACGATTTGCAAAGTTTCTTTGCCGGTGTTGACGGTCGCGACACGCAATTTGTCGGCATTGGGATGTTTTTCGGCCGCAACAACTTCAGCAACGATCAGATTCGCAATCGGCGCAATCGGTTCAACCGATTCGATTTCCAAACCCGCCATCGTCAATTGTGCCATCAATTGTTCACGCGTGATTGCTGGGTTTACCCATTCACGTAACCAGCGTTCGGAGAATTTCATTTTCTATTTCCTTTCATCTTTTTGCAGGTTGGGTTGAGGAACGAAGCCCAACATCTTTTCATTCGGTAATTTTGTTGGGCTTCGCGACGCTCAGCCCAACCGACGCCATCGATTACGCAAATTGTTTTAGAAAGCGCAAATCATTGTCATAGAACAGACGCAAATCGTTGACGCCATAGCGCAACATCGTCAAACGTTCAACGCCCATGCCCCAGGCGAAACCGGTGAACTGCTCCGGATCGATATGGCAGGCACGCAACACATTCGAGTGCACCATGCCGCAACCCAATACTTCAAGCCAGCCAGTGTTTTTACAGACGCGGCAGCCTTTGGCGTTGCAGATCACACAGCCCATATCGACTTCGGCGCTTGGTTCCGTGAACGGGAAATAGCTCGGACGAAAACGCACCGGCAAATCCGCTTCAAAAAAGTTGCAGAGAAAATCGTGCAGAATGCCTTTCAGATCCATAAACGTGGTTTTGTCATCAACGAGCAAACCTTCGACTTGATGGAACATCGGTGAATGCGTGACATCGTAATCGCAGCGATAAACGCGCCCCGGCGCGATAATGCGTATTGGTGGCTTGCCGTTTTCCATCGTGCGGATCTGCACCGGCGAGGTGTGCGTGCGCAGCAAGTGTTTGGTGTCAAAATAGAACGTGTCATGCATGGCACGCGCCGGATGTGTTTCCGGAATATTCAAGGCACTGAAATTGTGAAAATCATCTTCGACTTCCGGCCCTTCAGCCACCGAGAAACCCACCTGCGCAAAATAGGATTCGATGCGTTGCATTGTGCGTGTTACCGGATGCAAACCACCGACTTCGTTATGGCGGCCAGGCAAAGTGACATCAACGGTTTCTTTCGCCAATTTTTCAGCGATTGCCTGATTGCGTATCGCATTGCCACGCTCATTTAAAGCGTTTTCAATGCCATCTTTAACCACATTGATTTGCGCACCAAACGCTTTCTTTTCTTCGGGCGATAAACTGCCCATTTGTTTAAACGCGGCCGTGACAGCGCCGTTTTTTCCTAAGAATTGCGCTTTGACTTGCTCAAGCGCCGGCAAATCATTAACGGCAGCAACGGCTACTTTAGCCTGCGCCAGAATTTCGTCGAGTTGCATACGCAACGCTCCTCATTATTAAAATCACTTAAAAGCGAACACGAAGTGCACGAAGAAAGCAAAGAGCACGAAGCTTTTTACGTACACCCCAGTCGACTACGAAGACGGCCCAGCAATCAACGATCAGCAAACAAGCTACGTCCCCCAACTCTGCGGTGCAAACACCGATGAGTGCAAGTTCTTGCCACAAACGTTACGGCTTTTACTTTGTGTGCTTAGTGATCTTCGTGTACTTCGTGTTCGCTCTTACCACCGAAATGGTAAAAAAATAAAAAAGGGAAGCGTTTGCACGCTTCCCTTTGAACTTCTTGCCAACCGAAACTGGTAAGAAGCGGCGTCT
>JAYSCL010000116.1:0-3727 GCA_041914905.1 Enterobacterales bacterium
ATGTTGCGGCCGGTGTACGCGCGGGCAAAGACCTGGCGCGGCGCAAAGTGTTTCGTAATGCGCGCAAATCGGAATTGGAGATCGGCGCGTTTTCAACACTGGGCACACTGCTCGATGTGTTTTGTCACGCGGTGTACGAACACCATCATCATGCGAACATCAGCTTCCGTGCCCGTCGAGTGCTTGATCTGATGGGGGCCAATGCCCCCGAGCGCGAATGGCCGCTGTATGACGCGTATATGCGTGTGCTCGATTACGTCGGTGGCATGACCGACAATTATGCGACGTACTTGGCGCACCAAATTGGTGGTATGGCGCACTAGGCGCTCCGTGTTTTTCTATCGGCGTGACTTCTTATAACCAAATTGCCATAAGCATGGTGGACGCAAACACGCCTCCTATACTGTGTTTAAAACCGTCGCCGGAATGCCCGTGTGAAACTTCTGTTGTTGTTAACCTGCGTTTCTTTTGCCGCCGTTGCTGAGTGCACGCATCCGTTGCGCCTGCACGTCGATCACAACACATTGATGCCCGCCGAAACCACCGAATTGCAGTGGTTGGAAACCGTTATGCGCGAAGCACAGTGCCCGCTGCAAATCATCAGCAGCGCCGCCGCAACGACACAGCGCCGATTGAATGATTTGCGCGACGGCCAATCCGACGTCTGGTTTGGCGCGTCGAAAACCGCAGCGCGACAAACGTTTTTGCATTTCAGCACCCCGTATTTTGTCGACGAGGTGCGCCGTTATGTGCGCAAGGGTGAAAACGATCGCTGCTACGTCACCGATTTTGATGTCTTGCTCGCACAAGGCTGCCGTCTGGTTGGGCCGTTGACCGGGTGGTATGGGCGCGCGTTTGAACAGTTTCGCGATCGCCATCAAACGGATGAACGTGTCATGTATTACCGTCATCATGTGCAAGAAGCGTTGCGTTTGCTGCGCCTTAATCGTGCCGACTTAATCATCACGACGAAGCGCCAAATGCTCGAGATTGACGCCACGATCAGTAACGAGATCGAATACTTGGCGCCCGCGTTGCTCGACGACCCTCTGCATGTTGTGTTCAGCAAAAAAACCGTCACGCTCGTACAATTCGAACAATTGAATAACGCCATCGTGGCGGCGTTGCCGCGTTTGCAGGCAGCGACGGCAATAACGACCGGCCAGTAGCGATGATGCGGTTCACGGCTTGGCTGTTTTTGCTGATGAGCACTGGCGTGCTGGCGACATCACCGTGCACGCGTGCGTTTCGCACGACCACGGACATCCATCGTGAAAACGATACCGCGATGCATTATCTGAAACGATTGATGACCTATATGAAATGTCCATTAGTCATCGTTCCTTATGAGCTGTCGCACCAGCGCCGTTTTCGGCTGATTGCGGACGGTGAACTGGATCTGGTCATGGAGGCGTCGAAGCTGCCGGAGCGCGACAGTTACGCGTGGTTTTCACTGCCCTATCGCGAAGAAAAAACGGTGCTGATCACACTGCGTAGTAATACACAAACTAAGTCGGTCAATCACATTGATGACATTGCACGACAACACCTGATGACATCCGCGCCAGCTGGTGGCTGGTTTGGTCCGGATGTTGAACGGGAGCGTGAAATGTGGCGACAACAACATCTACTGATCGCGTATAAAGATCCGCAAACGGGTCTGCGTGATCTGCGCTTGGGTCGTGCTCAGCTGATGTTGACAACCGATCTGGTTGTTCGCGATCTGGCACAACAGGATATTGCCCCATTGCCATTTGTCGTGCACAAAGAACCGGTGTATATCATGTTCAGCAAGCGCACCGTAACGCCGGAGGATATACAGTTGTTCAATCACGCCATTCAACATCTGCGGTATTGAGTCATGCCCAAATTGTTGCTGTGGCTACTACTGATTTTCAGCGTCACTCGCACCGCCGCCGAACCCGGTTGTTCGCGCCCCTTGCGCATCAGCGCCGATCAGGCGATGGCCGATATTGCGTCAACCGAAGAAGCGTGGTTTCTGCGGTTTGTGCGTGACAATCACTGCAGCTATTTGATGCTGGGCACTGATATGAGCACGCAGCGGCGATTGCAAATGATGGCATCGGGTGAGCTTGACGTCGTGCTCAGTGCAACATTTACCAGTGATCGCGATCGCATTGCTTATTTTTCGGCGCCATATCGTCAGGAAGTATTTTATTTTTTGGTGCACGCCAAGCACACGGCGTTGCCAACCATCGATGATTATCTCACCAATCGTTATTTTCTGATCTTGCCTCGCTACGGTGTATACCCTGACACGATCAACGATCTGCGCCGTCGCTTTGCCGCCCAACATCAGTTGAATGAATACAAAGATGCACCACAAGGTTTCGCATTATTAAACCGTAATCCACAGGCAGTGTTGCTAATGATTGATGGCAGTTACGAACCCCTGCGTGAACAATTTTCGCAATTCAACGTACTGCCCTGGCGTTTGTTTGGCAATCCGCTGCACGTCATGTTCAGTCGCACCTCAACGCAGTTGAGCGATGTTGAACGTTTCAACGAATGGCTCAAACGAAATCCCTTTGCAGGAGCCCGCTGATGTACTGGCCGTTGTTATGGCTATTGCTGTGGACCGGTGCCAGCGCGGCGCAATGTTCGCGTGAACTGACAATGCTCGAACGTGATGTGTCACGCGACACACGCTGGGTCGACGCCATTTTTCACGAAGCCGGTTGCGCGCTGAAACGGCAGCCCAATGCCGAACGCATCATTGATCGCATGTGGGCGATCAAAACCGGACGCGTTGATGCATTAAGTGCAATCACGCCGCTGCCCGAGCGCGCTGAATATGGCTGGTTTTCGCGACCATATGATTATGAACGCATTGTGCTGCTGGCACATGAAGCATTAGCGCAACGCATTCAATTGAATACGTTGAACGACGTGGCACAACTGGGCGTTACCGTGATCGGCCCGCAATATGGCTTTTACGGCCCACAATGGGCCACCGTGCGCGAACAGCTACGCAAAAAAGATCATTTGATTAATTATCCCAACTGGCGTCACGGTGCCAGCGTGTTACTGCGCAACCCCACTTTTTTACTGCTGATTCCAGAAGACAGTGGCAATGAAGCGATCGCGCATTCGCCGCATCCACTGAAAAAATTACCATTGGTTGTTTATCAAACCGATGTCGTGCTGATGTTCAGCCGCAAAACCGTCAACGAAGCTGACGTCGCCGTTATCAACGCTGCGATTGAGCGCTTGCAGCAACGCGGGTTTTCGCCGTAAACAACTCGCGGTATGCGCGCTGTTGTTGTTGCTGGCGTTGCGGTGAGTGGCAAAAAAAAAGCGCCCCCTCCGAGCGCTTTTTTCACTGCTAACTGAATATTTAGTGGATCGCTTCCAGGCTAATATCATGCAGCGCATCCAGAGCTGCTTCGAGAACTGCCATTGCATCTTGCGCTGTAATGGGCGCGTAACCCAACATCGCATTGATCACCAGTGTTGCTGGTGTACAGGTTAATTCCCCGATCATCGTTTACCCCATATGGTTTTGATGCCGGGCCACATCCATAGCCGGTCGTTATCGATACATTGCCGACAACGTGATCCGAACCACGTCGAATCGACGTGGGACCCGAACCTTAACAGATTGGCCTGACAGATCAATTGGAAAATTGAGTGGTCCATCACGGCGATAGCATAAAAGCCGAACATGAAAACTTTATGGCAGGATAGCCGCCTGTTTGACGGAGGC
>JAYSCL010000117.1:0-3305 GCA_041914905.1 Enterobacterales bacterium
CGTTGCAAGTACAACCGGCACAGAAAAGTTTAAGTCTGGTGCTGCGTAAAGCGGAATGGATGGGGGCTGCACAAAGCGGTGTGAATGTGGCGAGCGGCTCGGCACTGCCTTCGGTTGCAGAAGCGACGACGAGTAAAGCGCCGGTGTGTGATGAAAACATCATCGAGGTCATTATCAAAAACGAGGGTGACACGGTGAGTCAAGCGATCGCGCCACTGCTCACGCGTGCCGAAATCATGACGGCTTTAGTGGCGCAATTACCGGAGCCGTCGGCGTCACCGATGCCGGCGCAACAGGGCACCGACATTGATGCCACCGTGACTGAAAACGAAGTGCATCTGAACTTGGGCGAGCGCCGCTATCGCGTGCGCGGCCTGGCCAAAGCCAGCAGTTACGATGTGCTCAAGATCAATTTGATGGTCAGTGCGGGTGAATGCTTCCATGTCGATACGTTGGACTTGTATAGCGCCAAAGCGCGCACGCACTACATCACGCAAGCCGCGATTGAACTTGGTGTTAACGACGATGTGCTGAAAACGGATTTAGGCAAATTGCTGCGCAAACTGGAAGCGCTGCAAGAGCAGCGCCTGCAACAAACACTGGCCCCACAAAAGCCCACCGTCACCATTGATGACGAACAACGCGCGGCGGCATTGGCCTTGCTCAAAGCACCAGATTTACTGAATCGTGTGCTGGCCGATTTACACACTTGTGGCGTCATTGGTGAAGACACCAACAAACTGACGGCGTATTTATCATGTGTATCGCGCAAATTGCAAAAGCCCTTGGCGATCATCATCCAGTCGAGCAGTGCCGCCGGCAAATCATCCTTGCTTGATGCCGTGTTGAGTCTTATGCCCGATGAAGAACGCGTGCAGTACAGCGCGATGACGGGGCAATCGCTGTTTTACATGGGCGAGACCAATCTCAAACACAAGATCCTCGCGATTGCCGAAGAAGAAGGCGCACACCGCGCCGCGTATGCGTTAAAGCTATTGCAATCGGATGGCGGATTGACGATTGCGAGCACGGGTAAAGATCCAGTCAGCGGCAACTTGATCACGCAGGAATACCGTGTCGAAGGCCCGGTGATGATCGCGTTGACGACAACCGCGATTGAAATTGACGAAGAATTGTTGAACCGCTGTGTTGTGCTGACGGTAAACGAAACGCGCGAACAAACGCGCGCCATTCATGCGCTGCAACGCAAACGGCAAACGCTGGACGGTTTATTGATGGACGCCGAGCGCCAAGACTTAATCACGCTGCATCGCAATGCACAGCGCTTGCTAAAGCCCTTGGCGGTGGTCAATCCGTTTGCGGAGCAACTCACGTTCCTGGACTCACAAACGCGCACACGGCGCGATCACATGAAGTATTTGACGTTGATCCAGTCGATTGCGTTATTGCATCAATATCAGCGGCCAATAAAAACGGTTGAGCACAAAGGCAAGCCACTGGAATACGTCGAGGTGACATTAGACGATATCGCCTTGGCGAATAAATTGGCGCACGAAGTATTGGGGCGCACACTTGATGAACTGCCACCGCAAACGCGCAAGTTACTGGATTTAATTGATGACCTGGTGGTGGAACGTTGCACACAACAGGTGATGAAAGTCAGTGACTTCCGTTTTAGTCGCAAAGATGTGCGCGATCACACGCAATGGGGCAACACGCAATTAAAAGTGCATATGCAGCGCTTGGAAGAAATGGAGTTTTTGATCGTGCATCGTGGTGGCCGTGGCCAAACCATTGTTTATGAATTGGCCTATGGTGGCAAAGGCAGTGAGGGCGATCGCTTCCTGCCGGGCTTGATTGATGTGAAAAACTTTAACTGTGACAAAAAGAAGTCGGGGCAAAACGAGGAGAAGTCGGCCTCAAGTCGGGGTCAAGTCGGCCCCAAGCCGGTGGGTGGTCGGGGTGACGAAAACACAAAAAACCTCGGCGAAATCCATCCCGTTTTAGTGGCTGACGAAGAAAGCGACGAAAACGCACATCTAACGAATAAAATCAATCAATCGTCGTACATCAATGCACTGGTCGCGCGCACGCGCGACACGGAGTAAATCCGATGGCCGGTGACAACAAAGCAGCGGTCAGTCTGCCGTACACGATGGCGGACGTCGGCACATCCGACAGTATGCGCGCGCATTTGCTGCGTTATCTCGAATCGTTGGCGATACGTCATTACAGCGATAAAACGATCCAGATCGCACGCGAAAATATCGGTTACTTCATTCGCTGGGCCGAAGAACGCGAACTGCGCAAACCACAGGACATCACACTGCCGATCATCGAACGTTATCAACGCCATCTGTATTACTTGCGACGACCCAATGGCAAACCGTTAACAGCATCGGTGCAGCATCAACGTTTAGGCTCGTTGCGCGGATACTTCCGCTGGTTGGTGAAACAACGTTATTTGCTCTATAACCCGGCAGCAGAGATCGAACTGCCGAAGATGGATCAGCGTTTACCGAAAACCATTTTAAGCGCGCGTGAAATCGAACTGGTGATGATGCAGCCGAACCTTGAAACGCCGATTGGTTTACGTGATCGCGCGATCATGGAAGTGTTGTACTCGACTGGCATCCGCCGTGCCGAAGTGATCAACCTAAAGCTCTACGACATCGACAGCGAACGCGGCACGTTGGCGGTGCGCTTAGGGAAGGGCAAAAAAGATCGCATCGTGCCGATTGGTGAACGCGCGTTGCATTGGGTGGATAAATACCGGCTTGATATCCGGCCACAATTGGTCGTTGATCCGAGTAACGATCTATTGTTCGTCAATCACGTTGGTCAGATCATTGGCATGCAATGGCTATCGCAAAAAGTGCGTGACTATGTGATCGCAGCAGGCTTAGGAAAAATTGGCTCGTGTCATTTGTTCCGTCACACGATGGCGACATTGATGCTCGATAACGGTGCCGACGTGCGTTACATCCAAGCGTTATTGGGACACAGCAATCTGGAAACAACACAGATTTACACGCACGTCGCGATCCGGCAATTAAAAGCGATCCACGAGGCGACACATCCGGCGTCGCAGGCGCGCAAAGTAACAAAAAATGATCACCACGACGACGCACCAACCGCCGACGATTTGATCAGCGTCTTGAGCGCGGAACGTGAAGACGAGAATGCGGTGTTGCAAGATGAGTAATCGGTGAGTGACAGCATTGTGCGAATAGGAACACCGCTGTTTGCTTCACGTCTGTTGAAAGAATAAGGCTAGCTCCGGCCGCAGATTGTGCTGTCACAGTGCGTGCAATGCGCGCAGGCAATGGTCGCGCCGGCATCCA
>JAYSCL010000118.1:0-3213 GCA_041914905.1 Enterobacterales bacterium
CAGGCCATTTAAGTGCGCGGGCGGCGCCGACAAACAACATGACCAAACTGACAATCAATAGCAATTTTGATGCGCTGACATACAAAATAAACTCGGGCGCCAGCGCTAACCAACAGCTGCGCCACAACAATAAAAATGCGATCCAGATCGGCAGATGAGTCAACACCCGATTGATCCACTGATCCTCGCGATGGTGGGCAAACCAAGCGGCATAAAGCAAATGAGCAGCAACGATAATACCGTTGAGCAGAACAATGCCATTGAACGGTTGCTGATAATCAATGTGTTGCCAACGCAGCATCGCGACGATGACGGCGCTCATCAGCAAAAGCCACAACCATGTGCGAGCGAGCGCGTGCGCAAACAGTGCGCGATAATCGATTAACTTTTGCAGCGCGATCAGCATCGTCATCGTCAGCGACGCGGTAAATGCAATCGCGGCGACTTGCCAGCGGTGCGGCACATACCAATCAATCGTGCTGATCAGCGCCCAGCTGAAAAAAAACAGCGCAAATGTCAGTGCGATGGTGGTGGCAAAACGTTCATATGAGAATAAACGTTCGCGAAACTGGTGCAAGAACTGCCAAGCCGCGAGAAAACCGCTCGCCAGCAGCAAATCCGTAAAGATGAGAGGCGCGTGACGTGTCGCGACAAACGCTTGCTGCAAATGAGCGGTCAGCGCCAACAGGACCGCACCCATCAACAACACGTACGCAAAAAGTCGCGGCCAGCGTTGCTGTTGACGCAAACTGATCCAAATAATGGCGGCGGCTTCAATGGCCCATGATCCAGACGACCATTGTGCATCCAGTGCTAACGGAATGGCCAAGCTGCCAAACACGGTGGCCAGCGCAATGAAACTTTCGGTGAGCAATGACAAACGTGCAAAACGTTTAATCACAAATGCAATCACGACATAAAACACCGCGAGAGTCAGCGCGCTGAATGCTGCGCCAAATTCCCACTCTTTCACCAAGGCATACTGCAAACCAAAACCGATCAGCGGCACACCGAATACCAAACTGCCATCTATGCGCGACGGTGAAAACGGTTTCCAGGTTGATTCGTCGGGTTGCCGCGCAAACAAAATGGTGATCACGACGTACATGAAAAAAAAGATCAGCAGGAATGGTTGCGTACTGGTGTAGTGTTCGGGACTGTATTTGAGCCCCCCCCATAAGGCGCCAATGCCGAAGGTAAAAATAAAACCCGTCAAATTCAGTGGTCGCCATTTTTTATGCACAGCAATCGCGAGGATCACTGCATTAAGCAACACATAATAACTGAACAACTGCACATGACTGCCACCACCGCTTGACGCCAGAATCGGCGCCAGAAAACCACCGGCTTGCCCAATCAGAGCGAGCACCATCGCATTTTGCATGACGGCGAGCGCGGCGGCGGCAAAACCGATCAGAATCAAGCACGGTAGCGCGATGGCGGGTGGTAACAAATCGTGCAAGCGCAATGCGGAAAAACACAGCAAGTATAAAGTCGCGATAGCGCCACCTTGCAAGGCAATCGCATAGTCCGCGCGGCGATGCCGCAAACGCCAGCCGAAGACGAGCAATGCTACAGCGCCCACACTCACCGCAAAATAACGCAATGGCATCGGAATCAACGCGTGCTCGGCCGAATATTTCAGCAAAAACGCCAAACCGAAAAACAAAATCACGACGCCGACACGCACCACGGTATTGCCGCCGGTCAGCCAATTGAATGCGGTGTCCCACAGTCGTTGCACTAAATTCGGACCGGACGCGTTCGTTGGCGAAGCAGCTTGCCACGCAATATCCGATGGCAATTCAGTGTCGTTGTTGTCGACGGGTGCCGCATCGGTGGTGCTGGTTGCTACGGTCGCTGTGGAGAAGGGCGAGCGATCGAAGTCGATGGCGGGTGGTGGCGTCGCGATGGTTTCAGACGAATCGTTGATCGTGCTGGTTGGTGTTGCCACTGGCCTGTTCGGCGAGACGACTTCGTCATGCTGAACGCTTTCGACATCGGCAACTGTTGTAGTGGTGGACAATGAGGGTTGGCGTAACAATGACTCCGCCTGCGCCAAACGTTTTTGCACGCTGTCTAGTGCGGCGCGCAGTGTTTGCAATTCGCTGCGCTGCTGCCACAGTTGAATGGCCAATACCAACAATGCAATAAACAGCATATTTATTTTCATTGCGCCATCGATAAACAGCGCAATGAACAACAACACGGCACCCAGCAGCCAACGCATGGCGCATCCTTGTTAGGCAGCAATAATGTGTGACATTGTGAAGAGTTAGGCAATCGCTGTGCAAGTCAAAGGCTGGAGTGGCTGACGAAAGGTGATCCTGGTCGGTATAGTGACGCACGATAGACGACACACGGACCGGTGATGGCATGAGTTGTTGGGCAATTGGCGATGTACAAGGTTGTGCCGATCAGCTGCAGGCATTATTGCAGGCCATACAATTTCACATCGATCGCGATCAACTGTGGTTGTGCGGCGACTTGGTCAATCGCGGCCCCCATTCGCTGCGCACATTGCGCTGGCTTTATCAGCATCGCGATCAGGTCACGGTCGTTCTCGGTAATCATGATTTGCATTTGTTGGCCGTGGCGGCTGGCTGTCGTGATGTGCGTCATAGCGACACGTTTACGGATGTGTTGCAAGCGCCTGATCGTGAGCAATTGTTGTCTTGGCTGATGCAACAACCGCTCGCCGTATTCGATGCATCACGACAAGTTTTCATGTCGCATGCCGGATTGCCGCCCGCGTGGACTGCCAGCGCCGCTGTGCAATACGGCAATGAAACGATGACGGAACTGCGACGTGACCCGCACGCTTTTTTCAGTCATATGTATGGCAATGAACCGACGTTGTGGCGGGATGATTTACACGGCGCCGCACGCTCACGTTACACAATCAACGCGTTAACCCGCATGCGTTATGTCGACGCGCACGGTGGCCTTGAATTGAAACATAAAGGCGCGCTCAGTCAGTGTCCGCCAACCTTGATGCCGTGGTTTCGATATCAGGGCGCGCGTGAACAACAAGCGCGTATCGTGTTTGGCCATTGGGCGGCGTTGCAAGGTCGCACCGATCACGCCCGTTGCATTGCATTGGACACCGGTTGCGTTTGGGGCAATCGCTTAACGGCGTTCGAACTCGATAGCGGCCGCTACGTTGATGTTGCTGGCTGGCAGTCAGGTGCTACACTGGCGTTGGAAGATTAA
>JAYSCL010000119.1:0-3128 GCA_041914905.1 Enterobacterales bacterium
GCCATCGATGTGATCATGATTTTCCCGGCGTGGGGACAAGGTCAAGGCGCGGTGTATCGCGTCGACAATCTCGAAATCGCGCCGTTTTAGAATCGTCAACGGATGTACCTCACCGCGCGCACTGACGCGCGGTGGGGCCACGATCAATCAACGTTTGAGTTAGCCACCATGACGAAAAAAATGTTTAAGAAAAAACCGCTGGCGACTGCGCTCGCCGTATTGCTGGGCACCAGTGCTGTGTTGCCTGTTTACGCGCAAGAAGAATCCGCCCAAGAACAAGCAAAACAAGAAGAGGCAAAACAAGACGCTTCGACACAAGAAACGCCTGCACCCCAAACAAACAACGATGCACCTGAAAAAGATGCTGAAGTGATTGAGATCACCGGCATCGTGGGCAGCTTTATGCGGTCGATGGATTTAAAACGTGACGCGTCGGGTGTGGTTGATGCGATATCGGCCGAAGAACTCGGCAAATTTCCTGACACCAATTTAGCGGAGGCTTTACAGCGCATCACCGGTGTCACCATTAGCCGTGCTAACGGCGAAGGCAGTCAAATTACTGTACGTGGTTTTGGCCCGGAATTTAATTTGGTGACGCTGAACGGGCGCCAAATGCCCGGCACCGGTTTTACGCGTTCATATAATCTCGAAAATTTGTCGTCCGAAGGTGTTTCAACCTTAGAATTGTTGAAAACGGCACGCGCCGAAAATCCCAGCGGTGGTCTCGGTGCCACCGTGAATATTATTACGGCAAAGCCGCTCGAAAAATTTGGCCAACGTTTTGCCTTTTCGGCGAAAGGCTTGTACGACAGCTCGAACGAACTGGGCGATGACATCACGCCTGAATTTGCCGGCGTGTACAGCAACACCTTGTTTAATGACACCGTCGGTATCGGCTTGTCGTTCTCTCATCAAGAACGTGATTTCCGTCGTGAGGAAGCCAATATCCAAGGCTGGGTTTTGCAACGCAATAATGAATTGCCGGATCTGGATCCCTCAATGGTCATCGACAACCGCAGTCGCATTACCAACGCGGCGTTTTTCCCGAAAGACATGAACTTCAGCATCAGCGATATCGAACGTGAACGCACCAATGCACAATTCACTTTTCAGTATCGCCCGATCGATCGCCTAACGGCAACGGTAGATTACACCACGTCCGATGCGACCACTGGCGTCAACACCTTTGGTTGGGGCATATGGAATAATTTTGGCGCCAATATCAATGGCTATGAATTGGATCGCAATGGCACCGCCATCTACGCCGACATCAGCGGTGATGACGGTTCGTTTACGGCCAGTCGCTCAACAACCGACGTCAATGCACGTTCGGTTGGTTTTAATGTGGATTGGCAGATCGGAGATGATTGGCAGTTGTCGCTCGACTATCACGATTCCAGCAACGAGATCGACAACGGCAAAGACAAAGGGCTTGGCAGTGCCGGCCAGATCATTCTCGGTTCGAATCAATTGGCGTCGAAAATTTATGATTTTCGTTCCGGCGAGATCCCGCACTACATCGTGAATTGGAACAACGGTGGTCAAGAGTTGTTGCCCAGTGAAATGGATTCGAACTTCAGTCAGTTCATTCGTTCACCCGGCAAAGCCGAGATTAAGCAACTGCAAATCGACAGCAAGTGGACCAACACGCGTTTTTCCATTCCGTTGGTTGATGTTGATTTTGGTGTTGCCCGCACCGAACAAACCTTGTCGGGTTACACCGCGTGGAGTGGTTTGCGTGGTGGCCCGGGATTCAATCCATCGTTCACTGAAATTTTTCCGGACAGTATGTTTGTGCGTCACAGCACCAGTGGCATGCTCGATGCGTTTAGTGGTGGCGGTTCGGCGCTGAATCCTGGCTACTATTACACGTTTAATTTTGATGAAGCCATCACGCGCCAACTGAACTATTTGACTGCGGACGTGATGGGCGATAATGAATATTCGATCGATCCATTTTACAGTGGCATGCCGTCGATCAATCGCGTCGAAGAAAACACCGATTCGATTTATGTGCAATCGCAATGGGATTTCGATGTCGCCACGTATCCCGTGCGCTTGAATGTGGGGGTTCGTTACGAAGAAACCGAAGTGCCGAGTTCAGCCAAAGTCAGGGTACCGGTGCAAGTGCGCTGGGTCGCCGCGTCGGAATGGATCACGGAGTTTCGTCCGGATCTGGTGTCGCAAGATTTCACTGGTAAATACGACATCACGCTGCCAATGCTTGATATCAAAGTCGATCTCAGCGACGAGTGGGTTGCGCGTTTAGCATGGGGCAAATCGATCACGCGCGCACCGATTGGTTTATTGCAAGGTGGTCGTTCATTCAGCGGCAGCCCCAAAATCGGTGCCCGCACGGTGTCCGAAGGCAACACGTCGTTGCTGCCATATGAATCGACCAATTTAGATCTGACGTTGGAATACTATTACGCTGACAGCAGCTATGCTGCCGTCGGCTTGTTCCGCAAAAAGGTGAAGAATTACGTCGATTTTCAAGCCGCTGACGAAACATTTGCCGGCTTGCATGATGTTTACAACAGCCCGCGTTGGATCGCCGCCGTGGCCGCGTTAGAAGCCGATGATATTCAAGCAACCGACACCGCCATTTTCGACTATCTGGTGGCCAACGGTCACGCCAATGCCGACGGTGAAATTGAACCGCTTGAAACCGATCCGTTGATCGTGTGGCGCGTCACCAAGCCGCGTAATCTCGACGACAGCAAAACCGTTGAAGGTATTGAAGTTGCTATTCAACATGTGTTCGGTGAAAGCGGATTTGGTGTCGGATTTAATGCAACGTGGGTTGACGGTGATGTCGAATACGATCCCTACGATCTCGAACCGCAAAATCCGTTGGTCGGCATCAGCGATTCGGCCAATGCACAAGTGTTTTATGAAAAAGAAGGCTTGTCGGTCAAACTGACCTATGCCTACCGCACCGATTACGTCGCCGGCATGGGACAAGGCCAAGGTTCTTCGGACAATCCGGCCACCCAGTTTGATGATTTTGGTCAGTGGGACATGAGCGTCAATTACGATCTAAACGAACAAATCACGGTATTTTTTGAAGGCGTCAACATCAACAACGAAACCGAACGCGGTTACGGACGTTTTGAAGAGCAATTCTT
>JAYSCL010000120.1:0-3013 GCA_041914905.1 Enterobacterales bacterium
GTGCCTATTCCTTTTTGATGTTGTGGTATCAACCGCTGCCGGGCGGTGCGCATGTGCACGGCGATGGTTTTCAATGGCATATCTGGGGCATGTGGATCACGTTTGTCGTGTCGGCGTTACTGTTGGCGGGTTTTATCGGACGTGCGTCGCTGTGGGCTCGTTCTCATCAACAAATGCTCGCGCAAATACGCGAACAAAAATTGCGTGACGAACAATTGTTGAGCATCGCAACATTGGCTGCCGGCACGGCGCATGAGCTCGGCACACCACTGACGACAATTGCGGTGTTAAGCGATGATTTGTCTGCCGATGAACCTGATCCTCAGCGGCAGCAGGATTGGCGATTACTCAAGCAACAATTGCAGCGTTGCCGTGATATTTTGCAGCGCATACGTGGCGCCGCCGAACCGGTGACCGCCAAATCAGTGAACGAAATCGTTGCCGCCATTACCGAACAATTTGCTCTGCTCAAACCGCAAACCACGTATGTCGTTGATCTAGCGGCGAATGTTCGCGATGCGATGTGGCACTGCGAACGCACGGTGCAACAAGCGATTATCAATGTGTTGAACAATGCAGCCGATGTCAGTGATCACATTGAGATTCATATCAGCGGCAACGAAGATGAATTGGTGTGGCAAATCAGTGATCGTGGCCATGGTTGGCAGGATGATGCGCGCGCACAGTGGGGATTGCCGCTACGTAGCCGCAAACCGTTTGGTGTTGGTATTGGTTTGTTTCTGACCAATGCCAGCATTGAGCGCGCTGGCGGCCGTGTCGAAATGCATGAACGTGATGGTGGCGGCACGCGTGTAACGATCGTGTTGCCGCGCAAGCAAACTGCCGGGTAGATCATAATGTCTATTCAGAAACTGTTATTGATTGACGATGATGAAGCACTACGCCGCAGCCTGCAACGCAGCCTGCAGAAACGTCAGGTTGAGGTGTTGATCGGTGGCGACTATGCCGACGCAGAACAATTGATCCAACACGAAGAATTTGACGCGGCCTTGATTGATCTGAAATTACCTGAACGCAGCGGATTGCATGTGATTCAGATGTTGCGTCAATACGATGCCGAATTGCCCATCGTTATGCTGACCGGTTATAGCAGCGTCAGCACGGCAGTTGAGGCGATTAAGCTGGGCGCCATTCATTATCTGGCCAAACCGTCCACTGTCGATGAGATTCTAGCCGCGTTTGATCGTGTGGGCGGCAACGTCGACATTGATACCGATAACACACCCTCTATTGATCGCGTCGAATGGGAACACATTCAGCGCGTGTTACACGAACACGATGGCAATATTTCAGCCGCTGCGCGCGCGCTGAAAATGCACCGTCGCAGTTTGCAACGCAAATTGGCTAAAAAACCGACACGCGACTAAATAGCTGATCCGAAATAACCTATCAATCAAACCATCCCTCACACCCCAAGAGTGCTTCCTTCGGGGCGTCCCAACCTCGCTCCGCGCCCCGGTGACACGCAGAGCGTGTCCCGTTCGAACGGCGGAACAATCAATTGTGATTGTTCCGAAACCCCGTTCTCACCCCATGAAGGGAGAAGGAGTTTCACTCCCTCTCCTCGCGAAAGCGGGGAGAGGGCCGGGGTGAGGGGAAGTTCGTTCGGCAACATTTGGGTACTTATATGTGATCGGTATTTCGAAACAACTATTGAGTGTGTTGTTGACTGCAGTACTAATTCACCCAAAAAATTTTGTGTGGGCATCGTTCGTGTTTCAGGTCGGTTGAGTGACACGCTATGCATTCGAATTCCCGCTCTCGTGATCGCACATACTCTGTCATTTCTCTCGTCTGTGATTGCGCGAAACGCAAAGTTGAACTGATTTCAATGGTTCAACGTAAAGTCAAACCTGTTCAAGTTTCAGAACGTAGCAAGCTTGAACGAAGAACGCGCAGACGCTCTGTTATAACGGACTGAATAAATCCCAGCACGGAAATCAAGCAGCACACTGCTTTGAGGGGCGGACACAATGAAAAATGCAGCACGATATGGTTTACGACTGTTGACAATGTTGGTGACGATCATGGTGATCGGATGCAGTGGCGGTGCCGGAACCTCCACCCATCTGGACACTGTCGATCCGTCAGCCCCTGTAAGCGATTGGCAATTGGTGTGGAGCGATGAGTTCGATGGCGCCACCATTGATGCACGCAAGTGGACACACGAAGTGAATTGCAACGGTGGTGGCAACAATGAGCAGCAGTGTTACACCGACAGCAGCGACAATGCCTTCATCCGTGATGGTGCCTTAAACATCGTTGCGCTGCCGGCCGCCGACGGTGCCGAAAAGCCTTATACCTCAGCGCGTTTAAATACCCGTTATAAAGGTGACTTTCAGTATGGCCGCATCGAAATGCGGGCAAAGCTTCCCTTCGGTCAAGGCAGTTGGCCAGCGTTTTGGATGATGCCCACTGACGAAGCTTATGGTGGCTGGCCAAAATCGGGCGAAATCGACATTCTTGAAGCCGTCAATTTGAAAGCTGACACGACCGAAGGCACGCCGGAAAACCGCATTTACGGCACGTTGCACTACGGCACCGGCAGCGATGCGGCCGGCCATAAATTTTCCGGAAAATCGTTTGCACCACGCGACGGTAGCAATCCATCGGATGGTTTTCATACCTATGCCATTGAATGGCAAGAAGGCGAATTCCGTTGGTATCTTGATGGCTATTTGTACGCCACTCAGCGCAAATCACAAGTGCGCTACAACAGCCGCGGCGAAGCGGTGGGTTTGTCGCACCGAGGCTGGTTTTCGGAATACTACAATCAAGCCACCGGCGAATTGGAAACGCATTGGGATAATTCACCGTTTGATCAAAAATTCTTTTTGATTTTGAATTTGGCGGTGGGCGGTGATTGGCCGTCGAATGCCAACGAAACCGGCATTGATGCGGCAGCGTTTGCGAATGGTCAAAAATTTCAAATTGATTATGTGCGTGTGTATGAATGTTCGCTTGATCGCGCCACCGGTAAAGGTTGCGAAAC
>JAYSCL010000121.1:0-2967 GCA_041914905.1 Enterobacterales bacterium
GCAAGGCATCAAACGTGGTCACTTTTTTGTAATTGCCACGCGTGATGGTTTGTTGCGGCGAGCCGTCGGTGGCATCGGTGTAACTGATGATGGTGTCGGCCCATTTGGGGTCCAGTGGGTTGATGTAGGTTAAACGCGATAACGCGTCGTACTGGTAATCCGTTTGATTACCGTTGAAATCTTTAGTTTGCGCAACGGTGCCATCCAGATTGATTTCCAGACGAGCCTTTAAACAAGTGCCTGTGGGAGTTGCGGTGCAACTACTTTGTGTGCGCAGCGGCATAAAAATATCGCGCGCCTTGCCACGATAATAATCACCAAACTCTTGCCAACGATTACTCAGATTACCAAACGTAATGCGTTTGACGTTGCCGTCGTTGTGGTAGCTTGCATACGTTTTTACCACGGCGCCAAAGCGCTTATCTTGATACGGTAACAACTTATACACACTGGTTGGACTGTAATACGTGCGTTCCGAAACTAAAAAGCAAACGGCGGTAGTTGAATTGCTGTCAGTTACGGCATCGCTCTCATTGCAAACTGGTTCTGGTGGCTCCGGTAGATCTGGCGGATCTTGCTCGTCACATTCAGGTGCTCCCGGTTGGCAACATTCAAGATCACCCGGTTCACAGAGTGCGCGCGCAATGATGACCGACTTGCTTGCGTTCTTCATTGCCGATTTTGGCGCCGTAACTACGCTGTCTGGCACTTCGGCAACAATGGTCTTTCTCGGTAAGTTGAGCAACCATAAATTCGTGTCGTGCAGATACGTGTTATGTGTGTAGCGTGGTGTGCTACCGGCAATCGAGCTCGATTCTTTGATGTCTTGCGCAACACCGTAACGGTTGAAGTTGCTGTACTCGGTGGTGAAACAGCCGGTGGTCGCGGTGCTGCTGCACAACGCATAGCGACCAATATTGGGGAGCTTGATACGTTCCAGTGTCTGCACCACTCGCACTTCATGCATCCAGATGTTTTCATATTCGAGGCCGCTCCAGCCTAAAAAGCCGGGTAATTTCTCATATCCTTTTTCAATACGGCGCAGGGGTGTGACACCATCCGTGTCCACATAATCCACGGCAATTTCCTTGCCATCAATATAATCAAATCGGCGATTAAAATAATGCGTGGTCTTGCTATTGTCGGGCGCCGTGATGGTTGTGGTTTTTAGATCACCTTGCGTATCCGCGGTCGTGTATCCCTCGGGCCAATCCGAAATGTTCGCCAACGGCTTAACTGGCGCCGGCGCGCTTAGGCTTCTTTTTTGAAAAGCCCCTTTATTTTGTGAATAGGCATATTGCCAATTCAACGTAGCACCACTTGGAAACGTCAACGTCTTCGATTTGATGGCCATTGAGGCGTAACAAATCGGGATCCGAAAAAAATTACCGACCTCGTTGTAAAGATACGGGACTTCAGTTCGGCCATGCAAAACTTGAGCGATCTGAAACGTGCCGAGCAAACCGTTCGGGTGTCTCAGCGAACCACTGCCAGAACGTTGCAAATTGAAACCACTGCAATCACCGCCTAGGTCGCCCTCACTAGACCCTTCACCCTCACCATATGGAATCACATCAAGACCGGTTAAATCGAATTGCCAAAATTTTCCATCCGGGCGTACAACTTTTTCCAATACCGGATAGTTATGGTGAATGCTTTCACTTTTATAGTGATACAACCAAGTTTGGTTACCCGCCACAACCCTTGTAATCGCATTAGGAAACGCCGCATTATCATAATGAAAAGCAATGGTGCTACCATCGCTGCTGCTGATTCCGGTGATATTATTGCCCGCGTAATGGTATTGAACTGAGTTGCCAAAGCGATCCTCTATTTTTGACGCGTACATAAACGCTTGATACTTGGGCGTTGGCTTGAAATCTTTCATCAACGCCTTATCAAAAATCACACGCAATGTATCAAACGTGATGCGTAGTCCCTGCGGACTCTCGGCGATAAACTTTTCACCTTTGCCATCCGCTCGCAGTGCGCAGCGAAAGCGCCAATTAGAACGTGTGATTCGGCGATAGGGATCCACCGTCGGATCACTCGATGCTTCCAACAGCTTTTCGTCAATCATGCCGGGCACGTGAATATTGTCACCATTCCAATACTCATACTGCTCAATGACCACACCCCAATTCGCCAATGGCCCGGGATCGATAGAGCCACTGCACTCTTTACCAATGCCCCATGAACCGGACCACCGCCCTGACGTCGCCGTTGACTTAAGAATCGTCGTTTGGATGTAAGGCAGATCCAGCATCCAATCACCAAATTGCAATTCATTTTTCTGTGAAAAGCGGCCGCCTTTAAACACCCGACCGACGCGCAGTGGCAACGCAAAGTTTGTTGGAACCGTGATATCGGTTTGTGCAAAACTCAATCCACCGGAATTTAAATCCACCGCGTCACCAAGCAGATCCGTCGACTCCGGCGTCATTTCATCACGAACGGTAAGTCGTGCCAAAACGTCTTCCGAGGGTTTATCGCTGTTGGTGGTACCTTCACCTGGAAGCGCCGCCATCACGGCAACATCTTTTGAATGTGACGTGCGCGTAAACTCATTTTTTTCGGTAGATACAACAGCGGCATCCAGTGCTTGTGTTGCCTCATCAATGCGATCAGCGGCAAAAAGAATGCTGTTTAACAGCAACAAAATAATGGGCGTAACACGTAGCATGCTAAACCCCTTACTCAAATACTTCATAGTCATTCCCAATCAAGATCTTGTCAGTGGCAGACAGGCTGCAAACGATTTTCTTCGAAGCGCAAACGTGCACTCACGTACGAATCATCGTGTTTAGCAAAAAAGTGGCGATGGTTTCGGGAAATGTGCCGATAGCAAAGTGGACCGACGTTCGATTACGCCGACCGTAGCTGTGGCTAAACGTGCTTACGTAAATGGTCGAAAGAACAAACCAATTCCCCAAAAAAAATGCACCACACGGTACAAAAAACGCGCAG
>JAYSCL010000122.1:0-2961 GCA_041914905.1 Enterobacterales bacterium
ACCAGCGGTGGCACCGGTGATGCCGATCTGTATGTCAAATTCGGCAGCAAACCGACCACAACGTCTAACGATTGCAAATCAGAAGGTTCAACGACCGCTGAAACCTGCAATATTGCGACGGCACAAGCCGGTCGTTACTACGTGATGGTGTATGGCTACTCCGCGTTCAGTGGCACGTCATTGACCGGCAGCTACACCACTGGCGGTGGCGGCGGCAGCTCGTACGAAAATACGACTGACTACAACATTCCAGACAACAACACGACAGGCATCAGCTCACCGATCAACGTGACCGGCAGCGGCAACGCAGGTACCGTCAGCGTAGATGTGAACATTGTTCACACTTACCAAGGTGATTTGATTGTTGATTTGGTTCACCCAGACGGCACGGTTTACAACCTGCATAACCGCTCGGGTGGATCGGCTGACAACATTGTGAAGACATACAGCGTCAACGTCGGCACCAAATCACGTACCGGTACATGGAATCTGCGTGTGCGTGACCGTGCTGCAGTCGACACTGGCTACATCAACAGCTGGAAGATCACCTTCCCGACTGCTGCCAAATAACAGCTGCACATAACCCGGTTGTCCCCGCTCCACGGTTCTCGTGGAGCGGGTTTTTCCCAACATCCCAACACGACACGGAAGCCATAGCGAAACGCCATGCTTCTGTTCGGGCTTTTTTTGCAATTAAAACGGCGAGCAGTCTTACGTTGTATTTGAGTCGCCAACACACACCACACGGAGACAACAATGAAGTTCAAGTACTTACTGCTGGCTGGCTTAAGTTGGCACACGGCCATGGCCGCCGATCACTATATTACGATTGACAGCGCCGACTTACGTGCTGCGCGCAAAACGATGTTGGTGCCCACGGCATTGCCCAAAGCACTCAAAGAGCAAAACGGTTTAACACTGGTCAAAGTCAATGATCAGCAGTTGGAACAATTAACGGAATTTTTCCATCACAAACAAAATCGTTGCGCGGGCTTTTTTGCACACGATTCCTACAACAGTGGCGTCGCGGCGTTGCAAACCACGGCGGCGCTCAGCAGCAATCTGCTCGCAGCCTACACCATTGATCAACAAACCGTCGTCAACCCGTTGTTGTCGCAGGTCACCGAAAGCAATATTCGCAGCACGATCACCACGCTGTCGAATTACACCAATCGTTGGTACAACGGCACGCCCGGCAAAACGTCGTCGGAATGGATCCGCAGCAATTGGGCGCAAATGGCTTCATCACGTTCGGACATCAGTGTCGTGCTGAAAAGTTGCAGCACCTGCGGCGTGCAACAAAACGTTGTGTTGACCATTCCGGGCAGCGATTTGGCCAACGAAATTGTCGTTGTGGGTGCCCACGCCGATTCAATTGTCAGTGGCAGCATGAGCGCTTCTACGCGCGCGCCGGGTGCCGATGATGACGCCTCAGGCGTTGCAGTATTAACTGAAATTCTGCGTGTGGCGGTTGCCAATAATTTCCGCCCGCGTCGCACGGTTGAATTTATGGCGTACGCCGCCGAAGAAGTTGGTTTGCGTGGTTCACAAGCGCTCGCCAGCGAATACCAAAGCGCCGGCAAAAATGTCTACGCCGTTACGCAATTTGACATGACCAATTACGCCGGCACCGGTGCTGACGTTTGGGTGATGACCGATAATGGCAACGCCAGCATGATTCAATTCTTGCGCGACATTTTTGATACGTATTTGGCACCTACCGGATTGCGTCGCAGTGACACCAGCTGCGGTTACGCCTGCTCCGATCACGCGTCGTGGACACGCTCTGGTTTTCCCGCGGCGATGTATTCGGAAACCAGCATGAGCCAAATCAACCCGAACTTGCACACGGCGAATGACACGTTGGCAGCCAGCGGCGGCACAGCGAATCATTCCGTGCATTTCGCGAAACTAGGCACCGCCTTCATTTACGAAGCCGGCAAAACCGGCACCGTAACACCGCCACAAGATACCGAACTTGTGAAAGATGTTCCGATCAGTGGCGTCAGCGGCGCGCAAAATTCACAGAAATTTTATTTCGTAAAAGTGCCCACTGGCGCCAGCAATTTGAAAGTGACCACCACCGGTGGCACAGGTGATGCTGATCTGTATGTCAAATTTGGCAGCAAACCAACCACCTCGTCGTACGATTGCAAATCCGACGGTTCCACATCGGCCGAAACCTGCACGATCGCCGCGCCCCAAGTTGGCAATTATTACGTGCTATTAAATGGGTATTCGGCCTACAGCGGCGTAACGATTAGCGCGACCTATTCCACCGGATCACTCCCCGGCGAAAGTTACGAAAACACAGCGGACTACAACATCCCCGATAACAACACGACCGGCGTGAGCTCCCCGATCAATGTCACCGGCAGTGGCACGTCGGGCACTATTAGCGTTGCCGTTAATATCATTCATCCGTATATCGGTGATTTGATTGTTGATGTTGTCCATCCCGATGGCACCGTCTACAACGTGCACAACCGCAGCGGCGGTTCAGCCGACAACATCAATAAAACGTACAGCGTGAATGTCGGCAGCAAATCACGCACCGGCACTTGGAATCTGCGTGTACGCGATCGCGGCGCTCAAGATGTTGGTCGCATCGACAGCTGGAAGATCACGTTTCCAGCGCAATAATCTGTGATCGTCGCCACGGAAGGTGACTCCCTCTTGTCAACGGCCAACACGTGTTGTGTTGGTCGTTTTTTTGTTGTTGACGCTTTGCTGAACTCGATGCAAAACGTCAGCGCTTAACCTTCATCTTGTTGAATGAGAAGCCATCTCAAATCCGAAATCGTCTACACGTCAAACCATTCCTCATGCCAACGTCGCTCCGCGCCCCGGTGACACGCAGAGCGTGCCCCGTTCAAACGGCGGAACAATCAATTGCGATTGTGCCGAAACCCGTTCTCACCCCATGAAGGGGGAAGAAATTTCACTCCCTCTCCTCGCGAA
>JAYSCL010000123.1:0-2761 GCA_041914905.1 Enterobacterales bacterium
TTGATTCTGAAATTCAAGTGGCTGCAATGCGTAAGTACCGCTGGGAAAACATCAAACCACAAGTCGATCACATTATTCTGCCGAGTGGTAATCGCGTGATTCTGCTGGCCGAAGGGCGTTTGGTGAATTTGGGTTGTGCCACCGGTCATCCGTCGTTTGTGATGTCGAACAGCTTTACCAATCAAACGCTGGCGCAGATTGAATTGTTTACGCGTGGCGCTCACTACAAAAACGAAGTGTATGTGTTGCCAAAACACCTCGATGAAAAAGTTGCACGTTTGCATTTGCAAAAAATTGGTGCCGAATTAACGCAGTTAACACCGGCACAAGCGGCGTATTTGAATATCGATGTGAATGGCCCGTATAAGCCGGCGCATTATCGCTATTAATCAACATCCCCTCACCCCGACCCTCTCCCCATTTTATGAGGAGAGGGAGCACTGCTCCTTCTCCCTTCAAGGGAGAAGGTTGGGATGAGGGATGGTTTTTAATTTCCAACATTCCAGGTTTCCTCATGTCCCGCAACGCCGAATTAATGCAACGTGATTTAAACCATTTGTGGCACCCCTGCACACAGATGAGCGATCACGAACGTTACCCGTTAATCCCACTGCGTCGTGGTCAGGGGGTGTATCTCGAAGATTTTGAAGGTAAGCGTTACATCGATGCGATTTCGAGTTGGTGGACCAATATCCTCGGTCATGCCAATGCCGAGATCAATGCCGCAATCAAAGATCAACTCGACAACCTCGAGCATGTAATCTTTGCTGGTTTTACGCATGAACCTGCCATTGAGCTGGGCGAAAAGCTCGCTGAGATCACGCCTGTCGGCTTGAACAAATGTTTTTTCGGTGACAACGGTTCCAGTGCGATAGAAATTGCGCTGAAAATGAGTTTTCATTATTGGCTGAATCACGGCAAGCCACAGAAACATAAGTTCGTGGCGTTACAAAATGGCTATCACGGCGAAACAATTGGCGCGCTCGCGGTTGGCGATGTAGCGCTGTTCAAAGACACGTACAAGCCCTTGCTGATGACGGCCGAAATGGCGCCGTCACCGGATTGTTTCTATCGTGAATGCGGTGAATCTTGGCACGACTATTCGCTGCGCCAATTTGCCGCGATGGAAAAAATACTGGCCGAAAAACACGATGAGTTGGCCGCGGTCATTTTGGAACCGTTGGTGCAATGCGCGACGGGCATGCGCATGTTCCATCCGATTTATTTGCGCAAACTGCGTGAGGCCTGCACGCGTTATGGCGTGCATTTAATTGCCGATGAAATCGCCGTAGGATTTGGTCGCACGGGTTCGCTGTTCGCCTGCAATCAAGCCGATATCAGTCCCGATTTTCTGTGTTTATCCAAAGCGTTGACCGGTGGTTATTTGCCGTTGTCGGTTGTGATGACACACGATCACATCTTCAAAGCGTTTTATGACACGTATGAGTCCATGCGTGGCTTTTTGCATTCGCATTCGTACACCGGCAATCCGCTCGCTTGCCGCGCTGCTTGCGCGACCATTGATTTGCTGCAGCGCGACAATGTGATTGCGCGCAATCAACAGACCGCACAAAAGCTAGCGGCCGCCTTTGCACCATTGGCGGATCACCCGCATGTGGCCGAAGTGCGCCAAACCGGCATGATTATCGCGGCTGAAATGGTCAAAGACAAAGCCAACAAAACGCCGTTTGATTGGCGCGAACGGCGCGGCGTGCGCGTGTATCAGCACGCACTGAAACACGGCGCATTGATTCGGCCGATCGGCGGGGTGGTGTACCTGATGCCACCCTACGTCATCTCTGACGATGATATTGCGCTGCTCGGCCGTTTGGCGCTTGAGGGTATCGATGTTGCGGTGCGCGACTGAGCTCGTTTGTCTTACGCCTCCCCATTGGCAAAGGCGGACTATTCTTGCACAGTATGACCAAGCTAGATGATTAGGCCACAACAGCAGGTAAAGACAGATGAGCACTGCGTTATTGGGTTTATTTAATGAGTTTATTGCGCAAGCGGTGGGTGAGCACAAAGAGTGGATCAGCCGTGCCGCCAGCCTGGCACAAGCGATGATCGAAGAAGGCGAAGCCGACATCGCACTTGAAAACTTTTGCGAAAACCTCGCCGAATGGCAGTGTCCGATCAGCAAAGAACTGTTTGCCAAATTGCAACAACAGGCCTCGGCACTTGGTGTTGAGGCGGACGCTATAAAAGCGTTGTCGCCATTGGTGAAATAAAATCCTGCACAACTCGACGCACATCTGAATCCGCGTGCATCAGAATAGATCAAAGGGCGTCACACAGATCCAGCGACGCCCTCTAAGCAGCTACTTTTGTGTGGCAATCCACCGATCCACTTCATCTTCCAGTACCGACAGTGGCACCGAACCTAATCTCAAAATGGTGTCATGAAAGGCGCGCAGATCAAATTTTTCGCCGAGCGCTTGTTCGGCGCGTGTGCGCAGTTCCCGGATCTTGATTTCACCGAGTTTGTACGACAGTGCTTGGCCAGGCCAAGAAATATAGCGATCCACTTCCGTCGTGATCTCGTGAACGCTGAGTGCGGTGTTGGCTTTCATGAAATCGATCGCTTGTTCACGCGTCCAACCCAATTGATGCACACCGGTATCGACGACCAAACGGCAGGCGCGCCACATTTCATAAACCAGGCGACCAAAATGTTGATACGGTGTTTCGTAAATGCCCATTTCAACACCGAGAAATTCGCTGTACAAACCCCAGCCTTCGCCATACGCCGAAATATAGT
>JAYSCL010000124.1:0-2759 GCA_041914905.1 Enterobacterales bacterium
TTACGGTGCCGTTTACACCGGGCCGCATGGATGCGAGCGCCGCGCAAACGGATGTTGCTGCGTCTGCGGTATTGGAACCGATCGCCGATGGTTTTCGCAATTACCAGAAACAGCGTTACGCCGTGTCGGCCGAAGCAATGCTGATCGACAAAGCGCAGCTTATGACGCTGAGTGCGCCGGAAATGACTGTGCTTGTCGGTGGCTTGCGCGTGCTCGGTGCCAACGCCCATCAATCGCCGCACGGTGTGTTTACCGAACGCCCGCAAACCTTGAGCAACGATTTCTTTGTGAACTTGTTGGATATGGGCACGCAGTGGACACCGACATCGGGGCATTGTGACCAGTTTGAAGGCCGCGATCGCAAAACTGCTGCGTTGAAGTGGACCGCCACGCGTGTCGATCTGGTGTTCGGTTCCAATTCGCAATTGCGCGCCATCGCCGAAGTCTATGCACAGGCCGATGCCAAAGAAAAGTTTGTGCGTGATTTTGTCGCGGCCTGGGCGAAGGTGATGGAACTGGATCGATTTGATTTAGCGTGATCAAAAGCAAAGCAACATGACGTCACTGAAAGGGTGATTGTCATGAGTAACAAGGGCGGCCTGAAGGCCGCCCCACAAAACGCAAACGGCTTCCACCTTGGGTGACAATTAGATTGGCTTCGACAGAATTTCTGCATCGAGCCTTCAACACCATTGAAACCGACCGCCCACAAAGCGCGTACGCTATACGTAATCATCGAATGACGAGCTGAGCCATGGCCATTCTGTTTACGTCACACGGCGCGCCTGACATTGCGTTACACGACAACGCAACCACACGGTTTTGGCGCGAATGGGCGGTGTCGTTGCCAACGCCGCGTCGTATCGTTGTGCTGTCTGCGCATTGGTACGCGAGTACGCCGCTGATTGGTGCACATCCACAACCTGAAACCGTGCACGATTTTGCCGGCTTTGACGAGGCGCTTTATCGTCTGCGCTATTCGGCGCCGGGTGATGCAATGCAGGCGTACTGGTTAGCACAGCAATTGTCGCTGAGTGTGCATCCCGCGCAAGGGCTTGATCACGGAATGTGGATCCCGTTGTTGTTTATGTATCCTCAGACGGATATTCCGCTGATTCCGGTGGCAATGCCGGCGAGTTATTCCCTCGATGAGTTGTGGCGGTTTGGCGAGCATTTAGCGGCGCAGCTAAGTGAGCACGATCTGCTGCTGTGCTCGGGCGCCAGCAGTCACAATCTGCCGGCGATATTTCGTCGTGAGGTGGAGAGTGAAGCACGCGTGCAAGCATTTCGTGATTGGCTATTACCGCGTGTTGCCGATCACGATCGCGCCGCACTGATTCGCTATCGTCACGACGCACCGCACGCGGCGTGGAATCATCCGCAGGATGATCATTTGCGACCTTTATTTGTGGCCCTCGGTGCCGCCGGCCAACGCGTTGGCCATCATCATTTAAGTGAAACAACGTATCGTGTATTGCCGATGGACCATTGGTGGTGGTCATAGCCAGCGTCGCCGACAACGACTACACTCGCGACCACTTTCGTTTGTGTAGAAAACAACATGTTGTCACGTGTACCGACATGGTTAATCGCCACCGCATTGTTGCTGTCGGCAGCGCTGGCCGTGTGGCGTCATCCCGCACCATCGACGGCATCGATTTTGATGCCGGTAACGATGGCTCAAGGCAACAGTGCCGCGTTGTATCAATCGCAATTTATTTCGCAATCACCAACTGATTTTAATCACGCCGCCGCCATCACCGAATTGGCCAATGGCGATCGCTTGGCGGTGTGGTTCAGTGGTTCGCGCGAAGGCGCTGACGATGTCGTGATCGCGCAAGCACGTTGGCAAAAAAGTGCGCAACAGTGGCAAGCTGCACACCCCGTGTTGACACGTGACACCTTGATCACCGAACAACAATTATTCACCGGCAAATTGGGCAATCCGGTGATCGCAACAGCGCCCGATGGCAAAGTCTGGTTGTTTGTCGTCGCGGCGACGTACTTTGGTTGGGGCAGCAGCACGGTCAATGTGTTGACGTCCACGGACAATGGACAGAGCTGGACGCTGTTCAAACGCTTACAACTGACACCGTTTTTTAATTTATCGACCTTGGTGCGCAATGCGCCGGTGTTTTATCAGGATGGCAGCATTGGCTTGCCGATTTATCGCGAGTCGTTAGGCAAATTTCCGCAGTGGTTACGTCTTGATGCTGACGGCAATGTTGTCGATCAGCAACGCGCCAACAAAGGCCGTCGCAGTTTGCAACCGGCGGTCGTTGCCTTTGGCGATGAGTTGACGATGTTGATGCGCACCGCCGATGCCAAAAAACGGCGAGTGTTGACCACCCATTCTGCTGATGCGGGTGTGCATTGGCAGCATGCCAAAACGACGGACATGCCAAACCCCAACTCTGGTTTAAGTGCCGTTTATTACAACGATAGCGAGATGTTGGTTGCGCTTAACGACGTCGAAAAAGGTCGCCATCAACTGAGTTTGTATCGTGTCGATAAAACGGCAACACAATGGCATAAACTGGCAACGATCGAGAAAACCGAATTAGCCAGTGGTGAACTGCGAGCACCGTTTGCCGATGCGATAGTCGCGATGCAACAAGCACTGCAAGCTAATCAAGCGGACAACCCAATGTTGGACAGTGAGGCCTACCTAGCGGCGTTAAAGCAAGATAATGATCGCATTTGCGGTGAAGCCAAAGGCTGTGAGTTCTATTACGACTATCCGTATTTATACCGTGACA
>JAYSCL010000125.1:0-2732 GCA_041914905.1 Enterobacterales bacterium
CATCAGTTTGATACGGCGCTTGGCCTCACGAATATGCAACAGAGGTATTACGACCAGCTGGGCAGATTTTTATCAAATGATCCACTTGGGTTTATTCCAAGTAACATTCAGTCGTTCAATCGCTATGCCTATGCCAACAATAATCCGTATAAATATAACGACCCCGATGGTCGAGCACCACGCTTGCCTGATTGTGGTTGTGGTGAAGCCAAGAGGCGTTTAGGGATAGCTATTGATCGTGCAGGGAGTTACATCGTTGAAGGGTGGAAAAGCCTAATCAATCAGGCAACAAACTCAGAAGGCGCTCCACCTTCTGATAGCAGTGGAAACAATTCTGGTGGTGATACTCCAGCCACTTCAGATAGTGGCGAGAAAGGAAATACCAATCCTTATGCTGGACCAGTATCAGAACCAGTAGTTGCTGTTGATAGCAAAGGAAATGCAATTCCTGTTGGTCCTGGCGAAAAAATTGAAGGATCTCGTAACGGTGACTATCAGCAGGTGAAAGGCCAAGATGGTAAAGCTACCGGCGTAAGATTGGATCGAGGTGGGCATTCAACGCACGCAGATCCAAAAGCTCAGGCACCGCATGCGCATCAACCAGGTGTCACAGATAAAGATGGCAATCCTCATCTCCCAATTAACCAATAGTGCCAATTAGATAGGGAGCTATTAAATGGTTTTATTTCAATCAGAGTCTCAGCTTGTTGAGCTTATTGAAAAGCACGATGAATTGGTTCGCCAATGCGCAAGTGGGCAAATTGACTTTGCCAAATTTTGTGATGAGTACGGCGATTTCTACGAAGCATATGCATTGGACGGGCATGAATCAGACGAGGAGGAAAAAGCGATATTGGTGAAGAATGAATTACGTTTAAAGCCTCATCAAATAATTGCCCACTCCATACTAAACCGACTTTATATTGATGGCGATGTTGATAAAGACGCCTACAGAAAGGCCGGAAGAATAGATGATTCAGAAGCGAAAATACTGTTGATGCGATTGGTGGCTGATACTTGGCCAACTGAAAAGAGGTCGTAGCCGTTTAATTGCAAAATTATCGAAGATGATCTGATTCATTAGCCGAAAAAAAGCCCCAACACCCGACGTGCTGGGGCTTTTTTATTGAATCTATTTTTAGCGGCGATTTAGCCGAGTTTGCGTAACGTCGATTCCATTTGATGCTTGGCGATCATGGCGTCGATGAGTTTGATCACGGTCTCCTGATCGTCGCCCTCGAAACCTTCCAATGCCCGAAACCGTTGCAACAAACGCGTGTTGTGCAGCGGCACGGTCTCGGATTGGTGGCCGGTGGCGAGGTAATCCACGGTGGTGCTCAACACCTCGGCCAGCAGTACGAGTTTGTCGAGTGGCGGTGTATGTAATCCGCACTCGTACTTGTTGAGCTGCTGGTAATTGCACTCGATGCGGGCGGCCAGTTCTTTTTGGGTCCAGCCCTTCTGTTTACGCAGTTCCTTCAAGCGCGCGGCAAAAGCCTTGCGGATCTCAGAGTCCATCATCATGAGCGTCGTGATCGGGTGGTTCATGGGGACCTCACTGTATCCGCAGTACGTAAAAGGCATTGATCGATATCGCGATATACGTATATCATGAATCGCGATAAACGCACAACATTGGCGCTTGACGGGTTTTTAGAGGGGAACGGCGATGGCTCGCATACCAGAAGACCAGATCGAAAGACTCAAAACCGACGTGTCGCTGGTGCGGCTGATTGAAGCCAAAGGCATCACGCTTACAAAACACGGCAAGGATTGGCTCGGCCATTGCCCGTTCCATGACGACAAAACGCCGTCCTTGGTGGTGACACCGGACGCGAACCTGTGGCACTGCTTGGGCGCGTGCAATATCGGCGGCAGCGTTATTGATTGGGTGATGAAGGTCGAGGGCATCAGCTTCCGTCATGCGGTCGAATGGTTGCGCGAACAACACGATGTCAGCACACCGATCAGCGGCCCGCTCCCGAAAAAAAGTTCGACCAAACAATTGCCGTCGCCGCTATCGGCCGAGGCCGACACGCAGACGTTATTGCAGCAAGTGGTGGCGTTTTATCACGAGACCTTGAAGCAATCGCCGGAAGTGTTGGCCTATCTCGATAAGCGTGGATTAAATCATCCGGAATTACTCAGCACGTTTAACTTGGGTTATGCCAATCGCACGTTGTCGTATCGGTTGCCGATCAAATTGGTCAAAGCCGGTGCGCAGATCCGTGGTGTGTTGCAACAATTGGGTGTTATGCGCGAGTCGGGCCACGAACATTTAAACGGTTCATTGGTGGTGCCGCTGTACAACGAACGCGGTGACATTGTGCAAATGTACGGCCGCAAAATAACGGATAACTTGCGTGCTGGCACACCGAAACACTTGTATCTGCCCGGCGATCATGCGGGCATTTTTAATGCGGCGTGTTTAAGCGCCAGTGACGAAGTTATTGTGTGCGAAGCGCTGATCGATGCACTGACGTTCTGGGTGCATGGCTTTAGAAACGTGACATCAGCGTATGGCGTTAATGGCTTTACCGATGAAATGCTGGCCGCGTTCAAAGCACACAAAATCAAACGCGTGTTGATTGCATTTGATCGCGATGAGGCCGGTGACAAAGGCGCAGCGGAACTGGCCAAGAAATTGATCGCGATAGGTATCGAGTGTTATCGCGTGAACTTCCCGAAAGGCATGGATGCCAATGAGTTCGCGTTGCAAGTACAACCGGCAC
>JAYSCL010000126.1:0-2456 GCA_041914905.1 Enterobacterales bacterium
TGTGAATTGCCATGCAAAACTGACCCAGATATAGGGGTAATTGCCACCGAAAACTGACCCACCCCTAACCTTACCCTTTCGATTGACGGAAGGGGATGTCAGGAGTGATCTGCATGGATACCGTAGGCAAGATACGTCGTTGGCATTATCGCGACCATATCTCGATTCATGAACTGGTGCGGCGTACCGGTTTATCACGTAACACCATTCGCCATTACCTTCGGCACAGCGACAAAGTGCCGAACTATCCCTCGCGGGAAAGCCCCAGCAAACTCGATGAGTTTCACGCACAACTCGATGACTGGTTGCAGTCCGATGCGCGCCTGCCCAAAGCGCAGCGTCGCACCGCCAAACGGTTATTCGAGCAATTGCAAGCGCTAGGCTTTCTGGGTTCGTATCGTCGTGTTGCGGCGTATGTGAAGCATCACAAAATTAACGCAGGACAAGTCAGTAACGCGGTTTTTATTCCACTGCAATTTGCGCCCGCCGAGGCCTTCCAATTTGATTGGAGCAGCGAGGTCGTGTTGCTCAATGGCGTGGCAACCAAAGTGAAAGTGGCGCAGGTGCGTTTGTGCTACAGCCGCGCGATGTTTATCAAAGCCTATCCCTCCGAAAGTCTTGAGATGCTGTTCGATGCCCACACCAGTGCGCTGTCGTATTTTGGTGGTGTGCCACAGCGCGGCATTTACGACAATATGAAAACGGCGGTGACCAAAATTGAACGCGGTAAATCGCGCGTGTTCAATCGTCATTTTTTGCAGATGGCGAGTCATTACTTGTTTGAGCCGGTGGCGTGCACACCGGCGTCGGGTTGGGAGAAAGGGCAAGTCGAAAATCAAGTCGGCAATGTGCGTGAATGGGTATTTGTACCGCGCTTATCGTTTGCCACATTCAGTGAACTCAATGCTCATTTATTGTCGCGCTGTGATGAACTCAATCGCACGCGTGCGCATCCTCAGCAGCCGGATAAAACATTACAAGCATTGCTTGACGAAGAACGACCGGCACTCAATTTGTTGCCGCATCCGTTTGACGGCGCACTCGAAAAATTAAGTCGTGTGAGTCACAGCGCGCTGGTGCAATACGACCGACAAAAATACAGCGTGCCGTGTGAGTATGTGGGGCAAACGGTGTCGTTGCGTGCGTCAGCGTGGCACATCGATATTTACGACAGCGGGGAGTTTATTTATCGCCATGAGCGCGTGTTCGGTGTACCGAAATGCCAGTATTGCCCGTGGCATTACGTCAAAGCGCTGGAACGCAAACCCGGTGCACTGCGTAATGGTGCGCCGTTTATCGACTGGGATTTACCGGTAGCGTTACAACGTGTGCAACAAAAACTGATGCAACAACATGGCGGTGATCGCGCGTTTGTTCAGGTGCTGCTCGCCGTGCAATCGGCGGGATTAGAAGCCGTTACCGTGGCCTGTGAATTAGCATTGGATGCACGTGTGGTCAGCGTCGAACACATCATCAATGTGGTGAATCGTTTGCTCGCGTCATCAAAAGGCGAAGCCATTCAAACGCCCGCACAACTGCGTTTACAACACGAGCCCAAAGCCGATACCGCGCGTTATGATCACTTACTGGAACGCTCCAAAAGCCGCCCACAAAAATTGACGCAGGAGTTGTGTCATGCCGCCTGATTTAATCGCGCACTTCAAATCACTCAAACTGCACGGCATGGCGCAAAGCTGTGACGAACTATTAAAGCAAGCCACGCAAAATAAGTGGAGTAACAGTGAATTACTCGAACAATTGCTGAACGCTGAATCCGGCGAGCGCAACACCCGTTCGATGGCGTATCAATTGCACGTCGCCAAATTCCCTGCACCACGCGAACTCGAGCAATTTAATTTTACGGCCACACCGATTAACGAAACACTGGTGCGTGAATGGCATCAAGGACAACATTGGGATGAAGCGCGCAATCTCGTGCTCGTTGGCGGGCCGGGCACCGGCAAAACACATCTCGTTACGGCCATCGGTCGCTCAGCCGTGCGACATGGCAAGCGTGTACGATTTTACAATGTCGTCGATTTAGTCAATCAACTCGAACAAGAAAAACGACAAGGCGCAAGCGGTCGATTAGCGAATCGTTTACTGTGGGTTGATACGGTGATTTTAGATGAACTTGGTTACTTGCCGTTCAGTGAAAATGGCGGTGCGTTATTGTTCCATTTGATCAGCAAGTTGTATGAGCGCACGTCGGTGCTGATCACCACCAATTTATCGTTCTCGGAATGGGGCCAAATCTTCGGTGATGCGAAAATGACAACAGCGTTACTCGACCGATTAACCCATCATTGCGACATCCTTGAAACCGGCAACGACAGCTACCGCTTCAAGCATCGCAACCAACCCAGAACAACGGTCTCAAAACCGAAACGTTCTACCCGTAGGGTGGGTCAAAATTAGATGGCAACCCTGGGTCAAATTTGAGTGGCAATTGACAT
>JAYSCL010000127.1:0-2420 GCA_041914905.1 Enterobacterales bacterium
TCGGTATCACTGAATGGCGATATCAGCGGAGGCTGCCAGTGCTGGGCAAGGCGCGTTAACGGCACCGTCGTCACTTGCATTGTCGCGGTTTCAGCGGCGGGCACATTGTGTTGATTTTGCAGAAATTGTTCCGACAATGCCGGCCACAACAAGTGCAACAAACTGCCAGCGCCCGGTTTGACCTCGCCTTTTTTGTTGCGCGTCGCGGTGCCGATCCAGATCAAGCGATTTTTCGCGCGTGTCGCCGTTACATACAATAATCGTTTGGCTTCTTCTTCGGCGCGAACACGATCACGCAGGCGCAAAAACGCCGCCATGCCAGTGCCCACGTCAGCGCGATGTTCGTAAGGACCAATCAGCAAATGTTCGCGATTGTCGTCGATGGCATCTTCCCAGGCCAATAAACTGTGACTGTCACTGGCCGATTTTTTTTCGAGACCAGGCACAATGACCGTGTCAAATTCCAGGCCTTTGGATTTGTGCATCGTCATCAATTTAACGCGCGCGTGATTGTCCGTTTGCGCATACAGATCACGGCTCAGATCATTGATCTGTGCAATCACATCACCTTGTGAAAAATCAAAAGCGTACAAACGTCGAAAAAACTGCTCGACATCAGCACGCTCATTGTCATTTTGCAATACAAAGGGTCCGTGCAGCGTACGCCAGCACGCTTCGACGCGCGCGGCTAATGGCAAAGTGTCTTGCTGTGCAATGGCGTTTTGCAACACCAACCACATGCGTTCAATGCGTTGGCGTTCGGTCGGTGTCAGCACTGAAAAATCAGCGCGCTGCAATTGCTCATAAACCGTTAAATGATGATCACGAGCACACAGCTGATACAGACTTTGCGCCGTCAAACCGCACCACGGTGCGCGTAACACGGTCAACCACGCCAAGCGATCACCGAGATGCCACAGGGCACGCGTCAGTTGTTGCAAATCGCTGATCAGAGGTGAATCAGACAGCGACGCAATTTCAACGGCCGTAAACGCGATATTGGCTCGTTGCAGCGCCGGTATGATGTCACGCAAATGTGAGCGCGCGCGCACCAAAATCGCAATTTCGCCCTCGCTTTGTTGCAGCGCCTGTTGCGTCAATGTGACGACTTGTTCGGCTTCATAGCGCGAACTGTTTTGTTCGGCGCTGTCGCGTACCCACAAATGACAATTCACCGCATCGCCCGTCAATGCCGGTTTGGTCGCATCGGCGGCCACGTAGGGCACCGCGCTGTAAACGGCATCGGCTTGTGCCGGCAGCACGTGGGCAAAGGTATTATTCAACCACTGCACCAGCGCCGCTTGTGAACGGAAATTGCGGGTGAGCGTGAGCGGCGTCAACGGCACATCGGCGCTGATACCGTGCTGTTGTGCACGCATAAACAACGCGACTTCGGCTTTGCGAAATCGATAAATCGACTGCATCGGATCACCGACCAAAAACAGTGTACGACCATCGCCGTGCTGCCAACCTGCCAGCAGTTTTTGCAGCAATTGCCACTGCGTGCGACTGGTGTCCTGAAATTCATCGACAAGCAAATGTTGCACGCGATAATCCAGTGCGAGTGCCAAATCGGTGGGTTGTTCGTGATCGCCCAAAGCCTGCAACGCCGCTTGCGCGATTTCAATAAAATCGACTTGACCGTGTTCAATAAACAATTGACGCAGCTGCGCGGCGGCAATTTTTAACGCAGTAAAAATGTCGGCGACGTCTTGCCACTGCGCAGTGGCGCGTTCGCTATCGGGCAGTTGATCGATTCGCGTTAATAAGCGTGGCCAAGATTCCTGTGCCAGTTCTTGCAGCAGCGCGTGAAATTCGGCTTTTTCTTTTTTGGCTTCTGGTGGAAAACCCTGCGCTTTCGTGATCTGTTTACGCACATCACCGTCACCGGTCAATAACCATTGCCGCAAGGCGGACCAGATCGCACGCGATGTGGCCGGCGTTAATGCGGTTTGCCAATCATGCAGTGCTTGCAAATAACTGTCAGGTTCAGCGTGTTGCAACGCTTTGGCGGCCAGCGCCATTAACGCATATTGCTGCGCCAAGGGAATATGACGACAAAGCGACTGCAATTCATCGTGCACCACTTGTTGTACCGATTGCGCAAAATAGTCGGCGCCATCCGTCGGCCATGACACAACCATCGATAACCACTGATCGCGTTTTTGCAACATATCGACTAATAAACGCACCGCACTGTCGGCGTTGTTGTCGCATTGCCGCATTAACGTGCTGATGGCCGCTTCGTAGCTGGGGTCTTCGAGACATTGCAACGTTAAGCGCGCCGCTTGTTCATACAACAGCGCGGGATTGTCGAGCACATCGGCTTGACCGCCAAGGCGCGACAAATAAGGCATTTGTCGTGTCAGGCTGGCACACAAAGCATCGATTGTCAGCACACGCAAGCGCGCCGGTTGTGC
>JAYSCL010000128.1:0-2111 GCA_041914905.1 Enterobacterales bacterium
TTGTAAATCGCACAGTAAAATTGAGCCAGATGACGGAGTAAAGTAGAGCCACTGAGCATTAAAAAAAATAGACCGAAGTCCTCGTAGAGGATTGTATCGTAAATCCCGATATCATAAACTCAATCAACCGTCCAAATTAGCCTCCTTATCATTTTTGCGTCGTTTACGCGCCTCAAGTCGGTAGCTATCACCATTCATTTCAAGGATATGAGCATGATGTGTGAGTCTGTCGAGCAAAGCGCCAGTCAAACGCTCGGAACCAAACACCGAAGTCCATTCATCAAACGGCAAGTTACTGGTGACCAATGTTGCCCCTTGCTCATAGCGTCGGCTAAAAACCTCGAACAACAACTCAGCACCCACAGCGGTAAACGGCACATAACCCAACTCATCAACAATCAGCAATTGCACTCGCGCCAATTGTTTTTGCAAAGCCCGTAAACGCCGCTCATCCCGCGCCTCCATCAGCTCATGCACCAACGCGGCAGCGGTACTGAAGAAGACCGAATGATTCTTCTGGCAAGCCGCCAATCCCAATGCCAGAGCGGTATGGGTTTTACCCGTCCCCGCATTGCCCAAAGCAATCACCGACTCACGCTGTTCAATCCACTCGCAACGTGCCAATTCAAGCACCAATGATTTGTTCAAGCTCGGAATCGCCTTAAAGTCAAACGTGTCCAGCCCTTTGACTTGCGGAAACTTGGCTTGGCGAATTCGCCTCTCGATGTTGCGCCGCTCGCGGTCGATGTGTTCGAGTTCGCACAGGCGCAGTAAGTAACGCTGATAGTCCACATCGCCTTGAGCGCATTCAAGTGCCACCTTCTCGTGTTCGCGTACAAAGGTGGGCAAACGCAGTTGCTTCAAATGGTGGTTGAGTAATACGGCTGGCGGCACAGAGGTTTCCATCGTTGACAATTGATTAAGCGACATGGCGCACCTCCTGTGTCAACAGGCTCATGTAAGCACGGGTATCAGTCGTGCCCACCGATGCTTGTGGTACGTGTGGATAAGCCGATAGATTCAAACGTGGCTGACGACGCTCATGCTTGGCCAATACCAAATGTTTGACCGCATCATAACTGATGGTGGACAAACGCAAAGATTCCTCAACCGCAACGGCGACTTCTTCCTCACCAAAGTCTTCAAGCAATCGCAATACCTGAATGTACTCACGCCGTCCCCCATTGCCCAAACGAGCTTCCATCAACCTGCGCAGTCGCTCGAAGTCCTCTGGCAAAGCCCAACCGTGTAACGGTGCAGCTTGATTGAGTGCATTCGGCTTGGTTTCGAGTAAAGCCAGATAATGCAAAGGGTTATAGACAAACTGCGCTTTGCCATAATTGCGCTCATGCACGGCAATCACCTTGGCTGCGTGACCAATCACGACTCTGTCCACATAACCACGCACCTGCACGGTTTGATAGGCATATTCGGTCGGAACCGAATAGTCGTTGCAGCGATAGCGCACCAATGACAGCGAACTGACTTTGGTGGATACCGATTCACACGCATCGAACGGCACGTCGCTCAACGGCAAGAAATGTGCTTTGTCTGCCTGCAACCGTGCGCCAATCGTCCCCGAATGTCCACGCAATACAGCCTTTAGCCGCCGCTCGCATGCCTCTTGTAAACGCACATTGAGCTCATCAAGGGATTGCACACGTGGCATCGGCACTAGAAAGTTACGGCGACTATAGCCCACAATGCCTTCCACCTTTCCCTTGTCATTGCCACGCGCAGGTCGTCCGAAGCGCGTATCAAACAGATAATGACAGTGTAGACGTTTGAACGCATCGGTGAGCGTGCGTTCTTTGGTTTGTTTGTTGATACTCGACACCAACATCTTGCTGTTGTCGTACAGAATCGATTGCGGAATGCCGCCCAACCAAGCAAATGCGCTGACATGGCCATCGAGCCATGCCTCTGTGGTCTCGGCTGGGTAAACCTTCACATAGAATGCATCAGAATGCGGTAATGACAGGCAAAAGTAATGCACGCGCGTCTTGCAGCCGCGATAGATGATGTCGGTCTCGCCAAAGTCTGCTTGCGCTTGACCCGCTGGATGATGCAAAGGCATAAACACCTCTCGCATCCGTAACTGTTGTTTCATG
>JAYSCL010000129.1:0-2026 GCA_041914905.1 Enterobacterales bacterium
ATCGTGATGGGCACCGATCCGCTTGGCCATCAATAGCGCAATCGAGCCACAAAACACCGCGAACACAAGATGCACGGCGCGTTTGTGCCGCACACCGAGTTGTGCCAGCAGCAACAACAAACTCACCGCCAAGGTGAGGCTGTTCATTAGCGTCGCACTCATGCTTTTTGGCCTGCGTCATTCAAAGTCCGCTCATGCTGGCGCGGTGACCACGCCATCGACAAGCATCCCTGTGTTTCAAGATTTTTCGTGGCGAATGTGCGCCGGATTCGGAATTCGGCGCGACAGCGCTTGGCAGACCGCTGCATGTTGTGTTCCCCGGACCTACTCAACGGACGCATTCATGTATTTCGACGTTCATTCGCCCTCAACACAGCGCCCTGTCGCTTCGACCACCACCACGCAACGCGCCGATCGAGCGCTGCACTGGGCCGCCGCTAGCTGGCTTGCTGTCGCCCTTATCGGACAATGGCTGTTCGCCATATATGTGGCACTGATGTATGCGTTACCGGTCGCCACCGGCAATTTCGCCGCCGCCAGTTTGTCATCGCACACCATCACCGGCTACGTCACCGGCGATCGCATCGGCAATACAATGCTGTTTGCGCACGTGTTACCAGCGGTGCTGTTATCCATTGGCGGCATTTTGCAATTGATACCGGCAATGCGCCGCCACTTTCCCCGCTTTCATCGTTGGAACGGGCGCCTGTTTTTAGTACTCGCCCTGCTCGGCGCCGTCTCTGGCCTGTATTTGACCTGGATACGCGGTTCACGCCTGAGTGAATTGGGTGCGTTAGGCATCACCATCAACGGTGTGTTAATTCCGATCTTTGTCGCGTTGTGCTGGCGTGCAGCACGGCAGCGCGATTTTATCGTTCACCGCCGTTTTGCTGTGCACGCGTTTTTGCTGGTCAATGCCGTGTGGACATTTCGTTTGTACTTAATGGCGTGGTATCTGTTAAATCAAGGCCCCAATGGCAACACCAATAAGCTGGATGGCCCCGCCGATTTGACGATCAGCTTTGCCTGCTATTTATTGCCGATGCTAATGGCCGAATTATTATTTTGGGCACAACGACAACAACAACGTTTACGCAAATGGTGTGTTGCCGTGGCGTTGTCTGTGGGCGTACTGATCACAACATTTGGTGTTATCGCCGCTGCGATGATGATGTGGTGGCCGCGCGTATCGCACGTTGTGTTGTGACGATAGCGCAATTCAAAAACACGGAAAAAAGCGCCGACGTTATTCATCTGACGTCGGCGCGCCGGCGCGATGTTCGTTGCGCATATCCAAATCCAATGCTTGCAACTGCGCAATGATACTGATCAATTTGTGACCACTGGCAGTTAGCTGATATTCCGTGCGCGGCGGCAATTCGGCAAACACCTGCTTTTCCAGTAAACGATAGCGAGTCAATTTGATGAGTCGTTCCGTCAGCACTTTGGTCGAAATGCCATCGATGTGGCGTTCCAAAGCACCGGGGCGCACAACGCCCTGTGCTATCGCTTGCAATACCGACACAGACCATTTGCAGCCAACCACATCTTCTAATTGACGGTATGTTGATTCTGCTGACGAATTTTTTTTCGCATTCATATTCAGTGATTTACACCGTTTGGTGGGCCGGGCACCAAAAAGTGCCCGCTAGGCGAAGGCCTGCGTCATTCATAACATGCCGTTGTGCATCAGGCACAACCAAATTAAATCAGGAGCATTATGATGAAAAGCAAAGCCACGTTCTACCACGCCGGTTGTCCCGTTTGTGTCAGCGCTGAACACCATATCGCACACGCACTGGACAAAAATCGCTACGACCTCGACGTGGTTCATCTGGGTGAAAACACCGCCAGAATCAAAGAGGCCGAACTCGCCGGCGTTAAATCGGTGCCCGCTTTAGTGCTTGAAGGTGCCGCGTTTCACATCAACTTTGGTGCTGAGTTGAATGCATTGAAATAGGCTGTGCGCTGTTGTTTACACAACAATGAACAACCTCTGTAGGGCGGCCTTTAGGCCGCCATTTAA
>JAYSCL010000130.1:0-2022 GCA_041914905.1 Enterobacterales bacterium
TGTCAACGGCAATTGAATTTTGATACAGTTTTTCCGACATCGGCAATTGAATATTGATACACCAGTTTGTCATGTTATTTATTTTGCTAGTCTCGATTAGACTGCCAAGCTCTCCTTTTCAGTAGTCGATTTTTTTGTCATCACCCCAGCGCGTCTCTTTTCACGTAACCGAAAGCTTTCACCTTGAATCGGCACGACATGTGCGTGGTGTAATAACCGATCCAGCATTGCGGCCGTGAGGGTGGCGTCATCGGCAAATGTTTGATCCCATTGACCAAACGGCAGGTTGCTGGTCACAATCAGACTGCCATGCTCATATCGTTTGGCAATGACCTGAAAGAAGAGATTTGCTTGCTCCCGGCTCATCGGCAGATAACCAATTTCATCGATGATCAACAATCGGTATGGGTTGACGAAGCGCTTCAGCGCATCAGCCAGTTGGTTTTGCCGATGTGCGGTTGTCAGAATCATCAGTAAATCTGCTGCTGTGATAAAGCGCACCTTGATGCCCACCTGCGTAGCGGCATACCCCAGTGCCACTGCAATATGCGTCTTTCCGGTACCGCTGGGTCCCAGCAGTACGATGTTCTCGCTACGTTCGATGAAGGCTAAGCTGGCGAGCTCCAGGATTTGTGCGCGGGGCACGCCGCTGGCAGCGCTAAAGTCAAAGCTGTCGAGTGTCTTGATCGCTGGAAAGCCGGCCAGTCGAGTCAGTGTGATACGTTGACGGGACTGCCGTGCGAGCTGTTCTGCTTTCAGAACTGACTCCAGGAATTCAGTCAGACTGATGTCATCAGCGATGGCCTTTTGTGCCAGATGAGGCAAGACATCAGCAATGGTTGTCAGCTTGAGTTTTGCGCATAGTTCGATCACGCGTTCATGGGCGATGTTCATGCGGCTGCTCCCATCATCTGGTCGTAGATCGACAGCGGGTGCTGTAGCGGGGCGATCCAGTTCTGAAACCGGTCGTGCAATTGCTTGCCGCTTGCCGGTATCGCTGTCTTAATGAGTGCCGGATAAGGTTGCGGTAGGTTTTGTAATGATGGTCGCTCCACAACCAGTTGTGTGCCGGGCCGTAGTTTGGTCGTGCCGTGAGATCGGACATCGGCAACTTCACGCAACCATCGCCAAACCTCGACATTGGCCGTAACTACGTCTAATTGCAAACCCGCCAACTTTAGGCGTGCTACGAGCGGGACATAAAAACTGCGTCGAATATAACCATTCATGCGCTCGACTTTACCTTTGGTCTTTGCGCGGTATGGCCGGCACAACTCAGGCTGAAATCCATAATGTTTGGCAAAGTCGAGAAAGCCAGGCTGGAAACGATGCAGCCTCGGACCGTAGGCATCTCGCTCAATAACAACCGTTTTCATATTGTCGTAAAGCGCTCGGCGCGGCACGCCACCAAACCATGTGAAACAATTTGCGTGGCAGGCAAGTAGCGTATTCAGTCGCATGTCGGTAACAAACTCGACATAACTGGCACGGCTAAAGCCGAGCGTAGCGACAAAAGCGAATAGGCTGTCGCCTTTGCGCCGTCTAAACTCGATCCAATCGACTTGCATCTGGTCGCCTGCTATGGTCTCGAAACGCACCAACGGATCGGGAGTACGCACCGGGCGCAAAGTGGCAACAAAGCTGCGCACGGTGCGCTCACTGCCGTCGAATCCTTGCGCGCAGATTTCACGCCAGAGTACGGTGGCTGGGATCCAGTCTGGGGCAGCTGCCGCGACGCGCTGTTGCAGGTAAGTCGCAAAGGGTGCCACCTTTGATTCTCGTTTGACTCGCCCCTGATAGGCAGGAGCGGTGCCATCTTCCAAATATTTGCGCACGGTATTGACCGAGCAGCCTAGTTCGCATGCGATGGTTCGCAGGCTCTTTCCCTGCTTGCGCATGATCTTGATTTGCATGTATTCCTCGTATGAAACCATCGCCGCTCAAAAAACGACGATTATCCCTTTGTCGAGGTGTATCAATTTTCACCTGCCGACCTGTATCAATTTACAGTTGCCGATGACA
>JAYSCL010000131.1:0-1778 GCA_041914905.1 Enterobacterales bacterium
ACCCATGCAAATCCCAACTTCCACGCCACTACGCTTGAGCGAATATCGTATTCGTAGCAGTCACCTAGCATGGCATGACGCAAGATGGTTCGTATCGATTGCACATTGAGCATTCCTGTGTAGTACATTCGCCCAAAGTGACTGGGATTTTTCTTCATGGGCAGCACGCCAGTTCCAGCTTCTGCAATTCGAATGATTGCTCGAGCTTGGCGTATCATCATCTGCCGCTGCACATCATTGATTTTGTTTGCTCGCTTGGTTAGAAAAACAATGAATTGTTTGAGTGACCGTACATTTACGGGACAAAAATCGTAGTGCTGATTTAATTGCTGCTTTGTCATCGACACAAAATCTGGAAACATCTTATAAAAGAAGTCCGTGTCAGTCAGCGATTTATCATTGAGCAGTGCATCCAATTCATCAATTGTCTTTTTCTGCAATTGTTTGAGATCCATTGCATCTGTCATCGTGACGTGCTTTGTCAATGACACTGTCGAATAGTCACCGCCTTTTAATCCAGGCGTAATGACTTGCACTAGATTGAGCGTTTTTGCTTCGAGCCATTTGTGCAGGTACTGTCTTTTCCCATCAATGACAAATTGCCCCACTTCCAACGACAGCGCATGCGTGCTGACATAGAAGTGCTGGAAGAACCTGTACATGTTGTCATCCATGTGCAGCAGTGACTGTTCCAAATGTCGCGCCAGTATTCGCGTGTATTTCTCCAATGCCAGTTCTGCTTTGTTTGTTTTGGGCATTGAGCGTTTCAATGACGCCAGCACTGCGTCACTGACAGTCAGTTTGATTGTTTGCGCACTCATGCTGCCCATCCATGCTGCGCGGTGCATGACATTAAAAATGTCTTACACATATAGTAATTCTTCGAATTTCTCATTTACCACTTCCATTTAATGCATGCGATCAAATCATTAGATGAAGAACATGTGAACGAGTTCGCATCAAGCGAACGAAGTTCACAGATGTGTTAGCGAAGCGCTGCACATCTAAATGATTGACTGCAATTACTTGCAAATAAAACACACATGACTAACAACCACACTATGAATTGATCTTCTTTTTTTGCTCACTTGCTGCTATTTAATCAGAACCAAATGTTTGCGTGACAAAACCAAATTCGGCTGCACGATTGCCATTTGTTCTGGGCGTATTGTTATGCACATGTCCAACAAACACATGTGAGATTTTTAAATGAGCAATTCACTTGCAGCACTTAAATTCGTCGCGCAAAAGCGCCCCACTCAAATTCCCGCCGTTCAGGTGCGGCGCAACAAACTGGTTGCCAAATTGCATGAACAAATCCAGCTTGTCACTGCAAAAAAGGACGGCACGAACTACGCACCACTGCACTGGCGCTCAGTGCGTGACCGTGACACGGGAGAAATCAAACGCATTGAGCTGCCCAAGCGCATTCGCCCGTGGTTTTTCACCAGCGACAGCGGAAAAATTTGCCTGCAAATCAAGTACGGCAGCAAAGTGATCGATGTCAGCGGCAAATCCAAACCCACAATTGAGCTTGCCAGCACGGATGAATTGATCAAAACGCTTGAACTGATCAAGACTGCAACGCTTGTCGGCGAACTCGATGCGTTGCTGGAGAGTGCGGGCATCAAATTGCGTGACGGATTTGCCAAATAATCCGTTGCACTGCGCTAGCAGCACTGCATTTTTTGCTAGCGCAGTGCCCACACTTGCGCACGCGAGATAAATATTTGCATGAAGATCAGCGAAATCGCTCACCCACTTACCACTTTCATCGC
>JAYSCL010000132.1:0-1726 GCA_041914905.1 Enterobacterales bacterium
ACATCCGTTTGCGCGGCGCTCGCATCCATGCGGCCCGGTGTAAACGGCACCGTAATCGTGTGACCAGCCGCTTTTGCCGCGGCTTCAATCGCGGCGTTGCCGGCCAGCACAATGACATCAGCGAGCGACACTTTTTTGCCCGCTTTTAATGTGCCATTAAAGGTTTGGCGCAGACGTTCTAATGTGCCCAACACTTTTTCCAATTGCGCCGGTTGATTGACATCCCAATTTTTTTGCGGCGCCAAACGAATGCGCGCACCGTTGGCACCACCGCGTTTATCGGAACCACGAAACGTTGAAGCAGAGGCCCACGCGGTTGCCACCAATTCGCTGATCGACAAACCGCTCGCCATGATTTTATTTTTTAATTCAGCGCTATCGTTGGCATCGATCAACATGTGATCAACGGCCGGAATCGGGTCTTGCCAAATCAGATCTTCTTTTGGCACTTCGGGCCCCAGATAGCAGGCTTTCGGGCCCATATCACGATGCGTTAATTTAAACCACGCGCGCGCAAATGCCTCAGCAAACGCGTTTGGATCGCGATGAAACTTGCGCGCAATTGGTTCGTAAATCGGATCAAATCGCAGTGACAAATCAGCGGTTGTCATCATCGGCGGATATTTCTTTGATGGATCGTGCGCATCCGGAATCATGTGCTCCGGTTTCACGTTTTTGGCGACCCATTGTTTGGCGCCGGCCGGACTTTTGGTCAGTTCCCATTCGTAACCAAACAACATATCGAAATAGCCGTTATCCCATTTGGTGGGATTTGGTTTCCACGCGCCTTCAATGCCGCTGGTGGTCGTGTGCACACCTTTGCCCGATCCAAAACGATTGATCCAACCCAGACCTTGCGCTTCGATGGGCGCCGCTTCCGGTTCTGGCCCTACTAAAGCCGGATCACCGGCACCGTGCGCTTTGCCAAATGTGTGACCACCCGCCACCAAGGCCACCGTTTCTTCATCGTTCATCGCCATGCGTGCAAACGTTTCGCGCACATCGCGACCCGACGCGACCGGATCAGGATTGCCGTTCGGCCCTTCCGGATTCACATAAATCAAACCCATTTGCACAGCAGCCAATGGATTTTCCAACTCGCGATTCGCTTCGTAACGTTTGTCACCCAACCAGGTGTTTTCTTTGCCCCAGTAAATGTCTTCTTCTGGTGCAAAAATATCGGCGCGACCACCACCGAATCCGAACGTTTTGAATCCCATGGATTCGAGCGCCACATTGCCGGCCAATATCATCAAATCGGCCCATGAAATCGCGTTGCCGTATTTCTGCTTGATCGGCCACAACAAACGCCGTGCTTTATCTAAATTGCCATTGTCCGGCCAGCTGTTGATCGGCGCAAAACGTTGATTGCCAGTGCCACCACCGCCGCGCCCATCGGCCGTGCGATACGTGCCCGCGCTGTGCCAGGCCATCCGAATAAACAAACCACCGTAATGACCCCAATCGGCTGGCCACCAGTCTTGCGAATCGGTCATTAATGCGCGCAGATCGTTTTTGAGCGCCGCGTAATCGAGCTTTTTAAACGCTTGGGCGTAATTGAAATCGGCCCCCAGCGGATTCGACACCGGTTGATGCTGATGCAAAATCGACAGATTCAGTTGATTGGGCCACCAATCACGATTGGATTGAGTCCCCATAGTCGTACGCGCACCGTGTGCAAACGGGCATTTCGATTCGTTGCTCATCTTGAGCTCCTTGTAGTAGC
>JAYSCL010000133.1:0-1719 GCA_041914905.1 Enterobacterales bacterium
GTCTGATTGCGTGCCGAGATCTTTTCGTGTGTGCGCGGTGCTTGTACCATTTCCTGTTGCAGACGACGGCGATCGATTTTGCCGTTGGCCGTCAACGGTAATGCGTCGACACCCCGCCACGCTGACGGGATCATGTAATCCGGCAAATGTTGTTGCAGTTGTACGCGAATACTGTCGTTATTTACCGTGTCATCCGTGGCGACATAAAAGCCCACTAATCGTTTGTCGGCGCCTTCGCCCTGCACCACCACCGCGCATTCTTTTACGCCATCACAGCGGTTGATTTGTGTTTCGATTTCGCCGATCTCGATACGGTATCCACGCAGTTTGATTTGGGTGTCAATGCGGCCCAGGTATTCCAAGGTGCCGTCGTCACACCAACGCGCCAAGTCACCGGTTTTGTATAACCGTGTGCCTGGTGTAAATGGATTGGTTATGAACTTTTCTGCGGTCAGTTCGGCTCGATTCAAATAGCCGCGCGCCAAACCGGCACCGGCAATGTGCAATTCACCCGGAACACCGATCGGTTGCACTTGCTGGTGCTTGTTCAATATATAAATTTGGGTGTTGTCAAGCGGTCGGCCGATGCGTTGTGGGCCGTTTCTTGTGCGCAACATCCAGGTTGAGTACGTCGTGTCTTCTGAGGGACCGTATAAGTCATACACACGCTCTACGTTCGTGTTGGCGTATAACTTGTCGACCAATGTGGCGGGCAAGGGCTCGCCAGCTAAGTTGATGGTTTTGACTGACGACGGAATGGCGTTCAGACGTAATAATTCTTCGCCCGCTGACGGCACGGTGTTGATCAGTGTGATCGCATTTTGGTTTTTGACATTGACAATATCGAGTGCGTTGTTCACCACTATAACGCTGCCACCGGCGGACAAGGTGAAAAAGATCTCGTAAATCGACAAATCAAAACAAATCGACGTAACCGCCAATACACCGGAAATTTCTTCAGGGGTATAGCGTCGTTTGGCCCAGTCAATCATGGCCACGGCATTGCGGTGTTCAATCGCAACACCTTTGGGATTTCCGGTTGAGCCGGAGGTGTAAATGACATAGGCCAAATCGGCTGAGGTGACAACATGGCGCAGAGCCGTTTTGTTGTTGCGCAACTGTTTTACGTTGTGCGCGATTGTGTCGGCATCACCATCCAACGCCAATAACTGCGTCGATGAAGTGCTCAATCGTTGCAAACGTTCACGCAAACTCTTTTGTGTCAGCACGATGGTGGCGGCGCTATCCGCCAAAATGTAGCGCAAACGTTCTTCAGGATAATTCGGATCCAACGGTACATAAGCGCCACCGGCGTGTAACACGGCCAACAATGCCACGATCATCGACGGGGTGCGTTCCATGCACACTCCCACCAAGTGGTCCGGACCAATACCTTGTGCTTGCAGGTACAACGCTAACGCTTCGACCTGTTGTTGCAAGTCGGAATAGCTCAGTGTGGTTTCGCCTGCGACAACAGCAATGCTGTTTGGTGTTCGCGCGGCTTGCTCGATAAATAATTGATGCATGCACTGCGCCGACGGATACGTCGTATTCGTCGCATTCCATTTATCTTGCAGTGCTTGTTCAGTCGGCAATAACAAAGGCAAGGTGTGCACCGAACGTTGAGGTGCAATTACGCCTTCCGTTAGCAACCGTTCAAAATGTCCGGCCAGACGTTCAATTGTGCTGACCTCAAAGATGTCACGGTTGTAGTTCCAA
>JAYSCL010000134.1:0-1685 GCA_041914905.1 Enterobacterales bacterium
GTTAACCCATAACGACAACAGGAGCGGCATTATGCAATGGTTTTATCGCCTGAAATTGGGCACTAAATTGATACTGGCCTTTGTGTTAGTCGCCTTGATCGCGGCTGCGATTGGCTATATCGGCAACCAAAGTGTTGGTCGCGTTAACGATTTGATGACGAGTATGTATAAGGATCGTCTTGTGCCGATCAAAGACATCGCGACGATCCGACTGAATGCAGCGGATAATTTTCGTCGTATGTATGAAGTGGTGACTGCACCTGATGCCAAGGCCGTTGAGTCGGCGAGCGCCAAAATCACGGAAAGCCAGCAAATCATCGAAGAAGCATGGACCGCCTACATCGCTACTGAATTGGTCGAAGCCGAAAAAATTGCGATAGAAAAAATCAACAAGGTGGCGCCGAAATACTTGGAATCGGCTAATCAAGTGATCGAGTTGTCCAAGCAAGGCAAAAAGGCTGACGCGGCGACAATGTTAACCAATGAAACACGCGTTCTTTACAACGAACTGCGCGCACTGCGCCAAGAGTTGAACGATATCAATGTTGAGGTAGCCGAAGAAGCGAATACCGAAGGTGATGTTATTGCCAGCGAAATCAGCCAATTGCTAATTGGTTTGATGATAGGGGGCTTTCTGATTTCGTTGGCTCTTGGTCTTTTTGTCACGCGCATCATTGTTAAGCAACTTGGAGGTGAGCCCGATTATGCCGCCGATGTGGTCAAACGTGTGGCGGATGGTGATTTGACCATTGAGGTGCAAGTGAAACCAGGTGACAACGACAGCTTGCTGGCCGCAATGAAACAAATGACCGCAAAATTGCACTCGGTGATGGAGGATGTGCGTGGCACTGCTGATTCGCTGGCATCGGCATCGGAACAAATTTCCGCATCCGCCCAGGCCTTGTCGCAAAACGCATCGGAACAAGCCGCCAATGTTGAAGAAACGTCAGCGTCTGTGGAGCAGATCTCGGCGACGGTGGCACAAAATTCTGAAAACGCCAAAGTGACGGACGATATTGCGACGAAATCTGCAACCGAAGCGAATCAAGGTGGTGATGCGGTGCGGCAAACGGTCGCCGCGATGCGACAAATCGCTGAAAAAATTTCCATCATCGATGACATTGCCTATCAAACGAATTTGTTGGCGCTGAATGCAGCGATTGAAGCTGCGCGTGCCGGTGAACACGGTAAAGGGTTTGCCGTGGTGGCCGCCGAGGTGCGCAAACTGGCTGAGCGTAGCCAGGTGGCCGCGCAGGAGATTGGCAGCGTAGCCAGTAGCAGTGTGACGTTATCCGAACGTGCCGGCAATTTGTTGAATGAGTTGGTACCGTCAATTCGCCGCACCGCCGATTTGGTGCAAGAAATTTCGTCAGCGTCGCGTGAGCAGACGTCGGGTTTGGAACAGATCAACACCGCGGTGTCCCAGTTGTCGCAAACGACACAAATGACGGCGTCGGCGTCAGAGGAGTTGTCATCAACGTCGGAAGAAATGAGCGCGCAAGCGGTGCAATTGCAAGAGATGGTCGCGTTTTTCAAAACCAACTCGACATTGAGTCATAGCGTCGCGCGCATGCCGGTGAAACGCAAAACTGCGAGCAAAGCAAACATTAACAAAGCACGTGTCGGCGCCCCGCTCATTGCCGCCGGCAACGTTGATGAGTCGGCATTTACACGCTTTTAAGCGG
>JAYSCL010000135.1:0-1685 GCA_041914905.1 Enterobacterales bacterium
GTTAACCCATAACGACAACAGGAGCGGCATTATGCAATGGTTTTATCGCCTGAAACTGGGCACCAAATTGATACTGGCGTTTGTGCTGGTCGCCGTGATCGCCGCGGCGATTGGTTATATCGGCAATCACAGCGTTGGTCGTGTCAACGATTTGATGACCAGTATGTACAAAGACCGTCTATTGCCAATCAAAGACATCGCTACGATGCGATTGAACGCGGCCGACAATTTCCGTCGCATGTATGAAGTGGTAACAGCACCCGATGCCAAAGCGGTCGAAGCAGCAAAGGGAAAAATCCTGGAAGGCCGCCAGCTGATTGATGCGGCATGGACCACTTATATCGCCACCGAGTTAGTCGATGCAGAAAAAGTCGCCATAGAGAAAATCAATAAGCTGACACCGAAATATCTCGAATCAGCCAATCAGGTGATTGAGCTGTCGTTGCAAGGTAAAAAGGTTGAAGCGGCGACGTTGCTGACCAATGAAACGCGCATCATTTACAACGAATTGCGCGCGCTACGGCAAGAGCTCAATGATATTAATGTCAAGGTGGCAGATGAAGCCAATACCGAAGGCGATGTCATTGTTGGTGAGATCAGCAAATTATTGATTGGCCTAATGATTGGCGGCTTTTTGATTTCGCTTGCGCTGGGCCTTTTTGTAACGCGCATTATTGTCAAGCAATTGGGCGGTGAACCTGACTATGCCGCTGACGTTGTCAAACGTGTTGCCGACGGTGATTTGACCATTGATGTTCAGGTCAAAGCCGGTGACAACGACAGTTTGTTGGCCGCAATGAAGCAAATGACGGCGAAATTACATTCTGTTATGGAAGATGTGCGCGGCACGGCGGATTCGCTGGCGTCGGCATCGGAAGAAATTTCAGCGTCGGCGCAAGCCTTGTCGCAAAACGCGTCGGAACAAGCCGCCAATGTCGAAGAAACGTCTGCTTCGGTGGAAGAGATCTCGGCGACGGTGGCGCAAAACTCGGAAAATGCCAAAGTAACGGATGATATTGCCACCAAATCAGCAACCGAAGCCAATCAAGGTGGTGATGCGGTGCGCCAAACAGTTGCCGCGATGCGCCAGATCGCCGAGAAAATTTCGATCATCGATGATATTGCTTATCAAACCAATTTGTTGGCATTGAATGCGGCGATCGAAGCGGCGCGCGCGGGCGAACATGGCAAAGGATTTGCCGTGGTGGCCGCCGAGGTGCGCAAACTGGCCGAGCGTAGCCAGGTGGCAGCGCAAGAAATCGGCAGTGTCGCCAGCAATAGCGTGACGTTGGCCGAGCGAGCCGGCAATTTGCTCAATGAGTTGGTACCGTCAATTCGCCGCACCGCCGATTTGGTGCAAGAAATTTCGTCAGCGTCGCGTGAGCAGACTTCGGGATTAGAGCAAATCAATACGGCTGTGTCGCAACTGTCGCAGACAACGCAAATGACGGCATCGGCATCGGAAGAGTTGTCATCCACATCGGAAGAAATGAGCGCACAAGCGGTTCAGTTACAAGAAATGGTGGCGTTTTTCAAAACCAATTCGACATCGAGTCACAGCGCTGCGCGCATGCCAGTGACGCGTAAGCCCGTGAACAAGGCCACTGTCAATAAAGCACGCGGCAGTGCACCGCTCATTGCCGCCGGCAACGTTGATGAGTCGGCATTTACACGCTTTTAAGCGG
>JAYSCL010000136.1:0-1683 GCA_041914905.1 Enterobacterales bacterium
ATGTGCGTGTGTATGAATGTTCGCTTGATCGCGCCACCGGTAAAGGTTGCGAAACGATACGTCCGGGTTATGAAAGCCCGGTTCATGAGGATTATCCCGAGAATGCGTTGGTTGCCGGTCACGCGCCAACTCCGACACTGCCAACACCGGGCGGCAGCGAAAATCTGACGATATTTGCCGGTACACTGAATCCGAATTGGCCAGCCTGGGATTGCTGTGGTGGCAGCACACCAGCGATCGTCACCGACAGCGAAAAAGGTCCAGTCATTGAGTTTTCCGTTGGCGCACAGGAGACGGTAAATGGCTTCATTACACGCGACGCCTTCATCACCGATCCAAACGGTCATGCGACACCGCACGACGGCACTGGCATGTTGGAAAAAGGCAGTATCAAATTTGATTTGTTGGTCGTTAATCCGCCGAACGATGCAAGTTCGGTATGGAAATTCAAAGTCGAAAGCAAAGAGCAGAAGACCGCAGTCGAATTGAATTTGGCGACCGGTTATGTCGGCTCCGATGGTGGTTCACATCCTGTAACGGGCCAATGGGAACACTACGAGTTTCCGCTCAAGATGTTGTCTGAAGCCGGGCTGGATGTGTCGGCAATTGATGTCGTGATGATCTTTCCGGCATGGGGTAGCGGTAACGGTGCTGTGTATCGAATGACCAACGTCGCGATCTCGCAAGAATCACCGTCACTTGTGTTGTTCCAAGACGCCGAAAATCCGGATTGGCCGATGTGGGATTGTTGTGGTGGTTCGACACCGACTGTTGTTACCGATGATGCCGAACACGGTGCTACCGCCGAGTTTTCGATCGGCGCCACCGAGACGGTGATGGGCTTTATTACGCGCACTGGTGCCGGTGGTGGTAACAAACCTTTTGACGCCTCCGGCATCGAAGACAACGGCGTGTTGCAATTCGATCTACGCGCCGTCAGTTTGCCTAACAACGCGTCGGCACCTTGGATGCTGAAAGTGGAATCGGATAACGCGAGCTCAGCCGTCGAATTACCGCTGTCGGCGAGCTTGGAAGGCCACGCGCCAACAGCCGGCAACTGGCAGACCTATACCTTCAAATTGTCGGATCTGGCCGCCGTCGGATTGCAGCTCAGTGCGATTGATGTCGTCATGGTGTTCCCTGCTTGGGGCCAAGGCAATGGTGCCGTGTACCGCATCGATAACGCCAAAATTTATGAAGCACCACCGACGTTCACCGTCTTTAAAGATGCCGCCTTAACCGGTTGGGTGTTGTGGGATTGTTGTGGTGGTTCAACACCGGCCGTCGTCAGCGATGACGGTGCCCACGGAGCAACCGCTGAATTTTCGGTTGGCGCAACAGCGACGGTAAATGGCTTTATTACACGCACAGCCAATGGTGGTGGCAATCAACCTATTGATGCGTCAGCATCGGAAGAAAAAGGCGTGGTGCGATTTGACCTGAAAATGGTTAGCGCGCCCGAGAATGCGTCAGCACCGTGGTTGCTGAAAATCGAAGCCGACGGTGCCACCAGTGCTGTTGAAGTGAATCTGAACAGCAGTATCGAGGGTCTCGTACCGGTGCTTGGGCAATGGCAAACCTACACCTTTAAACTGACGGACTTAGCTGCTGCTGGACTCGATATTTCGGCCATCGATGTGATCATGATTTTCCCGGCGTGGGGACAAGGTCAAGGCGCGGTGT
>JAYSCL010000137.1:0-1665 GCA_041914905.1 Enterobacterales bacterium
ACACCGCGCCTTGACCTTGTCCCCACGCCGGGAAAATCATGATCACATCGATGGCGGAAACATCGAGTCCAGCGGCAGCCAAGTCCGATAACTTGAAGGTGTAGGTTTGCCACGCGCCAACCGTCGGTGTGTGACCTTCCACGCTGGTGTTGACGTTCACTTCGACGGCACTGCTGGCGCCGTCGGCTTCGATTTTTAGCAACCAGGGTGCAGAAGTGTTATCCGGTGCACTGACCATTTTCAGATCAAATCGTACGACACCGTTTTCGGCTAATGCCGTGGCATCGATGGGTTGATCGCCGCCGCCGTTGGCCGTACGAGTGATCACACCATTCACTGTCGCGGTGGCTCCGACTGAAAATTCAGCCGTTGCGCCGTGCGCACCGTCATCGGTCACAACGGCGGGTGTTGAACCACCACAACAATCCCACAAAACCCAGCCTGTTCGCGCGGCGTCTTTAAATACCGTAAACGTTGGTGGTGCTTGGTAAATTCTGGCGTTATCGATGCGATAAACCGCGCCTTCACCTTGCCCCCACGCCGGGAAAATCATCACGACATCAATCGCGCTGACATCGAGTCCAGCCGCGGCCAGATCAGCGAGTTTGAAGGTGTAGGTTTGCCACGTGCCGGCGCTTGGTGCGTGACCTTCTATGCTGGTCGACAATTGCACTTCGACTGCGCTGGCGGCGTTGTCGGCTTCCACTTTTAATAGCCACGGCGCAGAGGCATTGTTCGGCATCGTGACGACACGCATATCGAATTGCAAAACGCCATCATCGACGATGCCCGACGCGTCAAAGGGTTTGTTGCCACCACCATTCGCAGTGCGCGTAATGAAGCCCATCACCGTTGGTGAAGCGCCAATTGAAAATTCTGCTGTAGCGCCGTGATCGCCATCGTCGGTGGCAATACTGGGGGTTGAACCGCCACAACAATCCCACATCGGCCAATCGGGATTCATCGCATCTTTAAACAACGTTAATGATGGCGATTCTTGCGAGATCACAACGTTGGTCATGCGATACACCGCGCCGTTGCCGGTGCCCCACGCCGGAAAAATCATCACAACATCAATAGCGGACACATCAAGCCCGGCATCGGACAACAATTGGAGCGGAAACTCATAGTGTTCCCATTGGCCAACGGCTGGATGTGGATCACTGTCGCTGCCAACATAACCGCTGGCCAAATTCAATTCGACTGCGGTTTCGCCGCCGTTACTTTCCACTTTGAATTTCCACACCGATGCCGAATCAGTGGGCGGACTGGTCACCAACAAATCAAATTTGATGCTGCCTTTTTCCAACATGCCAGAGCCGTCAAATGGTGTTGCATTGCCATTCGGATCGGTGATGAAAGCGTCGCGTGTAATAAAGCCGTTGACCGTTGGTGCTGCACCGACAACAAATTGATAGGACGGGCCTTTTTCGGCGTCGTCAACGATCTCGGGCGTTGAACCGCCACAGCAATCCCATGCTGGCCAATTGGGATTCGGCGTGCCGGCAAAAATCGTTAAGTTTTCGCTGCCACCCGGTGTGGGCGGCGACGGGATCGGTGCTAAACCTTCAACCAGTGCATCGTCGTAACTTTCGTAGCCTGGACGAATTGTTTCGCAACCTTTACCGGTGGCGCGATCAAGCGAACATTCATACACACGCACAT
>JAYSCL010000138.1:0-1658 GCA_041914905.1 Enterobacterales bacterium
GTCGGAAAATTAAATTCACCGTGGTGGAGTTACAATCCGCAAGTGGCCGATTACGCCGAAAAATCGGTACCGGTTTCGGGTGCAGGCGCCGAACATTATTGGTGGGGTGGTTTCGCCGTGCATGCACGCGTTTACAATGTTTTTTTGCAAGGCCAATTTCGTCACAGCGATTATCGTTTGAATGACGATGAATTGCGTCCATTCATCGCCGAAGCGTGGTTGGGTTATACCCACGCTTGGCAGTCCGGCTGGCGTTTGTCCTACAACGTGCGCGCACAAAGCAGCGAGATCCGCTCTGAGCCCGGCAATCGCACGGTGATCTGGGGCGAGTTTGTGATCAGTCAGGCGTTTTGACCATTCGAAAATCGTTTTTTATTCTGTTATGGTGGCAAGCACTGCTCAGCCGAGGAAACCGTTATGGATGCAAGTCATGTCAATTGGTTGGCCGTTGTCGTCGCCACCGTCGCTGGATTTTTTGTTGGCGGTCTGTGGTATTCACCGCTGCTGTTTGCAAAACCGTGGATGGATGGTTTTGGCATTACCGAAGAAAATGCGAAGAAAGCCAATATGCCCAAAACATTTGGTCTTGGCCTGTTGGCGGCGTTTGTTATCGCAACGACCATGGCAGTTTTTATGGGCGCTAACACCAGCGCAGGCAGCGGTGCGTTTTGGGGTGCCCACATTGGTTTTCTGATCATTATGCCGGCGATTGGCATTCATTATTTATTTGAACAACGTCCGTTCAAATTATGGTTGATCAATGGCGGGTACGTCGGTGTAATGACAACGATCATGGGCACAATCTTGGGTGCTTGGCACTAGAAAGCAGCGGCCATTTATTGTTGTTCGATCGACTGTTTTTCGATCAAAACAATGCCGGTATCGCGATCATCCAGGCTTTTTTGATTCCGATCACGCCAATAATCCTGAATACCGGCTTCGCCTTTTTTGAGCGCCCACTCATTGAGCTGTTCACGCTCGCCAACATAATCAAAATACGGCACCGCCATGCCACAGGACGATTGCACCAATTCAATCTGCAACACAAAAATCTGACGCGCACCCGGCAATGCGTTGAACTGCGCAAACAATGAAGTCCACTCCGGATCACGCGGATGAAAAACCTTGGCGTGACCATACAAACGCAAAATCACTGGCTTACCGACAAAGGCACAGAACATCATCGTCATTCGACCATTTTCCGCAACGTGCGCGGCCGTTTCGTTACCGCTACCCGTCACGTTCAACCACGCAACCGTACTCGCATCAAGCACACGCAAAGAATCCATGCCTTTTGGTGAAAGATTGATGCGACCCTCGATTGGCGCGGTGGCAACAAAAAAAAGGTGTTGCTCTGCAATGAACGATTGGTGCTCGTCCGTTAACTGTGTAAAGCGTTTTCCCACCGAATGCTCCTCATCGAGTATCGCGACGGCTTAAGCGATTTCGGCCTGCAGCTTTACCAAACGCGTTTGCATATCAGGTGTCAACTCGTGTGGTCGCAATTGCTGAATGATCTTTCGCAACACTCGGCGTTCATTCTCGTCGACGACACCATCTCGTTGCGCGATCGCAATGATCTCATTTAATTCATTCACACACAGTTTACCATCGTTGGCAAAACATTGAATGGAACGAAACGACATTTCCAAATAATC
>JAYSCL010000139.1:0-1654 GCA_041914905.1 Enterobacterales bacterium
CTCATGTCGTACTCCAGTTCAGTTTGGAAGTGCGAGCGCCGTTGACGGGTAACGGAGACACCATCAAGCCTGGCAGCGCGACCGAGATACGGTGGCTGTTGCAGCGCTCCTTGACGGCGGTGAAGCGGGCAGAAAAAAAACCCGGCGAGGATTATAGTCGCTGGCGTCTGCTTTGTGGACCCACCGCAGCGATCGAGGGGACGAATCGGGTTTGTGGACTACGCTTAAAGACGGTTTCCACGACACGACGACGTGACGGATGCTCGGGCTCGACAACATCACTTTGCTGTTTTTAACCGGTGCCGCACATGCCTTGCTGGCCACGATGTTGTTCAGCGTGCGCAAGCCGTTTAATACCGACGTGATGCGCTTGTTTGCGACCAGCCAGTTGATCTTCGCGTTCGGTCTGTTGTTGATATTTGGCCGCCGTTTTGGTGAGTCGTTCTGGTTTATTTCGTTTCCCAATTCGTTATTGACGCTGGCGTTCACCTTGCTAGCGATTGCCGTCGCGCGCTTTTTAGATTGGCCTCACCATCGGCATATCGTTTGGTTTGCGATCCCCTTGGTGGCCGTTCAGTTAGTGCTGCGCGAGCTTGGCTTGCTCGAACATTGGCGATTGACCTTTGCCGTTGTGCTCTCAGCCTCACCGCAAGCGTTTTTGTCTTATCTCTTGGTCAAACATTGGCGATCCGCTTCGGCACTGATGCGCTTTGTTGTCGTCAGCAATGTAATTTTATCGGCGCTGTTTCTGCTTCGCGCGATTGAGTCGGCAACGGCCGACAGTGATTACAACTTTTTTCACGCCGGTATCGGTCAAGAATTGGGGTTGCTAGCGGTTTACGCGAATGTGTTTATCAATGGTTTCGGTTTCCTGCTGGCGATTAACGAACAAACCAATCGCGAAATGCGCCGCTTATCCACCTTAGATCCGATGACAAAATTGCTGAATCGGCAAAGCTTTTTGGCGAGCGCGATGAAAACGTTAACCGCCGCTGATCGCGAATCGCGTTCAGTAAGCATTGTGTTTTGCTCGTTGCGTCAACTGCACAAGATCAATATCGATGCCGGCGAATACACCGGCGACGAAACGATTCGACGCACCGTCGCGGCGATTAAATTGTCGCTGCACGAACACGATATCGCCGGTCGCTGGCAAGGCCATCAATTCACCGTGTTATTAGCCGGAAAAACCGTTGAAGAAGCGCTGGTATGGTCGCAACATGTGTTGACCGATTTTGCTACCTTGGCCAAACAGAGCAAATCCGCGGTGAATACGCCTTTGCATATCGTGGTCACACGCTATCGTAGTCATGAAGATTTTTTGCTGGCGCTGCAGCGTGTGCAGACAAGCCTTGACGACATTCCCTATGAGGCCGATTCGCAAGTGCTGTTGTGCACGGTTTAGCCGATCAAAATACCGACCATCCGGTTTTGGTCGTAAAGCGATCCAACGCTTCCAGTCCCGCCACTGAATTGCCATGCGAGTCCAAACGCGGATGCCAAACCGCGAGTGCACAACGGCCCGGAATGATCGCGACAATGCCGCCACCAACACCGCTTTTGGCCGGCAAACCGACGCGGTAGGCAAAATCGCCGGCCGCATCGTAAGTGCCGCACGTCATCATGACGGCGTTGATACGTTTGGCTTCACTGC
>JAYSCL010000140.1:0-1653 GCA_041914905.1 Enterobacterales bacterium
GCAGTGAAGCCAAACGTATCAACGCCGTCATGATGACGTGCGGCACTTACGATGCCGCGGGTGATTTTGCCTATCGCGTCGGTTTGCCAGCCAAAAGCGGTGTTGGCGGCGGTATTGTCGCCATCATACCGGGACGTTGCGCCATCGCCGTTTGGCATCCTCGTTTGGATTCACATGGCAATTCGGTGGCGGGTTTGGAAGCGTTAGATCGCTTTACGACCAAAACCGGTTGGTCGGTGTTTTGATCGACTAAACCGTGCACAGCAGCACTTGCGCATCGGCCTCAAACGGAATGTCTTCAAGGCTTTTTTGTGCACGCTGCAACGCCAGCAAAAAATCTTCGTGACTGCGATAGCGCGTAACGACGATATGCAAGGGCGTGTTCACCGCCGATTTGCTTTGTTTGGCCAATGCCGCGAAATCAGTCAGCACATGTTGTGACCACACCAACGCTTCTTCAACGGTTTTGCCGGTCAACAACACCGTGAATTGATGGCCTTGCCACCGACCCGCAATATCATGCTCGTGCAGCGACAATCGGATCGCGGCGACGGCGCGTCGAATCGTTTCATCGCCGGTGTACTCGCCGGCGTCGCTATTGATCTTGCTCAGTTGTCGCAATGAGCAAAACACGATGCTCACTGAACGGGATTCACGATCGGCTGCAGTCAGTATTTTCATGGCGCTCGCCAAAAAGCTTTGCCGATTCAGTAATTTGGTCATTGGATCCAGCGTCGATAAACGACGCATTTCACGATTGGTTTGCTCGTTAATCGCGAGCAGAAATCCGAAACCATTGACAAACACATTGGCGTACACCGCCAGCAATCCCAATTCTTGACCGATACCGGCGTGAAAAAAGTTGTAATCGCTGTCGGCCGTTGCTGATTCAATCGCGCGGAGCAAAAACAGCGCCGATAAAATGACATTGCTGACCACAACAAAACGCATCAGTGCCGAAGCGGCTCGCCAATGCTTGACCAATAGATAAGACAAAAACGCTTGCGGTGAGGCCGATAGCACAACGGCAAAGGTCAAGCGCCAATGTTCAAGCAAGCCAAATTCGCGCAGTACCAATTGAACGGCCACCAAGGGGATCGCAAACCAAACGATATGGCGATGGTGAGGCCAATCCAAAAAGCGTGCGACGGCAATCGCGAGCAAGGTGAACGCCAGCGTCAACAGCGAATTGGGAAACGAAATGAACCAGAACGACTCACCAAAACGGCGACCAAATATCAACAACAGACCCAACGCAAAAATCAGCTGGCTGCTCGCAAACAGGCGCATCACATCGGTGTTAAACGGTTTGCGCACGCTAAACAACATCGTGGCCAGCAAGGCATGTGCCGCACCGGTTAAAAACAGCAGAGTGATGTTGTCGAGGCCGAGCATCCGTCGCGCAGTGGTGTCGTGGAAACCGACTTTAAGCGTAGCCCACAAACACGAATCACCTTGTCGAATAACGCGGTGGGTCCACAAAGCGGACGGCAACGTCTATAATTCGCGCCGGGTTTTTTACTGCCCGCTTCACCGCCGTCAAGGAGCGCTGCAACAGCCACCGATTCTCGGTCGCGCTGCCAGGCTTGATGGTGTCACCGTTACCCGTCAACGGCGCTCGCACTTCCAAACTGAACTGGAGTACGACATGAG
>JAYSCL010000141.1:0-1608 GCA_041914905.1 Enterobacterales bacterium
CCGTGTGCAAACGGGCATTTCGATTCGTTGCTCATCTTGAGCTCCTTGTAGTAGCAATAACGGACAACTCGGCGCAGAAAGGGTAGTCGCCTAAAGAGTCGCGTGCTAATACAAAGCGCGCATGACCGCGATAGACCGCACCTATCGTGGCCCTCGATTACGCAACACGTTGATGAACGCCGGCGTTATTTGCACCAAAAGAAAAGGCGGCTTGAAGGCTAATGCCAGTCAGTTAAGCGATTTTGTCATTCCCGCGTAGGCGGGAATCCAGTGACTTCAAGCAAAGTCGCTAAATAGCTGTTCCGAAATGGCGATCACATTTCATTTGAGTTTTGTTCTTGAAACCACTCCCCCTCACCCCAGCCCTCTCCCCGCTTTCGCGAGGCGAGGGAGTTAAACTCCTTCTCCCTTCAAGGGAGAAGGTTGGGATGAGGGATGGTTTGAGATGTAGGCCATTTCGGAACAGCTATTTAGGTTCCCGCCTACGCGGGAACGACAGATTGATTCTTTACTGATCGGCATCAGCCTTGAAGGCCGCCTTGAATGCGATAAACACTTATTGCTCAGACGCTTGCAATTGCACGGGCAGCCGTTGTGTTTGTTTGTCGCGCACAATTTCTACCTCTACTTGGTCACCCGGTTTGTATTGCTCCAACGCCAATAACAAATCATCCAATGTTGCAATGTTGTGATCGTTGATCCCCGTGATCACATCGCCATAAATCAAACCGCCGTTTTCATCGCGCATAAACGGTTGAATACCGGCCCGTTCGGCCGCCGAACCGGCGCTGACCCCGACCACGGCAATGCCTTCTGGCAATTGCAAACGTTCACTCAATTGCGGGGGAGCAATTTCGACACCGAGCACCGGACGAATCACGCGACCATCGCTGATCAAACGCGGCACGATCCGATTCACTTCGTCCACCGGAATCGCAAAACCAATACCGGCCGACGCGCCCGACGGTGAATAGATCATCGTGTTCACACCAATCAAACGCCCCGCCGAATCAAGCAACGGCCCGCCGGAATTGCCGGGATTGATCGCTGCATCGGTTTGAATCACGCCTTTGATCGGACGCCGCGTTACCGACTCAATTTGACGATTGAGCGCGCTGACAATGCCGGTCGTTAACGTTTGATCCAAACCAAATGGATTACCAATCGCATACACTTTTTGACCGACCTGCAAATCACGCGATGAACCAACCGCGATCGCGCGCAACAGCGCTTTCGGCGCGTCAATTTGCAACACCGCCAGATCGCGATCGGCAAACGCACCCACCAATTTGGCCCGCCATGTCGATTGATCGGCCAGCGTCACGTGCGCGGCATCCGCGTTTTGAATCACATGAAAATTGGTCACAATATGGCCGGCATCGTCCCAGATAAAACCGGTACCGGTGCCCTGCGGCACTTGCTGCACATCCAAATTAAAAAAACCGCGCTGCGTCGCCAACGTCGTGATGTGCACGACCGACGGCGATACGTTTTTGAACACGTCGATATTGTTCTGCTCATCCGCCGCCAGATCACCGCGCGCCGCCACCGCACGCGGTTCAGGTGGTGGCGAGTTGTCGCCGAACCATTTGCGCCACGGGATCAGCA
>JAYSCL010000142.1:0-1577 GCA_041914905.1 Enterobacterales bacterium
GCCTCGCCTAGCGAGCGCATTGTGAGTGCGTCATAGCCATACTGGTCAATAAACTTAAGCGAAGCATCAGCATACGCCTCACGTGTGAGGATGGGTTTTCTACCTGCCATGAGGGTGCATTTATTTATCTGTCATGTGTGCGTGATTTTCTCTGACTTCCAGCTAAGCCACCATATGCCCAGTATAGAACGATCTCATTTCCAAATGATTTTGGGGGTTATCCCGATCTTCATATAAGTAGGATTTCAGTAGTGTCCGGTTAAACCGGGTTGTTTTTCAGTAAAAGCCAATACTGGCGTGGCCTAGAGGCCGATTTTATTTGGTGCCGATTTGAATTCAAATTCTTCATTTTTGGGTATTTTCCTAGGGGTTAGCCTCTGGGGGATGTCTCATGAACGTCGGCAAGACGCTTTTTGCGCAGATCATGGAGTTCGTTCCGTGGACGAGCTTTGGTCGTATCGTCGATCGCTACGGCGGCAACGCGGGCGTTCGTCGCATGACTTGCGCAGAGCAGTTTCGCGTGATGGCGTTTGCCCAGCTGACGTGGCGCGAGAGTCTGCGCGATATCGAGGTGACACTTGGTGCCAACGCGAACAAACTCTATGCGATGGGATTGCGACACAGCATTCATCGCTCGACGCTGGCCGATGCCAACGAAGCGCGCGATTGGCGCATTTGGTCCGACGTTGCCGCGTTGCTGATTCGTCGGGCACGCAAGCTTTACAGCGATACGGATTTGGTCGGATTGGATCTGAAGAACACGGTCTACGCGCTGGACGCGACGACGATCGATCTTTGTTTGAGTCTGTTCGACTGGGCTCCGTTTCGCCGTGCCAAGGGTGCGGTCAAGCTGCACACCTTGCTGGACCTGCGGGGCGCAATCCCAGCGTTTATCCACATCAGCAACGGCAAGATGCACGAAGTCAACGTGCTGGACTTCATGCCAATCGAGGCTGGTGCGTTCTATGTCATGGATCGCGGCTACCTGGATTTCACGCGTCTTTATACTTTGCATCAAGCGGGCGGATTCTTCGTGACCCGCGCCAAAGCCAATATGAACGCCCGCAGAATTTACTCTGCACAAGTCGATCGGTCGACCGGAGTTATTTGCGATCAAACGATCTTGCTCAACGGGTTTTACGCTACGCAACATTACCCCGAGAACTTGAGGCGCATTCGATTCAAGGATGTCGAGAGTGGCAAGACGCTCATCTTCCTGACCAACAACTTTGTCTTGCCGCCGCTGACCATCGCAGCACTCTACAAGAACCGCTGGCAAGTCGAATTGTTCTTCAAATGGATCAAGCAGCACCTGAGAATCAAGAAGTTCCTGGGCAACAGCGAGAACGCCGTCAAGACGCAAATCTGGTGCGCCGTGTCGACTTACGTGCTGATTGCCATCGTCAAAAAGGAACTTCAAATTAATGCCTCGTTATACACATTGCTACAGATATTATCGGTGTCGGTATTTGAGAAAACTGAGCTTTCAAGCGCCTTTCAGGGCGGTGAACTTACAACTGATTTACTCGACTCCGCTAACCAATTGAATTTATTCGGTAATTAACCGGACACTACTG
>JAYSCL010000143.1:0-1563 GCA_041914905.1 Enterobacterales bacterium
AACTTGGCGAACCGATATTGCCAGATGGTTGGGATTGGTATCGCGTCAAAGAAAGTGGACAGGTGCGTTATGCGTTGGCGCGCCCGAGTGCGGAACATCAGTAGCGAATCAAATTATTTTTATTGTGATTGGGGTGATCGCCACTACGATTGTCGCCACCACCGCAAAACATCGTCAATGGCTGGTACGATGGCCAGAACAAGTAGCCAGGCGGACAGGGCAAAGGCGGCAATAAAACCGATTTGACTAAACGCAAATGCGCCGGCCAAGCCGCCGAATATGAACGCACCAACGATGCGCAAATGAATCAGCAAATTGCTGCGATCAGCGACGACACGGTGATGGATGTTTTTGTCCGCTGATCGATTCCAGTACAGCAAGCGGCCGAGTTCAATGCCGATATCGGTGATGATGCCGGTCATATGTGTCGTGCGAATACGCGCCGACGACAGTTTGGTGGCGACGGCGTTTTGCAAACCCATAATAAAACACAGCAACAGTGCGGCAAACGGAAAAAAAAGCGCAGACGCGCTGCTCCATGCCCGACCTTGCACGGCAAACAACATCAATAAAAAGGCTTCGAGCAACAGCGACAATGCATATTCGCTGTGCATGCGATTGCGCCGCGCCCAATTGATCAACAACGTGCTGGTCATCGCGCCCAACACAAACGTGGTGACGGCGACACTGCCGCCGATCACCAACGACATTTGTCCAAGCACAATATTATCGGCGATGGCCGATACGATGCCGGTCATATGTGAGGTGTAAAACGCAAACGCGAGAAAACCGGCCGCATTGATGGCACCAGCGATGAACGCGAGCGACATGCCCATTTGCAAATTGGCGGAGAGTGTGCGGTGACGACCTGTCAGTGATCGTAAGAAACGAAGTGTCATTGCGGCGTTATTCTGTTCGACAAAATCCACTACACTGTGCAACAGTAAGTGTGACGTCGTTGCGGTGACGACGTCACACTGAGCTTTTTGCTTGAATTGTCGCATCATACACGCAAAGGTTTTGAGATGACATTGTTGGCAACGGCCTTACGGGCTTCGTGGCATGGTTACAATCAAACGCGTTTGCGTGCTGATGTGCTGGCCGGTATCACGATTGGCCTGATCGCGATACCGCTCGCGATGGCGTTGGCGATTGCGTCGGGTGTGCCGCCGCAGCACGGACTTTATACGGCGATTATTGCCGGCGCGGTGATCGCCGTTTGCGGTGGTTCACGCGTTAATGTGTCGGGACCAACGGCAGCATTTGTTGTCATCTTGTTACCGATCACGCAGCAGTTTGGTTTGTCCGGTTTGCTGCTGGCAACGATGATGTCGGGCGTCATGTTAGTGTTCATGGGCGTCAGCGGCGTGGGCAAATTAGTGCAGTTTATTCCGTATCCAGTGACGACCGGATTCACCGCTGGTATTGCGGTTGTGATCGCCAGTTTGCAACTGAAAGATCTATTTGGCTTGCACTACACATCAAATGATGCGCATTTTTTCAGTGCGGTTGCGGCGACATGGCAGCATTTGCCCAACACGCATTGGCCTGATCTTTTGTTGG
>JAYSCL010000144.1:0-1563 GCA_041914905.1 Enterobacterales bacterium
AACTTGGCGAACCGATATTGCCAGATGGTTGGGATTGGTATCGCGTCAAAGAAAGCGGACAGGTGCGTTATGCGTTGGCGCGCCCGAGTGCAGAACAGCAGTAGCGAATCAAATTATTTTTATTGTAATTGGGGTGATCGCCACTACGATTGTCGCCACCACCGCAAAACATCATCAATCGCTGGCACGATGGCCAGAACAAGTAGCCAAGCGGACAGGGCAAAGGCGGCAATAAAACCGATTTGACTAAACGCAAATGCACCGGCCAAACCGCCGAAGATGAACGCACCAACGATGCGCAAATGAATCAGCAAATTGCCGCGATCAGCGACGACACGGTGATGGATGTTTTTGTCCGCTGATCGATTCCAGTACAGCAAGCGGCCGAGTTCAATGCCGATATCGGTGATGATGCCGGTCATATGTGTCGTGCGAATACGCGCCGACGACAGTTTGGTGGCGACGGCGTTTTGCAAACCCATAATAAAACACAGCAACAGTGCGGCAAACGGAAAAAAAAGCGCAGACGCGCTGCTCCATGCCCGACCTTGCACGGCAAACAACATCAATAAAAAGGCTTCGAGCAACAGCGACAATGCATATTCGCTGTGCATGCGATTGCGCCGCGCCCAATTGATCAACAACGTGCTGGTCATCGCGCCCAACACAAACGTGGTGACGGCGACACTGCCGCCGATCACCAACGACATTTGTCCAAGCACAATATTATCGGCGATGGCCGATACGATGCCGGTCATATGTGAGGTGTAAAACGCAAACGCGAGAAAACCGGCCGCATTGATGGCACCAGCGATGAACGCGAGCGACATGCCCATTTGCAAATTGGCGGAGAGTGTGCGGTGACGACCTGTCAGTGATCGTAAGAAACGAAGTGTCATTGCGGCGTTATTCTGTTCGACAAAATCCACTACACTGTGCAACAGTAAGTGTGACGTCGTTGCGGTGACGACGTCACACTGAGCTTTTTGCTTGAATTGTCGCATCATACACGCAAAGGTTTTGAGATGACATTGTTGGCAACGGCCTTACGGGCTTCGTGGCATGGTTACAATCAAACGCGTTTGCGTGCTGATGTGCTGGCCGGTATCACGATTGGCCTGATCGCGATACCGCTCGCGATGGCGTTGGCGATTGCGTCGGGTGTGCCGCCGCAGCACGGACTTTATACTGCGATTATTGCCGGCGCGGTGATCGCCGTTTGCGGTGGTTCACGCGTTAATGTATCGGGACCGACGGCGGCATTTGTTGTCATCTTGTTGCCGATCACACAGCAATTTGGTTTATCCGGTTTGTTGCTGGCCACGATGATGTCGGGTTTCATGTTGGTGTTGATGGGCGTCAGCGGCGTGGGCAAGTTGGTGCAATTTATTCCGTATCCGGTGACCACCGGATTCACGACCGGTATCGCGGTGGTGATCGCCAGTTTGCAATTGAAAGATCTGTTTGGCTTGCACTACACATCAAATGATGCGCATTTTTTCAGTGCAGTTGCGGCGACATGGCAGCATTTGCCCAACACGCATTGGCCTGATCTTTTGTTGG
>JAYSCL010000145.1:0-1562 GCA_041914905.1 Enterobacterales bacterium
AGGAAATGGTACAAGCACCGCGCACACACGAAAAGATCTCGGCACGCAATCAGACCGAACAACACTTGATCGACATTTGGTCGCAGGTACTCAACATCGCCGCTGAAGAAATCAGTGTGCACGATGATTTCTTTGCACTGGGAGGGCATTCGTTGTTGGCCACACGTTTGGTCAGCAAAATCCAACAGCAATGGGGCGTCAACGTAACTTTGCGTGCGTTGTTTGAGCAAAGCGAGCTCGCCGCTCAAGCACAATTGATCCAACGCGCTGAAGGTGTACAACCGGTGCCGGCCATCGTGGCCGAGTCAGCAACAGGACCGGCCCCGTTATCGTTTGCCCAGCAACGCCTGTGGTTGCTGGATCAAATCAGTGGCGGCAGCAGCCATTACAACATACCAACAGCAGTGCATTTAAGCGGTGAAGTCGATGTAACCGTATTGGACCAAGTGTTGCGCCTCATCGTGGAACGTCACCACACGCTGCGCACCACCTTCGCTCAAGACCCTCAAGGTGAACCGTATCAGGTGCTCAATGCGGTACCCGAATCGGTCATTCGGCGGGTGGACCTCAGTGAACTGACAACCGCTCAGCGCCCGCCAGCGTTGCAAACACAGCTGCACGCGGATGCCGTGCAGCCCTTTGATTTGCGCCAAGACCTGATGCTGCGCAGCCTGTTGGTGAAACTGGATGAGCATGAACATGTGCTGCAACTCACGCTGCACCACATTGCCTCTGACGGTTGGTCGATGGACGTGTTGCTGCGCGAATTTGCGCAGTTGTATCAAGCGGGCGTGCAAGGCAAAGCCATGCAGCTGCCGGCGTTACCGGTGCAATACCGTGACTATGCCCGTTGGCAACGTCACTACCTGCAAGGTGAGGTATTGGCGCAGCAATTGAACTACTGGCAACAACAGCTTGCCGGCGTACCAGTTTTACATAATCTGCCTTTGGACAAAGCTCGACCACAAAGCCAAAGTTTTATCGGGGGCAACATAAGCAGCCGCATCTCTGCAACCACAACATCTGCACTGAAACGTTTGTGTCAAAAAGAAGGTGCAACACTGTTTATGGGGTTGCATGCGGTGTTCAGTGCATTGCTGTCACGGTACAGTCATGAAACCGACATTGTGATCGGTAGTCCCGTCGCCAATCGTGAGCAAGCCGAAGTGGCTGACTTGATTGGCATGTTCGTCAATATGTTGGTGCTGCGCAGTGATGTGTCAGGCGATGTTGGATTGGTGGATCTTATTCGTCAAAGTCGAGAACGTTGCCTGGGTGCCTATGCACATCAGCAAGTGCCATTCGAAAAACTGGTGGAAGTATTAAATGTACAACGCAGCTTGAGCCATCACCCTTTGTTTCAGGTGATGTTGGTTTTGCAGAATAATGCGCAAAGCGAATTGGTATTGCCAGGGCTTACGTTATCGCCATGTTCTGATGTTAATGAGGGCGCCAAATTCGATTTGACGCTGTCAATTATTGAAAACGATGAACAACTGGAGCTGAATTGGAACTACAACCGTGACATCTTTGAGGTCAGCACAATTGAACGTCTGGCCGGA
>JAYSCL010000146.1:0-1554 GCA_041914905.1 Enterobacterales bacterium
AATTGTATGAACAAAGCCGCCATTTAGCGTTGTACCTGCAAGCGCAAGGTGTGGGCCCGGACAGTTTGGTCGTTGTCTGCATGGAACGTTCGCCGAACATGCTGGTGGCGATGCTGGCGATCTGGCAAGCCGGTGGTGCCTATGTGCCATTGGATCCGAATTATCCAGAAGAACGTTTACGTTATATTTTGGCCGATAGCGCCGCCACGATTGTGTTGACACAAAGTTCAGTGCGCGCGTTGTTGCAATCCTTGTTGCCAGCTTCAAGCCAATTGCTGGCCTTGGACGGCGATGCAGAACAGATCGCCGAAGACGTGAAAAATTTGCGCAAACGCAAAGCCCGTTTGCGCAACCTGGCCAGTCCCTCACATCTGGCCTATGTGATTTACACATCGGGTTCAACCGGCCAGCCCAAAGGCGTGATGGTGGAACATCGCAACCTGATGGCCCTGTGTCATTGGCATATCAAACGTTTTGGCGTTGACGCGACCACGATCGCCACGCAAACCGCGAACGCGGCATTTGATGCGGCGACATGGGAAATTTGGCCGTATCTGCTGTCATTATCCAAAATCGTGATCGTCAAAGCGGAATTGAGTTTGGATATCGACGCGTTGGCGAGATTGATTGCGCAAGAACAGGTAAGCCATTGCTTTTTAGTCACGCCCATTGCACAACAAGCACTGAACGCGGGCGTGTTAAAAGCAACCGCCTTGCGTTATTTGCTGGTTGGCGGCGACAAATTGGCAAGCTATGACGATCGTCAATATCGATTCGAAGTGGTCAACAATTATGGTCCAACCGAAAGCACGGTTGTGGCCACATCAGGTCGTGTAAAAGCCGGCACAGCGCCGGATATTGGACGCCCGATAAGCAATACCCAAATTTACATACTCGACGATGCATTAAATCCTTTACCGGTGGGCAGTGCCGGTGAATTGCATATCGCAGGAGCCGGTTTGGCGCGAGGCTATTTGAATCGAGCTGAACTGACACAAGAAAAATTCATCGCCAATCCGTTCTCGCCAGGTAGCCGTTTATACAAAACCGGTGATTTGGCGCGTTGGCGCGAAGACGGCACATTGGAATACCTCGGCCGCATCGATACGCAAATCAAACTACGTGGTTATCGCATCGAAATTGGTGAAATTGAAGCTCAGATCAATCGCTGTGAAGGCGTCAAAGAAAGTGTGGTGGTGGTGCAGGGCGAAGGCGCCGACAAACGTCTTGTTGGCTTTTATGTGGCGTCAGATGACGCCATCAATGCCAATGTGATCCGAGCGCAGCTACAGCAACACTTACCGGACTATATGGTGCCATCAGCGTGGATGGCATTGGACACATTACCGTTGACCGCCAATGGCAAAGTGGACCGTCGACGTTTGCAAAATGAAATGGTAATTGCGCCGCGCACAAGAGAAAAAGTTGGCGCACGCAACGACACGGAACAGCAACTGATTCAAATCTGGTCACAGATACTGCAATTGGATGTTGAACAAATCAGTGTCCACGACAACTTCTTTGAGTTGGGCGGACATTCGCTGATGGCGACAC
>JAYSCL010000147.1:0-1534 GCA_041914905.1 Enterobacterales bacterium
CGTAAATCATCAATGCCCTCACCGACGCCGATAAATCGGATCGGCACATTAAGTTTTTGTGCCAACGCAAAAATAACACCGCCTTTGGCGGTGCCATCAAGCTTGGTCAGTGCGAGGCCGGTTAATTGACAGGCCTTGTGAAATTGCTCGGCTTGATTCAGCGCGTTTTGACCGGTGGCCGCATCGAGCACCAATAACACCTCATGTGGCGCGTCCGGATCCAGTCGTTTAATGACGCGCACCACTTTGGCGAGTTCATCCATCAAATTGTTTTTGGTGTGCAAACGTCCGGCCGTGTCGGCGATCAGTACATCAATGTTTTTGGCCTGTGCCGATTGCATTGCATCAAAAATAACCGACGCGCTGTCGCCACCTTGTGCCTGTGCAATGACGGGCACATTGTTGCGCTCGCCCCAGACTTGCAGTTGTTCGATAGCGGCCGCGCGAAACGTGTCACCGGCGGCCAACATCACGGACTTGCCCTGTGATTGAAAATAATGCGCCATTTTGCCGATAGTCGTGGTTTTGCCAACACCATTCACACCGACGACTAACAACACAAATGGCTTTTTCGACACGTTGAGTTGCAACGGTTTCTCGGCCTTTTGCAAAATGCCGTGCAAGCTCATCGTCAAGTATTCGTACAGCGCTTCGCTGTCGGCCAACTCTTTGCGTTGCGCTTTTTCGGTCAGTTGTTTTAACAAGGCTTGTGTCGTTTCAACACCGACATCGGCCAACAACAGCTGCGTTTCCAATTCTTCAAACAATTCGTCATCGATCTGTTTGCGACCCAAAAATAAATTCGCCAAACCGTCGGCCAAACCGGCGCGTGTCCGCGTCAATCCCGACTTCAATCGCGTGAAAAATCCTTCCTGATCCGCCGTCTTGGGCTGCTCGGATTTTTTCAGCCACGAAAACCACGCCATACCGTAAATACCCCTCAATCGCTAAGGTCTGCATGCTACCATTTTGGCCGCGACAGACTTAAGGTGAAATCGGTCCTAATGCGTAACAAAGTTGAAATGGGTGAAGTCCGCATCATCGCTGGTCAGTTCAAAGGTCGCCGTTTGCGCTTTCCGGCCGCGCCCGGCTTGCGCCCGTCGGGCGATCGCATTCGTGAAACGGTGTTTTCCTGGCTGTTGCCGTGGCTACCCAACGCACGCGTACTGGATCTGTTTGCCGGCTCCGGCGCATTAGGTTTTGAAGCAGCATCCCGTGGCGCGCGCGAAGTGATCTGCAACGATCTGAACCCACAGGTCGTGGCCGCGCTGCGTGAACACCAACAACAATGGCCAGCGCCGATGATTCAAGTAAGCAATGACGATGCTCTGACACTGCTGCAACGTTTAACACCGGCGTTCGACATTATTTTTCTTGACCCGCCGTTTCGTGCGGATTGGTTAAACCGCGTATTGCCTGAACTAAAGACACGTCAGTTGCTGGCCGCCGACGGTGTTGTCTACATTGAAACCGAACGTGAACTTGGCGAACCGATATTGCCAGATGGTTGGGATTGGTATCGCGTCAAAGAAAG
>JAYSCL010000148.1:0-1400 GCA_041914905.1 Enterobacterales bacterium
TCAGGCTGGCACACAAAGCATCGATTGTCAGCACACGCAAGCGCGCCGGTTGTGCGAGCAATTGCCAATTTAATTGCTGGTCGCGTTGCAACACCTGCCGAGCCAATTGCAGCGTGATTTGTTGATGCGATGGCAAAGCGTCAGTGGTGGTGGTTTGGGTTTCGGCCCAGCGCAACTTGTCGATGATGCGCGCGCGCATTTCGGCGGCTGCATCGCGTGTAAAGGTGATCGCGATAATTTCTTCAGGTGCCTGACAGCGCGTCAGCAACGCCAGAAAACGGTCGGTCAGCAGTTCGGTTTTACCGGACCCCGCCGGTGCTTGCACGATGAATGATTGTGCTACATCGAGTGCGTCGGTGCGCGCCTGTTGGTCACGGGCAAGTGTCATTGATCACTCCCGTTATCATCGTCAGCACTGTGCAGCGCAATGCGCAAAAACGGGCGCAGCGGATGCTGTTTCATATCGTCATAAAACCAGTAGCGATTGTCATGCTCGCCGTTTAAAAAACCGTCGGCCAATACCTGAATATCGTGCTGCCATTGCGCGCGCAATTGGGGCCACTGCGGTTCGGCTTTGACGATGCCCCAGCTGTCATCGAGTGCTCGCCCCGACCATTTCATGTCACCGCGTTTTAATTGCGCGAAGGCAATCGCGTTAACTTTGTCGCCGATGATCAGTGCGTACAACGGCAGCTGTGGTTCAAACAACGGTGATTGATACCATTGTGCCGGTGACGGCGCGCTGCCCGATTTGTAATCGATGATCAGCTGCTGGCCATGGGCGTTGACGTCCACCCGATCAACGCGCACGTGTAATGTCCAGTTGCGGTATTGCCATTGCAGCGCTTGCTCAGTGGCCGCGATCTGAAACGGTGAACGACTTTTTTCCAGTGCCAACCATTCCTGCAACAGGCGCTGCAGCAGTTCAGCTTCAAGTCGACGCCACACCGGCGGCAACGTGCGGCCTTCGCGCTGCTCGATGCTGACAAACGCGGCCGTAATCGCAGCATCGATGGCGACATTAAGCTCGGCCGGGCTTAATTCCAGCAAGCGACTGTGCTGCGCGGTCTGCGCCCAAAACGCTTGCAAACACGCGTGAATCAATAAGCCGTGCAATCGTGGCGTCGTAAACGGCGTGATCGGTTCGACCGCTTCGGCATTCAACCGAAATTGTGCAAACGCCGCTAGCGGATTGCGCGCTTGCGCGCGTAGCGCTTCAACACCGCCTTTGATCACTTCATCGTCGGCAAACGCGATTGCGCCATCATCATTGTGTTGCTCAAGGGGGGCTGGTGGTGCACTCGGCGGTAGCGTGACGATCGCCTCGCTTGAAGTGATGGGCAGTGAGTTGATCAATGCGCTTGCGCGTAACGTGGTGTCACCATCGCGCTCGGCGCAGC
>JAYSCL010000149.1:0-1304 GCA_041914905.1 Enterobacterales bacterium
GGGTGCGTGCCGACACGATGGTCAGCGCGGCAGTCAACGAGGTTTTGCCATGGTCAACGTGACCAATGGTGCCCACGTTCACGTGGGGCTTGTTACGTTCAAACTTTTCTTTTGACATTGCTGTTCTCGATAAAAGTTAAGGTTGCTTAAATTACCGTGCTGGTGAGCATCACATCTGTTTTAGATAGTGATTGCTCACCTGCCCCACGGGATTACTTTTTGCGTGCTGCAATAACTGTTTCAGCGACGTTGTTTGGCGCTTCAGCGTAGTGCGCGAATTCCATCGAGTACGTCGCACGGCCTTGCGTTGCCGAACGCAAATCGGTCGCATAACCGAACATTTCTGACAACGGTACTTCAGCCTTGATCGCCTTGATGGCGCCCGGCAGATCGTCCATGCCTTGAACCACGCCACGACGACGGTTCAAGTCGCCGATCACGTCGCCCATGTTTTGTTCTGGCGTTTCGACTTCGACTTTCATGATTGGCTCGAGCAACACCGGCTTCGCTTTGGCGCAGCCTTCTTTGAAGCCCATCGAACCGGCAATTTTGAACGCCATTTCGTTCGAGTCAACGTCGTGGTACGAACCGTCAAACACGGTGACTTTAACGTCAACGACCGGGAAGCCGGCCAAAATACCGGTCTTAACGGCTTCTTGAACGCCTTTGTCGATCGCCGGAATGTATTCTTTCGGAACCACACCACCAACAACTTCGTTGACGAACTCGTAACCTTTGCCTTTTTCGTTCGGCTCAATGCGCAACCAGCAGTGACCGTATTGACCACGACCACCAGATTGACGCACGAATTTGCCTTCTTGCTCGACCTTGGTGCGAATCGTTTCGCGGTAAGCGACCTGTGGTTTACCCACGTTGGCTTCCACTTTGAATTCGCGCTTCATGCGGTCGACGATGATTTCCAGGTGCAACTCACCCATACCGGAAATAATCGTTTGGCCTGATTCTTCGTCGGTGTGAACACGGAACGACGGGTCTTCTTGTGCCAAGCGGCCCAAGGCGATACCCATTTTTTCTTGGTCAGCTTTGGTTTTTGGTTCAACCGCAACCGCGATAACCGGCTCAGGGAACTCCATACGCTCCAGAATCACGAGGTGTTCTGGATCGCAAATGGTGTCGCCTGTGGTGACGTCTTTCAAACCAACGCAAGCAGCGATGTCGCCCGCGCGCACTTCTTTGATTTCGTCACGTTGGTTCGCGTGCATCTGCACCAAACGACCAATACGTTCTTTACGTTCTTTCACCGTGTTGTACACGCCAGCACCGGCTTCCAAAACGCCCGAGTA
>JAYSCL010000150.1:0-1295 GCA_041914905.1 Enterobacterales bacterium
TAGGTTATTTCCAGAGGTTTATTCCGCCCGGAATAAACGTGGGCACTCCATTGCAATAACTACGGGCTTTCCTGCTCGCGTATAAACTCGTTCAGCAAAGTTTGTTCTTCTTTGCTTAAGGTGCGCTGTTCAAGCAATTCCGGTCGACGCAAATACGTGCGGCCCAAAGCTTGTTTCAAACGCCAGCGTCGAATGTGCTCGTGGTTGCCGGATTGTAAAACGTCCGGCACCCGTTGCCCTTTCCACTCTTCTGGCCGCGTGTAGTGCGGACAATCGAGCAAGCCGTTTTCAAACGAATCTTGCTCAGCGGATTGAGCATCATTCAGCACGCCCGGTAACAAACGCGCGACGGCATCGATAATGATCATTGCCGGCAATTCGCCACCACTTAATACAAAATCGCCGATGGAGATTTCTTCATCAACGACCTCGGCAATCAGGCGTTCATCAACACCTTCGTACCGACCTGCCAGCAGAATCACGCGCTCGCAGGCTTGAATCTCACGCACTTTCGCCTGCGTTAGCGCTTTCCCTTGCGGGGAAAGATAAATCACTTTGGCCGATCCGTCAGCGGCTTGTTTCGCCGCTTCAACCGCGTCAAACAGCGGTTGCGGCAGCATCAACATGCCGGGACCACCACCATAGGGTCGGTCGTCAATCGTACGATGTACGTTGTGAACGTAATCGCGTGGATTAAACGTTACGACCTGCATTGCACCAGTTTTCACTGCCCGGCTGCTGATACCGTACTGCGTCACCGCCGCCACGATTTCCGGAAAAATCGTGATTAGGCCGAACCACATTTACCAGTCTGCCTGCCAAGCCACGACAACGCGTTTGGCCGGCATATCGACGGTTTTGACGATATCGTCAATGACCCACGGAATCATCCGCTCGGTCTGTCCGTCCGACACGACCATGATCTGATTCGCGCCGTTATCGAATAAGTAACTGATTTTTCCCAGGTTTTCGCCGTTTTCTGCAACGACGTCACACCCTTCCAAATCGGTCCAGTAATAGCCCTCTTCATCGTCATACGCGTCCATTTGTTCGCGTGTAATAAAGATGGGTGCCTGCATCAAGATCTCAGCCTGGTTGCGGTCATTGACCCCTTCCAGTTGGGCGACGAGTCCGCGCCCTTGCGCATGACCCTCTTTGACGTTCAGGACTTTCAGCTCACCACCCACCTTAACTTGCCAGGGTGAGTAATCGAGCAGGTTTTCCAGCGGGTCGGTGTAGGACCACACTTTGACCCAACCACGGACGCCAAAGGCGCCCGTGATCTTGCCAACTTC
>JAYSCL010000151.1:0-1290 GCA_041914905.1 Enterobacterales bacterium
CGCCAAAAAATTGGCAACATGAGCATTTGCCGCTCAGTCCTAAGCAAGGACAACGCTGAACGATAGGGGGCACACTCACTCGGTCGCCATGCCGTTTTTAGCGGACTGGTCTATAAATAAATAGTTGAGCCGAATTAACCGGCATCGCAATCCATCCTCGCGTTCCGAGCGTGTCTCCTTGGGGTGTCCCAATCTCCGTTGCTGAGCGAAGACGTCCGACTCCGTCTCTTCGGGACAGCGCGGAGTGGGCTGGGGTGAGGGGATGCATTGTGATGACAGCGCTCCGTTAAACAGTGATAGGCATCGCGGATCGCCCCTTTATCGTGTTGCTTTTCCCATTTAGGTAAATCATGCGTGGACTCGCTTTGTTTGTACTGATCGCCGTCGCGTTGCCTGCAACGGCCAGCGAATGTTCGCGTGTGTACCGCACGGCGTTCGAGTCCGAGATCATTCAGCCAAATTCACCGGTGGCGTTTCTGAAACAAACGGTTGAGGCGATGGGCTGCAAGCTGATCGTTGTCGACACGCAGGCCAACCATGATCGGCGTTTGGATCTGTTGGAAAAAGGCAAGATCGATCTGGTTGCCGAGGCGTCGTATCTGTCGGATCGCGACAGCTTTGCGTTGTTCTCAACACCGTACCGTGACGAAGTAACGCTGTTGGCGGTGATGAAAAGCAAAGGTGATCAACACATTCGCGCGCTGACCGATATCGTGCGTTTGCGCAAACGCATCATCAGTCTCGATGGCGGTTGGTTGGGACCGTCTGTAGAGGTCGAACGCGAACGCTGGCGCAAGTTAGGCTTAATGGTCGCGTATAAAGATCCGTTGCAAGCATTACGCGATCTGCGCGCTGATCGCGCCGATGTAATGTTAGGCACCGATCTGATTTTTTATCAGATGTTGGGCAATCCCGATGATGTATTGATCTTACCGTTTGAGTTGTACCGCGATCCGGTGCACATCATGTTCAGCAAAGAAACGGTCAGCGAAAAAGAAGTGGAGCAGTTTAACGTGGTGCTGCGGCAATGGCGGCAACAGCAACGTGAAGCAGTGTCGAAATAACGAGGGGTATTGGTGGTCAGTGATCGGTTGTCAGTTGTTAGAAAAAAACAGAACCCGTTTTATCATTTCTCGCAACGCGCAACTCGCAACCGCCTTCCTCACGTCCCATACACCGCCAACAACTCATTCGCAAACGAACGCGTTTTGCCATTGCAGGAAATAAAGCGGCGTACCGGAAAATGATACAGCGTGGAATTGCCATACAGCACACGCACATCGTCGGTGT
>JAYSCL010000152.1:0-1285 GCA_041914905.1 Enterobacterales bacterium
ATCGTTCGTGTACACACGTTTCGTGGTCATATGCTTCGCGTGTCGCATTAAATTCAGTGATGACTTGATGACGTTCGGTTTCGCTTAAATAATCGTAATGACCAATGGCTCGTTGCGGTTGCGCAGCAATCGCCGTCGCCAGTCGCTGCCAATGCGCAATCATGCGTTCGATTCGCTCACGCTTGTACAGTGCTGTCGCGTATTCCAATCGGCCGCTGATACCTTGCTCGGTGTCGCTGAATTCCCATGTCAGATCAAATTTGCTGATGTGACTGTCGAGCGCATAGGGCTGCAGTTGCTGGCTGAGGTTGTCGTTGGGCGTGTTTTGCAACACCACCATCACTTGGAACAAGGGATTCATCGCCAAACTGCGCGTGCTGTGCACGGCGTTCACCAGATGTTCAAACGGCGTGTCTTGGTGATCGTACGCTTCTAAACAGGTTTGTCTGACGTTGGCTAATAATTCCGTGAAGGTTTGTGTGCCACCGAGTTGATCGCGCAGCACCAACGTGTTGACAAACATGCCAATCAAATTTTCAGTTTCGGCGTGTTGGCGATTAGCGATCGGGCTGCCTACGCTGATATCTTCTTGACCGCTGTATCGATACAACAGCGTTTTGACCAAACTCAGCAACACCATGTACAGCGTGCAACCTTGTCGCTCAGCCATTTGTTTAAGTTGCTGACTGACGTCGCGACTTAAAACGAACGACTGACTGGCGCCTGCAAAAGATTGCGTACTGGGGCGCGCATAATCCGTGGGCAGATCGATGCTGTCGCTCATGCCGGCCAGTTTTTGTTGCCAATAACGCAATTGCCCGGCCAACACACCATCGCCCGTGAGTTGCTGGCGCTGCCACAGGGCGTAATCGACGTATTGCACCGGCAGTGCCGGCAGTTGGGCCGCGCGATTGTCTGCCAGGGCCGCCATCTGCTCAGATAATTCGTGCAACAAAACGCCTAATGACCAACCGTCACTGACGATATGGTGGAGATTGAGCATGACGACGTGTTCGTTATCGCTCAGTTTGATCGCGTGGGCACGCAGCAGCGGCCCTTGGCTTAAATCAAACGGTTGTTGCTGTTCAGCTTCACATTGCTTTTGCACGACGGTGTGCCGAACGTCTTCGCTCAGATGGCTGACATCGACGCGATTCAGCGTGATCGATAACGCCGGCAAGATGTGTTGACGAGCTTGGCCGTTTTCGCTGACAAAAACGGTTCGCAAGCTTTCGTGGCGCGCGATGATGCGATTGAGAGCCGTTTCGAGATGATCGAGATTGAG
>JAYSCL010000153.1:0-1271 GCA_041914905.1 Enterobacterales bacterium
ACTTTATGGCAGGATAGCCGCCTGTTTGACGGAGGCGACACATGCGTAAGGCGTTGGTTTTACTTGGATTTTGTTCGATTACCGTATGGGCGTCCGAAGCTGATGAGCGCTTTACCGCCTTGGCCGCCAATGACTGGCAGTTTCGGATGCAGGAATTTCCGGAATGGGCGGCCAGTCTTGATCCTTCGCTGGGCGATACGCGATTTACTGACGTCAGCGACAAAGCGGCAAACCGTCGTCATCAACAGTGGCGACGGACCCTCACCGAACTGGACGCGTTGCCACGGAGTGAGTTGAGTCGTGACAACCAAATCAACTGGCGCATTTTGCGCGATCAGCTGGTGAATTACGTCGCCGATCACGAAACCGCCGCGCGTTACTACGTGTTCAATTCCGACAGTCAGTTTTGGGCTGATTGGCCGCAGGCAGCCGCGAATCGCAGTATTGCCACGAAACGTGACGCCGAGCTGTATTTGCAAAAGCTGCGCGCCTTGCCCACGGCGATGCAACAGTATATTGCGTTGATGCGCGATGGCGTGCGCCGAGGGTTTACACAACCCAAAGCCGTATTGGTCGGGCGCGATGTCAGCATTCGTAAACAGATTATGGCGCAGGCCAGCGACAGTGATTTTTATCTGCCCTTCAAATCATTGCCGGCGACGATGACCAGCAACGAACAACAAGCGCTGCAAAAAGAAGCGGCGTCGGTCATCACACAAAAAGTGATCCCGGCCTATCATGACTTACTGACATTTTTTAACGATGAATATGTGCCGCGGGCACGTGCGAATTTGGCCGCCACGGCGCTGCCCAACGGTGACGCGTTTTATCGCGCGCAGATTTATCAATACACAACACTGGATTGGTCGGCGCAGCAGATTCACGACATCGGCCTATCCGAAGTCAAACGCATTCGCGAACAGATGGAAGCGATTCGCACCCAGGTGAACTACGACGGTGATCTGCAAGCGTTTTTAAATTACTTGCGTAGCGATCCCCAATTTTTGGCGAAATCGGCCCATGAATTACTGGCCGAAGCCTCGTATTTCGCCAAGCGTGCCGACGGCTTGTTGCCAAAATATTTTTCGTATTTGCCGCGCCAGCCATATGGTGTATTGCCAGTGCCAGATGCGATCGCACCGTATTACACCACCGGCCGTTACGCCGGCTCCAATGATCCCAAACAATCCGGTTCGTATTGGGTTAACACATCCAAATTGGAAAGCCGCACGCTGTGGTCGCTGCCTGCACTGACCTTGCACGAAGCAGTG
>JAYSCL010000154.1:0-1263 GCA_041914905.1 Enterobacterales bacterium
TTGTTTACACAACAATGAACAACCTCTGTAGGGCGGCCTTTAGGCCGCCATTTAAACGAAGCAATTGAAGAAAGTTCGCTATACCCATACGACGCGTCTTTCGAGAACACCTCGAAAATTCGCACCCAAGCAATCCTCTAATCAAAACATGCGCGCCGATCATCAAGCCTGAACTTCTTTTGAGATAATTTTAGTTGAATGAACGCCAAACCTGACGCGTTCCAATCGCATAAAAGCCACCGTACGCCAGACAAATCAACGAGCTCCACACCATGAATGCATCCACCAACTGTGGTGCAAACAAATAAGCGGGAAACAAGGCCAAACCGCGCACAAGATAAATCGCAGAAATGACAACCAGCGCCAATTTGATGAGCGGTAGTCGCCGAATGAGCCCCGCCCCTGAAAACGCATACAATGCCCACACCAACAACACCAGGGCAATCAGTATCGTGATAATGGCAGGATACAGAGAACCCGCCGCATCCAAAGACGCCATCTCTTCACCGGCGCCAAAAAAACGATACCAATCCGATCCGCCAATCACCACGCCGATATGAAGTGCCGACGCCAACAAACTAAGAATACCGCCCACAATTAAAAAAACGTTTTTTTTCACTATTCACTCCAACAACGGCAATTCAGTTTACTCACAAAAAATCGCAAAACTCAAAATCCAGTCGCTACGTCAAAGTCAGACCAAGTTCTTTTTGCCGCTTTTTCGACAGCCCCAATGCGACAATACGGTATGAATCCTTTAAGTAATATCGCAACTCTTCATCTTCTGAAGCGGTGCCATCAAATTGCTGAATCCATTTCATGCCGCGAGAGGCGAGATAGGGCGCAGGTTTGTATCCCGGCGTGTTCGCCAGAAAATGAAAATTGTTTTCCGACACTTTGAACGAATAGGCGGGTTTATGCGCCTCACCCCAACCGCCGATAGCAAAGACTTTGCCCCCGACTTTCCAAACATGCGAACCACCCCACTGCACGACGTATGAGGTTGCAGGGAGCTCACGGCAAAAATTATTGAATTCATCGTACGTCATGGTGGTGTATTTATTGCTCATCATCTGTAACGGAAGCAACGCTTTGGCCGTTACGCGTATACCGATTTCCCGCTCGCTTTTCGGTTTCTTAATTCCGCCAGCATATCTTTTTCCGAGAGGTTGGCGGCCCATTCTGGGCGTAGTTGAAAATGTGGTTGGTCAACGATGGTTTTCCAACTACCACCCCACTCCAAACCTAGCTCCATACCCAGTA
>JAYSCL010000155.1:0-1178 GCA_041914905.1 Enterobacterales bacterium
TCGCGGCGGGCCTTGGCAAAATTGGATCGTGCCATCTGTTCCGTCACACGATGGCGACCTTGATGCTCGAAAATGGCGCCGACGTGCGCTACATCCAAGCGATCCTCGGCCACAGCAATTTAGCCACCACGCAGATTTACACGCATGTCGCGATACGCCAATTAAAAGCGATCCACGACGCGACGCATCCGGCGTCGCAGGCGCGCAAAGCAACAAAAAATGATCACCACGACGACACACCAACCGCCGATGATTTGATCAGCGCGTTGAGCGCGGAACGTGAAGACGAAAATGCGGCTTTGCAAGAAGAGTAATCTGAGTGTGCGACAGCCTTGTGCGACTCGCAACGCCGTTGTTTGCTTCACGGAAGAAGAAATAAGGATGGTTCGAGCAGCAGATAAGCCTGTCACAGTGCGTGCAACACGCGCAGGCAAATGGCGCGCCGGCATCCATGCCGACAGTCACGCCATGTGCAGCGCGAAGCACGCACTGCGCCAGTCTTAACTGCTTCTCTCACGCTGTGTTATAAATCACCCCAGTGCTACGCTATCGCTGCGCACAGCCCCTTGAAGGGGCCACAGGGCACATAACATAACGCGGGGAAATTATGGGCGGCATAAACAACATGCCGTCCGCTGCGCCCCATAATTTGCGTTATGTTACATGCCCTGTGTGAGGCCGCCTTTGGTGCGCAACACACTGCAAACAGCGCAGAGTGTTGCGCACCAAAGTCGTTAGTTTTATTTACCCGCAATGCGCACACATCCGTGTGTGCGCAAAGCTCATCAGCTCGGCATCCTGCCTCGCCCAAACAAATAAGGCGCACAACAAACAACGTTGTGCAAAGTGCGCTTTAAATAACGCACATCGTCGGCGCCGCTGCGCGCGGCACTAACAACGTGCCGTGCTCGTTCGTCGCTGCCTCTGCACTCAAAAAAGATCCCGCCCACGCCATCAACAAAAACGAGCTGCGGCCCTACGGGCCTCCGTTCCTCGTTTTAGTTGCTGGCTCCCGCCCTAAAAGACAAAAGCAAAAGACGCTGTTCAAAAAGAAAAGTAAAACCGAAAAAACAAAAGCAACAGCACGGCGCTTATTTACAAAAACACATCCACGGTTGTAGCGGTTAACCCTTTGCTTGGCATCGGTCAGGTTAGCACGGTGCTCACCGCGTCAAGGG
>JAYSCL010000156.1:0-1162 GCA_041914905.1 Enterobacterales bacterium
CCCTTGACGCGGTGAGCACCGTGCTAACCTGACCGATGCCAAGCAAAGGGTTAACTGAGATCAACGTGGATGTGTGTTTGTAAATGAGCGCCGTGCTGTTTGTTTTTCTTTTCGGTTTTGCTTTTCTTTTTGAACAGCGTCTTTTGATTTTAGGGTGGGGTGTGGCAGCTAAAAATGGGAACGGAAGACGCGCGTAGCGCGGCTGTAGCCATTTTTTGCTGATGCACATGGGCGGGGCATTTTGAGCGGGCGAACTTTGACGAACGAGCACGGCACGGCTTTTTGTGCCGCGCGCAGCGGCAAAGAGCGAACGCGGTATTAAACGTGCCTTTTGTGTTGCGTTGTGTGCGACACGCCTTATTGATTTGAGCGAGCCAGGGATGGCGAGCTGATTGAGCTTTGCGAGGCAGGAGGCCGAGCATTGCGGAGTAAATAAATGCTCTTGGTGTTGCACTCTGCGCGTAAGCGCTGTGTGCAACATTGGCCTTTCACAGGGCATGTAACATAACGCAAATTATGGGGCGAAGCGGACGGCACGTTGTGTGTGCCGCCCATAATTTCCCCGCGTTATGTTATGTGCCCTGTGGCCCCTTCAAGGGGCTGTGCGCAGCGATAGCGTAGCACTGGGGTGATTTATAACACAGCGTGAGAGAAGCAGTTAAGACTGGCGCAGTGCGTGCTTCGCGCTGCACATGGCGTGACTGTCGGCATGGATGCCGGCGCGCCATTTGCCTGCGCGTGTTGCACGCACTGTGACAGGCTTATCTGCTGCTCGAACCATCCTTATTTCTTCTTCCGTGAAGCAAACAACGGCGTTGCGAGTCGCACAAGGCTGTCGCACACTCAGATTACTCTTCTTGCAACGCCGCATTTTCGTCTTCACGTTCCGCGCTCAAGACGCTGATCAAATCATCGGCGGTTGGTGCGTCGTCATGGTGATCATTTTTTGTTGCTTTGCGCGCCTGTGACGCCGGATGCGTCGCGTCGTGGATCGCTTTTAATTGCCGGATCGCCACGTGCGTGTAAATCTGCGTGGTGGCTAAATTGCTGTGGCCGAGGATCGCCTGGATGTAGCGCACATCAGCACCATTTTCGAGCATCAACGTGGCCATCGTGTGACGGAACAGATGGCACGATCCAATTTTGCCAAGGCCCGCCGCGA
>JAYSCL010000157.1:0-1114 GCA_041914905.1 Enterobacterales bacterium
CCGTTACCCGTCAACGGCGCTCGCACTTCCAAACTGAACTGGAGTACGACATGAGCGTTAAACCGTATCACGTTGCGGATATGTCTTTGGCCGACTGGGGCCGCAAAGAGATCCTGATTGCTGAAACCGAAATGCCAGGTTTGATGGCCACGCGCGCCGAATTCGGCCCAAGCAAGCCCCTGAAAGGCGCACGCATTGCAGGTTCTTTGCATATGACCATTCAAACCGCTGTGTTGATTGAAACACTGACTGCACTGGGAGCGGAAGTGCGCTGGGCATCCTGCAATATTTTTTCGACGCAGGATCACGCCGCCGCCGGTATCGCCGCCGCCGGTATTCCGGTGTTCGCGTACAAAGGCGAAACGCTCGATGACTACTGGGAATACACCCACAACATCTTCACCTGGCCTGGTGATCATCATGCCAATATGATTCTCGATGACGGTGGCGACGCCACGTTATTGCTGATGCTCGGGTCTCGCGCGGAAAAAGATCGCAGCGTGATCAGCACGCCGACCAATGATGAAGAGAAAGCGTTGTATGCGTCGATTGATCGTTATTTGAAAACCGATCCGCAGTGGTATTCAAAACGTTTGGCCTGCATCAAAGGCGTCACCGAAGAAACCACGACGGGCGTTAAACGTTTGTACGATTTGCAACATAAAAATCAATTGCCGTTCCCGGCGATTAACGTTAACGATTCGGTGACCAAATCAAAATTCGACAATCTGTATGGCTGTCGCGAATCGCTCGTTGACGGTATCAAACGCGCAACGGACGTGATGATCGCCGGCAAAATTGCCGTCGTCGCCGGTTACGGCGATGTCGGCAAGGGGTGTGCACAGAGTCTGCGCGGTTTGGGCGCCACCGTCTGGATCACGGAAATTGATCCGATCTGCGCATTGCAAGCAGCGATGGAAGGTTATCGCGTGGTCACCATGGAATACGCCTGCGACAAAGCCGATATTTTTGTCACCGCAACCGGCAATTTTGATGTGATCACACATGATCATATGATCAAAATGAAACACAACACCATTGTCTGCAATATCGGCCACTTTGATTCTGAAATTCAAGTGGCTGCAATGCGTAAGTACCGCTGGGAAAACATCAA
>JAYSCL010000158.1:0-1105 GCA_041914905.1 Enterobacterales bacterium
GCCATCGTGTGACGGAACAGATGGCACGATCCAATTTTGCCAAGGCCCGCCGCGATCACATAATCGCGCACTTGTTGTGATAACGATTCGGGACGGATCGCATTGCCAACATAATTGAGGAACAACACATCATTGAGCGGATCGACCAGCAATTGCGGACGCACGTCGCGCTGATATTTTTCTATCCACTGCAACGCCCGTTCCCCAATCGGCACCACGCGATCTTTTTTACCTTTGCCTAGGCGCACCGTTAACGTGCCGCGCTCCACATCGATGTCATGCACTTTTAAGTTAGTGACTTCACTGCGACGAATGCCGGTCGAGTACAACACTTCTAAGATCGCGCGGTCACGCAATCCGGGAGCAGTGCTCAGATCCGGCTGCATCATCACTTGCTCAATCTCGCTGGCATTTAAGATCGCTTTGGGTAGCCGTTGCTCGATCTTGGGTAGATCCAATTCCGCCGCTGGGTTAAACAACAAATAGCGCTGTTTAACGAGCCAACGGAAGTACGAACGCAATAAACACAAGCGCTGATGTTGTGCTTGTGAACTTAATGGTTTGCCGTTGGGTTTGCGCAGGTAATACAAATGCCGTTGATAACGCTCGATGATCGGCAAGGTGATCTCGTGTGGTGTGTACAACTCGCGTTCTTCGGCCCAGCGGATAAAGTAGCCGACGCTTTCGCGCACGCTGGCGATCGTGCGATCACTGTAATGGTGCACGGCCAGCGCTTCTAAATGGCGTAGCAAGTGCGCACGCAGGCTATCAGGCGCACCAACGTCCGATAATTTGTACGGCAGGCTGACGGCCGGTTTGGCGGATTGACGGGGCATGGTGTTTACTCCGTGTCGCGCGCTTGCGCGACCAGCGCATTCGCGTACGACAGTTGATTATTTTTATTCGTTAGATGTGCGTTTTCGTCACTGTCTTCATCGGCAGCTAAAAGGGAATGGATTTCGCCGAGGTTTTTTGTGATTTCGTCACCCCGCGAACCACCCGCAACCACCCCGTTTTGACCCCGCGAAGGGGCCGCGAACTCGGGTGTTTCACCCCGCGAACTTTTTGTCGTAGTCGAATTTAACATCGCCTTCACATCAAACAA
>JAYSCL010000159.1:0-1099 GCA_041914905.1 Enterobacterales bacterium
GTCGTCAGCACAAAGAGAATCTTGTTAAAGCAATGTTAACCGGCATGAAAACCCGTAACGATCAGGTGTAAATCGCGAGAGTTGTGCGCGCGCAGCGGTTTTCAATTGGAAGCCAACTCAAAAATAATTCAGGTGAAGGCGGGGGGCGTGCAGAGGAGCGCAACAACCGGAGTTTACACGGCGTAAATGAGGACCATGAGCACCGCTTGCACGCCGCTCGCCGAGTCTGGATATTTTTGAGAAGGCTTTTAGCGTTGTTGCAATCTCAGGTACAACGAAAAGCGACAAGAACCGTGACGACGCGCACGTTAAGGTGTCACATCATTAGTCTGCTGATCGTGAATGATGCGACGTCGCGCCTTTGTCACCGTCTTATTTTCCCTGTCCTTCTCCTCGTGCGTGTGTGCCGCCGACTATCGTTTGCACGAAGTTCCGACGGGATTAAATAACAAAGCATCGCCACCAAGCGGCGCCGAAGATGTGCGCAGTTTTGACAAGCCTTTGCTAAACGAACCCGTCCAACGTGCGACCAACAAGACCGCCGTCGTTGCCAGTGCCTGTACCGTTGAGGCGTTGTCATCATTGGCTCGTTCAGCGGCGCAACAGCGCATTGCGCAAGAATTACAAAGTGAGCAAGCGCGCGACTGTTTTGCTGATTTGCTCCAAATGGATGCGGCGATGGTGGCGCCGTTGTTTCATCAAGGTCAGCTCGATCGCCGGGTAGCTGAATTGACCAGCGACGATCCGACGGTTGTATTGGCTGCCGTTTACCACTTGCGGGCGGCGTTCTATTTACGACATCAATTCGATTTACAGTTCTATCAAAGCGCTCAGTTACCCAATCAGCTCAAGTTGGCACTGCAACGATTGACTGTATCGGCAGACAACGCCACGACAGACAACGCCACGACCAATCGTGCGACGTTCGATCGCCGTACGCTGGCGGCAGAATTATTACTGCTTGCCGACAGCGCTCGTGTTTCGTCGGCGTTGATTGATCCCGTGCTCGTTACACTGAACGACAGTGATCGCCTGATACAACATCGTGAAGGTCGACGGCAATTGTTCGCGGCACAAGTGCTAATTCAACGTTGGCAGC
>JAYSCL010000160.1:0-1027 GCA_041914905.1 Enterobacterales bacterium
CAGTTGTCAGTTGTCAGTTGTCAGTTGTCAGTTGTCAGTTGTCAGTTGTCAGCAGCGTATTTCTTGGTTTTGCACTATCAACTGAAAACTGGCAACTGATCACTTTTTAAACCTGCACTAATCGTTCCAGTGCAGCGTCATTTTCTTCAGCACTCTTCATCATTTTTACCTGCACTTCAAACTGACGCGCAAGACTGATCACATCGATCATTTCTTCCACGGCATTGACGTTGCTGCTTTCAAGATAACCGGAGCTAACACGTACGGATGCGTCGGCAATCGCGATCGCACCGGAACGTTGGCGAAAAAAACCATCTTCGCCTTTTTGCATCTCTTGCAACGAAGGATTGACCAATTTGATGCGATCGACAATCGTTAACGTATTGGCTGGCGCACCTTGCTCGCGAATCGAAATGGTGCCATCGCCACCAATATCGATTTTTTCAAACGGCGGTAAGGTGATCACACCACCATTGCCCAAAACGGGATGGCCCGTGCTGGTTTGCAGCACACCGGTTTCAGTCACTTTCAGCTCACCGAATCGGGTATAAGCTTCGACACCTTTGTTGTCTTGAATGGCCAAAAAACCTTTACCGTCGATCGCCAGATCAAGTGTGTTGCCGGTTGCCATTAGCGCACCTTGATCCCAATCGGTGCCCGGCCGTTCGGTCATCACAAACGCGCGTGACGGATGCCCTTCGCCAAAGATCGGCATCGCGCGCGCCTGCGCCAGATCCGCTTTAAATGCCGTCGAATTGACATTCGCCAAATTGTTCGACGCTTTGGCCTGTTGTAGCGTCGTCTCTTTGGCCCCCGTCATCGCGATGTACAGCAAACGATCCATAGTGCGGACTCACTTAACGCTATTAACGAATTTGAATAATGGTTTGTGTCACGGCATTCGCGGTTTCAATTGATCGCGCATTGGCTTGGAAATTTCGTTGCGCGGTGATCAGATCAACCAACTCACGCGTCAAATCCACATTCGACGATTCGAGCGCACCGGATTTAATAAAACCAAAACTGG